>JACKGW010000016.1 GCA_020631815.1 Planctomycetota bacterium | reverse complement strand
GCGCACAAGCTCATGCCGAACGGCGAGAGCAAGCGCCAGCTGACCGCGCACATCCGCGAGCTTCTCGATCGCGCCAACGAGCTGCGCACCGAGCTCGAGGGCCCTTCGGACAAGTAGGCGTCTAGCCGCAGCGCGCCGTCATGTCCGCGCTGCGCCGCCGACTGAATCGCCCCGGCCCGTTGGGCCGGGCGTGGCGCATCGCGTACGAGGCCGGCTACACCGCCCTCAAGACGATGGTGATGCTGAGCACGTCACCGATGTTCCGCGTGCGGCGCGTGGGGCGCCGCGCGCGCGTGCCTCGCAACCAACGGATCGTCCTCTGTCCCAACCACGAGTCGTACCTCGACCCGGCGTTCGTGCAGATGGTCATGCGACGCCGCGTGACGTTCGTGATGACCAACGACTTCTACGCGTGGAAGCCGATGCGTTGGTTCTTCGCGCTCGTCGGCGCAATCCCCGTCGACGCCGGGCGTTTGGCGCGCCGCGGCCTGCGGCGTGCCATCGCAACGGTCAAGCGCGGCCAGGCGGTCGGCCTGTTCCCCGAGGGCCGCCTCTCGCGTGACGGCCGTCGAGGCTCGGGGCAGCGCGGCGTTGCCATCCTGGCTCGCCGAACCGGCGCGTGGATCGTGCCGGTCGGCATCGTCGGCGCGCGGCGCGCGTGGCCGGCCGGCGCCAAGCACCCACGTGCTGCTCGCGTGCGCGTGGCATTCGGGCCTCCGATGCGCTGGACCGAGCCGCCCCACGACCGCCCCTTGCGCGACGCAGAGAACGACTTCGCCGCCGAGCTGATGGCCCGCATCGAGACGGTGCTCGAAGGGCTCGGCGCCCGGGCCTGAGCGCGCGACGCTTGGCCGGAGCTCCACGTAGCGCCGTGTTCGCACGAAGAACGGCCTACTCGGAGGATCGATCGACGTTGACGATCGTCGAGGTCGTTGCACCGGCCATAAGGCTGGAGTCCCGCCTCTGCCGATAGGTGCCCGGAGACCCAGGCACCGCACTCATGGCGAGCGACGACCGTACAGGCCAACTCGTCCAGGGACGATACCGCCTCCTCCGCCGCGTAGGCGAGGGGAGCCAGGGGAAGGTCTATCTAGCGGAGGACCTCGCCCGCGCCGGCGAGGTCGTGGCGCTCAAGCTCGTCGAGGAGCTCGTAGGCGGTCGCCGCGACACCAGCGCGGACCACGTGCTCCGCTGGTTCCGCCACCCGAACTGGGCCACGGTGCTCGACGTAGGCGCCTGGAGCGACACCGGCTGGTTCGAGGTCACGCGCTTCGTCCACGGCACGAGCCTGGCCGACCTCGAGGGCCCGCAGTCCGAGGAGCTCGTCGCGGCGTTCCTGGAGCAGGGCGCCCGCGTGCTCGGAGCGCTGCACCGCCGCGGCCTGATCCACTACGACGTCACGCCCGGCAACTGGATGCTCGAGTGGCGGGACGGCTCCCCCCACTTCGTGCTGACCGACGGCGGTCTCGCCCACGTAGGCGCGATCCGCGGCTTTGGTCGAGGCACGCCTCGCTACATGGCCCCGGAGATGACCCAGGAGGGCGAGCACGACCACCGCGTCGACCTCTACTCCCTGGGCCTCGTGGCGTTCCGCTTGGCCAGCGGCCGCGAGCCAATCGAAGGCCGGGCAGGGGAGGTCCTTGGCCGCCGCCGCAAGGAGCGGGCGCCGCGCCTGCGCGAGGTGCACCCGGATGCCCCCGCATGGGCCGAGGAGCTGATCGCCACCCTGCTCGATCGCGAGCCCAACCACCGCCCCCACGACGGTCTGGCCCTGATCCGAGCCCTGGCGACCGCTCGGGCTGCCGAACTGCCGATGTTCACGGCCCCGGAGGCCGCGGAGGTCACGCGCGGCGGGGCCATGATCGGCAACGAGAAGGGCTGCGAGGTCATCGAGCAGCTCGTTGCCACGCTGGACCACGCGCCCGGGCAAGAACCCGAGGGCCCGGCCGAGCGCCGGATCCCCGTCATCCTCGTGCGCGGGGCGACCGACAGCGGCGTCACGCGCCTGGCCGGTCACGCCTTGGATGCCGCTCGCCGCGCCGAGCTGCCGGTCGTGTGCTTGCAGGGTGACGCGCACCGTGACGCGGCCATCCGCCCGTTCCGCGACCTTGCCCTGGGCCTCCGCGCTCACCTGCACATGGACAGCGCCACGAACGGCGCGCGGCCCGAGAGCGTCGACGCGGCCGTCGAGCAGATCGTCTCGCTCATCGAGGCGGCTACCGAGCCCCGCAGCGTGCTGCTTCTCGTGCAGTCCTTCGAGGACTTCACCGAGGACGCCAAGACCGGTCTCCAAGCCCTGACGCGCTATCTCCAGGCGCGCTGGATGTCGCAGTCGAGCACGACGGCGCGCATCGGCCTCGTCCTGGACGTGGGCGAGGCAGAGACCGAGGACTTCACGCTTCCGGACCGTCGTACCAAGACGCTCGAGGCGATCACTCCGGAGCTCTTCGACGCGGAAGCCGTGCGCGCCTTCGTCGCCGACCGCATGCCCGGCCTGGACCTCGACGACACCGACAGCACGCACCTTGCCTCGTTCACCGAGGGCTTGCCGGGTCGACTGTCCAACCTCCTGTCGCAGGGTTGTGCGCGCGGAGACGTGAAGCACGAGGCCGACGCCTGGGCCTGGGACCTGACCCATCTCGCCGAGTATCGCGAGCGCCACGAGGCCTCACCCGCCGAGATGCGCTTGATCGACCAGCTCGGCCCGGAGGACCTCCGGCGCGCCGGCCTCCTCGCGCTCTTCCCCTCCGGCCTCCCCATCGACACGCCCGGCCTCTACCCGCCCGGTGGCCCGGCCTCCACCGGCGCCTTCCACCACCTCACCCGCCAGCACGAGCACGCCGGCCGCACCTACGTCCGCCTCCGCAATGAGCGGGTGCAGGCGGAGATCGCCACGCGCCTCGACTCTACGCAGACCGACGGCGTGCGTGACACGGCCATCCACCTAGCTCGCAGCGATGAATTCGGACTCTCGGCGCCGCAGCGAATCGGCACGCTTGTGCGCCTTGGCGATGTGGCTGCAGCCGTGCAGACGGCCATCAGTGCGATGGCCACTCTTGAGGCAGCCGAGCGCTACGAACTGCGGTGGCAGGTGTCCCGCCTCTTCGCTAGGTCGCCAGAGCTTCTCGTTGAAGCCGACGTGGGCCTCGCTGCCGTACAACTCCTTTCGAGTGATCGACCCTCGGCACAGCTCGCACGCGTGCTTGCAGTACAGGCGAGCCAGTTGCATCTCGGCTCGTCCGGCGCTGCGCGACTGTGCGAGGTCCTGATTCGGACGGGGCAGCTGCAACTTGCTGGGCAGGTACTCGCCAACGCGCCCTGCCCGAGTGCAGGCGACGCCCTCCTGGTCGATGTTCATCTCGTAAGGGGTGCCCTGGCCGTCGCCCGCCGCGACAAGGCCGGGTTGCGAGAGGCGTGCCGCGCAGGGCGCCTTGCCGCGCGAACCGGACGCTCCCTTCCCGCAGAGAGCCTCGCCGAGCTTCGCAGCTTGCACGCTCAGTGCCTCCTGATGTATGGACATCCGGTCTGGGCCTCAAGGCTGCTGGAGCATGCGCTCCGCGACGCTCCCACGTCCCATGAGGACCTCAGAGCGCGCATCATGAACAACCTCGGAGCTGCGCTGCAAGAGAGCGGCCAAAGTGACCGCGCCGTTGAAACGCTCTCCATGGCTCTGGACCTGCGCGTCGCCTCCTCCAACGTCAAGGGCATCCTCGCCACCTCGTACAACCTCGCACGGGTGCTGTTCATCGGGGGGGAAGGAACGGCATGTAGCGCACTCCTGCAGCGAGCCAGCTCCACGGCGCTTCGCCATGGGAACGCCGAAATGGTCTCTGCCATGCTGTCAATGCTGGGGGAGGTCTACGATCAACAGCTGAGCTGCGGGTTGGCAGATCAGACGTTCGAGCGTGCAATGGCAGCTGCCGAAGCCAGCCGCAGCATTTACAGAACTGCCTTCACGGCACATCTGCTCGCACCCCTATGCGCCGCGCGTGGGCGATACCAGCGTGCATGCGAACTGCTACGGCAGATTGGAAGCCTCGGGCGCAAGGGACCAGGGCCTGGTGAGCACAGGCGACATCGCCAGGCCACCGTACGCCAAGTGCTTCTACACCTCGGGCGCTCTCGGACGCGAGGCGACCAACGGACCGCGCCAAGCCCTGATCCTGTGGTGCCGCGCACCACTGCGCTGTCGCCTCTGATGGCACTGCTGGCCGAACTGCGCGCGAGCCCCGGAGCAGCGGGCGCACACAGCCCCCGACCGATGCGGGGAGCCAGTCGAGACCGGGCCGCCTACCGTCTCTACTTGGTGGCGCGGCGTATCCGCAAGGGGCAGGTGGCGCCGGAGCAGCTCACACGACTCCTCGGGGCAATGTTGCCCGGTCCGGAAATGCACCCCGGTGCCTCGGGCCCGCTTCGTCGAATCGCCTTCGAGATGGTGCTTCGGCTGGCGTCGCAGTCCCGGCAGAAGGATGCCGCACGCTGGCATAGCGCACTGGATATGGTCGTTCGCTACTCGCGCCATAGCGGTGAGCAGCTGATTCACCTCCGAGCGACGGCCCTGCATGCGGCAATGCAGAACGTCGCAAAGAGCGAGAGGATCCGCGCCTTCAGCGATGCGGTTGGCGGACTCGCGGAGGTTCTGGGACGGCCAGACGTGCGCAGTCAAGCTTGGCGGCTGCCGCGAGAGTTCCATGTCGCGCGAGCCAGTCTCGCCGGAAACGCTGAGGCCTCGCCAGCGGCCTACTCTCTGGGCGCCCTCCAGGCCTACGCGCACAGACTCATCAGCAGCGTAGGCACCGCAAGCTCAAGCGACGGGCGCCTCACACGAGCCTTGCGCCACGTGCTTCAAGCCACATCGGAGTTGGACGCCACCGGCGACATCGATGAACTGACGCGCAAGGTATCTCAGTTGACCGTCGAGATGACCGGCTGCGAGCGAGCTCTCGTTGTCCGCCGGCTCCCCGATGGCTCCCAGGTTGTCACGACGGCAATGAGCGATGCCGCAAGAGCACGGGGCCTGGACCCAACGGTCTCCGAAACGGTCGTGAAGCGCGCGATCGAGCTCCGGCGACCGTTGATTCTGCACGACGTGTTTGGCGACGAAGAGCTGATGCAGCGTCCTAGCATCACGAAGCTAGCTCTTCGCTCGATCATCTGCGCTCCCATGCTGCGGCATGAGAAGTTCTACGGAGTTGTCTACGCGGACGTGGCATCGGCCGCGGCTTCGTTCGACCAAGTGGACCTGGAGATCCTGAGTCTCTTTGCGGAGCAGGTGGCCGGCCGCCTCGAGGCTCGCCTCCTCATGTTTGAACTAAAGCAGAGCATGGCCGAGTTGCGCAGCGCGCAGGACCGCCTGATTCGTGGCGAGCGACTTCGGACTCTGGGTGAGCTGAGTAGCGGAGTTGCGCACGAGTTCAACAATCTGCTCACGGGCATCCTCTCCCGCATGCAGTTGCTGCGCCTTGAGCGGAAGTTGGACTCGCACGTACAGCGGGAACTCCTACTGGTCGAACGGGCCGCCCTGGATGCTGCGGAGATTGTCCAGCGCCTCCAGACATTTACCCGGCGCCAGCGTGAGCGCGGCTTCGTGCGCGTCAACGTGACGAGCATCGTTGATGAGGCGGTGGAGTTCCTGCGGCCGCTCTGGACCGGTCCAGCGCGCGCTCGGCACGTGAATGTGCGCGTGTTCACACAGGACGGCCTCGAGTCTCTGGGCTCGGCGACGGAGCTGCGAGAAGTCGTTACGAACTTGCTCAAGAACGCTCTCGATGCTTGTGGCGATGAGGGGCGCATTGAGATTCGCGCGCACCTGGAGTGGCCACACATCTCCATTGAAGTCGAGGATTCAGGACCTGGCATCCCACCTGAGGTGCTGCCGCGCATTTTCGATCCGTTCTACACAACCAAGGGAGACCGGGGGTCGGGCCTGGGCCTGCCCCTGTCCGCGCAGATCATGGAGCGCCACTCGGGAGCTCTGAGCGTGCTGCGTACGAACTCTTCGGGAACCGTGATGCGGGTCGTACTGCCGCACTTCTCGGCGGTTGCACACACACCTACCGAGCGGCCCGAATTGCCGGCACCCGAACTCAGTCGCTCGTTGCGCATCATCGTCGTCGACGACGACGAGAACGTGCGAGAGCCACTCCGCCGGTACCTGGAGCAGGTCGGACACGATGTCTCGGCATCTAGCGCGGCCCCTCAGGTGGTCGAACTCCTCATGTCTGGTGATCCGCCCGACCTACTCATCACCGACATCTCCATGGCGGGGATGAGCGGAATCGAACTCTGCAAGCAGGCCCTATCGATCCACCCAGGACTGGATATCGTGCTGATGACCGGACGCGCGTCGTACTTGGAGGATGCTGGCGTCCGAAATGCTGGGGCGCGCGCACTACTGGCGAAGCCGTTCCCGCTCCAGACGATCGACGGAGTCATCGAAGACTGCATCCGACGCCGCGCCGGCTAGCTCCTGTCCAAAACGTAAGAAGGCCGCAGAGCACCCCGGGTGGGCGCTATGCGGCCTCAGTGTCAGCGCGAGCGCGCGAGTTGTGACTACTCGAACACCCAGCCGTTGTCGTCGGAGCTGACGACAAGCATCTCGCCACCAACCAGCAGGTTGAGCGGGCAGCCGTTCGTGCCGGGCTCGACCAAGACGCACGCCGAGGTCTGCCCAGTCTCGAGCACGCCCGTCGCAACGACGGTGCCGTTGACGTTCCAAGCGAAGAACGGCTGGCCCGGGTCGGCCACGATGTCCAAGACACCGATCGGACCCATGTCCGAGTAGGCGGCGCCCACGCCGTTGGAAATGACCTTCGAGTCGGCCGGGCTGGCGACCAAGCCAAGCGCGGCAAGACCCACGGCGAGGAGGAGGACGTACTTCATGGCGGACTCCCGAGCGCGGAGCGCCCCCCGAGTTGTCCTCGTGGGCCCCGCGCAGTGCGTCCAAATGATTAGACATGTGCCCAAGAATCGCAAGTCTGTCCGTTGAGAAAAGTGGACGGAGCCCGCGGGCACACCTAACAATGACAGTATTGATTGTTCCGGTCTACGCGATCTACGCTAACAATGCGATGGACCTGCGAGCCACAAGCGCCGGACTTCTGGCTTCACACAGCTTGCGGCAAGCCTGCGTCTTGCCCTTGTTAGTGATTAGACCGCGGACGCTCCCCGCTCGAGGCTCGCTACCTGGCCATTGCCCAGGCAGCGGCAGGGCCCACGCCCGCGAGGCCGCCTCTGCGGCTCGCGTGGTCGTCAAGGGACGGGATTCGTCGCCTGCGCTGAGGTCTCTGCTGCTGGAACTCTGTCGGCGCCGCCGGCGGTGCCTCCCACTTCCGTCCGTCATCGGAGTGCAGTTCGACCCCCTTGAGGGCGAGCAACTCGCACTGGTCCTCGCGCTCGCGGCGCTCTGCAGTTGGACCCCCCAGACGCGGCGTGTCCTCAAGGCGTTGCACAGCGGAGCTTCTCCACGGCGTCCCAGTTTCTGGCGACCGCCTACACCAGGGCGGGAAGGCCCTCCCCACATCGCACCGTCGATCGCGGCGATTCAATCCGCTCTGAGTCTTCCAAGTACGGATGAGGCCGCGTCGAAGGCGAGGGCGGATCTCGTCTCCAGGTACGTCCGTTCTCGCGTGCAAGCGGCGATGAACGTCAGAGCCATAGTGGAGTCAGTCGCCAGCGAGCTGGCGAGATCCAGGAGGCCCAGCGACCCCCTTCCGAACCGCCTGCTCACAGCCCTAGCGGCCACGACGCCGTTCTCGCCACCCGGGGCCCTGCTGCGGGCGCTAGCGACTGAAGCGGTTCTACGGCGCCGTCTCCCCTCTCACCTGCCCGACGGTGCACGCCTGCGCTCGCTCGGACGGGCGGAGAAGCGGGCAAGAAGAGCAGGATTGTCTGTCAGGGCTGCCAGCTTGCGGAGTCTGCGACGCAAGCTCGTGGAGCAGTACACGAGCACCAGTGGGATCGGCGCTGCGACGCGGATCGCAAGACCTGTACTGCTAGCAAACGGACAGTTGTCAGAGTGGCTAGTGACCGGCGCAATCACGTTCTTCGCTACGTCAAGCGGGCGTCTTGCGCGACGGGATGGTCGCGTCCTTGTAGATGCGTGGAGGCGCGCAGCCCCGCCATACAGACCCGAGGCCCATCTGGTCCGGGCCGTTTGCCAGGGAGGCGCAAGCGGCAGCTACGTTGCCCCACAATTCGACGAAGCCTGTTCGGCGGTCATCAGCGCCTGCCAGAGCAACGCTCTCGGTCGGGCCGAACAGTTGCACGCCCTGGCGGGGGCGAAGGCGCGAGTTGCCCTAAGTGAGTACAGCCTCGGCGCCCTCGCTAGGACGGATCCGCGGGACGAAAGCGCCTTCCTAGACGGCTTGAGTACCTTCGTCGGCCTGCTGGCAGCCGTTCGCAGCTCTCGAATGGCACGGTCGCTGGCCACCGAGGGTCTAGGCGTGTCCGCCGGCGCCGCAACCGATCGGTTGTGCGCGAGGGTGATGCTGGGCGAGGAGATCGGGCTGCGGATGACGCGGTTCTTGGTGCGGAGGCTGCCGGAGGAGACGGCCTGGGCGCGACGCGTGGTGGTGGCAAAGTGCGCGTCGATCGCGGCGCTGCGCGCGGGACGGGTTGCGTGGGCCGCGAAGATCGCCGTGCGTGCGCGGCGTGGATATGAGGCGCTGCGCAAGCTGGAACGGACCCATCGGCCGAAAGGGCCGCGACCGCGACTGCTGCAGCTGTACGAAGAGCACTGCCGCGCGGTGCTGCGTTCGTTCTCGCCGCCGCTGAGAGGCGGGAGGACTCCTGTTCGGGCGCTCATGGCGGCGGTTCGGCAGCTTCCGCCGCGGCGTCGGCGGTCGCGCGTGCGAACGACGATTGCCGCCTTGGACGCGCTGGTGGCGGTGGGACGCGGAACGGACGCTCGCGGCCTACATGATCGTGTCGTACGCGAGCTGGCGCGCATGGTCGGCGCACGCGTCCTGCTTCACTACGAAGGCGGTGGCTACCGGGCCCTCGAGCACCAGCGTCATCACACGCTTGGCACGTGGACGATTCGCTGTCTCGTGCGCGAACGCGAGATCACCGCTCGGCGCGTTCGGCCTCGTCCGGAGTTCTGGCGGCCTGAGCAGCGCCGACCTGGCGGCGTGCTTTCGTTCCCGCTGGGGGATGGAACGGCTTGCCTGGCGCGCGGTCGCGCCTTCCGGGCCGAAGAAGTGGAAGCCGTGCGGGTGGTTCTCGGCTTCCTCCGCGAGCGTCTTGCCGAGCCCGACGGTGTGGCCCCTCGCGAGTCCCTTCCCGCCAGCGCTGGCGCGATCGAGTCGCGTCCCGCGTTGCGCCCCGTGCAGGGCATCGTCGGCAACAGTGCCCCCTGGCGACAGGTGATGAGCGACGTATGGCGCGTCGCACGCGGCGACGTGCCCGTCCTCTTGCTGGGCGAGACCGGGACGGGCAAGGAGGTCGTGGCGCGCGCCATCCATCTCACGAGCGGCCGTGCCCAGCGCCCGTTCGTGGCCGCGTCCTGCGCGACGCTGCGGGGCGACACGTTGCTCTCCGAGCTGTTCGGCCACGTTCGCGGAGCCTTCAGCGGAGCCGTCCGCAATCACAAGGGCCTTTTCGAGCGTGCCCATCGCGGCACGCTCTTCCTGGACGAGCTCGGCGAGGCATCGCCGGAGCTGCAGGTGGCCCTGCTGCGCGTGCTGCAGGACGGCGTGGTGCGGCCCGTGGGTAGTGTGGCCAGCCGCGACGTGAGCGTTCGCGTGGTGGCTGCGACCAACCGGGATCTGGAAGCGGCCCGTCGCGACGGGCGCTTCCGCGAGGACCTCTACCACCGCCTGGCCGCCGTCACCTTGCGCTTACCGCCCCTCCGCGAGCGACTCGAGGACGTTCCCCTGCTCGCGAGTCACCTTCTGGCGCGTCATGCGCCCGAGCGCGCCCTGCACCCCGAGGCGTTGGCCGCCCTTGTTGCCTACGACTGGCCCGGCAACGTGCGCGAGCTCGAGAACATCCTGCGCGCGGCAGCGCTGCTGTGTGACGACACGGAGATCCCCGCCGCCACGATCCGCCAGGCCATCGACGGCAGGCGCGAAGCCCGCCGGCGCGCCGTTCGCCCGACCCACCTCGCCCCCCGGGCCCAGGCGCTCTTGACCACCATGCGTACGGGATGGTGGTCGGCTGCCGAGCTCGCCGACCGCATGGGCCTCGCCCATCGGACGGTGAATCGCGAGCTGAACGCCTTGGCCGATCGCGGTCTCATCGAGATGACGGGCGAAGCGAAGGCTCGCCGCTACCGCCGGCAACACGGCGCGCGGAGCGAAGGCCTGCGCTGACGCGCCGCGTGCGTGGCGCGATCTGGCGTGATTGGTCGCGCCGATTCCCATCCGCGACCTGCGATCTGGAGCGGGCGTTCCCCCCATCCGCCAGGGCGCTTGGCGGCGCGGCCCGAGGATCAGGCCTCCGAGGCCAGGACGTGTTCCGCACCGCGTGGCGCGATCCGGCGCGATTCACACGGACGAGCGCGATTCCCATGCCCGCTCGTGATGGCACTTCACGTGCAAAGCAGAGGGCATGCGCGACCACGTCACCTCTCGACGCCCGTCCTCGTGGACCCAGGCGGTTGCCGTGGCGCTCTACGTCCTGCTCTTCACGGGGCGGGGCGTCGGCTCGAGCCCTGTCTGCCCCCGCCTCTTTCCCCAGGCTCCCGGCGTCCCCGCCCCGTTCTTCACCTCACCCCACGTCGCCAGGTCCACCCTCGTCCGGCAACGCCTCGATCTGCTTGCGACGACGGCGGCGGATGAACCAGTAGGCAATGGCGGCCACCAAGGCCAGCGCCATCCAGAGCGTTCCCCACAGATCACGCAGGAAGAGGTGGTACCAGGGTCGCGATGACTCCACGACGTGGTCGCGCCACGGCGGAATCCAGAAGGCCAGCTTGCGACCGGTGAGCTTCTCGACCCACGCGTCAAACGGCGGCTCGTTCTCGAACGCGCCCTCGGGGATCTGCCCGTCAGCGACGTGCTCGAGCAGCTCCCGCATCACGGGCCACCCGACTTCCTTGCCAAGCCACACGACGAAGCTCTGGCTCTGGCGATACGCGAGTGCGGCCTCGTACTCGATCGTCGGCCACGCTTCCGTCATGGCGCCGAAGGCGAGAAGGTGATCGAACGCTGCGGCGATCTCGAGCTCGGACCCGCCATCGAGCGAAGCCCCGCCGCCGATGTCCTCGGCCAGACCCTCTTCGAACCAGCGAGGCAGCAGACGTGAACGCAACCCGGCCCGGCGCCACCAGGCGAGGTGGACCCACTCATGGCGCAGCACCGTCTCGAGCGTTCTGAGCGGCGCGCCCGCATCCACCAAGTCGGAACGCAGCACGATGTGCCCCGCGCGATGGACGCCGGCCGCCCACGCGGGGGCTGGCGACCCCAGCGCGGCGGAGGCGCCGTCCACGCCCCGCGCCAGCTCGACGACGGCCATCGACCCCTCGGCGGGCCACTCGAGGCGGGCCGCCACCTGCCGCCGCACGCGAGGCACGAGGTCGAGCACCCGCCTGCCCATGCCCTCCAGGCCATCCGGCCAGCGGACGACGTCGCCGTCGGCGGTCCGGGCCTCCCCGGCCAGGGCGGGCGAGGCGAACGCCAGCAGCCCTCCCACGAGGAGCGCCACGGCGAGGGCGCGTCGCAGAGCCGCGACAGGTTCCGGGCCCGATGTTGACCGGCTGCGACGCGCCGGCCAGCCCCTGCGGCCCGCGAATCTACGCAAGTGCTTGATCCACAAGGACTTCACGAATTCAGGCACCGCTGGCACGGGCCCTGCTTCCTTTCGCCCATCTCGCTTGCCTGGCAAGGCGGGCGTCCGGTGGGTGAGCCCGGACGCCCGACCCTTGCGAAGGGTCCGGAGCCGGACCCGCGGGACCGTGAGTCTCATGGGATGAGGGCCGGGGCAGTCGCCCCGGCCCGTTTCCGTTTTGGGGGACCCGCGGAGGGAGCTCGGCGACCTGGGTGCGGTTCACCCGCGGAACGGTACCGCGAGGACCGGCCGACCCGCCCGGCGAAGGACCCGCTCGGCCACGGAGCCGATCAGCAGGTGGTCCAGGCGGCTGCGGCCGTGCGTGCCCATCACGACGATGTCGGGCTGCTGCTCGTCGATCTCCTCGAGGATCGTCGTGGCGGGCTTGCCCTCGCGCACGAGGCACTCGATGGGCACATCGGCGTGCTGGCGCCGATACCGCTCGAGCCGGGCCTTCGCCTGGCTCTTGTACTTCTCCATGTCGCTGCGATGCGCGTAGACGCCGAAGGTCCCCTCGGTGACCTGGGGCAGCCACTCGATCACGTGCAACAAGAGGATCGTGCCCGTGTCGGAGCGGACGCGCATGGCGACGTCGAAGATCTCCGAACGCCCATCCGAGAAGTCCAGCGGCACCAAGACCTTTTCGAACCCACGCATGTCGGTCCCCTCACGGCGCCCTGGGCGCCACGAACCGATCCCCGACGGCCACCCGTCGACTGTTCAGGAAGTCTCCCACGGCCATCTCGCGTCCGCCCGCGGGCCGCACGCGCAGCACGCGCACGACGCCTTCACCGCACGAGACATCCAAGCCATCGCGGCCCGCGGCCAAGACCGTACCCGCGCGCGCATCGTCGGGTGCGGGAGGCGCCTCGTCGGCGGCCAGCACACGCGTCGACGTGACGAGCAGGGCCAACGGGTCGTGACGCACCTTGGGCTGCCAAGCCGTCTGCGCGCCTGGCCAGGACGTCACGCTGCGCACGTGATCGTGCACGCGCTGCGCCGGCAACGACCAGTCGATCACGCCGTCGTCCTTCTCGACGCGACCCACGTAGGTCGCCTCGGCATCGTCCTGCGGGACGGCTTCGAGCTCGCCCGCGAGCCAGGGTCCGAGCGACTCCACCAGCAGGTCGGCGCCGATCTCGGCCAGCTGCGCCGTAGCCTCGTCCAACGTGGTGTCTGTCCCCAGCGCGACACCGCGGCGCGACAAGACCGGACCCGTGTCCCAGCCCTTCGTCATGCGGAAGATCGTGACACCGATCTCCGGTGCGCCATCGCGGATTGCCGCCGCAATCGGGCTGGCGCCTCGGTACTTGGGCAAGAGGCTGGCATGCACGTTCAGGCAGCCATGGTGCGGTAGGGCCAAGATCTCGCGCTTCAGCTTCTGGCCGAACGCGGCCGTCACGATGACGTCCGGCTGCGCGGCGGCGATCTCGCGCAGGCTCGTGGGCGCGTTCACGTCATGCGTGCGGTGCACCGGAACCTGCAGATCCTCGGCCGCCACGGCAACCGGCGTGGGCTTGGCGCGACGACCGCGCCCCGCTTGGCGCGGCGGCGGCGTGACCACGAGCACGGGCTCGTAGCCGGCGCCGGCCAGCCGGCGCAGCGTGGGCACCGCGAAGTCCGGCGTGCCCATGAACACCACGCGCGGGCCCGTGCGCTCGTCGTCGCCGATGGCGCTGGCTTCGAGCGCACGCTCGGCGACTTCCTCCGCATCTTCGTGGCCGGGATCCATCGCTTCTTCCGTCAGCTCGATGCGGATGTCCTCGAGTCCGTCCTGGAGCGCACGCACCTTGCGCAGCTTGATGAGCTCGAGCAGCGCGAGGAAGGTCCCGATCACGACGGATCGATCGCGACTTGATCCCACCAGCTCGCGGAACGACGCGGAGCCCCCCACCGTCACGAGCTGGTCGAAGATGTGCCCAACGAAGTGCGTGATGGGCAGCCGCTCCTTGGGCATGGCCACCGACTCGCTGTCGCCTGTCTCGGCAAGCAGCTTCTGGAACGCGGCCACGAGACCGTAGAGGTCGACCTCCAGCTCCTCGTCGCCGGGGTCCGGCACCGTGCGCTCATGCCGCACGCGCACAGGCTGCTTGAGGCGCTCTTCCTCCGCCCGCCGCTCGAGCTCCTCGGAGATCGACTTGAAGTCGCGGTACTCCATGAGCTGGCGGACGAGATCCAGGCGCGGGTCGATGTCCTCGAGGTCGATGGGCTCGTCGCGGGGCAGCAGCGAACGGCTCTTGATGACAAGCAGGTGGCTGGCCATCACGAGGAACTCGCCGGCCTGATCCACATCGAGGGCCTGGACTTGGCTGCGAACCACTTCGAGGAAGCGGTCGGCCACCCGCGCGAGCGGGATGTCCATGATGTCGACCTCCTCCTGCTGGACGAGGTGCAGGAGCAGGTCCAAGGGCCCGCGGAAGGCCGCCAGATCGACGCGGAGCTCGTCCATGGACCGGGAGATCCTCCGGGGGTGGGCAAGGCCAAGGCCCGGTTGGCCGCGGCCCGCAGCGGGCCGCTGCGGCGCCGCGGGATCGTTGCACGCAAGGGTGATGTTTGCCGCCCTGAATCCGGGTCCGGTAGCAGCCGACGACGTAACCTAGGGGCACGCCCCGGCAGCCGATCTGCGGCCCGGGGTCACCTGCACGAGCTGGGTGGGCCGGCCCCCGACGGACGGGGAGCAACGCGGAGCGACGACCATGGCCGAGACCCCCCTGCGGATCCGTCTCGTCGTCATGGACGTCGACGGCACCCTGACCGACGGCCGGATCACGTACACGGCCGAGGGCCTCGAGCTGAAGTCGTTCCACGCGCGGGATGGCGCCGGCATCAAGCTGCTGCCTGCAGCGGGCATCCGGCCGGCCATCCTGAGCGGTCGCGTCTCGGCCGCCACCACCCGGCGCGCCGCCGAGCTCGGGATCGACATCGTGCTCCAGGGCATCGGCGACAAGGCCGGACGCCTGCGCGAGCTCTGCCAAGAGCTCGCCATCGACCCGCTCGAGGCCGCCTTCTTCGGTGACGACCTGGGCGACATCCCGCCCATGCGCATCGCGGGCTGGTCGGCGGCTCCCGCCGACGCTGCCGACGAGGTACGCGCAGTCGCAAGCTACGTGAGCCGCCTCGGCGGTGGCCGCGGCGCCGTGCGGGACGCCATCGAGGTGCTCCTGCGCCGCGAGGGGCACTGGGACCGCGTGCTCGACGCGCACGACGTCCCGCGCGAGGCCGCCTCGTGAGGCGTCGCCTCCTGCTCTTCCTGCTGTTCGCCTCGCTGGGCGTGGGTGGCCTCGTCAAGCTGGCCGGCGGTTTGGGCTCCACACGAAGCCCCGATGCAGCGCCGGAGATCGTGGTCCACACGCCCGAGCCCTCGGCCCGCCCCAACGAGCTGGCCCTCCAGGCCGACGGCAACCTGCCGCTGCGCACCTCGGGCGGTCGGGACGTGACGGTGCAGTCCTCCACCGAGACCCTCGTGTTCGAAGACCCGGGCAGCGGCGCGCGCCGGGAGATCCTCGGTTGGTTCACGTGGCGCTTCCGCTGCGCCCGGTTCGAGCCGTTGCCGGGGACCGGGGGCAGCTCCCAGGGCGTGCGCTGCGAGCAGGTCGTGCTCGAGCTGTACCGCGCACCGCGCACCCTGACCGAGGCCGACGCACGGATCGCCGGCAAGCTGGAGGCCGTCCTCCACCAGCGCATGCGCGCCGACGAGGCCGTGGCCATCGGCAGCCTGGCCCGCGAGCTGCGGCGCACCGAGGGCATCGTCGAGGGCGACGCCTCCACGCGGAGCGTCGTCCACCTGGCGGGCAACGTCGAGCTCGAGGACCTCGAGCAGTGGATCGAGGTCACGGGCAACCAGCTCACGGTCTATCCCAACCAGGGTCGCGTCGAGGGCGAGGGTCCCTTCCGCGTCGTCCACGAGGCCCTCACGCTCACGGGCGACGGCCTCGAGATCGACCGTGCCGAGAACGGCTGGTCGCGCGTGCGCGTCGTCAGCCAGCC
The DNA here is from genome assembly GCA_020631815.1 of Planctomycetota bacterium. GTDB lineage: Bacteria > Planctomycetota > PLA2 > PLA2 > JAEUHO01 > JACKGW01. The sequence continues at coordinate 38,910 of JACKGW010000016.1, read as the reverse complement.
GCACCTGCACATCCACGGCGACTTGCGCGACGGCCAAGGGCGCGCCGTGTTCGGGTTCGGCGGCGGCGAGATGCGCCCCACCGACATCGTGTCCGACGGTGAAGCACTGCTCGTGCGCGAGGCAGCGCGCAACGAGACCCGCCTGCGCGTGCAGTTCCCTCACGGCGTGCGCGCCGAGCAGACCGGAGGCCAGTTCCTCGAGGCTGGATGGCTCGAGCTGCTCGCCGTTCGCGAGGGCCCGCCGCGCGAGCAGGACGGGGACATGAAGGGGCGCTGGTCGCTCCGCGAGCTCCACGGCGACAAGGGCGTCAAGATCGACTACCGCAAGGCCACGGCCGACGGGCGGACCTACCTGGGTCGTCTCGAGTCGCGCGAGCTGATGCACTTGGTGCCACCGAACGGTGCCGCCCGCACCGAGCTGGAAGGCCAGCCTCGCATCGTCATCCGCGGCGACCTGTCGCTGGGCACCCTCTCGCGCGAGGGCGACCGCATCCTCGCCACGGCACGCGACCGCGCTTGGATCGAGCCCGTGGACAGCGCGCTTGGCGACCCCGACCACGACCCGGCCTCGTTGCGCCGCATCGTGCTCGAAGGCAGTGCGCGGCTCGCGCGGCAGAACCCGGAGCTGGGCGTCCGCGAGGACACGCTCTCGGGCGAACGCATCGAGTTCATCGTTCACGAGCTTGCGGCGACCGACACCACGCCTGCCGAAACCACCGTGACCACGGTGGTGGCGGAGGGTGACGTACGCATCGGCAGTCCGTGGATCGAGGGCACGACACCTCGCCTTGTGCTCGAAGCGCTCGACTCGCAGCGTCCCCGCATCGCGGCCATCGGCGTAGGTACCGCCGTGACGCTGCCGCTCTTGCGCGAGGACCAGGGCCTGCTCGGTGCCGACAAGCCCGATCCGAGCGCCCCCGGCAGCTCGCCGGCACCCGCGTCGCGGGGCGAGGGTCGCTGGACCGTGCGCCGCCTGCTCGCACGGGACGACGTCGAGATCCAGACGGAGATCGGCGGCGCCTCGGTGGGCTTGCCCACCTGGGTCTTGGCCAGCGAGGCCTTCTACGAGGAACCCGCCTCGACGGCGCGTCTCGTGGGGCGCGCCGGCGCACCCGCACGCATCCGGTCCCGCGTAGCGCCGGGCCAGGACCACGAAATCGAGGCCCCGCTGTTCACGCTGGACCGTGCGGCCGGGCGCATCGCGGCGCATCACGGGGTGCGCGGCACGGTGTGGACCGCGGAGAGCGAAGGCGGCGATGGTCTCGGGCGCGAACGCGACGTCCGCCCCGCACGCTCGTTGACCCTGCGTACGGACGCCCGCATCGACGTCGCCCTCGTCCGCGGCGAAGGCGACGACGCCCTGGACACGGCGGAAGAGCAGAGCATCCGCATCGAGGGCCCCGTCACCGCCGAGCTGCGCAGCGCTTCCCTGGTTGTCGACCGCCTTCGTGCGGGGTCGTTGGACATCGTGTTGGGACACGTCGAACCGTCGGCCAACACCGCCGACACCGGTTCGGCAACGGCACCCTTCGCTCGCATGTTCGACTCGCCCGCGTCGCCCCCGGGGGGGCGCGCTGCCCCCGCAACACCGGCACGACCTGTCATCCGCCAGCGCGTCGACATCTCGGCTGGCGACATCGAAGTGCAGCTGACCAACGGCGAGGTTGCCTGGCTTGACGCCACGGGAGGCGTGGATCTCTCCAGCGCGATGGGCCGTGTGAGCGGAGCCCGGATGCGCTACACGGGTGCGCTGCACCGCGTCGACGTGCTGGGCGACTCGTCCCGGCGTGCCGGCGCGTGGCTGGGCGCTGGCGAGGCGCGCACCGAGATCGAGGCGGCGCGCCTGGGCCTGGTTTGGCGTGACGGCGTGGCCGAGCGAGCCGACGCAACCGCCGACGAGGGTCAGACGGCGCGCATCCGTCTGTTCCGCCGCGACGCGGAGCGCCCCGAGCGGTTGGAGCGCTACGTGATCCAGTACCGCGGCACCATCCAGCTGCTCCCGAACCGCCTGGACGCGAGCGACGTGGTCGTGGAGCGCACCGTGCGGACCATGCCGGAGGGCACCACGTCGGCGCCGGCGATCCTCATGGCGAAGACCCTGGAGGTCACCGGCTCGAGCTTCCTCTCGCGCGAAGCGGTCGACGTCCAGCGGATGGTGGCTTCCGGACCGGACACGTTCTTCCAGGCCGGCGATCCCCAGGCGCCCGTGCGGATCTGGGGGACGCGATTCGACTTCGACGTGCCGCGCGCCCAGGCCGAGCTGACGGGACCCCCGCCGCGCGGTGTAACGCTTCAGAAGGCCGATGAGGTCGCCAGCGACCACGCGCGCGTGGTCATCGACCTGCGCGACGGCCTGCCCCTGTTCCTGGACGGCAGCCGCATCCTGTGGAGGCCCCAGGAGAAATGACCTTCCTGGCGCTCTTCGATCTCGGCTTCACCGAGCTCCTGGTCGTCGGGTTCGTCGCCCTGCTCGTGTTCGGCGGTGAGCTCCCCGACGTCCTGCGCAACGCGGGGCGCGCCTACGCCAAGATCCGCCGCAGCCTGGGCGAGGTCGCCAAGCCCGTGCGCGACGAGATCCGTCAGCTGCACCGGGAGATGGACACGGAGGCGCGGCCCGCGCCCAAGGCCAAGCCGAAGACGGCTTCCACACCTACGCCGCCGCCCACGCCGACACGCTATGAGCCCGACGGCAGCAACGATGCTGCGCCGCCGCCGTCTCGGCCGCCTGCGCCCTTCGACCCCTTCGACGAACCGCCGCCCGTCTAGGCCCTGTTTCGAAAGGCCCCCGGCTACGTCGACCGCTGCCCTCGCTGCGGGGTCTTTCGAAACAGAGCCTAGCTGGCTTCGTCGCCGACTTCCTCGCGCACGGCCTCTTCACCGGCATCGAACACGCCGGTCCAGGCATCGTCCGCGGTGACGTCCAGCACACGGACGTTGTCCTGCAGCATGCGCTGGATGACCGTCATGTCGCCGACGAAGAAGAAGTGGCTCGGGCCGCAGTGCTCGCGCAGCGAGTCGATCAGGTCCTTCGTGGGCGGCGTCGCGCAGGCCCACGTCCAGGACTGGCCGAAGCTGCCGAGCGGCAACACCTGGTGCTGGTAGAGCAGCGTCGCCGGCACGGTCTCGATCAGATCGGCCGGGAGGCGGTAGCCCTCGAGAGGCACGACGGGCATCTGGTAGGACGCCGCAATGCGCTTCATCAGCTCCCACGGCGTGAGATGGCCGCTCTCGACCACCACGTAGCCGAACGGCTCCGAGGTCTCGTAGGCCGACTCCACCAGGTCGTCGGCTTGCTCATTGGTCAGGACGCCGTCGGCGACGAGAACGTCGCGCAGACTTCGGCGGGTGAACCGGTCGTAGGGGTCCATAACGCTCCTCGCGGACCCCTATCGGCCGACAGGCGCCGAGCCCGTAGGGCGGGACGGCGCCTCACCTACATTTGCCGAACAGGCCCAGACGAGCGCCCAGCCTTCCTCAGATATCCAGCTCGGTGACATCGAGCGCATGACGCTCGATGAACTCGCGCCGCGGCTCGACCTGTTCGCCCATCAGGATGCTGAAAAGGCGGTCGGCCTCCGCCGCGTCGTCCATGTGGACGCGCATCAGGATGCGGCGCGCCGGGTCCATCGTGGTCTCCCACAGCTGGTCCGGATTCATCTCGCCGAGTCCCTTGTAGCGGGTCACGTCCACGCTCTTCTGGCCCGTATGGCGGACGGCGTCGAGCACCTCCTCCAACGAGCTCATCTCGGTCGACGCTCCGGACCCGGTACGCAAGACGAAGCGCACGGGGTCTTCCGACGAAGCCCGCGCCCACGTCGAGATGTCCAAGCCGAAGTCGAGGACCACGCGGACCTGCTTCTCCATCTCCCCGGCCTCGTAGATGGGAACGACCACGACGTCCGCGTCCTCGCGGCCCGCGGGATCCTCGCCCTCACGGAAGACCTTGGGTGACACGCCACCCGCGAGCGCCGTCTCCTCCACGAGGAAGGCCCGGAGCGCCTCCTCGTCGCGGACGAACTGCGCGTGGTCGGGCGACTTGCGCGAGCGCACCATGCGACGCGGCAGGGCGCCGTCGGTGGCGGCCGCAGCCAGATAGGCGCCGAGGTCCACTCCGCGGCGCGCCAGCGGCTTGGCGAACCCCTGGATCTTGCCCAACGCCACCACGAGGTTCTTCAGGCGGACGTCACCGAGCGTTCCCGTGACGGTCTTGTCAGCACCTGCTGCGAGCACATCCAGCTCGAGGTTGCTGGCACCCAGGTCCTGCAAGCGCGTCTGCAGGTCGTCCTCGTCGAAGATGTAGGCGATCGAACGTCCCTTGCTCACCGAGTAGAGCGGCGGACGCGCGACGTAGATGCGTCCATTCTCGATGAGCGGCATCATGTGCCGGAAGAGGAACGTCAGCAGCAACGTTCGGATGTGGCTGCCGTCCACGTCCGCGTCGGTCATGATGATGACCTTGGCATAGCGGCACTTGGTGGCGTCGAAGTCCTCGGCGCCGATGCCCGTCCCCAGCGCCGTAATCAGCGACTGGATCTCCTCGTGACCGAGCATCTTGTCGATGCGGGCCTTCTCGACGTTGAGAATCTTGCCGCGCAGCGGCAGGATCGCCTGGATCTCGCGATCGCGACCGGTCTTGGCCGAGCCGCCGGCGCTCTCGCCCTCGACCAGGAAGAGCTCGCCGCGCTCGGGGTCGCGCGTGCTGCAGTCGGCCAGCTTGCCGGGCAAGCCACCACTGGACAGTGCGCTCTTGCGGCGAACGAGATCACGCGCCTTGCGGGCTGCTTCGCGCGCCTGGAAGGCCTGGATCACCTTGTCGAGAATGGAGCGGGCTTCCTTGGGGTGCTCTTCGACGTAGGTCTTGAGCGCTTCGCCCCAGACCTTCTTGACGATGCCGTCGACCTCCCCGTTGCCCAGCTTGGTCTTGGTCTGGCCCTCGAACTGCGGCTCGGGCACCTTCACGCTGATGATGGCCGTGAGGCCTTCGCGGAAGTCATCGCCACTGGGCTTGTCGTCGGGCCGGAACAGGTTGGTCTTGCGCGCATAGGTCGTAAGCGCCTGGGTGAGCGCACTCTTGAAGCCGCTGACGTGCGTGCCGCCTTCGACCGTGCGGATGTTGTTGGCGTAGCTCTGCAGGATCTCGTTGTAGCCGTCGTGGAACTGGGCCGCGATCTCCACGGTCACGTCCTGCTCGACGCGCTCGATGTAGATCACGTCGTCGTGGAGCACGGATCGCGCCTTGTTGAGGCGCTGCACGAACTCGCGGATGCCCCCCTCGAAGTGGAAGGTGGAATCCACGGGCTTGCCTGCCCGCTCGTCGAGGAAGCGGATGGTGATGCCCTTGTTGAGGAACGCCAGCTCGCGGAAGCGCATCGTGAGCACGTCCGCATCGAACTCGATGTCACCGAAGATCTGGTGGTCGGGCTTGAAGAACACCTTGGTGCCCGTGCGGTCCGTGGTGCCGCGGGTCTCCATGGGCCCGAGGATCTCGCCGCGAGCGAACGCTTGGAAGTAGACGTGGCCGTTTTGGTAGACCTCGACCTCGCAACGCTCCGACAGCGCGTTGACCACGCTGGCGCCCACGCCATGGAGGCCGCCGGACACCTGGTACGCACCCTTCTTGAACTTGCCGCCCGCGTGCAGCTTGGTGAACGCCACGGTGAGACCCGGCAGTCCCGCCTTCACGTTCATGCCCGTGGGGATGCCGCGCCCGTCATCCAAGACGACCACGCCACCGTCGGCCGTGATCCGGACCACGATCAGGTTGCAGTAGCCGGCCATGGCCTCGTCGATCGCGTTGTCCACGATCTCGTAGACCAAGTGGTGCATGCCGCGCGACGTCGTGTCGCCGATGTACATGCCCGGGCGCTTGCGAACGGCTTCCAGGCCTTCCAGGACCTGGATGTCGTCAGCGGTGTACGACGAGGTCTTCTCGTCGGGCGGGACGGGGGTGTTCATGCGTCTCCCGGGAAACCGGCCACGTCCTCGAACCTCAGCGCCACGAGGGGCGTGTCGGGAAGGGCCTTCTGGAGCACCCGCAACAGGCGGGGCCCGTGATACGCCACGAGCTCGTGACGCAAGGAAGCCGACGTGACGCCAACGCGCAGCACGCCGCCTTCAATGGCAAGTGGACGAGTCGTCGCTCCCCACGCAGGGTCAGCCGCCATGTCCCACGCCCTGCGCAAGCGCTCGCCGGCTCGCTTGGACGGCAGCCCGAGGCTCTTCAGCGCAGGGCCGAGGAGATCGCCCAGGGCCTGCGGTCGCCGCAGCGGGCCCGGCTCGGACGAGTGGCCCGCCTTCGGGGTGCGTCCCTGCACGGGCGCTACTCCAGCGAAACCGGGCTGACCACGTACACGTAGTCCGCCGCGTCGGAGATGCGGGCCGGGCTCTTGGCGTCGGACAGACCGATCTCGACCTCCGCCGCCGGGTCCATGGCCTTCAAGGCCTCCTGGATGTAGTTGGGGTTGAAGCCGATCCGGATGGCAGGCCCGTCGTAGCGGATGGGAATCTCGACCTGGGCCTCACCCAGCTCCTGCGCACGGCTACGCACCTCGAGGCCGTCCGGGCCCACGTTCATCTCGACGCTGCTCGCCTCCCGCGTGGTCAGCAGGGAGGCCCGACGCAGGCCGGCGGACAGCGCCGCGACACTCACGCGCAACGGCTTCTTCGAAGCCGCGGGAATCACACCGTCGACCGCGGGGAACGAGCCATCGATCAAGCGGCTCGTCACCATGAGACTGCCGCTGCGGGCCAGCAGAAGTCGATCCACGAGCGCCAGCTCGAGATCCCCATGCAGGCCGCTGCCAAGCGCACGCTCAAGCAGAAGCAGCGCCTTGGGGCCCACGAGCAGGGTCATGGGCTCCTTGGGTCCACCCGAGGGCAGAGGTCGCTCGATCCACGCCAAGCGCCGACCGTCCGTGGCCACCAGCCGAAGCGTGCCGCCTCCCACCGTCATCTGGATCCCGTGGAGTGCAAACCGGCCCGGCTCGCGGGCAGCCGCGAACGCGGTGCGCCGCACCATCTCGCGCAGCTCGCCAGACGGGACGCGCACGGCGCTCGTCTCCGGGAAGCGTCCGATGGTCGGGAACTCGCCGATGTCCTCGTGACGTACCGTGAAGCGGCTGCCGGCCGTGGTGATCTCGAGGCCCCGGTCGGACGTGGAGAGTGTGGTCTCGTCCTCCTCGATCTCCCGGACGATCGCCAGGAGCCTCGCGGCCGGGACGGCGACCTCGCCCTCCGACGCGGTAGCGCTGTCCTCGACGTGGACGCGCAAGCCCACGTCCAGGTCGGTGGCCTCCAGAGAGAGTCCCGTCGCCTTGTTCGCGCGGAGGGCGACGCACTCGTAGATGGGCTTGGTGCTCTTGGAGGACGCGACGGCCGCGGCGTGACCGACCGCTTCGAGCAAGCGACCGGTGGGCAGCGTGACCTTCATGGAGAGCCTCCCGAACAGCTGGCTTGTCCCTTGGAGAGCCTCCCGTTCCGGACTGCTTCCAAGAGGAGATACATGTCTTCGTCCGTCATCGCATTGACGGGCGTCGGATTGTGGGGACTGCCCGCGCGACGGGCACCGAAGTCGATTCTTCCCAAGGGGTTAGGGGCGCCGTGCCCGCCTTCGGAAGCCTCTGGGAACCTCTCCGACATTCTAGGCTTCTCCGCACCGCGATGGGCACGCATTCCGGCCCCGGGAGGCTGTGGGAACGGCCGGCCCCGAGATGCGCGCGGCGACGGCCAGGAACTCGACGAGGCGTCCACCGACGTCGCCCGTTCCTCCCCACGAATGCGACGGTCGGGGCGTCACACACGGCCCCTGTGGAGAACCTGGGCAGCGTGGTCGCAAGTGATTGTCCCGAGGGAACTTGCATCGTCTCCCCGACTGTGGAGAGCGGGGCGGGCAGAGCGGGGGCCCGGCCCCCGGTGGAGGGCGTTCGGATGACCGTTCGCGGGGCGCGTCGCACGACGGACTACGGCGCGCCGAGGCGGTCCCGGAGGCGGCCCAGCAGCTGGGCCAGGCGTGGGTCTTGGCGCATGCGCTCTTCGGTCTTCTGGACGCCGAAGAGGACGGTCGTGTGGTCCCTGCCGCCGAACCAAGCGCCGATCTCCTGGAGCGACAGGTGGGTCAGCTCCCGGGCCAGGTACATGGCGACCTGCCGGGGGACGCTGATGTTGCGCGTCCGGCGTCGGCTCTTCAGGTCTCCAGCCTCGACCTGGTAGTGGGCGCAGACGGCAGCCGCGATCGTGTCGATGTCGAGCTTGCGCTCGGGCATGCGGATGCGCCCCGCCAGGGCGCGCTCGGCCAGGGCCAGGTCCACGACCCCACCCTCGATGTCGGCACGGGCCTTCACGCTCTGCACCGCGCCTTCGAGCTCGCGGATGTTGTTGCGGAAGTGCGCCGCGATGAACTCGACCACGTCGGACGGGAGGGTGATCCCGAACTGATGGGCCTTGCGCGTGAGAATGGCCATCCGGGTTTCTGTCTCGGGTTGCTCGAGGCAGGTCACCAAGCCCCAGTTGAAGCGCGACACGAGCCGCTCCTTGAGCGCGGGGATGTCGCTGGGGGCCGCGTCGGAGGACAGCACGATCTGGCAGCCCAGCTGGTGCAGCCGGTTGAACGTGTTGAAGAACTCCTCCTGCGTTCGCTCCTTGTTCGCCAGGAAGTGGATGTCGTCGATGATCAGCAGATGGACCTTGCGGAGGCGCTCGCGGAACGCCTCGACCTGGTTGTGGCCAAGGGCGTGGATGAAGGCGTTGGTGAACTCCTCGCACGAGAGGATGCACATGCGCTGCTCGGGGAAGCGACGGCGGAACTCGTTGCCGATCGCGTGGAGCAGGTGGGTCTTGCCCAGGCCGACCGCGCCGTGGATGAACAGCGGGTTGTAGTTGGTGCCCGGCTCGTCGGCCACGCCCCGGGCGCTCGCGTAGGCCATCTCGTTGCTCGGGCCCGTCACGAAGTCGCGGAACGTGTAGTGGGGATTGATCGGGGTCGCGTCGAACAGGTCGTCCGGCCAGCCGGGGCTGGGGGCGGGCGCCGACTCGGGGGCCACGAACAGGGGAGCGGGCGTCGGCTCGGCGACAGCCTCTCCGTCGGTGCCGTTCACGCTCGGTCCGTCCTCGTCCTCGACCACGAAGAGCACCTGGACGGGTCCGTCCGTGTGCTTCTCCGCAGCCGCACGAACGCGGTCGTGGAACTTGCTCTGGAACCACTCCTGATAGAAGCGGTTGGGAAGCAGGATCTTGAGCTGACCGTCGGCCCAGCTGCCGAGGCGCATGTTGCGGAACCACGTCCGCCACTGCTGCGCTTCCATGCCTCGCTGCAAGGTGCCAAGCACCTGCTGGAAGCGATCCTCCGCCGACCCCAACGTCCCTGCGCTGCCTCGTTCGTTCACCGGCCGTGCCCCTTCCCGCTCTCGAGTGCCCCGCCCTCGACGGATCGGACCGTCACGACGACACGTGCCCTGCCGGTACGCGTCGATGCGACGTCCCGGCGCGGCCCCCCCGCTCCGGCGTCGATCCGCGACGACACCTCCGCGCGTCGGCGACCCGAGCGGCGGACCTCCCTCCACCGCGCGGCGTGCCGACGCGTTCGCGTGAGCTCGCGCGCACCGTTGCCACGTTGCGTGGCTCGAGCACGGCGCGCATCACGGCGTCGTCGCGTGCGCAAGGTAACGAAGTTGACGACCATGCGTCAACGACCGGAATCGACGCCGCGTCGAGGAAGGACCGAACAACCCGTCTAGTCGAAACGCCTGAATTGCAGTCCTAGGAGCAGTCGTCACACATCGACGCTCTGACCTGTGCGTAGGGCATCCAAACGCTCGAGAATGCGTACGAAAGCAGTCGCGACAGTGCTTGCATCTTCTTGCAGTGTGGTGTCGCCAATCGAGATGCGCACGGTGCTCGCGGCCTCGCGCGCGCTGTAGCCCATGGCGAGCAATCCTGGTTGCGGGTCCGTTCCACCCAGTGCGCACGGGCTTCCCGATGCGACCGCGATGCCCTCGACATCGAGCGCCGTGGCGAGCGCATCACCGTGGGCATCGCCAAGCCGCAGCGTGCGCACGCCAGGTAGATGGGAACCCGACACCCCGATCGCACGCAGCTCGGGACGAACGCGAAGTGCGTCGATCAGCCGTTCGACCCACGCGTCGAGTGCGGCCGAGCGTGACGCGAGGTCGTGCGCCGCGTCATCCAGTGCAACGGAGCCGGCCCACGCGAGGGGTGCGGGTACGTGACCGCCGCGCAGACCCTCTTCCTCGATGCCCGCGGCCGACGGTGAGCGCACGAGACGCACGCCGCGCTCGACGCGCAGCCATCCGATGCCGGCGGGCCCACCAGCCTTGGCGCCCGACCAAGCACACACCGGCGCCTGTAGGTCCTTGACGGTGAAGGGGATGCGTCCGGGCGCCAGCGCGGCGTCGCACACCCACGGCACGCCCGCGGCGGCGTAGAGGGCCGCCGCTTCGGCGAGAGGCTGGCGGACGCCGGTCTCGTGGTGGGCGGCCATCAGCGCTCCGGCCGCGGCCCCCTCGGACAGCTCGCGCTCGAGCGCCGTCAGGTCCACCCGGCCTGTCGCGCCGACCGGCAAGGGCACCACCTCGAAGCCTGCGGCCGCCAGGTCGGCTGCGGCCGCGGTCACGGCCACGTGCTCGATCACGGGCACGAGGACCCGCCGCGAATGCGCGGCTCGCGCGCGTGCCAGGCCCATGAGCCCGATTCGAAGGGCCTCGGTGGCGCCTGAGGTGAACACGAGCTCGCGCGCCGGGCAGCCCAAGACGTCGGCGGCCCGGGTCCGGGCGGCCTCCAACAGGGCCCGGGCCTCTTGGCCCTCCCGGTGGGGCGAGCTGGGATGCGCGAACGTCCCGGATGTTCCCGCCAGCGCGTCCGCCACCCCCGGCCGCCACGGCGCACCGCCCACGTGATCCAGGTAGATGCGCCGCCCGGGTCCGATCGATGTGCCCACGTTCTCCACCATGGCACCATGCCGGCCGACCCGGGTGAATCCCGGCTCGGGCGACTTCTCTCCCCAGGTTCTCCACATCGCGACACGCGGGAGGGCGACATCGATGCGACGCACCCGCCGCCTGCTGGTCGTCGACAACTACGACTCATTCACCCACAACGCCGTCGACGAGCTCGTGCAGCTGGGCGCCAAGGTCGACGTCCGGCGCAACGACGCGATCGACATCGACGAGGCGGCAGGCTTCGCGGGGATCGTCCTGTCCCCAGGCCCGGGCCGCCCCCGCGACGCGGGCGTCACGGTCCCCTTGATCCGGGCCCTGGGCTCCGAGGTGCCGATCCTGGGGATCTGCCTCGGGCACCAGGCCATCGCGGAGGCGTACGGCGGGCGGGTGATCCGGGCCGTGCGCCCTGTGCACGGCAGCTCGACGTGGATCCGTAGCCGACGCCGAGGGCTCCTGGCGGCTCTGCCTGCACGGTTCGAGGCTGCCCGCTACCACTCGCTGGTCGTCGACCCGAATCGTCCGGGACAGGGCCTCGAGGTCACGGCGACCAGCGAGGAGGGCGAGATCATGGCGCTCCGCCACCGCGTGCACCCGGTGGAGGGCGTGCAGTTCCACCCCGAGAGCCACCTGAGCCCCGAAGGGCCCGTGCTCTTCGCGGCGTTCCTGCGCCGCGTGGGGCTGCGGCCGAAGGACCCCGCCCGGGTCAAGCGCTAACGCCCAACCTCAGCGGGCAGGGGGTATGCTCCGAGCCTGATGACGACCCCCTACTTCGATCGACTCGAGGCGTGTCGCCGCGAGCGGGGCTCGGCGCTGTGCGTGGGGATCGATCCCCGCATCGACCGCATCCCGGCCTCGCTCCGAGGCCCGGACGTGCGCACGACCCTCGAGCGCTTCGGGACGGCCGTGCACGAGCGCACCCGCCCCCATGCCGCGTGCTGGAAGCCGCAGATTGCGTTCTTCGAGGCGCACGGCTTGCCCGGCCTCACGGCCTTCGTCCACATCGTCCAGACCATCCGCTCCAGCGGCGGCTTGGTGATCGCCGACGCCAAGCGCGGCGACATCGGCTCGACGGCCGAGGCGTACGCCGAGGCCTTCCTGGCGCCGGGCGGTGACTTCGAGGCCGACGCGCTCACGATCAACCCGTACCTCGGGCGAGATGCGCTACGCCCCTTCGTCGAAGTCGCTGCCGCGCACGGTAAGGGCTTGTACGTCCTCGTGCGCACCAGCAACCCGGGCGCGACCGACTTGCAGGAGCGCGCGCTGGCCGACGGCCCGAAGGTCTTCGAGCGTGTCGCGGAGATGGTCGAGGAGCTCGGCGCTCCGCACGTCTCGCCGGTGACCGGCTGGAGTCTCGTCGGCGCCGTCGTCGGCGCGACGAGCCCCGCAGCGCTGGCCACGGTCCGCGAGGCTTTGCCGCGAACGCCCTTCCTGGTGCCCGGACTCGGCGCCCAGGGCGCGACGGCGGCCGATGTTGCCGCGGCGTTCCGCAGCGACGGCAGCGGCGCCGTGGTCAACGCGTCGCGCAGCGTCATCCACCCCGCGGCGAGCGACGACGACTGGCCGGAGGCCGTGACTGTCGCCGCGCGCGAAGCCGCCGAGAGCATCCATGCCGCTACCGCTGCTTCGTGACGAGCCTTGGTACGCGCGCACGTTCGATCGTGCGTGGCTTCGTCTGTACGCGCACCGCAACGACGCCGAGGCACGCGACGACGCACCTGCCGTCGTGCGTCACTTGGGCGTCCATCCCGGCCAGCGCGTGTTGGACGTCGCCTGCGGCGCCGGTCGCTACGCGCGCGCCCTGTCATCCCTGGGCCTGCGCGTAACGGGCGTGGATCTGAGTGCCGACCTGCTCACGGAAGCACGCGAGCGCAGCCCGCTGCTCCCGGGCGCCCCGCAGTACGTGCGGGGCGACGCGCGCCATCTGCCCTTCTCGGGGCAGTTCCAGGGCGCGATCTCGATGTTCACCTCGTTTGGCTACTTCGCGGCACGCGAGGATGACGTCGCCATCTTCCGTGGTGTGCGACGGGCCTTGGTGCCGGGCGGACGGTTCCTCGTGGACTTCCTCCACGCCCCGCACGTCCGCAGCACGCTCGAGCCCACGAGCTCGACGCGTCAGGGCACGCTTCGCATCGACGTGGAGCGCGAGATCGACGAAGACGCACCCGAAGGCCCCGTGGTGCGCAAGCACGTCGTGGCCCGCGATGCCGGCAGCGGCCAGCTCGTCGCCGAGTTCGATGAGCGGGTGCGCCTCTACCTGCCCGCGGAAGTCGACGCGCTGCTCGTCGAAGCGGACCTGGAGCTGGTTGGCGATCGCATGGGTCACGTCGACGGCCGGCCGTTGACCGACGACGCGCCGCGCTACGTTCGCATCGCACGCCGCCCGCGGTGAACCTTCGGGGGGTGAGCTTGCCGAATCCCCGCATCCACCGCTTGGCGCCTGATGCGGGGCCGCCGACGAGTGCGTTTGCTCGCGCTCTGCGTGCGCGAGAGGGCGACGCGCTGGAGTTCCTTCCTCCGCCTCCTGCTGACGAGGCCGCGTGGCGCACCGTGCTCGAGGACGTCGCGTCGCGCGCGCGACCGCTTCCCGAGGACGTGGCCGCAGCCATCGTGGAGCGCCAGGTCGCGTTGGGATCCGGCGCGCGAGCCGTCGAGGCCGCGCGCCGCTTGGTGCGTGGCGAAGCCGTCGCCATCGTGACGGGGCAGCAGCCCGGCCTCTTCGGTGGGCCGCTCTTGACCGCGCACAAGCTGGCGGGTGCCGTGCACCTCGCGCGCCGCCTCGATGCCTTGGAGGGTCCGGCCGTCGTGCCGGTGTTCTGGTGCGCAAGCGAAGACCACGACCTCGACGAAGCCAATCGCCTGGGTGTGCTCGATCGCGAGGGCGTGGCCCGCCTGCTGCGCGTCGAGGCCACGCCCGACGGGCGCAGCTTGGAGCACGTGGATCTCGCGCCCGGCGCCTTGGCGGAGGTGTACGCCGGGCTGCTCGACGCGCTTCCGGACACGCCCCGCGCACACGCGGTCGTGGATCCGCTCCAACCCGCCGCTGCCGAGGGCTTCGTCGCGCATGCCATGCGCTCGCTGCTGCACGTGTTCGGGGACGCGGGCATCGTCGTACTCGATCCGTTCGACCTCCTGCCCGCGGCGGGTCCGACGTTGGCTCGGCTGGTGCGTGACGGCGCGCGCATCCACGACCGCATTCGCGAAACGGGGACACGGCTTCGTGCCGCGGGCCTCCCGGCCCCGCTCGATCCAGAGCTTGGTTCCTTGCCGTTGTTCGTGCGCGACGCGGAAGACGGTCCGCGGCTTCGCGTGGGTGTCGAGCCGGACGGTCAGGTGAGTGCACGCGGCGAGGTCACGGCGCCGGATCTCGAGACGATGGCCGCGCGTGTCGAAGCAAACCCGCGCTTGGCGAGCGGCAACGTGGTCGGGCGCGTGTTCGTGCAGAACGCCTTGTTGCCCGTCGTGGCCTACGTCGCGGGTCCCACCGAGATCGCGTACCAGGCCCAGGTCCGGGCGGCGGCGCTGGACCTTGGCCTCCCGTTCCCTCTCGCGCTGCCGCGTCCCGAGGCGACGTGGGTCGATCGCAAGACGATCGATCGACTCGGCGCCTTTGGCCTCGACGCGGGTGCGGCGCTCGCCCGCGGCGCCGACGCGGGCGCCCCGCAGCGTGCCACCGACGAACGCTGGAGCCAGGCGATGGCCGAACACCTGGCCACGTGGCCTGCGTCCGTCATCGATCTCGTCGAGGGCGGCGGACGGGCGGGCGAAGCCATGGGCCGCGCGCTCGACCGCTTGCGCTCGACGTGGGAGAAGGCCGAGGCCTCCGTGCGCGCCGGGCAGGCCGCCGATGCCGGGATGGACGGGGCCCGCTACGCACGGGCCGCCGAAATGCTCTGGCCCCGGGGTCGGGGGCAAGACCGCTTCCTCTCCCCGTGGTCGTTCGCGGCGCGGCATGGGCTCGAGGCCCTGCGCGCGGGCCTCGGGGCGTTGGACCCGCTCGTGCCAGGCCACGTCGTTTTCGAGCTCGACCCAGCCGCCCCATGACACGGGCTGCCCTCGGGGGGACCATCCCGGCCATGCATGACCTGCCCGAACCGGCGGACGTCCTGGCGTTCGGCCCGCATCCTGATGACGTCGAGATCTGTGCCGGCGGGCTGTTGCTGCGCCAAGCGCAGGCCGGCAAGCGCTGCGTGATCGTGGACTTCACGCGAGGCGAAGCGGGTACGCGCGGCACGCCCGAGCAGCGCGCCGAAGAAGCGGCAGCAGCAGCGCGCGTCCTGGGTCTCGCGGGACGCGAGAACCTCGGGTTGCCCGACGCGGGCTTGCGCGTGGTGCCCGAGCAGGAGGAGGCCGTGGTGGCCGCCATCCGTCGCTGGCGTCCGCGCTTGGTCTTGTCGCCGTGCCGCGAGGACCGTCACCCCGATCACCTCGCTGCCGCCGAGATGGTGCGGCGTGCCTACTACGCCGCGACGATCGCGCGCGCGCCAGGCGGTGGCTTGCCCCCCCATCGGCCGGACGCGCTCGTCGAGTACTTCGGACATCTCGAGCCCACCCCGTCGTTCATCGTCGACGTGACGGATGTGTGGGAGCTGCGCATGGAGGCGGTGCGCTGCTACGGCTCGCAGCTGGGCGAGGGTCCGCGCGGCGGCACGGTCACGAACATCGCGTCCCCGGACTTCGCGCGGCGGCTGGAAGCGCGCTACGCGTACTGGGGTTCGCGCATCGGCGCGGCCTACGGCGAGCCCTTCCGTGTGGACCGCATGGTCCCCATCGACGATCCGCTCGAGGCGTTCCGCAAGCGAGGCTGGGCCGTCCTGTGACCGACGCCTCCGAGCGCCCGCTCTCGGTCGGGATCCTCTGCTACCCGACGTTCGGCGGCTCCGGTGTGGTGGCCGTGGAGCTGGCGCAGGGCCTGGCCCAGCGCGGTCATACGGTGCACCTCTTCAGCTACGCACCGCCCGCGCGACACGATCCCTTCGACGAGCGCGTGCACTTGCACGAAGTCGCCGTGTCGTCGTATCCGCTGTTCCGCTACCCGCCCTACGACCTGGCGCTGACCTCCCGCGTCGCCGAAGTCGCCGAGGACGTGGGGCTCGATCTCATCCACGCGCACTACGCGATCCCGCACGCGATGGCGGCGCTGGCCGTGAAGGACATGCTGCGGCCGCGTCGCGTCCCCGTGGTGACCACGCTGCACGGCACCGATATCACGGTGGTCGGGCAGGATCCGTCGTACACCCGCGTGACGCGCTACGCGCTCGCGCGTTCGGATCGCGTCACCTGCGTCTCGGAGTACCTCGCGGAGGAGACGCGGCGCGTCTTCGGCATCGATCGCAAGCTCGACATCGTTCCGAACTTCGTCGACGGGGAGCGCTTCCATCCGATTCGCCCGAGCCCGTTGCGCGGGTGCTTCGCGCGCGGGGGCGAGAGCGTGCTCATGCACGTCAGCAACTTCCGCCCGGTGAAGCAGACGCCGCTGGTCGTGGACGCGTTCGCCCAAGTTGCTGCGGAGCGGCCCGCGACACTCGTACTCGTCGGCGATGGGCCGGACCGCGCGGCCTGCGAGGCGCGGGTGCAGACGCTGGGCCTGCGTTCGCACGTGCGCTTCCTGGGTGCGCAGAGCGACGTGGAGAACCTGCTGCCCGCGGCCGATCTCTTCCTCTTGCCGAGTCGCTACGAGTCGTTCGGGCTCGCGGCGCTCGAGGCGATGGCGTGCGGCGCGGTGCCGCTGGCCACCAAGGCAGGCGGTCTGCCCGAGGTCATCGAGGACGGCGTCACGGGACGGCTCGTCCCGCCGGAGGACCTGCCGGACATGGGCCGCTACGCGCTCGACCTCCTCGCCGAACCCGAACAGCTGGCTGTCATGGCCGCCGCGGCCCGTTCTGCGGCCGTCACGCGGTTTGCCCGCGAGCCCGTCGTGGCGCGCTACGAAGCCATCTACCGCGACGTGCTGGCTTCGGGCTCACGTCCCAGGCCCGAAACGGCCGACTAACATCTCGTGATGGCGCGCAGCGAGGCATCGTTCGACACCTACCTGAAGGAGATCCAGCGGCATGCCCTGCTGGACGCCGACCAGGAAAAGGCACTGGCCCGCCGTATCCAGGCGCAGGACGTGGACCACGTCGACGCCATGGAAGCGCGCAACGAGATGATCCTGGCCAACCTGCGGCTGGTCGTCTCGGTCGCCAAGCGCTACAGCGGCCGCGGTCTGTCGCTCCCCGACCTCGTCGAGGAAGGCAACGTCGGTCTCGTCCATGCTGTCGAGAAGTTCGACCCCGACATGGACACGCGCTTCAGCACCTACGCCACGTGGTGGATCAAGCAAGCCGTGCGTCGCGCCTTGATGAACAAGGTGAAGACGGTTCGCATCCCGTCCTACATGGCGGAAGAGCTGAACCGCTGGCGGGCCTTCGCCCGCACCTTCGAGCAGGAGAACGGCCGCGCTCCCGAGCCCGACGAGCTCGTGGACGCCATGAACCCGCCGGTGGGTCGCCGCAAGCTCATCCTCCGCCTCTACGAGAACAGCCTGCCCGGCACGTCGGCCGTGTCGCTGGACCTTCTCTTCGAGACGGTGGACGCCGTGGTGGACCCGCGCGCCGAGCGGCCGGACTTGATCGACTTCAGCTCGTTCGAGCGGGCCGAGCTTCACGAGCACATCGATCGCCTCGGAGCGCGCGAGGCAACGATCCTGCGCATGCGCTACGGGCTGGGCGAGCACGACGCGCCGCTCACGCTTCGCGAGATCGCGCGCAAGCTCGAGATCTCCCGCGAGCGGGTGCGCCAGCTCGAGCACGAGGCCGTGGGGCGACTGCGCCAGTCGATGTCGGGACGTCCGTGACCGTCGTCTCGCGCGCGACGTGGCCCGAGGCCGTCGCGTCGCGCGCCGACGCCCCCATCGAGCACCTCTACGTGCACATGCCGTTCTGTCGGCAGCTGTGTCCGTACTGCGACTTCAACTCGTACGCAGGTCGTGATGCGGAGATGGGTCCCTACCTGGAGGCGCTCGAGGCCGAGCTCGAGGCGTGGTCCCCGTGGCTGCGGGCCAAGACCGTGTTCGTGGGCGGCGGTACGCCGACGCACGGTCGCGTCGACGTCATTGCGCGGCAGGCCGAAGCCATCGGACGTCATGTGCGTGGCCCGCAGCTGGTGGAGTGGACGGTCGAAGCCAATCCCGGAACGCTGGAGATCGCCAAGGTCGAGGCCTTGATGGCCGCAGGCGTGAATCGCGTGAGCCTCGGCGCCCAGAGCTTCCATCCCACGCACCTCGCCACGCTGGGACGTGCGCACGGGCCTGCGGACACGGTGCGGGCCATCGAGATCCTGCGTCGCGCCGGCATGCCGCGTCTCTCGCTGGACCTGATCCTGGCCATCCCGGGCCAGAGCCTGGGCGAGCAGCGTGCCGACGTGCGCCGCGTCGTCGATCTCTCGCCCGATCACGTAAGCGCGTACGTGCTTACCTACGAGCCGGGCACGGCCTTCACGCGGGCGTGGGAAGAGGGCCGCCTGCCGGGCCCCGACCCGGATCGCGAGCTCGCCCATCTGGACGCCACCGCCGAGATCCTGGAGGCAGCGGGCCTCGAGCGCTACGAGATCAGCAACTTCGCGACGCCCGGCAACGAGAGCCAACACAACCTGGCGTACTGGCGCAACGCGGACTGGATCGCCGTGGGAGCCGGGGGCCACGGTCACGTCCGCGGCAAGCGCTGGAAGCTCGAGGACGACCCCGCCCGCTACGTGGCACGGGTTCGCGCGGGCGACGTACCCGTCTCGTTCGAAGAAGAGGTCGAGGCCGACGCGCGCGCCGTCGAGCACCTGCTCATGGGCCTGCGCTTGGCGGAGGGTGTCGACATCGAGCTCGTCCGCGAGCGGACCGGTGTCGACGTGGCCGTCACGCGCGCGCAAGCCCTCTCGTCGCTGGAGGCCCAGGGCCTCGTGCGGCGCGCGGGGCTGCGACTCGTCGCTACGCCTGCGGGGCGCAACGTGCTCGACACGGTGCTCGGCCTGCTTGCCGAGCCCGACGCGTAGTTCCTACCGGAACCGGTGGGAGCAGTACTCGCGACCAGCTTCGCTCAGGCGATAGAGCCCCCGACCGGCGGAGTCGTCGAGCAGACCCTTCTTGCGCTTGAGGATGCCGAGGTGGTTGTGCAACGACCCAGGCTCTTCCCAACCGGCCTGCGAGAAGCAGAACGAGATATCGTCCGTCGTCGCGCCCGGGCGCCCGACGTTGTGTTCCATGTGATAGATCGCCATCAGGATGCGCTCCTGGATGGCGCCGCGTCCGTCACGCACGGGGTTGGCTGCGGCGAAGTCGGAGAACGCGACGATCGACGCGGGTGTGTTGGCCACGGCGACGTCGGGTGCCTCCAGCGTGGCCTGACCCGTCGCCGCAAAGCCGATGGCGCGCTCGAGGAAGCCGCGGAAGCGCTCCACCTGACGCGTGACGAACTCTTCGGTTCCCTCGAACTCCAGCTCCACGCCGTCGGCCGTCACGTGGAAGACGGTGCGATCGTCGCCGTCCATGGGGTTCCTCCTCCGGAGTTCGTCCGGGAGGCCGAGGATACCGGCCTCATGCCGCCCCGGACCCGCAGGGACCGGGTGCCGGGATCCCGCGCCTACCTGCCGACGTGCAGCCGCTCGGCCAAGATGGGCGGTAGCCCGGCGTCCAGGATGCGCCGAGCCGCCTCTTCGATGTCGTACTCGACGCGCCGCTGCAGCAGCCGGCCATCCTCGTCGTCGTACACGAGGTACGACGCCCGCGGGTCCTCGTCGCGGGGCTGGCCGACCGAACCCGGGTTCGCGATCACGCGGCGATCGCCGCGCGTGAGGTCCGCCTCCACGCTGTAGGTGACCGCGGTGCCGTCGAAGAAGAACGCAACCGGCACGTGGCTGTGGCCCACGAAGCCGACGTCCGTCTTCATCGCCGCGAACGAGCGATAGGCGTCGTAGCCCGTGGTCATGTACTCGAACAGCTCGGGCTCGTGGACCGTGCCGTGGGCGAGCGTCAGGTCCCCCACCGTGTCGATCGGCTCCAGCGACGCCAGCCAGCGCACCGCCTCGTCGTCCAGCTCACCGCGGGTCCAGATCACGGCCGCACGGGCGTGCGGGTTGAAGTACTCGAGCCCAAGCCTTCCGGCGACGGCCCAGTCGTGGTTGCCGGCAATGACCGGGATGTCCAGGGCCCGCACCTTCTCGACGCAGCGGCGAGCGTCGGCCCCGTAGCCCACGAGGTCGCCCAGGCAGAGAAGGCGATCGACCTTCTCGGCCTCGAGGGCGGCGAGAACGGCATCGAGAGCCGGCTCGTTGGCGTGGATGTCCGCGAAGATGCCGTAGCGCACGTGGTGGGTGTCGATCCTCGAAGGTCTCGTGCCGCCCCGGCCGGAAGTCCGAGGTCATCCAGCCTTGATCAGATCATGGGATCGGTCGATCGGACCCGTTCCGCGACCAGGGCTGCCAGAAGTGCGAGCCCGACGGCCGCGAGCAGCGAGGCCGGTGCGGCCGCCAGAGGTGACTCCACGAGGGGCGGTCGCGGGAGCAGCGCGCCCACCACCCGGCCCGCGAGCCCCTGGCCCAGAGGTGGGCGACCCCAGGGCAAGTGCCCCATCAGGTACAGCGCGGCTCCGGCCGCGGCGGCTCGCCCAGGCCCAAGAACAGGGCTCAGGAGGCATGTCCAGGCCGCGAGGAGGAGCAAGGAGACACTATATGCACTCGACAAGTATAGTGACGTGCTCATGGGAGCTCGAGCAACCCACCCGGCCAGGAGCGTCGCAACCACGCCCAGGAGCGCCGCGCCCGCGGAGCATCCGAGCCAGCGGCCCATGATCCGGCCTCCCGGCCCGGGGCCTGCCGAATCCGCTGCCAGGGCGAACCCGCCGCGTCGATCCTCGCCGAGCAGCCGCGCCAGGCACCACAGGAGGAGCAGCGTGGCGGCCAGGGCTGCCGAGCTGGCGACAACGTGGGCCCGCCGATCCGGGTCGTCGTGGAGGGCCAGGACCGCCAAGGCGACCCCAAACCAGCCGACGAAGACGCCGACGGCGCCGAGACCCCAGCTCATGGGGGTACGCCACATGAAGCGCAGCGAAGCGAGGGCGTGGGCAGCCATCTCTGGATGTCCTACACCGGCGGGGGGTCGGGTGGACGCGGTTGTTTCCCGGGAAACATGGGGGGCGTGACCTTCGCGGTGGATGTTTCCCGGGAAACACGCCGCGCCCTCGCCCGGGCTCCCGCGCCATCCGATCCCACGACCTGTGGGGCTGTCCCGCCCCCCCGCTACTTTGAGGATCGAGACCCTGGGAGCCAATCATGAAGCCCAAGCGCCTGGGCCGCGGACTGAGCGGCCTGATCAAGACCACGGATGGTGCGACCGAGGAGCTCGCCCCCCCGCCGCGCGGCACCGTAGCCCCGGCCAAGCCCAAGGCAGCGCCCGTCGCGCCCGCCGAAGCCCCTCCGGCGCCGAGCGCTGCGCCGCTGGCCATCGCCATCAGCGAGATCGTCCCGAACCCCTTCCAGCCGCGCGAAGTCTTCGATGACGAGGCGCTCCAGGAGCTGGCGGCCTCGATCAAGGAGCATGGGGTCCTTCAGCCCATCGTCGTGCGCCGTGGCGTTCGGGGCTACGAGCTGATTGCCGGTGAGCGCCGCTGGCGCGCCGCGACGCTCGCGGGCCTGACCACGCTCCCCGCAGTGGTGCGGCCCGCCACTGACCCCGAAATGCAGACCCTGGCGCTGGTGGAGAACCTGCAGCGCGAGGACTTGAATGCGATCGAGAAGGCTCGTGCGCTTCGCGCGATGATGCGCAACCTGGAGCTGACGCAGGAGGCGGTCGCCGAGCGCGTGGGCAAGGCCAGGGCCACCATCGCCAATCTGCTCCGGTTGCTCGAGCTCCCCGACGAGGTGCAGACGATGGTTGAGGCGGGTGCGCTGTCCGGCGCGCACGCTCGCGCGTTGCTTCGCGCGAAAACTCCTGACCGTCGTCTGCGCCTCGCCCGGGAGGCGGTCCAGGCTGGGTGGTCCGTGCGCGAAATCGAGCGGCGCACGGCTGGCGACTCAAGCAGTGCAGGGGCGCCGCGAGCCAAGCCGGCGACGACTGAAAACCCCTACGTGGCCGACGTGGTGGATCGTGTCCGGAAGGCGCTAGGGACTAAAGTCCGTATCCTGCCGAAGGGCAGCGGTGGGACCATCGAGATCGCGTACCACGACGCGCGTGACCTGGATCGGCTGCTCGAGCTGTTCGGCGCCTAGCCCGGGCGAGCGTCCGACCCGCGGGTGTGTCGGGAGCGCCACTGGCGATTCCTTGCATGGTGCAGGGATTGGCGCGAGCGCGCCGGCGAGCTAGCCGGGGACCAAGCTCCGGGCCCTGAAGTCCGGGGAAGGGTGCTAGTTGCCGTCCGTGTCTTCGGGCTTGTCGTCGTCGCCGCCGCTGTCCGCGTCGTTGCCGGCGTCGCCATCCTCCGGCGCCTGGTTGTCGCCGGCGTCATCACCGGGGACCTCGAGCACCGGGCGCTCGGGGACGTCCACCTTGTAGGCGTCGGCAGCAAGGCCGGAGAGGGACTGCTCGTCCGCGGTGGGGGCCACGCGCGACGCGGCGGCCTGGCCCTCGGCGGGGGCGATGAGCTTGCCACTGGCGTCGTAGGCCATGGCCTTCACCACGACGACCGGGACCTGGAACACCTCGAGCAGGTTGGCGTACTTGGCGCCCGTGGCGTTCTTGGTGTCGGCGTCCTCGCTCCACAGGGCGGAGCCGAAGATGGCGTCGAGCACCTTGAGCGAGGCGTCGTCGACGAGACGACCGATGGGCGTGTACTCGTAGTCCATCGACGGCGAGCGGCGGGTCAGGAACACGAGATCCTGGGGATCGTCGTACTCCGTGGCGCCGTCGTGCCATGCCGAGACCACGCCACGCTCATGGAGGATCGTGTTGCGGCTCTCGTCGTTGACGCGCCCGCGACGCGACACTTCCTCGCCGAGCGGCAGCTGGCCGTCGCGGTCGTAGGGCTTGGGGTCGAGCACGTCGGAGTGGCCGAGGCGCACCCACGTGGACGACAGCTCCTTCTCCGTGGCGCTGCCCTCGCGCATGAAGAAGCTGACGCCGTCGTAGCCGCCGGCGATCACCCGGGCCTTGAGGGCCTCGGCCGCGGTGGGGGCGTCGGTCGCGTAGAGCTTGAGGCGCAGGTCGCCGCGCGTGGTGCGGAAGACCAACGTCACGTCGCCGTCGGGCTGCTTGGCCTGCGGCAGGTGCTTGGACTCCCAGTCGCGGTTGCGCTCGAGGAACTGCATGAACTGGCGCGTGAGCGTGAGCTTGGCCGGATCGTCGACGTTCCAGCGCGTCTCGTTGAGCGGGAAGTCGGGGAGCTGCGAGTTGATGTGCTGCAGCTGGGCAAGCGCACGCTTGTAGTAGTCGTCGCGCTTGGCCTTCTCGAGCAGCTGCGGGCTGCCGAGGAGGTGGTTGGTCAGCGTGCGTGCAAGCTGCCAACGCGCCTGCCCCTGCAGCGTGGTGCCGATCTCGCCTTCCTTCTGCTGGAGGAAGCTCTCGAGCGCACCGATGTAGCGCTGGCGCGTGGCGTCCGCCGTGCCGCGGAGCCCGAACCAGAAGTCGTCACGCTCGGGCTCGAGGTCGGCCCGGAGCTGGGACAGCTGGTCCCACGACTCGTTGACGGCCGCTTCCTTGCGATCGCCGACGATCTCCAGGACGAGCCAGAGGATGAGCAGGGCGATCGTGGCAACGATCCCGATGCGCACCCACTTGGCGAGCTGTTCGTTGCGACGTTCGCTCTCGGACACGGACGGGTCGACGGTGGAAGAGTTCATGGTGTCTCGTTCCGGATCAGGCCGGGTTGGCGGCCTCGGCGGCCGCACGCTCCTGATCGAGCAAGGTGTTCGGATGGTCCGGAAGCGGCATGTAGGCCTCGAGATCAGCGAGGCCGGAGGCTTCCTTCATGAGGTTGCGCGCCACGACGAGGCGCTGCACCTGGTTCGTGCCTTCGTAGATCTGCGTGATCTTGGCGTCACGCATGAACTTCTCGATGGGGTAGTCGCGCATGAAGCCGTAGCCGCCGAACACCTGGACGGCGTCGGTCGTGACGCGCATGGCGGCGTCCGTGGCGAACAGCTTGGCCATGGCGGCCATCTTCGTGAGCGAGGGCACGCCCGCGTCGCAGGCGCGCGCGGACGCGTAGACGAGCTGGCGAGCGGCCTCGACCTGCGTGGCCATGTCCGCGAGCATCTGCTGGATCATCTGGAAGTTGGCAATGGACTGGCCGAACTGGTGCCGCTTCATCGCGTAGACGGTGGCCAGCTCGAGGGCGCCACGCGCGAGGCCGGCGGCCTGGGCAGCCACGCCCGGACGCGCGCGGTCGAGCGTCATCATGGCGTGCTTGAAGCCCATCCCGGCGCGGCCGCCGAGCAGGCGGTCCTTCGGCACGCGGCAGCCCTTGAAATGGAGCTCGACGACGGGCACTGCGCGAATGCCCATCTTGTCTTCGGCGCGACCGATCTCGAAACCGGGGTCGCCCTTCTCCACGATGATCGCGGAGATGCGGCGGCTGGCGCTGGTCGGGTCGGTGACCGCGAAGATGCTGTAGATGTCGGCGGCGCCACCGTTGGTGGTCCACTTCTTCGAGCCGTCGAGCACGTACTCGTCGCCGTCTTCGACGGCGCGCGTGGCGAGGCCGCTTGCGTCGCTGCCCGCGCCGCGTTCGGAGAGACCGAACGCGATCAGCCGCTTGCCCGACGCGATGTCCGGCAGGTAGCGCTTCTTCTGCTCTTCGGTGCCGGCGAGCAGGATCGGGAACGAGCCGAGCGCGTTGACCGCGAACAGCACGCCGATGCCGCCGCACGCACGCGACAGCTCCTCGACGACGAGGCACAGCTCGAGCACGCCGCCGCCGTGGCCGCCGAACTCCTTGGGGATCCACACGCCGAACAGACCGGCCTCGGCCAGCGCGTCCCGGATCTCCCAGGGGTACTCTTGGATGCGGTCGTAGTGAGCGGCCTTCGGTCGGACGACCTTCTGCGCAACTTCACGTGCCTTGTCGCGCCAGACCAGCGACTCGGGGCTGAAGAGCTCGTCCATGGCACCTCCCACGGCGTTCCCGACGCCGTAGGAGGGCCCGGATCCGCCTTGCCGCGCCCGGACCCTGGAGGTCGGGCGAGCCGCGCAAGATAGCAGTCACGCGGCGGCGGGGGTGCGGGGAGACGGACCGAAGAGGGCGATCAGAGGGTGATCGTGGTCGGGAGGGGACGCCGCTCCTCGGAGCCGTCCTCCAGGGGGTGCCAGAACCCGATCTGCTCGTCGCCGGGGTTCCAGGAGAGGTAGACGATCTCGCCGTCCAGCTCGCCGTAGAAGTCCACGGACCCGCGCTCGTAGTCCTTGACCGTCCCGCCGAGGGCTTCGATCTCCTCGATCAGGCCCTGGAAGCGGTCCAGAAGCTCGGCTACCCGCGCGTCATGCGCCCGCATCTCGCTCTCGAGGCGGATCGCCTCGGCCCCGTGGGCCTCGGCGGCTGCCTGCTTGGAAGCGTCCAGCTGGCGCAGGGCGTCGTGGACCTGGCGGTACGTCCGGACGATGTCGTCCGCGATACGTGCCACGAGGGGCAGCATCCGGTTGGCTTCTTCGGGGGTGAAGATCTTGCCGCGCATGACTCGCTCCTTCGCCCGGTCGGCGCCTCGCCACTCGGCAAGGCCCTGTCTGGGCCAGGTCCCGCGAGCGGGTGTTTGCTTCCTTTCTCTTCGGCAAACCGGGTGGACTCGCGGTCCTCACCCGTTCAGACGCGATTTCCGGGCCAACGGCACCGCAAAAGTCCCGCACTGACCGGATTTCCGGCCCTTCGCCAGGTCGATCTCCTAAACCACTGTAAATAAATAGGTTAGGAAGCCCCTTCGGGCGGCGGGCCCCGACCCGGCAGGCGAGGGGGCCCGGGAGCGGCCCCGACTCGTCCCCGGCGGGGGACACGCCCCCCGCGGAACGTGCGCTGTCGGGGGGGCCCCACGGAGGTTTCGCTCGATCCGCGGATCCGGCGGCGCACGCGCGGCCCAATCCAGGGCCCTCGGGCGGGCACGGGGTAGGTTGTCGCGTTCGCCCCTGCGAATCGGGGTGCACGGAGGAACCAGGCTCGTGAACGAGCGGATCCGCGCCATCAACGAGTACGTCTACGCCAAGTACGTGGACGCCCTGCGTGTCGAGCCCCTCGACGAGGCCGCCATCTTGGCCGAGCTCGAGGCGTGGTTCGCCCGCCCCGAGCAGCGCCAAGACCCCGAGTGCGTCTACCTCGGCATCCTCGCGTTCGAGCTGGGCTTCGAGCAAGAGGACGAGGCAGGCCAGATCGAGTACTTCACGCGTGCGAAGTACTGGCTCGAGCACCACCGCGCGCTCACGGGCGACGAGTGGGATGCGGTCGACGACCGCTTGCTCGACCTCGAGGAGTTCTTCGCGCAGAAGGGCATCGAGCCTGGGCTGCCCGCGGAAGCCGACGCGCCGGCCGACGAGGTCGCACCGGCCGAGCCGACGTTCGCGCCCATCCTCGTGGAAGCCGTCGAAGACCACGGCACGATGATGCTCATCCCCGCGGGCACGTTCCTGTTCGGGGCCGCGAAGGAGCAGCGCACGCTGCCCGCCTTCTACATCGACAAGTACCCCGTCACGAACCGCCAGTACGAGGCGTTCTGCCGCGCGACGGGCTACCGCTTCCCCAAGAACTGGGGCAAGGAACACTTCAGCGACCCCGATGCACCCGTCGTCGGCGTCAGCGTCAACGACGCGCTCAAGTACAGCCGCTGGGTTGGCAAGCAGCTGCCCACGGAAGAGCAGTGGGAGAAGGCGCTGCGCGGCATCGACGGTCGCCCGTTCCCCTGGGGCGAAGACGGCGCCAACGACGAGCGCGCGTGCTTCGGTCGCGACCCGGTCGCCGGCGGCACCGATCCGGTGACGGCGCACGAGCAGGGTGGCTCCAGCCCCTACGGCGTCACCGACCTTGCGGGCAACGTCTGGGAGTGGACGGCCACCACGGACGAGGACGAGTCCGAGACCATCCACGTGATCAAGGGTGGTTGCTACAACGACCCGTCCGATCTGCTGGATGCCTCGGTGCGCCTGGGCGCCTCGCCCAAGGACAAGTTCGAGACCATCGGCTTCCGCTGCGTGAAGGAAGTCTGACGCAGGCGCCGTGGACGGGCGGACGATCCTCGATCTCGTTCGTCCGTTCACGTTGCTGGCGCCCGCCGTCGGTTCGTTGGCCGGAGCCCTGGCCGCGCATGCGGCCACCGGTGTGCCCGTCGATGCCCTGACCGTCGGCCTGGGCGTGGTCGCTGCGCTCGCCGCCACGGGCGCGAGCAACGCGTGGAACCAGGCGTTCGATGCCGAGATCGACGCGGTCAACAAGCCGGAGCGCCCCGTTCCGTCGGGACGCGCGAGCGTGGCGAGCGCGCTGCGGCTGGGGCACGCTCTTGCGGTGCTCGCGCTGGCTTTGGCGTTCGTGGCCAGCATCCCGTTCGGAGCCTGTGTCGCGATCGGCGTCGCTGCGACGTGGATGTACAGCGCGCCGCCGTGGCGCACGAAGGCCTCGCTCGTCGGCGCGTTGCTGACGATCGCCATCCCGCGCGGCTACCTCGTGCCGGTGGCCGGCTGGTCCCTGGTCGTGTCGCCCTTCGAGGTCTCCGACCCGTGGGCCCTGGGTGCGATCGCGTTCCTGTTCGTGCTCGGCGCGGCGGCAACCAAGGACTTCGCCGACGTCGAGGGCGACCGTGCGCATGGCTGCCGCACGCTGCCGGTGGTTTGGGGTTTGGGGCCCGCCGCACGCTTCATTGCGCCGTTCCTGGTGCTTCCGTTCGTGCTGTTCCCGTTGGGCGCGTGGCTCGGCTGGCTGCACGCGCCGCTTGTCTCGTGGTGTGTGCTTGCGGCGGTCTTGTTGGCGCTCGGGCTCGTGGCGGCGATCAGCTTGGTGCGCGATCCCGAGGCCCTCGCGCGCGGCGGCACCGCGCACCCCGCGTGGCGTGCGATGTACCTGCTGCTGCTCGGCATCCACGTAGGCAGCGCGATCGTGTACGTGGTGTAGACGCGCGGAGGTGTCTGAACCCCGTGAGGAGTGCAGAGGGGGTACGGAATAGCCCCTCTGCCGCGAGGGCGTGAGCCCGAGCGCAGACTCCGCGCGGCAGCGCGGAACATGCATGTGATGTCCGCGCTTGGGTTCAGACCCCGTGCCCGCGGCGCTGCTGCGCAGCACCGCATCACGGGATCAGACCCCGCGCTCCACTACCTCTCGCTGCGGCCCATGCGCTCGAGGACGAAGTTGAGGGCGAGGCGCTGGGAGGCGACGGCGCCGGCGACGTTGCCGGCCTCCTGGAAGTAGTGGCCCATGGCGTGGAGCACGCGACCGCGTCCGTACTTGAACGTGACGGCGACGTACGGACTCACGCCCAGCGTGTCGTGCAGCATCTTGCTGGAGATCAGCGGCTCCACATGGCCGCGACCACGCGGACCGATGCCCACGTCGAAAGCCAGCTCCTCCAACCACCAACGACCGCGCACGTCGGGCAAGAACACGCCGTCGAGCAGCGGATGGTCCGAGCTGCCGCGTGCGGGCTCGATGTCGACGATCGTCTCGGGCAGCGACATGCCGCGGCCCGTCGACGTGACGTAGCCGGGGAACGCGCGCATGAGGACGTGCTGGATCGCCCAGTCCGTCGTGAACAAGTAGCCACCGTGCCGGACGAACGTCTCCAAGCGCTTGGCCACCGCGGTCATGTCGTCCTGGGGCAGCGGGTCGCCGCAGTTCCAGAAGATCACCTTGAACGTCTCGAAGTCGGCCTCCGTGAGGTCGCGGACTTCGTAGGGGTTCTTCCGCTTGTACGGCAAGCGAAGCGACTCGAGCACACGACCGATCTTGTCGAACGACCCGGTCACGACGAGCAAGTCGTCGCCACGGATGTCGTCGAGCGTGGCGCCCGACCCACGACGTCCTCGCCCGACCATGTCGCGCACGATGTCGGCCGCGCGGCGGTTGGCGGTGGTCGCATGCCCACCCGCGAACGGCTGCATCAGCTCGATGTCCTTCAGCGTGGGTGTGGGCGGCGTGCGCTGGACGTTGCGCTTGGGCGCGCGGCGGCGGAACAGATCCGACGTGGGGTTGACGCCAATCGCGGACGGGTTGACCTCCGAGCTCTCGATCTCGCGGGCCAGCTGCGCCAACGGATCGCTCTCGGGTGCGGACTCCGTGGGCGGCGTCTCGATGACGGGCTCGGGCAGCTCGGCGAGCGTGTCCGTCCAGTCGGGCAGCTCCTCGGCAAGGTCCTCGGCCTCGATCTCGTCGGGCAGCTCGCCGATGTCTTCGTCCACCGCGAGGCCCGCTTCGAGCGTGCCGAGGCCGCTCTTGCGCGCGTCGTCGTCTGTCGTGTCCACGAGCATGAGCACGAGCAGGAACACGAGGCCATGCATTGCGGCCGACAGCACGAAGAACGGCGCACGTCGCAGGCTCGTCACCAACGACTCGGCGAACGTGGGCGCGACGAGCGAGTGACTTCGTGCGCCCGGGCGGTGGGCCGTCGGGTCTTCGGCGGCGGGGTCGGGTGTCGCAGCGCCGGCGGGCGTCTCGGGCGACGGCATGTCGACCTGGGTGCGATCGAGGTCGGGCCGTGCGCTTGGGGTGGTCGTGCCCGCTGCGGCCTGCGCCGCGGCGCCCGTCGTGCGTGCACCCGCCGGGGGCCAGGTGGGCCAGGTCGACGGCGGCGCGGGCGCGCGGGCCGGAGCCACCGGGTCGGGCTCGAGAGCGAAGGTCGCGGGTCGGTCCGCCGTGCTGACCGGGTCGTCGTCGTAGTCGCCAAAGGCGATGCCGGCCCCCAGGTCCGCGGCCCCGATCGAGAGCACCTCGACGTGGACCGGGCCCAGCGTGAAGCGCCCCCCGGCCGGGACCCGACCCCGCGCGCCTCCCGCGGTGACCACGAGCAGCTGGCCGTCCACGATGCGGGCCCGGGCGACTTCGTCGGCCCAGCCCACGCCCTGCAGCGTGATGTCGGCGACGGGAGACGAGCCGAACGTCACCTCGTCACGGGCGAGGCGGACCTGTCGGCTCTCGGACCCGGACGTGAGGCGAAGGACGAGCAATTCGGGACTCCAGCCCCCCCGACGAACGTCGGACGGCACATGTCCGAACGCGATCCAACCTAGCAGGGTTGCGCGGCTTCGGGACTTCGTCAGGTCTCGCGGCGTCAGGCGTGTCCGCGGCGGCTGGCCTCGCCCACACCGGCCGCCAAGACCAGGGCCAAAGCCACGAGATCGGCGCGCAGCCAGCTGCCGAGGTGGTGCAGCGAGGCCGCAAACCCATCCAGCGCTTCCGGCGGGGCGCTTCCAGCAGCGCCGTCCACCATGGCGTGGGCGATGCCCACGCCGACGAAGAGCACGAGGACGAGGGCGCCGAGGTCGGCCAGCCAGCGGCTCGAAATGCCGAGCAGCCCGAACAAGGCGAGGATCGCCATGAGGGCGCCGAGCAGCTGCGGCCCCTGCGCCAGCAGCGTTCCGCCGAGATCGCCGCCCGCGAGCAGGGCGTCGACGGCGACGAAGACCGGTGGCTGGTAGCCGATGGTGGTTTCCTCGTGGCCCGGCGCGACGAACAGCGCGGCGATCAGCACCGCGAAGCCCGCCGCGAGCACGCGCCACGTGCCGTCCCCCCGCGCAGCGCGGGCCACGCGCAGCGCGCCCGCGACGAGGGCGGAGCCGGCGGCAAGCGCCAGCCCGGTCAGGCTGCCGACCGTCGGGCTCGTCACGAAGAGGGCGCCGAGCGCGGCGAGGAACACGGCCAGGACGCCGCGCGTGCGGCCGGCTTTCAGCAGGACCACCAACCCCAGGCCCAGGGCGAGCACGAGCCAGCTGACGGCTTCCCGTTGCGCGGGCGAGCCGGTCCACGCGAACGCACCGTCTGCGTCGGTGAACCACGCGAGCGCGTGGCCCTTCGAGGCATCACCGACCCCCAACGTCTTGGCGCCGTAGGTCGGGTCGAAGCGCAGCCACAGCGCGAGCAGGGCGAACACGAGGGCCAGCACATAGGTCGAGCGCGGACAGCGGAGGAACGACAGGGGTCCTCGGTCCCAGTCCGGCGGCGTGGGCTCGGGTGTGGCCAAGCGGTGTTCGTGCGCGGACAGCGTGTGACGCTCGCGCGGCGGCATATCGGGCTCGACGGTGTACGACGCGTTCATGCGGGCCTCCGTCGGGGAAACAGGTCGGCTACGAGCGCGCTCACGATCAGGAACAGCGCGCCTCCGCGGTCGACGAGCGCGCTGCGTGCGGCGGCTTCGAGCGTGGCCGCATCCAGGGGTCCATCCACGAACGGCACGGACAACGTCGGCCAGAGGATGCCGATGGCGGCGAACAACCAGCCGAAGCGACCCAGCCAGCGTGCGTGGAGGCCAAGCCCGGCGAGCACGCCCAGCAGGGCAGCGAGTGCAAGGGCCGCACTCGCCAGCGGCACGGTCATGGCCGGGCCCACGCGGAGTGCCGCGTCCAGCCCGACGCCGTCTTCCCCCAGGTGCATGACGTCGGCGCGCACGCGGTCCAGGCCTGCGAGCGGTGTGACGTTGGAGGTCGAGGCGAAGAGCGCGACGTGCAGCAAGAGGAGGATCGCGCCGCATGCGGCGCCGACGCGCGCCGAGCTTCCGCTGTCCGCCTCCCCGGAGCGCACCAAGCAGCCGGCCATCACCGCAACCGCCAGCAGCTGGCCGACATGCGCGGTGGGTGCGAACAGGCTGGTCGGCGTGAGCGCCAGGGCCGCCACGAGTCCGGCGCCCAGCACGGCCAGGATCGACCCGCGCGCTCCCTGCGACGGCAGCAGCGACATGCCGAGCGCCACGAACCCGGTCAGCGCCCACAGCGCCGCCAGGCCCCAGCGCAGCGGCGGGCCGTCGGGTCGGAAGGCGTCCCAGGGCCAGCCCTCGTAGAACGCGTTGCCGTACGGGTTGGCGAGGAGGAAGAGGCTGCCGAGCAGGGCGAGGCCCGCCACGAACAGCAGGGGCGAGCCGCCCCGGGGCGGTTGGTCGAAGACCTTCATGGGGCCCCATCCTCCTCGCGCCCGCGGGGGCGGGCGTCACTGCTCCAAGTGCCCTTCACGTGCCCTGACGAGCGCGCCCTCACCCGATGGCGGCCACCACCAGGTCGAAGGCCTCGCTCAGCGCCAGGAACTTGGCCTCGGCGAGGCGTTGGAAGTCCTCGTCCAGGTGGGCGACCTTGTCCGGATGGCAGGAGAGCGAGCGCTCGCGGAAGGCGTGCTCGGCATCCGCCCGGGTCGCTCCCCGCTCCAGGCCCAGCAGCCGCAGCGCCTCGTCGAGGTCGAGCGGCGCCGGGCGCGGGCGCGGCGGCTCGGCCGTCGCGGGGCCGGCTCGCGACCGGGCCCCCTGGGGCTCCCCGGCCGGTTCGACCCGCTCCGGGGCCTCCGGCTCGGGCTCGCGGTCCAGCCAGGGGGCCTCGAGCTCGGCGTCTGCGGGGGGCGGGCCAGGGGGTTCGCCGGGGCGGGCGAAGCGCCCCCGGCCATGGGGAATCAGGTGCACGACCCGCCCGCAGCTCGGGCAGCGGTACTCCACCAGCGGGCCGCCGCGTGAGGCGTGGCGAGCCCGAAGGACCCCGTACGCCGCGACGTCCCGCGGCGTGTAGGGGGTGGAGCAGGCCGGGCACCGGGCATCCGCCATGGCGGGGAGCATACGGCCGCGCCGTGGCGCGGGCTTGACGGCGTCGCGACTGCCCCCAACATGGGCCCCCTTCGCGCCCAAGCCACGAGGATTGACCGATGCACCTCCGCATCCGACGCAGCACCAAGAAGCGCCGCCACCTCGGCTTCCGGGCCCGGATGGCCACGAAGTCCGGTCGCAAGATCGTGAACCGCCGCCGGCGCCTTCGCGGCACGTACCCCTAGTCGACTGCGCATCGAGCCAGCTCGCAGCGCGAGCGCGGCGTGTGCCCTTTGACGTAGGCTCGGGGTCTTCCGGCTGGAGGACCCGATGGAACGACCCACCAAGGTTCCGCCTGCGTCCTTGATGGTCGACTCGCACCAGCCGTCCCGCCGCACCGTGTTGCGCGGCATCGCCTCGACCGCGTTGCTCGCGGGCCTTGGCGCACCCGCGCTGGCCGACGACGACGCGCCGGCCTCCGCCCCGATGCCGACCCGGGCCTTTGGCAAGACCGGCCGCAAGGTCAGTGCGTTCGGCCTCGGGTGCTTCCCGCTGGGCTCGCTCGCGAGCGAGCGCGAGGCCGTGGACGTCGTGCTTGCGGCTCTCGAGGCCGGGTGCACGTACCTGGATACCGCGCCCACGTACCGGCGCGGCGCCAGCGAGCAGCGGGTCGGGCATGCGCTCAAGGCCTGGGGCCGACGCGACACGCTCACGCTGGCCAGCAAGACGACCGAGCGCAGTGCCGACGGTGCACGCCGAGATCTGGAGGGCACCCTCGAGCGCATGGGTGTGTCGTGCCTCGACGTCATCCAAGTGCACGCCATCAAGGACGCGGACGACCTGGAACGCGCGCTCGACCCCAAGTCCGGGCCGCTGGCGGCGTTGATGGCCGCCAAGGAACAGGGGCTGGTCAAGCACATCGGCGTGACGGGCCATGCCGACCCCGAGGTGATGGCCAATGCGATCCGCCAACACCCCTTCGAGAGCCTGCTGATCCCGCTGAACTGCGTGGACCCGCATCGCCTCTCCTTCGTCAAGACGACCCTGCCCGTGGCCGTCGAGAAGGGGATCGCCCGCGTCGGCATGAAGGTGTTTGCCAGCGGGGAGCTGGTGAAGCGCGGGATCGAGGCCGAACACTGCCTGCGCTACGCCTACGGCCTCGACGTCTCCACGACGATCGTCGGCTGCTCGTCCGTCGAGGAAGTCGCGCTGGCCGCCCGCGTGGCCCGCGAGGCCAAGCCCCTCGACGCCGAGGCCACGGCGGCCCTCCTGGGCCGCACCGCCGCCCACCAGGGGAAGCCCGTCGAGTGGTACAAGCGCTCGTAGGTAGACCGGCTCGGGTTCCTGCGGCATCAAGCCCCGTGCTTGGGCACAATGCCCGCCTTGGGGCGTCTTTCCGGAGACCGAGGCCATGCGTGCATTTGCCCTGATCGTCCTGGTGGCATTGGCCGCCCTGGGCGTGCTGTTCGCCACGGGCGCGTTCGATGCGAAGCCTCCCGTCGACAACGAGCCGGGCGTCGGCCCGGCCGGCGGTGGGGATGGCACGGGTGGGGCCACGTCGGGTACCGGCGAAGGCAGCTCGCTTGCGGGCATCGCGCCCAAGGACCGGCCCGACATCGGTCCGCGGCGCCTCACGACGTCGCGCTCGATGTTGGTCGTTGCTCCCAACCCCGAGCCCTGGAACCAGACCGTGATCATGGCCGCGGGTGACGTGCCCGTGCTGCGCTACGCGGTCTGGTACACGGACCGTCACGCCAACATGGCGGGCGCCGAGGGCCCGGGAGCCGGTGAAGCGCGCGGGCTCGACAAGCTCGCGGGGCCGCCGGACGGCGATTGGCTCGATGCCAACGACATCGACGTGGTCTGGCTCGACCGCATCGATCCCGATGCGCTGCCCGACTCGTTCTGGCCGCAGCTGGCCGATCGCGTTCGCGCCGGCAAGACGGGGCTCTGGGTGCGCATGGGCCCGCCCGGCATGAAGGGCACCGAAGCCCTCACGGTGCATCCGCTGCTCGCGCATCCCGTCGTCGGTCCCCTGCTTCCCGTCGGCGAAGCCGTTCCGTTCCAGGGGCAGCCGCTTCCGGGTGTGTTCCCGAAGACGTTGGCGCCGGAAGTCACCGACGTAGGCGCCAAGCACTTGGCTTCACGCTTGGTCGAGTGGCCGCGTTGGAGCCGCTCGTGGTGGCAGCAGCTGGTGCTGGGTGAGCACGGCTGGCGTGTCGAGTTCGCCTACCCTGTCGAGGGTGTGGCCGACGGCGCCGACGTGTTGCTGCAGGTCGTAGACGGGCGCGGCACGAAGATCCCGGTGCTCGTTGCCAGCACCGGGGGCCCCCGTGTGCTGTGGCAGGCCTTCTTCGACTTCGGTCGTCCGGCGCAGATGGACCGCAAGAGCCAGGCGCACACGATCGCGTGGATGACGCAGGCCATCGCGTGGCTTGCCGGCGAGCCGCTGGCGGATCCGAAGGACGAAGGCGGGAACTAGCCCCATGGCCGACACTCCCTCCGTCACGGCACTGCACGTCGTGCCCGCTCGCGGCGGTCCGCAGCGTGCGCTGGACGCCGTCGAGGTGACGGACGCCGGCTTGGTGGGGGACCACCACCTCGGTGGCCGTCGTCCCGTCACGGTCGTCGCCCAGGGCGAGCTCGATGCAGCGGCCGCCGAGCTGGGTGCTCCCGTGGCCTGCGGCTCCACGTACCGCAACGTGACGGTGTCGCTGCACGCCTTGCCGCGCGATGCGGGCGGACGTCTCCATATCGGTGCCGTCGTGCTCGAGCTGCAGGGCGACTGCGCACCGTGCGGCTTCATGGAGCGTTCCGTGGGCCCGGGTGCGAAGGCTGCGCTGGTACAGCGAGCCGGCATCTGGGCCACGGTGCTCGTGCCCGGAACCGTGCGCGTCGGCGATCCCGTCCGCGTGGAGTAGCGAGCTAGCGATCGAGCGGGTTGCGTCGCGCCTCGTTCGCGGCGGACTCGAACAGCGCCAGGCCTTCGGGCTGCGCGGCGTGCCAGGGCAGCTTGCGCCACGCGTCTTCGGACTCGGGATCACGCCGCAGCGCGTCTACCAAGTCGTCGTGACAAGCGCCCCAGCTGCCGAGTGCCGCTTCGATCTCGGCCATGTGCAAGTGGTAGATGCCCGTGCGATCGGCCTCCGCGCGATGAAGGCGCGCTGCAAGGCGCCGACCGGCTTCCGCGGGACGGCCCGTATCGAGCAGGATCATCGCCAGCGTGTCGGTCGAGGCCAGCGTGGAAACGACGTCGGCGCGCGACTCCAGCTCGATGGCGCGCCGCACGTCGCGCTCGGCGCGCGCAAGGTCGACTTTCGTCTCCCGTCGATACCAAGCCACCGTGTTCAGGTGCAGCGGGCGATCCGGCTCCACGCCCAGCGCCGTCGCCCAGAGGGTCTCCGCTCCCGCGGCGTCTCCGGCAGCGGCGCGCGCGGCGCCTTCCAAGGCCAGTGCATGGAAGCGGCGCCAGATCACGGCGTCGGCCTCGTCGTCCTCGATCTGGCGGTGCAGCAGGTCGTGCACCGTGGCGCGCTCGATCGCGGCTGCGGTCTCGTAGTCCTGCTGGAGGATGCACCAGCCCATCCAGGCATCCGTGGCGACGCGGCGCACGCCGCCCGCACCGGGCGCCAGGCGCGATAGGGGATCGAGCAACAGCTGCGCGGCCTTCGGGCGTCGATGGGTGGGTGCGTCGAGCAGGTTGCAGATGGCCATCGTGAGGTACGCGTCCGGGCACTGGCCCAGCCCGCCGCTTCGCCGCGCGTCGTCGATCACGGTGGCGAGGCACGCCGACAGCGTGTCGTCGTCCAGCGCCTTGACCTGCCCCAGGATGTGCCCGGCCGGCGCCGGCAAGCCCGCCTCGAGACGCAGGTCGTAGGCGCCTCGCTCTTCCACGACCTTGCCCGGTCGCGAGAGCCGCGGCAGCCCACGCCCCTCGGCGCCGATGCGCCGCAAGTCACCCAGGCGCCGGCTGGCGATGCGGCCCAGGCGTCCATCGAAGGCGCGCGCGAGGAGCTCGCGCACGACGGCGTCTTCCCCGGACGCGGCGATGCCGCGCGCCAGCGCACGCAGTCGCTCTTCCGCTTCGCCTTGCGCACGCTGGTCGGCCAAGCGCACTTCGAGACTCGCCGACGGCGAAGGTTGCGCGCGGATCCAGCGGTCCAGCTCGCGATCGAGGGCCGACAGCAAGGCCCGCGCGATCGCGGAGCCACCGCCGCGCGCCACGGCAACGGCCAGCTCGACGTGCAAGCCGGGGTCGTCCATGGCGCCGCGGCCCTCGGCCTGGTCGGCGACCAACGACGCGTCGGCGCCTTCGGGCAGCGGCCAGCCGAGCCAGCGCATGATGCGCCAACGCGCCGGAGGCCGCAGGCGGCCCTGCATGGCCGCGACGGCGGCATCGCGCGTCGAGAACGGCAGCAGCGGGTCGAACACCGCCTCCACGAGGATGCCTTCGACCTCGTCCCACGGCTGATGCGCCAGCGCTTCCACGAGGTGCTGACGCGTGGTGATGTCGTCTTCGCTGTCCCGCAGCGAAGCCAGCCACGGCACGAGCAGGTCGGTGAGCACGGGCGCATCGGGGCTGGCCACGGAGTCCAGGGCGAAGTTGCGAAGCGGATGCCACGGCACCAGCAAGCGCCGCCAGAACGAGATGACCTCGGCACGTCGCCACGTCCAGCGGCCGCGCAGCACGCTGGCCACCGCGGCGTCGTAGATCTCCGGCCGTGGTGCATGCAGCCATGTGTCGAGCGCCAGATCGACGGCCGCGCGCGAGGGCCCCGCGCCGCGCACCTCTTGCAGGATGCGCAGCGAGTTGGAGCGGATCGCGTCGCTGGCCAGCTGGTCGAACTGCGTGGCTACCCAGGTGACGGCTTCGCCGGGCGCGAGGACGAGCAGCGCCTGTACGTACGCCTGCACCTCGAGCGGGTCGTGCACCCACTCGCTCGCAGGGCGGATCAACGCAAGCACCTCAGGTGACTGCAAGGTCGTGACGCGCGGCCGGACCTGTTCCAGCGCCAGTCGACGCACGCCATGCCGCTCGTCGTGGAGCGCACGTGCCAGCACCTCGAGCGCCGGCTTGTCGCCCGCGCGCACGAGGTCTGCCAGGCGATCGTGGCCGTAGGCGTAGGGATCGCGGAAGAAGGCCTCGATGCGCAGCGCTCGTGCCGTGGCTTCGGGGCGCGCCGCCAGCGTGCGCCGCACGTCATCGCGCAACGCGGTGTCGTCCGAGCGCAGCGCCTCTTCCAGCAAGCTCGGCACCCAGGCGGACGGGTCGCGCGCCAACAGTCGCAGCATGTCCGAACGCGCCCAGGGCTTGGCGTCCTCGTCGAACAGCAGCTGACGGGCCAAGTTGGCATCCGCGATGCGCCCCACGTCCACGAGCGCGCCCGTCACGGCGCTGAGCAGGCTGCCGCGCGCAGGCAGGTTGGCCAGCGCGAGCCGGGCCAGCCCTTCCAAGACCGGCAGCACGGCGTCGGGCGGCAGGTCGGCGAGCAGACGCACGCCGGTCCCGGGCTCGTAGAACGCGTCGTTCTCGAGGCGCTTCGCGACGAGGGGCACGATCGCGGGCCCCGCATCGGGTAACCACTGGGCGAGTCGGACCTCCGGCTGCGGACGCTCGTCGCGCGAGTCCATGGGTACGGGCCGCGCGACCTGCTCCACCGCATGATCGAGCAGCGCGAGCGCCTGCGTGCGCGTGGAGGCGTCCAGCGCATCGAAGCCGCCCGCCGCGTCCACGACGCGATGCCACCACGACATCGTGGCCTCGATGGCGATGCGCCGACGTCGCGGCGCCTCCTCGGTCCATGCTCGCGTGGGGGCCTCGGCCCCAGGAGGGCTCGGCGCATCGACCTGCTGCACGAGCGACGCGAGCACCGTCGGCGCCGTGGGCGCGTCGTGCTCGGCCAAGAGGTCCGCTGCTTCCAACCGCACGTCGAGCGTCACACCCTCGCGCCACAGCCGCTCGGCGCGCGCGATCACGGCGGGCACGCGATCGCCGCAGCGCGCATGCCAGTGCAGCCGGGTGGCTTCGCTGCGCGCATCGGGATCGTCCGGCCACGCGATGCGTGCGGCTTCTGCCTCCGGTCCGGTCAGGGCCATCAGCGAGCGCAGGGCGCTCCAGCGCACCGCGGGGATGGGGGAGGCCGCACACGCTGCGAGGGCGTCGGCGACGCGTTGCCGTGCCGAGGCATCCTGTGTGCGCTCTTGCCCGAGGCCGTCGGCGGCCATGGCCTGCACCGTCACGTCCGGGTACGTCACCATCTCGAAGAGGACGTCGTCGACGCTCGCGTCGCGGTCGTCGGCCAGCACGGCCACGAGCTGTCGCATC
>JACKGW010000015.1 GCA_020631815.1 Planctomycetota bacterium | reverse complement strand
AAGAACTCGGAGTCACGGCCGTGCGGCTCGGTTCATGTCACCGGACTTCTGGATCGGGACGCTAGCGCTGCTTGGCATGGGGGTCGGCATAGAGTGACGCCCATGCGCTTGGCTCAGATGCGCGTTCGCCCGTCGCAGCGTTCCAACGCACGCCGCCGCCTGTTGGTGGCCCTCTCGAAGGGCGGGCACCCACCGCCCCGTGGCAAGCCGCCGTCCGTGCTCGAGGTGGGCGTCGTCTTCGTCGGCGTCTGCTTCCTGCTTGTCGGGGGGGTGGTGTGGATTGCGGCGTTCGTTCCCACCGGGTGCGGTGATCCGCCTCCATCTCCCACGCAGCGCGCCGTCAACCATCTCGAGGACGTGCTCTACGAGCAGGAGGGCTCACGAGCATCGCGTGGCGACTCGTGGGCCGAGCTGCGTGCCGACTACGAGTTGTTCCTCCGCCGTCGCAACAACCGCGTCAACGCGGGGGTGGAGTGGATGGCCCTTCGCTTCTACGACCACCCCAAGCTCGCCGACATCCCGCGCGGCGACAGCGATGGCGATGCCACGCCCGCCGGCCAGTTCCAGGAGCTCCTGGATGCGTGGGGCCGCCCGCTCGTCGTGATGCTGCCGTGGGAGCGCGACGCGTTGATCGGGATGGATCCGGGCGCAAAGCCCATCCTGTTTCGACGGCCTCCAGAGTCGCAGCACCCCGTGCTCGTGTTCAGCGCAGGGCCCGATGGGCTCCTGTACACACGGGACGACGTCCAAGGCATGAACTGGTGGGACCTGCGGTAGCTCGGAGGACCGCTACGACATGTCAGGTGAGCTCGTAGCGGGTGATCCGTCCTCGCCAGCACGGGAATGGCCCTTCCGGTGTGTGCCATGTGACTTCCGCCTCGACCGGCACCACGTAGCCCCCCACATCTCCGTATGCCACGTACCGCCCCTCCCAGGGCTCGGGCAGACCTCCGTCGCGCGGTCGCGTTCGCGTGAAGGTGCGCACGATCCGCCCCTCGCTGTCGACGAACAGGTCCACATGCGCTGCCGCGGGCCCCCATCCGACGCGCAGACTGCCGTCCTCGCCCTCGCCGCGGCGCAGCGCCGGGACCCGAAGCAGGGCAAGCGGGTTCCACGCGAGCTCGGCGAGGTAGCGCTGGATCTGCGCTTGGTCGATCGCCTCACCGGCGACACGGGCGAGCGGGACGAGGCCGGCAAGTCGCACACTCCCGGAGCCGCGCCTGCCGTCGAACGCATCGGTGACGAGCAACGGGACGACGTGCGCAACGCGTAGGTGGGCTCGCCACGCGAAGGACACCTGATCGATCGCGAGGCGCTGTGTGGCGCGGAACGGAATCCACCGGCCACCCGGCTTCGTGCGAAGCTCTCCGACTTGGGCTACGTGGACGTGGCGGGCACTCGCTGGCGCACGCGACTCGTGCGAGCCGATCCACGCTGCGAGGGAGGCGGGAACGTCCTCGGAGGAAGGCGGCGCCGGGTGCGACATGCCTCCCAGGATGCCGCGGCTTGGCCTCCGCATGCACGCCCCGCGGGTGCGCCTCAGACGTTCGGACGGAGGAGCCTATGGCCCTGTGCTTGTCTGCACGATGAAGACGCGACCTGCCGGCCCTTGCAGCTCCGTCGCCGGGATCGTGCCCACCACGCTGCCCTGCTCGACCTTGCGGTAGGTAAGAACCAAGTGCAGGTCGTCACCGACGATCGTGGGCGTGACGTGCATCTCCATGCCGGACCACGGGTCCTGCCGCTCCGCGTAGCCAACTTGTAGGGTCGCGTGCTCCCCCGGAACTGCGAGGATGCTCGGCGCCGAGAGCACTTCGGCCCCCTCGCTGGTCGCCGGCAGTCCCGCGTCGCTCCACCAAGCCCGGCGAGCCGCACCCTCGATCGGCGTCGCGCCTGCAAGCGGCGACCACGTGCGTCCCGCGGGCGGCCGCACGAGCTGCATCTCGAGAAGCACCGAGTCCGGACCTGAGTCCTCAGCGGGAATCCGCCGCGCCTGGACCACGAGCAGCTCCGGCTCGAGGCGCGGCCCGGCGGCCGACGCGATCGGCCGAAGCGTGTTGCAGCAACGCCGACGAGCGCACCCCGTGCCCCACGCAAGCGCCACGACAACCACCAACCCGATCCACGCCACATGACGTCGCATGCGAGACCCTCCTTCGGCCACCCCCCGGTGACACGCCCAGTGTGGAACCAGGGACGACGATCGCGCATGGTTCCTTGCGGAGGGCGCCCCGCCCCCAGCGCGCGGCCCCGCCCCTCGCTACGCTGGTGGCATGGTGGATCGGGAAGCTCGCACTCGGTGGACGATCGCACTCCTGGGGGTCGTCGCCCTCACGTTGGGTGCCTATCTGGTCCTGCAACGTCCTCCGGACGTCGCCGACCTCCCGGCCCCCCATGGCGTGTCGGACGGAGGGCGGCACGTCCAGCCAGGCTTGGAGGCAAGGGGTCGCGATCCAGCCGTCGACCACGAAGCGCTCGAGCTGCCCGCCCCGCTCGCCCCCCTCGACAGCCATCACATCGACATCGCGGGCCTGTGCATCGACGCGGAGGGCGACCCCGTCGCCGACGCCACGGTTGCCGTGCTGGCGCCCCAGGCCTCGGCTCGCTTCTACGAGGATGCCACGCTCGCGAGCACGAGGACGGACGCTGCAGGTCGCTTCCGGTTTGCGCCCGACGCGATGCCCGCGGCACCGGCCTCTGCACGCTTGATCGCGTGGCAAGGGGATGACGAGCTCTCCACCGCGCAACCCCTCGAGACGGCGCTGCCGCCGCAGGGCGAGCTCGTGCTCGAGCTGTCCCCCTCGCGCACGGTGACGGGCCGCGTGGCCTTGGAGCCGGACGTGCCGGTCTCGTCGATCCGCGTCAAGGCGGTCAGCGACCACTTCCCCGAGCACCCCGCTGCGCGCATCGTCTCCATCGACGAGGAGGGCCGCTTCGCCATCGCGGGCTGCCGCCGCTTCGTGCACGTGCAGGCGATCGCTCCGGGACGGCAGCCGTCGGGCACCGCATTGGTCATGCTCGATGCGCCGCGAGAGGAGGAACCGGTCCTCGTCTTGGGCCCCCCGGGCGTGCGCGCGCGCCTGCGGCTCGTCGACGAGCAGGGGGCTGCCCTGCCACGGGGCGTTCAGGCTCTCGCGGGTGTCGCCGGCAGCATCCTGACGAGCTGCACGGTGGGCGACGACGGTCTGCTCGATGTGGAGGGCATCGACCCGACCCGTCCGCTTCGTCTGAGCATCCCGGACCAGCGGGATGGACGGACGGACAGCTGGCTCGTGGGCACGTACGCCGACGTGCCTCCTGAGTCGCGGCGCACGACGCCACCGTGGACGCTGGCGGTTGCGCGCAGCCTGTCCGTCACGGTGCGCCTCTTGGATATCCAAGGCGAGCCCATCCCCGACATGCGCCTGGTCCTCGTGGCCGACACGCCCATCGACGAGACGACCGACCAGGGCCGAGCGGTGCCCGGCAAGACAGATGCCCGAGGTCAGGACGTGCTCTCCCGCGACTACGCCATCGGTCCCGGCGCCTACACGCTGAGGGCAGCCGACGGCGGCCACATCCTGTGGAGCGGCCATCTGAAGAAGAGCGCCGAGGAGCTGGAGATCCAGTGGGCGGGCCCCCACCGGACGTTGGAGCTCTTCGACTGTAGGGGCCCGGATGGTCGGTCGCTGCAGCACACACGCATCGGCATCGAAGCACGGCAGGCCTTCGCCCTGGGTGAGCAATACGGCTCGGCCCGCGTGGGTCGGGACCTCATGGCACCTGACGGCGTCGTGCGCCTCTTGGTGTTCGCTTCCCCGCCGGAGGACGGTCACCCGATCGAGTTCCTACCGTATCTGGCTGATCGTCCGCTACCGCGTGGCTCCTACGAAATCACGCCGCCGCGCCCGGGCGCGCGCGGCCTCCTGCAGCTGCAGCCCGGCGCCTGGGGATCCCTCACACTGGAGCTGCGCCGCGGCGACCACCCGATCCGCGACGCCTACGCCCTACTGCGCGGCGAGGGGGGGAGGGTCCTC
Source organism: Planctomycetota bacterium (assembly GCA_020631815.1). GTDB lineage: Bacteria > Planctomycetota > PLA2 > PLA2 > JAEUHO01 > JACKGW01. The sequence goes on along the minus strand of JACKGW010000015.1, from coordinate 56,925 downwards.
AACGCCGCCGAGCCCTCGGATGCCAGTGGCCTCGTGCGGTTCGGCGTGGTGCCGGCCGGCGAGTGGCGCATCGAGATCCGAAGTGGTTCCACGTCCACCTTCTTGCGTTCCCCCATCGACATCGCGGCCGACGTGACCGCCACGCGGACGATCGACCTCGCGAGGGCGCGGTGAGCCCGCGACGAGCCGACCTCCGGCTCCTACTGCTCGGTACCCTTGCCGTCGCGCTGATCGCTTGGCTTGTCATCGGCAGCCGTCCGCGGGACGCCAACGTGGATTCGCACACGACGACGCCCGACGAGGGACGCGACGCCGCGCTCCCCGGTGCAGCGCCGACTCTTGCCGGCGCGGTAGCCGACGACACGGCTGGCCCGGACGTCAGCGCACCATCACCCTGGAGCGTAACCGGTCGCGTCCAGTACCCGGGCCGACGGCCGGCCGTTGGCGTAGAGGTGTTCCTCTACGCCGAGCGTGACGACCGGCAGCCCGCGGCGACCACGCGGACGAACACCGACGGCGCCTACCGGCTGCCCATGCCGCCAGGCGAGCGCTCCGGAAATCACGTCGTGCGACTGATCGCCCGGGACGGCGAGGGCAACGTTGCCACGTACGAGGCCTACAACATCAAGGTTCCGCGCACGGAGGACCTGGCAGTTCGCACGCTGCTCCTGCAGCCGTCCAACGAGCTGGCCGTGCGCGTGCTTGCCGACGGGCAGCCCGTGGAGGCCGCCGAGGTGGAGCTCTCGCACAGCAGCACGGTCCGGCACGGACTGGTGGCGGTGCAGACGACGGACACCGAGGGCGCCGTGGCCTTCGCGGACCTGGAGCCCGTCACGTACAAGGTGCACATCACGCCCCCGGGACGCCCGCCGCTCGACACGCTGGTGGCGCTTCCCTGGGAAGGTGAAGGGCCGCTGGTCATCGACATCGGCCTTCCCAGGGAGCTCGTGGTGCGAGTCGTCCGCGACGCCGACGAGACGCCCATCGCGGACGTGTCCGTGGGCGTGCTGCGTCACATCCACTGGGGCCGGACCGCGACACGTACGCGCGTGGTGGCTGGTGATGACGCACTGCGCACGGATGCGCGCGGCGAGGTGCGGTTCGACAACCTCGATCGCTGGCCCGACCTCGTAGTGGGCGTCGCAGCCCCAGGCCTCGCCCGTGCGTGGTGGAACGCGAGGGAGAAGACCTGGCAGCCCATGTGGACCAGGACGATCCCCGTACCAGCCACCGATGACGTGGTGATCGTGCGCGTGCCGCGTGGGCGCACTGTCGCCTGGCCGCTCGTGGAGGGCGATGGACCTCTCTTGGCCGAAGGCGTCGTCGTGCGACTCGATGCAGGCCCCGCCAGCCAGCGCCCGTACGGGGTCGACGTAGGACGCATTGAGGGCGGCCAGCTCGTGGTCGAAGGCCTGCAGGACGAGCCCTTCCGCGCCCGAGCCGTCGCACCCGATGGTCGCGTGGCACGCGTCTACGTGGACCGCGCGAGCACGACGGGGGAACCCGTTGCGTTCTGGTCCCCTCGCACCCTCATCGTAAACGTGAGAGAGGACGGCGACGTTCCCTCCGAACGCATCGCCATTCGTCTCGATGCCTTGGATGGTCCGCAGATCGCAACGCCGTTCGCCAGCACGGATGAGGGGGGCGTCGCACGGTGGGACGGACTTCCCGCCCTCCAGGGAAGCGTAAGTGCCCAGCGCGGGCGTGCCACGAACAAGGCTGTCGACCTACGCAAGGGCAACCAGGAGATCACGCTTGAGCAACAGAGCACGGGCGGTCCAAGCCAGCCCGCCCACGAGACCCGGCTGCTCGTGCGCATCGGCGGTGCAGCGCGCTTGCCCGACGCGCCACGCGTGGATGCGCCGGTCTGGGACGGCTCGTGGATCCGGATCGCCCGCGAGGACGAGGCCGCCGGCGCACTGGTCGTCACGTGGCTGGGGAAGGACGCGCAGGCCCCCGCGACCTTCGCCTTGCAGGGTGAAGGCCTGCAAGCGGTCACGTTCGAGCTCACGCCCGACGTACATGAAGCAAGCGTCGTCATGGAGCGGGGCCATCGCCTGTCCGCCGTCGTGCTCACGGAGCCTGGGCAGAAGGTCTCGCCTTTGCTGCAGGTGGCAGCGTCCGCGAGTGGGCCATGGCAGGCGGTAGACGTGTCCCGCGGCTCGAGATTGGGCGAGGACCGTTTGCCTCTGACGCCTCGTGATCGCGGCTTCGAGATCCGCTACGGTGGTCTCGCATCCGGCTGGTATCGCCTGCGTGATCGGGCGTCCCAGCGTGAGTCGGAGCCGGCGTGGGTGGATGGCGCAGAGAACCCCACGCGTCTCGTTCTCGACGCCAGACCACTGGGTGCGGTTGCCGGCACCGTCGTGGTGCCAGCTGGCAACGCCTTGGCCCTCGCGCGCATCGAGCTCTCGGCTGGAGACCACCGGACGCTCGTCGCCCTGGAAGCAGATGGGAGCTTCCGCATTGCCTGGCCGGATGGAGCCACGGAGGTGGGGCTGGTCGCCCGTCATCCACTCCTCGTTCCCGCGCCGCGAACCGGCCGCGTCTCGCTTTCGCAACCGCGCGACGGGGTTCGTCTGGAGCTGGTCGAGGGAGCCGTGGCCGAAGTCGAGCTGGCCCCTCAGGGCGAGAAGCTCCACCCTAGGGCTACGCCCACCGTCCTGCTCTTCGACGCGGCCCACCCCGAGGCTGCGCCGCAGGAGCTGCCGGGGCGCTTGGAAGGAGCCGGGGACGGACGCTTTGTCCTCAGCTTCGCCGGGTACGACCCGGGCCGCTGGACCGTCTGGTGCGATGCGTTCGTCGGGGCCGCGCCCGTGCGCCTGGAAGGGGCACGTCTGGACGGGCTCGGGGCCCTGTTGGGCCCTGTCGCGGTGCGCGCAGGAAGCCGCGTCGTCCTGCGCATCCCGGGTACCGACGGCAAGCCGGCTGCGATGCTCGTGCTGCAAGCGGAGTATGAAGGGCAACCGGCGCACAAGCGGCAGGCCGCAGTGGCGAACCAGCCCGAAATCAGCGTGGTCGGGCTCGAGGCCGGCCGCTGGCACGTCACGGGCGGGCCCTTGGACATCGCGAAGGACGAAGTCATCCAGACCCTCGACGAGGTCATCGAAGTGGACGGCACGTCGACGTACGAGCGCTAGGAGCCTGCGCCACGGCCCCAGCGTCCTCGCGACGGAGTGCTTTCGGACACACCCTAGCCGTCCGGTCTAACGGGGCGAGCGGGGCCCCGAGGGCTCGACCACCACGACCGGAAGCGGACTCGCGTCGTGGAAGCGATGGCCGGTCATGCGGCACCACGCGGTGATGTCGGCGACGGCGGACGCATCGGCCGCCACCACCCGCAACGCGTCGCCGGACGGCAGGTCCCGGACGCGGCGGGCCAGCTCGATCACGAGCAGGCCGCAGCCCTTGTCCCCGGCGTCCCAGACGTGCTCCATGGCGAGGCTCCGATCAGGGCTCGGCCTCTTTCGACCAGGCCCCGCTCCCATGACTGCCAGCGGGACCGGAGCAGGGACGGCCGGCTGGCTGTCCCGGGACGGGAGGCTCCGGGAGTCAAGGCAGCGGAGGACGGCGTCGACGCGCGGCGTCCCCGGGGGCCGAACCATGAGCAACCGCCAGAGCATCGTGATCGTGATCAGCCGTGGCTTCGACGACGAGCGCTCGTCCGTCGCGTGGAGCATCGCCAGCTCGGCGCTGGCCTCCGACTTCGACGTGACGATCTTCCTCGTTGCCTCGGGCGTGGACTGGGTCCGCAAGGGCGCAGCAGGTGTTGCGCACCTGAACCCGCTCGATCCCCCCATCGGCACGATGGTGCAGAACCTCATGGCTGGCGGCGCCGCCGTCCTCGCGTGCCCGCCCTGCGCCAAGGTGCGCGGCTACGGCGCCGACGACCTCCTCGACGGCGTCACCCTCGCCGGAGCGCCCGCCATGCTCGAGCGCGTCAAGGCCGGCGCCTCCACGCTTTCGTTCTGAGCGCCGCCTGCCTCGACCTGCACGACGAGGCAGGCGCCGACCACGCGCGGCGTACGATGCCTCCATGCGGCGCGCGTCGGTCGGGACCGGTCTTCTGTTCACCCTGGTGCTGACTGCATGCGGCGGCTCGGGTGGCTCGGCATCCGCGCCCACGGTGGAGATGGTCGGACCGGGGTCGGCTCTTCGAGGCGCCGCCTTCGAGGCAAGCCTCGCGCCCACGGGCTTCGCCGCAGGTGCGCTGACGTGGCGCGTCGTCCAGGGCGACCTGCCGCCGGGGCTCGGCTTGGAGGCAGGCGGTGCGTGCCCGACGTGGGCGCCGTTCGCGAAGACCGGCACTGTAGACGACACGGTGCCCGGGGCGCTCGACGAGGTGTCGGGCATCGCCGTGAGCCGCCGCAACCCGGGCGTGTACTGGGTGCACGACGACAGCGGGGGCGGCGCGCTGCTCTACGCGCTTGCGCACGATGGCACGCTGCGCCAGACGTACAGCTTGGCTGCCACGGCGATCGACTGGGAAGACCTGGCCCTCGGGCCGGGGCCGAACCCAGGCGTGGAGTACCTCTACGTAGGCGACGTCGGCGACAACGGCACGAACCGCGCCTCCGTGACCTTGCTGCGGGTCGAGGAGCCGATCGTGCCGGCCGCTCCCGGGCCCACGATCGACCTGTCGTTCGAGGCGTTCTCGTTCACGTACCCGGGAGGGGCGATCGACTGCGAGGGGCTGCTGCTCGAGCCCACGACGGGGAAGCCCTACTTCGTGGAGAAGCGCGACAGCGGGGGCGGCGACGTGTTTGCGCTGCCGCTGCCGCTGGACCCCTCGTGGACGCCGGCCCTGCCCGTCACTGCCGAGCGCATCACGATGGGTCGTCCCATGCCGTCGTTTGCCACGGCAGCCGATGCGTCACGTGACGGGCGTCGCGTGGTCGTGCGCACGTACTTCGGCGGCGTCGAGTACGTGCGACAGCCCGGCCAGTCGTTCGAGAGCATCTTCGAGGAGACGCCCTGTGTGCTCGGGCTGCCCTCGCTGCAGCAGTTCGAGGCCATCGCCTACGGACCGTCGGGGCTCTCGCTGGTCACGACCACCGAACGCGTGCTGGCCGAGGCGGCGCTGTACACGTCGACCGCAACGCTCGAGGCGCCGACGACGAAGCTGGTTGGCGCGCCAACGGCCGTCGGGACGTGGACCTTCACCATCGAGGCGCGCCACGGCGACGGCACGTCGGCGACCGTCGAGATCACGCTGGACGTCGCGGGAAGCTGAACCGCGCGAGGGTGCCGAGCCCCGACCCGCTCGCGCGTTCGCCTACAGGCTGCCCGAGACCAACGCCGCGCACGCCATGAACAGCAACAGCAGCGTCACGCCGATCACGGCGAGACCCTTGAGCAGCGACTCGAGGCCGGAGGGACGCCCGCGTCCGCCGACGGCCAGCTCCAAGGGGACACCACACTCCGGGCAGCGCCCACCCTTGATCTGGATCGGCTGCAAGCAGGCCGGACACGTGACGGTCTCCGAGGGCGTCATGCGGGTGCGCCCCCGGCGGTGGCGCGACGGAGGGGCTCGAGGACATCGGCCTCGAGCGAGCCACGGTAGAGCAGGTTGTAGGTGTCGAAAGGCACCAAGCGTCCGTCCGGGTGCACGATCTGCACGCACGCCCGCTTGACGCTCCGCACGTCGAGCGACCACGCGTCCAGGAACTGCAAGATGATCACACGGAACACGTTGCGGTAGGAGAGCCCATCGGGGCCCTCGACCTGCGGGAGGCAACAGAGCAGGTCCTTGAGCCTGTGCTCGCGCGCCTCGGGACCCGGCGCGGCGGAGAACAGACCCGCAAGCGCTTGGTGCAAGGCGGGGTCGCGCTCCAACGCGATCGTGCTGCGTCCGCCATGGATCAGGATGTCGGGATCGACGAGGCCGGTGAGTGCGTGCACGCTTTCGCCGAGCTTGAGCGCGTAGGCCATGGCAATCGCGTCCGGGTGGCAGGGGACGGGGATCACGTCCTCCGGGCGGAACACGTCGGTCTGCTCGAGCAGGCGGCGGCGCACCTCGCTGAGCGTGAGCCGGTTGCGTGCCGGGTCGAAGTTCTCCGTGCGCCCGGCGACCTGCACGGGCTGGAACGTGACACCGCGCACGCACCGCCGCGTGAGGGCGTAGTCCACGAGCTCGCCGATCTGGTCGTCGTTGACGCCGCGCTTGACGGTGACGACGAGGGTGGTGGACAGATCCAGCGCGTCCAGGCGATCGAGCGCACGCTCGTGGATGGCACGCAGGTCTTCGCCGCGCAAATCGAGCAGCGGCTCGGGCCGGAGCGAGTCGAACTGCAGGTACAGCTCGAAGCCGGGCATGTAGGTGGCGAGTCGCTCGGCGAAGCCGTCCTCCTTGGCGATGCGCACGCCGTTCGTGTTGACCATGAGGTGGCGGATGGGCCGCTCGCGCGCGAGGTCGAGGATGCGGAAGAACTCCGGGTGCACCGTGGGCTCGCCGCCGGAGATCTGCACCACGTCCGGCTCGCCCTCGGCATGCACGACGGCGTCGAGCATGCGCTCGATCTCGTCGAGCGTGCGGTGACGACCGCGACCCGGCCCGCTGTCGGCATAGCAGATCGGGCACGTGAGGTTGCAGCGGTCGGTGATCTCGACCAGCGCCAGGCAGGCGTGCTGTTCGTGGTCGGCGCAGAGACCGCAGTCGTAGGGGCAGCCGTACTCCACGGGCGTCTGGAAGCGCTGCGGCATCTCGCTGCGCTTCAAGAAGACCTCGCGGGCGCGGCGCCAGTACTCCACGTCGTCGGCGAGCAACACGCGGACGGGGCCGTGCTCGGGGCAGCGCTTGTCCATGTAGACGCTACCGTCCTGGAACACGATCTTGCCCTCGACCTTGCGCAGGCACGTGGGGCACAGGCTGACGGCCACGTCGTAGTAGGTCCACGGGCGCTCACGCCGGCTCATCGGCTTCCCCCCGCCGCGGCGCCATCAACCGCGGGATTTCGCGTGCGTACACGAGCAGCCCCGCCACGCAGGCCCATTGGATCGCACCCAGGCCCAGGAAGCGAGGGCCCGGCTTGAGGAAGTCGACCAGCAGGCGCCACGCAAGGTAGCCCAGGAAGGCCAGGCGGAACAGGTCACCGTTCGCGTGCGGCCGTCGGGCGCGGAACGTGACGTAGCCCACGAGCAGCACCATGGCGGCGATCTCGTACAGCTGCGTGGGATGGCGTCGCACACCGTCCCCGAAGTCGATGCCCCAGGGCAACGAGGTCGCGCTGCCGTACGTGAGGTCGTCCAGGCCCGTCAGGAAGCAGCCGATGCGACCGATCGAGATCCCGACGAGCAACGGCACGGCGTAGAGGTCGCCCGTGCGGACGCGGATGCCGCGCAGCTTCTTGTAGAGCTCGACGCCGAGCACGCCGCCGAGCAGCCCCCCCACCATCGTCTTGCCGCCGAGCCATGTCATGAGCTCCGCGCGATGCGCCCAGCTGCTCGCAGGGTCCACGAGGAGGTTCAGCAGCTTGGAGCCGATCAGACCGCCGATCGCCGCTGCCACCAGGACGGACAGCCGCGCGCGATCGTCGATGGGGTCGCCGTGGCGGCGGCGCGCACGGCGGTACACGGCGAACGCCGTGACGTAGGCCAGCGACTCGAACACCGGGTGCGGGTGCAGACGGTGGCCGAAGAGCTCCAGCGGGACGGGGAACGACAGCGCCGTGCGGCCCTCCCTTCGTGTTCGACCGTGCGCGGGTCAGCCGCCGAGCACGTCCATGCAGCACTTCTTGTACTTCTTGCCGGAGCCGCAGGGGCACGGGTCGTTGCGACCGACCTTGGGCGCGGCACGCCGCTCGACGCGCACACCGCGCGCGGCGCGCTCGCGGTAGGCCGGGGCCGTCGCCCGGACCTGCGCCGCCAGCGCTCGACCGCCGGAGAGGCGGCCCACGTCCTCCAGGTCCTGGAGGAAGGCTGCGGCCAGCGTGGGCACGGCATCGTGCGCAGCTTGAGGCAGCTCGAGGCCCGCCACGTGGTCGAGCAGCGCGTGCCCCACCTCGTGGCCCTCGATGTCAGCGGGCTCGCGGTCACCGTGGCAAGCCGCCTCGAGGAACGCCACGAGGACGGCGCCCGCATGCGGACCCACGCGACCCGCCGGCTCCGTCGCCACCGGACGGTCGAGGAAGTCGGAGACCCAGAGCTCGATCGTCTCGCGGATGTGGGCAGGCGGGGGGCCGTGGTCGTGCATGGGGCACGGTTCTACCCCCGGACTTCCGGGGCGCGCGCCCCTCGTTCGACCACGGCTCTCCCTGGCACTTGAAGGCCATGCGGGTCGGCGACGGCCCGCCGGACGGCCGAGCAGCTGCACGCAGCCCGGTGGGCCGCGACTCCAGCGTGCGTGCACGGGCCCTGCCATGCTCTCCCTCACCACCCGCCGCCTCCCCGCCCGCATCTTCGGAGCCGCCTCGATCCTGATGCTCGCTTCGTGCGGCGGCAGCGGCTCCGCCTCCTCCCCGACGCCGCCGACCGCAACGACGTACTCCCTCCACTTCGACGGCGTGCAGCAGTTCGCGCGGAGCACACTCGTGGGTCCCCCCTCGCTGCCCGTCGTCACGGTCGAGGCCTGGGTCCGCCCCGATGCCCTGACCGGTCCCAGCTCCTACGGCGGCATGGTCGTCGCCGACGGTGCGTGGAACCTGGCTCTGACGCACAACTCGCCCGGGCGCGTGGCCACCTCCGTCTGCGTGCCGGGCTGCAACGGCGCCTTCACCGGTGCCAACGCACTGTCCGTGGGCACGTGGCACCACCTGGCGATGTCGTTCGACGGCGCCTCGATCGAGCTCTACCTGGACGGCGTGCTCGTCGACTCGACGCCGCACACGGGCGGCGCGAACAACCCCCCGTTCATCGACATCGGACGGTGGGCCAATTCGGGCAGCTTCACGGGCGAGATCGACGAGGTGCGCATCTGGAGCGTCGCACGCACGGCGACCGAGATCGCGGACACCCGGCACCAGATCCTCACGGGCAGCGAGCCGGGTCTCTTCGCCTACTGGCGCTTCGAGGAAGGCACCGGGCAGACGAGCGCGGACAGCACCGGCAACGGGAACACGGTGATCCTCGGTGCGGATGCAAATGCGGCGGCTGACGATCCCACGTGGGCTGGCGGTGGAGCCCCGGTCAGCTGAGCCGGCGTAGACTGCGCGCGCTGCGCCCGCTCGGCGGCGTGGACACCGAGGACACGGTCATGCCCGACGCGCTACCCGCCTACGCCAGCACCCTCCAGTCCATCTATGGGGAGCCGTCCAGCGGCGCCTGGGGCAGCGCGGTGTTCCACGCGGCCATGCCGAGCGGCGCGTCGCTCGAGGACGCCGCCTTTGCCACGTACCGCACGTTCGTCGGGCCGGCGTGGGAGCGCTTTGGCGCAGAGGCCTGGACGGGCGGATGGCAGCGCGTTCATGAGCGTCCGGCAGCGGGCCCGCGGGACCTCATCGCCGAGCTACGCGCCATCGAAGATCGCGAGGTGCGCATGGCGGTGCCCATGGTGATCGACGACCACGAGCAGGCCGAGGCCGGTCGTGCAGCGCTGGCCGCCGCCTTCGACGATCCCGCCGTGACGGAGCTGCTCGTCCATCACACCGGTGACGGCGAGGCCATGTCGGGCTTTGCCGTGTCCGCGCTGCGCGACGGCGCGGCCACGCACCTCCTGTTCCTCTTGGACTGAGGGGCGCTCAGGCGCCGTCGGGGATCTCGGGCTCCACGACGTGGGCAAGCAGCGCCAGGGACTCCTGCCACCCGGCCACGCACAGGGTCGGCGGGATCATGGCCGGGATGCCGGCCTGGACGATCGTGACCTCGGTACCCGGAGGTGCCTCGACCAAGTCCACGGTGACTTCCATCTCGCCCGGCATGGCCGGATCGTCGAAGCGGTCGTTGTAGCGAAGGCGCTTGCCAGGCACGAGCTCGAGGTAGGTGCCGCCGAAGCTGTGCTGGCCCCCCGTCCCGAAGTTCGTGAAGGTCATGCGGTAGCTGCCCCCTTCGCGGGCGTCCATCGAGAGGACACGCGCCGTGAAGCCGTGTGGCGCCATCCACTTGACGAGCGCGTCGGGGTCGAGGAACGCCTTGTAGACGCGCTCGGGCGGGGCGCGGAACACGCGGTGCAGACGGATCGTGTGCGAACCCTCGGCGGACATGGGTGAGCTCCTCGGATGACGGACGCGAGAGGGTAGTCGCAATCACCGTCCCCCGTGCCTTCGTGTGGCCCGAGGTTGGCAAGTCACGTGGAGCACCTCGACCTCTGGAGCGTGGTACGCCGTAGGATGCCGCGGCCATGAGCTCGGCCACACGTCCGCCCCTGGATCCCGATCGCTTCCAGCGCGTGGCGGATGCCTTCATGGAGCTGGTGGACGGCGGCTGGAACGGCGACGCACCACAAGCCACGGCCGCCGCGCGCTTCCCGGACGACCCGGACCTGGCCGACGAGCTCGCGCGCCTCCTGCAGGGGCACGCGGATGAGGAGACCCGGCGGCCCGGCGACGAAATGGTCGGGCGTGCCGAAGCCGGCTTGCGCGCCGCCGCGCGCGACTTCGTGCTGCCGGAGGAGGAGGGCGCACCCACGTCGATCGGCCCCTACCGGATCGTGCGGCGCATCGCGCGCGGCGGCATGGGCATGGTGTACGAGGCCGAGCAGGACACGCCGCGGCGGCGAGTGGCCCTCAAGGTCGTGCGGATGGACCTGCTGACGCCCGAGGCGCTCGCCCGCTTCGAGCTGGAGGGCCAAGTGCTCGGACGGCTCCGTCATCCGGGCATCGCCCACGTGCATGCCATGGGGCGGGCCGAGACCTCGCTGGGGCCCACCCCGTGGATCGCCATGGAGCTGATCGACGGGGCGCCGATCACGACGTACGCACGCCAGCATGGCTTGAACCTGGACGCGTGCGTGGACTTGGTGATCGCTGCCGCCGAACCGCTCACGCACGCCCACGAACACGGCGTGCTCCACCGCGACATCAAGCCCGGCAACATCCTCGTGGACGAGCGCGGCGCGCCGCGGCTCCTCGACTTCGGGATCGCGCGTGAGGTGGGCGGTGAGAAGGGGCTCACCGCGACGGGCCTGTTCCTCGGCACGCTCGACTACATGGCGCCCGAGCAAGCCCGCGGCGACGGTGCGCTGCTGGATACGCGAACCGATCAGTACGGGCTCGCGGCCGTCGGCTACGAGCTGCTCGTCGGGCATCCCCCCCACGACCTGCGCAACCGGCCCGTCGCGGCTGCGCTCTCGACGCTGCTCACGCGCTCGGTGCCGTCGCCGCGCACGATCGATCCGACGATCCCTCGTGATGTCGCGGCGGTGTTCGAGAAGGCCCTGGCGCACGAGCCCGAGCGGCGGTACGCGAGCGTGGCTGCGTTCGCCGAGGACTTGGCGCGCTACCGGGCCGGCGAGACGGTCGAAGCACGCCCGCCGTCGCGCGTGTACCGCGCACGGCGCTTCGTGCGTCGTCACCGCCTCGCGGTCGGCTTGGCGGCCTTGGCGCTCGTGTTCCTGATCGGCGGGCTCGTCACGGCCCTGCACGAGCGCTCGCGAGCGGAAGGCGCGCTGGTCGTGGCCCTGGATGCCGGACGGCGTGCGCAGGCAAGGCACCACGCTGCCGAGACGGAGGCCGCGTTGCACGCGGTGCAGTCGGGCGAGCTCGTGCGCGCGGCCGCCATGTGGAATGACCTGCAAGGTCCGCGCGACGACATCGCCTCGCGTCTTGTGGGCGCGCGGCTACACGACGCGGAACGCGTTCTGTCGCTACCGAGCGAGGAGGGCGAGCCGTGGGTCGTGGCGCCCACGGGGCGGCTGGCGGCACGGCTTCGCAACCCGCTGACAGTCGAGCTGCTCGACGTGGACACGGCGGTCGTGCGGAGCGTCGCGCTCGCCGAGGCCCACGATGGGGCCGAGGGGCTCGCGTTTGACGCCGAGAGTCGATGGCTGTTCGTTCCGCGCCGCGAGCTCGGCTTCACGTGCGTCGACACGAAGGCGGGCCGCGTTGTCGAGGCCTCGGACCTCGACGAGCCGGCCCGGCGTGAGCTGTTGGCGTGGCCCTCCGAGGCGCGGGTGCGCCGCGTGCTCGAGGCAGGCACGGGCGAACCACCGGCGAGCTGGTCCCGCGTGGGTCCCGACCGTCCTGCGCCAGGCACGCATCGGGCCTTCCTCGCGTCTCGCTGGTTCGCCTGGACGGAGCCCGACACGAGCCTGCACCTGGCTGACCTCGTCGGCGGACGCCGCCTCGACCTGCCGGTCTTCACGGGACGCTCGGCGCCGCAGGCCATGGCCGTCCTGCATGCTCCGCTGACCCTCGTGCGTGGCGTGCTCGAACAGGAGGTGTGGGATCTCGAGGGGCCCACGTTGCGCTACGTACTCCTGGGCGACCCCAAGGATCGCGTTCCCATGCCGGGCGGCGTGGTCTTGGCAGCGGCGGGCACGCGCCTCGTCACGTGTCGAACCTCCGGCGCCGTGGTGGTGAACGATCTCGCGAGCGGCGCGGAAGTCGACCGCCTCTTCGACGTGCGCGCCTCGGGTGGTTGGAACGCCGTGATCCGCGATGACGGAAGGTTGGTCCGAGCCGGCGGACGCGGGGTCCAGGTGTTCGACCTGGGCACCTGCTGCCCCGAGGTGCTGATCGACACGAACGGCGCCGCGCGGGCCGACTACGTCTACGCGGTGGCTTGGCACCCTGAGGGGCGATGGCTGGCCACCGCGTCGTGGGACGGCACGCTCGTGGTGTGGGACACGTGGGACGGTCGTCGCGTCCGACGCTGGTCCGCGTGGCCCGATGCGTCCACGGACGACCGCGTTCCTCTCGCCCTCGCGTGGAGCCCGGGAGGTGAGCTGCTGCTGCTCCAGGGCCGCTCGGGTCGGTACCGCGTTCTCGACGCGTGGGCCACGAGCACGCATGCCGAGTCGATCGCACCCGCGACCGCGCTGGGCGTGGACGACGACGGCCGCGTCCGGTGGGAGGTGAACGGCAAGATCGCCGCGCACGCCCCCCCCGTGGACCCGGTTCCCCAGGGTCGTGCGCTGCGCATGGTGGGCGGGCCCACCCTGTCTCCGGCGGCCTTCGACCCGACCGTGCGCGAGCGTGTGTCGGTCGTGTTCGGCAGCGACGTGGTCGATGGCCTCGTCGCGGTTCCGTCGCGCGAGCTCCAGAGCGGCAAGGGCCAGCGCGCAGTCGACTCGTTCTCCGTGTTCCAGGCATCGGACGGCCAGTTGGTCTGGGAGCAGGAGGAGCTGTCCGAGGTGCTCGCAGTGCGCTTCGTGGACGGCGGGCAGCGCCTGCTGGTTGGCCTGCGCGGCGGCGTGATCGAGATCTGGGATGTGGCCTTCCGTCAGCGGATCGGTTCGCTCGAGGGACACACGGGCTACGTGATCGCCATGGCGGTCGCCCCCGATGGAACGTGCTTGGCGTCGGGATCCGGTGACGGGACCGTCCGGCTGTGGCCCCTGCTGGGGCGGGCGGGGCGTGCCCAGCGCATGCGGCAGGCTCTCGAGGAGCGCGACCGTCTCCTGCCCTTGGTCTCCCGTCTCGAGCGGGATGCGGGCGGCGACCTCGCCCGGTCCGCCTTGGCCCTGGAGGCCGAACCCGCCGTGGGCCCCGAGGCGCGGCAGGCCGCGCGCGCCCTGCTGGGTGCCGAGCGGTACGCCTGTGACCGGGCGGCGCCGCCCTCCGAAGGGGAGGCCCCGCTCCCCCCCCGGTAGCCTCGCGCCAATGCCCGAGTCGCCGGCGCCCCCCCTGGCCGCCCTGCTCCACGACATGGAGACGCGCGGCGTCCGCACGGACCCGCGACTCGACCCGCTGATCTACGAGGAGATGCGCGTCATCGCCGAGCGCCTCATGCGTCGCGAGGCCCATGCCCACACGTTGCAGCCGACGGCCGTCGCGCACGAGGCGTGGATGCGTTTGGCCCAGGCCACGAGCCTTGGGCACCCCAGCCGCATCGTGTTCCTGGGCCTCGCAGCGCGCGCGATGCGACGGGTGCTCGTGGATCACGCGCGTAGCCGCAAGCGCCAGAAGCGCGGCGAAGGCTGGGAGCGCGTGACGCTCTCCGATGTCGGAACCGACGGCAGCTCGCGAGCCCTGGACTTGCTGGACCTGGACGACGCCCTGGGCGAGCTCCACCAGCTCGGGGCGCGCCGCGTGGCCGTCGTGGAGATGCGGCTGTTCGCGGGGATGTCCAACGCGGAGGTCGCCGAGGCCCTGGACGTCGCCGAGAGCACCGCCCGCGCGGACTGGCTCACGGCCCGGGCTTGGTTGGCGGCGCGCCAAATCGCGTAGCCAAGCGGGGAACCCTCGACCCGCCCGGCCCGGATAAACGGGCTACGAGGGACTTAGGGCCTGCGCCTCGACACATTCTTCGGCGCGAGCGCGATGGAGCACGCCACTCCCACTGGGCCCGGCTGCCGGTGCCCCCTTGGAGGCCTCCCATGTCGCGATGGACCCGGTTCCTGCTCGTTGCGGTCTCGACCGCCCTGCTCACTGCCTGTGGTGGCGGCGGCGGGGGCGGAGGAGGTGGCGGTGGCGGCGGGACGACCGACGCCGCGGCGCCCCGCTTCGGCGGCTTGCGCTCGATCGCGACCGCGGGCGGCGCCTCGGTGCGCCTGGACTGGGACGCGGCCGAGGACCTCGAGAACCCCCTGGGCGTGACCTACCGCGTCTACGTGGCCTCCTCTTCGGGCGGGCAGAGCTTCGCCAGCCCCGTGACCACGACGTCGGCGACCTCGGTCGTCGTGACCTCGGCCATGTCGCCGCTCGTGGCGGTCGGGACGCGCGCCTGGTTCGTGGTGCGCTCGCTCGACGCCAGCGGCAACGAGGACGCCAACACGACCGAGCTGGGCTGCACGCCCGTCGCGTCGGGCGCCGTCGCCTTCGTGAGCAGCACCGCCGCAGGGGCGGGCGTTCTGGGCGACCCGACGACACCGTTCGACACCCTCCAGGGCGCCATCGACGCGGTCGAAACCAACGGCGCCGGTGTCGTCCTCGTGGACGCCGCGGCGGGTGGCACTGTGTACGCCGAAGAGCTGCTGATCTCCAACCCGCAGGCGCAGATTGCGCTCTACGGCGGCTTCGCCCGCTTCTCGACCCTGCCCGTCGGTCCGACAGCCGCGCAGATCCTGGCCTCGCGCGACCTCGCTGGTCGTGAAACGGGCCTCTCGGGTTCGAACGCACCCCTGGTCGACGACGACCTCATCCACTTGGTCAACGACCTGACGACGACGGACATCGACGGCTTCACCTTCCGGGACCTGTTCGTCGGTAGCACCGCGTTGACGGGCACCTTGCACTTCACGCTGGGTGACCACCGCGTCACGGGCACGGGCACGCTGTTCAACAGCGAGGTCACGACAGGCAACGTACTGATCGACGCCGCGTCGGGCATTGCCATGGACGTGGACACCATCCGCTCGGCGACCGAGCTCACGCTCGAGACGCCCTGGACGGGTCCGACCACGGACGGCGCTGGCGCCATTCGGGCGGGCGGCATCTTGGAAGCCATCGGCGCCGAGAACGCCGTGTTGCAGGTTAGCGGATGCCGCTTCCTGAGCGGTACGCTCCTCGATCTCGACACGACGCTGAACACGGTCGAGAGCCGCTTGCGCCTCGTCGGCAACCAGATCATCGACGCGGGCGAACGGGCGGCCAACCTCGACGGCGGCTGCGCCGAGCTGCGCATCCAGAACAACGAGGTCCGCTACCGCGACGACCCCATGGTCATCGGCACCGTGTATGTCCCGGTGAACGGAGCACTCGACATCCTCATCAGCGACAACATCACCACGGACGCTGACGGTTTCATCGACTTGACCTTCGACGCGGCCGACGTGAACAACGGTGGTGACCTGACGATGCTCGCCGAGCGCAACGAGTGCCGCTACGGAGACGACGAGGTCTTCCGCATGACGTTCGCCGCTCGGGTCGGCGCTGGCGGCAGCAGCACGACCGAGATCCGCGACAACCTCCTGATGGGCTGTGGCGCGGAGGCCTTGGTCTTCACCGGCAACGAAATGGCCGCCGCAGCGCACGCGGGCGTCGACTGCACGGTCTACGTGCACGACAACGTGATGTTCTCGCTCGACAGCGAGGCACTGGACATCACGCTGGCTCCGTCGGCCGGTCAGCTGGCGGAGGTGCGCTGCGAGGACAACTGGTTCGGGCCCTTGGAAGACGAGCCGATGTACATCCAGGACTCCTACGGGAGCCAGGTCGGCGCCCACGACGAAGGCACGTACAAGTTCGTCGCGCGCGGCAACGTCGTCACGGGTGGCACGTCATCCATGATCTACGCCGACCTTGCCGCGCCTCCGGGCGGCTGGATGGACATGCAGATCAGCGACAGCGTGCTCCGCCACCCGGACGACTACGGCGTCGAGCTGGACTTGGGCGCCGAGTCGGGTACGGGCGCCATGGCCTACAACTTCCCCACGTCGCTCTACACATTCACGGTCTACAACTGCGACATCCAGGGCGGTGGCGACTACGAAGGCGTGTACTTCACGGACAGTCGGGGGAACGCGACGACCTCGACGGCATTCGGCTGGTTTGGCCACTCCATGTTCCAAGCAGATGGCGACAACAGCGACGGTGGCCAGTACCTGAACTTCGGCTCGGGCCGAGAGGCTCACGTCCTCACCGAGCGCTGTGTGGGCATGGGCGCCGGTCAGGACGACAATGAGGTGGGCTTCCAGCTCGATCCGTCGCCCACGGCCATGCCCTCCTCGTTCGTATGGCGCAACAACATCGCGACGAGCAGCTTCGGCGGGGGATTCCAGCAGGACGCCGACGGCCCGCTCGCGCAGTGGATCAACAACACCGCCGCCTTCACCGGCAGCGAGGACGGCGATCACGGCGGCTTCTCGTCGGACGAGGGTGGATTCGCCACCGGTGACAACCAGTGCTTCGTCCTCAACTGCATCGCCAGCCACTCGGGCGGCCAGGACGTCGACTACCGGAGCGGCATGATCACGGCGTGGTCGATGGTGCGTGACGCCATCAGCCCGCTCGGCTTCGCCAACTTGGCCGGCGACCCGGCGTACGCGAAGTCGTTCACGGATCTCGACCCCTACCTCCCCACCACCGACTTCGCCGACTTGTTCACCTTGTCGGCCAGCTCGCCGGCCGTGGACGCAGGTCACCCGGCCTCGCGCTTCAACGACCCGGATGGGACGCGTAACGACATGGGCGCCTTCGGCGGCCCGGGCGCCGGCTTGGTGGGCCCGGGTGCGTTCGGCACCACGGCTCCCCTGGCCTGCGCGGGCATCTCCCCGTCGGTCGACCTGTGCTCGGGCGCCCTGTTCGTGCCCAACAACCAGGTGTTGCGCTTCGGCTTCAACCAGCCGGTGGACGCCTCCACGGTGGCCGCGAACCTCCTGATCGACAACGCCGGCATTCCCGTCCCGGGTGCGTTCACGACCGAAGCCGGTGGGCGGGTCGTGGTGTTCGAGCCCTTCTCCATTCTCAACCCCACCTCGGGGCAGATCGTAAACGTCCGCATCCTGACGGGCCTGACGGCCACGTCGGGCGCCACGCCCGCGTACGTGGAGCGGTGCCGCTTCGCCGTCGAGGATGCCCTGACCATCGAGGCGGAGCCGAACGACGACGGCGTGGCCGGCGTGTCGGCCCCCGACATCCTGGCTGCCCAAGTGCTGCCCGTGCTCGCCGGCTCGCGCGCTTACGACGTGGGCGCGCTCATGGGCTCGCCGGACGACGTGGACGTCTTCGCGATCGACCTCGTCGCGGGTCAGCGCCTCATGGCGACGTGTGGTCAGAACCGCCTCGGTGGCAGCTCTGACCAGCTCCAGATCGTGATCACGGACGCGAGCGGTCGCGTGGTGCGCGCCGGGCGCCGCGCCAGCTTCGACGGGGGCGCCGGCAACGGCGACCCGTACGTGGACTGGATCGCCACGGCCTCGGGCACCTGGTACCTCGTCGTGGACCATGGGTCGGGTACGGGGATCATCCCCTATCGCCTGCAGGCGGTGGTCGATCCCCTCGACTGACGCGCCCGCACGCGCCATGGAGGCTCGTGGGCGCGCACCCCTGGTGCGCGCCCCGAGGAGACTCGTCGATGAAGCCGATCGTCTTGGTGCTCGCCGTGCTCGCTGTCGCCGGAGCGGCTCTGGCTTGGGGCCTCGGCCGAGGCGACGACCCGTCGCCCCCGCTCGCGCCCGGATCCGATGTCCCGTCGTCGGTGGGGACCGGTTCGGAGATCGGGACGCCTAGGCGAGACACACCGGACCGGGACGCGACGGGCGACCACCATGAAGCCTCGGGCGAGGTGGACCACGACGGGGGGTCCCCCGACGCGGACGACGCGGGCGCGGACCAGCCGGTTGCTGCGGGGACGCGCGACGAGCGATTGGCGCGCCTGAAGACCCTGCTCGCCATCAGCAAGAAGGACGAGACCGAGGCCGAGCGCGACGAGCGGCATGCCCTGCTGGCATCGCTCCGGCAGGACGCGCTCCACGAGGACTCGGCACTCGATCTCGCCAGCCGCTTGGAGAGCGAGTCCGATCCGAAGCTTGCCCTTCGCATCGGGCGCGCCTTGGCGGCGTCGCAGCTGCCCGTCGTGACGGAGGCTCTGCTGCGGTTGGCCGACGAGGGTGCGACCGGCGGCGCACGGCGCGCCGCCTTGGCCGGGCTCGAGACGCGGCCCGCCGACGTGTGGTGGGGACCGGTCACCACCGCGTTCTCGAGCGACGGCGACGACGACGTGCGTACGGAAGCTGCCGAGATCCTGTCGCGCTCGCTAGCGGACCCTGCAGACGCTGCATGGCACGTGCGAGCCCGCGCCACGTTGCAGGAGGGTCTGGGCAGCGCAGACGCCGATCAGCGCGTGAGGTCCTTGACTGCGCTCATGACGGACCCGGCGCCGACGGCAGCTGACTTGGACAAGGTCCGCGCTCTCAAGAGCGACGAGGACGCTGCCGTGGTGGCCGAGGCCGCTGCCGCCGAGCGCGTGATCGAAGCGCGCCTCGCCAGGCCGCGCCGCGCCGGGCGCTGAGATCGCCGGGCGGTGCGCTGACATCCGCTCGCCTGGCGCAAGAGCAGCGCTTCACTGCTCCAGATGGAAGTGCGTCGCCGGGAACCTCTTGGAGAAAAGGGGAAATGTGTGGAATGAGAAGGAGGTTTGACGCTATCGAGCAACCGGCGACGCGCGGACAGGGTACTTGCTCGTTGGCACAGCCGATCGAAATGGTGGAGCCCTTGTCGGCGCGGGATTGATGGCAACAATCTTCCCGAGAGAGGGGAGCGATGGCCGTAGGCGCGAAGCACGGCGCCGCCGATTGAAACGGCCGGGGTCGCAACCCGTAGGCTGGACGCATGGGCGAGGGCGAGCTGCTTCTTGCAACCTCGGAGTTTCCGCCTTTCGAGCCGGGCTGCGGTGGCGGCGTGGGCACGTGGATGGAGGCCGTCGCGCGCGGCTTGTCGCATGCACACGCGCCGGTCCGCGTGCTTGCCGTCGGATCGGGTCCGCGTCTGGCGGGCCCGACACCGCCGTATCCGATCTACAGGATTCCCGATCGCCTTCATCGCCATGCCCGCTCGGTTGCCTGGCGCTGGGCGCTGTACCAAGCCAGCCGCCGTCGGGCCCGGCCTCGAGCACTCCTGCTGGCCACGCGGCAGATGGCACGCACGCCACTCGCCTGGGCCCGTGCTCGCGGCATCCCCACCCTCCTGTTCTGCCACGGGCAGGAGTGGCTGGTCCGCGACCAGCCATCTCACGAGCGTCGAACGCAGCAGCTGATCGAGCGCACGCCGCCTGATCTGTACGTGGCCAACAGCAGGTACACGCAGTCGCTGTTGGAGGGGCGCGGCATTCCCGCTTCCCGCATCGTGCGCGTCCGTCCCGTCTCCGACCTCGCGCGCTTTGCCACGGCGGACGCGGGCCGCCTGCGCAGGCGGCTCGGCCTGGGCGATGCCTTGGTGTTGCTCGGCGCGGGGCGGCTGGTGGAGCGCAAGGGTCACGACGTGCTGGTCGAAGTCGCGGCCCGTCTGCTTCCTGCGTTCCCCACGCTGCACGTGGTGCTCGCGGGCGAGGGGCCCTGTCGAGGCGCGATCGAGGCCACCGTGCAGCGCTTGGGGCTGGACAAGCGCGTGCACATGCTCGGGCAGGTCGACCACGACGAGCTGCAAGATGTGTTCGCCGCCGCGGACGTCTTCGCCATGGCCACGCGCGACCTGAGCAACCACGGCTCGGTGGAGGGCTACGGCATCGTCTACGTGGAGGCAGGGGCAGCGGGGGTCCCCGTCGTCGCGACACCCGTGGGTGGCGTCGTGGACGTGGTCCAGGACGACGAGAACGGCATCTTCGTGAAGTCGGCCGACGTCGACGACGTCGCGGCGGGCGTCGCCTCCCTCTTGGCAGATCCAGGGAAGCGGGCGCGCCTCGGTCAGCGAGGCCGGGAGCTGGCGACCGGCGCGTACGGCCTCGAGGAGCAGACGCGCGTCTTGCTGGACGCGGTGGCTCAGGCCGAGGCGATCGTCGCGCGCAGCTCGTCGTAGATCGAGACCGTCTCACCGACGAGGCGCTCCAGCGAGTACGTGGCCACGACGTGGGCACGACCGGCCGTCGCGAGCGCCTCGCGGCGCTCGGCATCGCCCAGGAGCTCCCCCATCGCCGCTGCGAGGGCCTGTGGATCGCGCGCGGGAACGAGCAGCCCGGTTCCGGGCACAAGCGTCTCGGGGATGCCGCCGACGCGGGCGCCAATCGCGGCCTTGCCCATGGCCAGGGCCTCGATGAGCGAGGTCCCGAGCGCTTCCTCCCGCGAGGGCATCACGAACACGTCGAAGACCGAGACCAGTGGTCGGACGTCCTTGCGGTAGGGCAGGAGGTGCACGACGTCGCGGAGACCCAGCTCGGCGACCAGGCTCGTCCAGAGCTCGGGCGTGTTGCCCGCGAGCACGACCCGCATGCGCTCGCCGCCTGGCTGCGTCCGCAGCAAGGCGGCCGCTCGCAGCAGCTCCTCGATCCCCTTCTCCTCGGCGAGGCGCGAGACGTTGCCGAAGACGACATGCTGGTCGGTCAGGCCTAGCTCGGCCTGGACGTCGCGGTCCTTGGGACGCGGCGCGACCCGTTCGAGATCGAAGGCCGTCTTCACGACGCGGATCTTCGGGTCCGGGATTCCGTCGCGGAGCAGCAGATCGCGCGTGAAGTCCGAGACGGCGATGACGCGATCGGTGGCGGCGTACACGCGCCGCCCCAGCCTCCCGCCCTTGAGCGGCGTGTGGTTGTGCTTCGTGCGCACCAAGAACGGCACGCGAGCCATGCGGCGTGCGACCCAAGCCACCTGGTGGTCGCGCCCTCCATGCGCGTGCAGCACGTCGGCGGGATGCTCGCGCAGGAGACGTGCCAGCGCGAACGCAGCGGGCCACGTACGCCAGCCGCGGAACGCGAGCGGGATGAACGGGAGGCCCAGCTCGGGTGCCCGCTCGGCAAGCGGGGACTCGGCAGGGGCGACGATGCGGACGTCGTGGCCAAGGTCGCGCGTGCCGGCGGCCACGCGCAACAGGCGACCCATCTGCCCGGTCCAGGCGCGCTGCCGGTCCACGTGGACAACCCGATGCATCACGTCGCGGATGCTACGGGAACCGGCCCGCACGCGAGCCTGGTAACCCGGTTGGGTGCGGCGCGGAGCCGCGCGCCGCGTCCTGTACGATGTCGCGCTCGTCGGACGAGGCCCTGATCCCCATGTTCTGGACCGGACTGTTCGGCTGGCTGCGCACGGTCACCTGCCCGCACTGCGGACGCCGGCAGGCGGCCCCACGTCGCGCGACGTCGATCGTCTGCCGCGGGTGCCACAAGCCCTTCACGCCCCCGGTCGCCACGCCGCGGCCACGACCCAACCCGCGGCCGAAGCCGCGCTCGCGCGACGACTAGACCCCCATGGACGGCTGGCGCCTGGTCTTCGAAATCGTCGTGCTGCTCGCCGCCTGCCTGGCCGGCGGCTCCCTGCTGGCACGGCTCGGACAGAGTCCGCTGGTTGGCTACTTGCTGGTGGGCATGGTGCTGGGCGGACCGGGCAGCGTCGGCCTCGTCACCTCCGCTCGCGACATCGAGGCGATCGCCGAGCTGGGTGTGGCCCTCTTGCTGTTCGGGCTGGGCCTGGAGTTCTCGTGGGGCCGCCTCCAGCAGCTTGGGCGCAGCACCCTGCTCGCGGGCTGGGTGCAAGTCGGTGCCACCCTGGCCTTGGGCGCACTCGCCATGCTGCTGACCGGCAGCGGGCTGGCTACGGGCATCGCCGTGGGCGCCATGGTCGCGCTCAGCAGCACGGCGGCCGTGTTGCGCCTCTTGGTCGAGCGTTCCGACCTGGACGCCGAGCACGGCCGCGCCTCGCTGGCCGTGCTCCTGGTCCAGGACATGGCCGTCGTGCCGTTGACGCTGGCGCTGGCGTTCCTCGGACGTGGCGGGACGGCGGGCGAGATCCTGCTCGACGTCGGCAAGACCCTGGGGCTCGCGGCCCTCTTCGTCGTGGGGCTGCACCTCCTGCTGAAGCACGTGATCGTCCGTCTGCTGGGCGTGTCCAGCGTCGAACGCAACCGCGAGTTCGCGATCCTCTTGGCCGTGGTGCTGGGGCTGGGTGCCGCCTGGGGAGCCCACGCGATCGGCATCAGCCCCGCGTTGGGAGCATTCGTGGCAGGGTTGTTCCTGGGCGCCTCCCCCTTCGCTACGCAGGTGCGTGCCGATGTCGCCTCGCTGCGCGCCGTGCTGCTGACGCTCTTCTTCGCGTCGGTCGGCATGCTCGCGGACCCGCTGTGGATCGGCAGCCACCTCGGCCTCGTGCTGGGCGTGTCCGCACTCGTCTTGGTGGGCAAGGCCCTGGTGACGCGGACGACACTGGTGGCCCTGGGCAAGCCCGCCAGCGTGGCGGCTGCCACGGGGCTCTGCCTTGCGCAGGTCGGCGAGTTCTCGTTCGTGCTCGGCAAGCTCGGTCGCGACAGCGGCGTCGTCTCGAGCGAGCTGTACATGCTGATCGTCTCGGTCGCCATGGTGACGCTCTTGGTCACACCGTGGCTCGTCCGCTGGGCGCCGACGCTGGGAGCCTGGGTGGCACGACGCCGCGGCGACGAAGCGCGTGCGGAAGCGGACGTCGCCGGTGGACCGATCCCCGAGGTCCTCATCGTCGGGTTCGGTCCGGCCGGGCAGGCCGTGGGGCGCGCGCTCGCCGCTGCGGGACGAGCGGCCAGCGTGATCGAGCTGAACGCCGCCGCGCGCCAGCAGGCGATCGACCTGGGCTTGCAGTGCCACGTGGGCGATGCGAGCAGCGCCGACGTCCTGGAGCACGCCCACGCCCGCGACGCCAAGGTGATCGTGATCACCTTGCCGGCGCCGACCGCGGCTCGGCTCGTGCTGCAGCGGGCGCGGGCCTTGGCGCCTACGGCGATCTACGTGGTGCGTTCCCGCTACAAGGTCCACGCCCACGATCTGCTCGCGGCCGGTGCCCACGTGGTCGTGGGCGACGAGACGGAGGTCGGCACGGCCATGGCCGACCAAGTGACGGCCCTGGTTTCCCCTGAAGCTTGAGTCGTCAGTCGATGTCGCCGAGAAGCCACGTCCCATCGACGTCCACGAAGGCGTAGAGAGCCTTGGCCGAGCTCTCCCCCTCGCCGAAGACGAGGTGCCAGGCGAGCCACGACTCGCCCCGCTTCTCCCGGGTCTCGAAGCGATCGAAGTGCGGCGTGCCGGCCGCCAAGTGCTTGCCCACGCGGCTGCGAACGCGCTGGACGTCCTGCATCTCGCGGTCGGTGCCCGTCATCGCCACGTAGCGACGGTCCTCGCCGTCACCCCGCCGCGCGAGGAAGGGAACGACGGCCTTCACGTCGTCCTGGCTCACGGCCTGGAACAACGCTTCGATCTGGCCGCGCACCAACGCCTCCGGCGCTTGCGGCGAAGACGTGCCCGAGCCGGAAGACGAATCCGAGCTGGAGGTGCCGGAGTCCCCGCATCCGGCGAACAGGCCGACGACGACGAGCAGGGCAAGAGTCAGTGCGCGCATGAGGGTCCTCCCGAAGTCGTTCAGGGTCGCACGGATGCGGGCGAGGCAGGCATGCGCTCGGCCTGCTCGGCGATGCGACGCAGCATGCCGCGGAACACGAGCACGTGCAGCGGCCAGATCCCGTACCAGTAGAGGCGCCCGAACACGCCGAGCGGGTCGAAGACCGCGGTCTGCCAGATGCGAGTGCCGCTACCTTCCGGTTCGACCGTGAACTCGAGCCACGCGCGCCCGGGCACCTTCATCTCGGCCCGGAGCAGCAGACGGCGATCGGGTTCGTAGGCCTCGACGCGCCAGAAATCGAGTGGCTCGCCCACGCGGAGCTCGTCGGCGTCGCGTCGGCCGCGGCGCAGGCCCACACCCCCCACCAGCAGGTCGAGGAACCCACGCACGCGCCAGAGCGCATTGCCGAAGTACCAGCCACGCCGCCCCCCGATGCGCCGCACGGGAGCAAACGCCTGGGCGGGAGGCACGGTCACCACCCGCGAGCGGCGGTCGATGCGACGCGCCCCGAGGCGTCGGCCCTCGAGGCTCCGCACTTCGCCGGCGGACGACACGGCGTCGCACCAGCGCGTCTCGATCACCGCGTCGGCCTCCTTGCGCAGGACGCGCTCGATGGCCTCGCGCACGCCGCAGGGATGGATGTCCGGGAAGGTGCGTGCGGCACGGTCGTCGGTGACGACCGTCGGATGGCGAATGCTGTCGATGAGCTTGCGACCGACGCGCGCGTAGACAGGCGTGACCAAGCCGAGCCAGAGGCTGCTCAGCCGGGGCGTCAGGAACGGAACGCGGATCAACGTGCGCTTGAGGCCGCGCTGACGTGCGTACTCGCGGATCAGCCCTCCGTAGGTGCACACGTCCGCACCCCCGATCTCGAACACGCCGGACTGCCCCTCCGGCAGATGACGCGCCGCCAGCAGGTAGTCGACGACGTCGGTGACCAAGATCGGCTGCGCCTCCACGCTCACCCAGCGCGGCGTGATCAGCACGGGCAGGCGCTCGGTGAGCGCGCGCACCATCTCGAACGACAGGCTGCCCGTGCCGATGATGATGGACGCGCGCAGCTCGACGACCGGCACGCCGGTGGACGCGAGGATGCGCCCAACCTCTTGGCGACTGCGAAGGTGCGCGCTGAGGCCGTCCTCGCTACGGCCGGAACCGCCGAGGTAGATGATGCGGCGCACGCCTGCTTCGGCGGCCGCCGTCGCGAAGTTCTCTGCGGCGAGACGGTCGCGGGCCTCGAAGCTGCCCGCACTGCCCATGGAGTGGATCAGGTACCAAGCCGTGTGGATGCCGCGCAGCGCCTCGGCGAGCGTGGACGGCTCGAACACGTCGCCGCGCACGACCTCGGTCGTGGCGGGGCGTCCCGCCACCAGGTCCTCCGGACGCCGCGCGAGGCAGCGCAGCCGCTCGCCGTGCGCCTCGAGGGCCCTCAAGAGCCGCCCACCGACGTAGCCGGTGGCGCCGGCCAGCAGCAAGCGAGGCGGGGTCGAGGGCGAGGTCGCCATGACCTAGGGCCTATCCGCGGGGGCTGGCCGTGGCGAGTCCCCGCCCGGTCAGGGCCCGGCAAGCTGGCGGCTGCGGCCCGGCCGCAGTTCGTCTACCGTGGAGTCGCTCGCCGGCCTGCGACGCGCCACTCCGATCGCGTCGCCGAGGACGAAGAGGGGGTGCCCGATGCGAGGTGCGCTACGAGCCCGATGGAGCGCGTTCGCGCTCGCCGCCTTGGTCCTGCTGGCCGCCTGCGGCGGTGGAGGCAGCAGCAGCAAGTCGCCCTTCGACTTCGACCGCTCCGACTACCCAGGCATCGTGATCGTGCCGCTGGCGGCCATGCAGGAGCGCCGCCCGACGGAGAGCTTCTCCGAGCGCGTCCCCTACTCCGGCCTGTTCAACACGGTTCGGCCTGCCGCGGACACCGCCAGTGACGACCCGTTCATGATGGACTGGGACACGTTGCTCGGACTCGAAGCCAATCGAGGCACCAACGAGCTGGACGTGGTCCGCTACTTCCTGGCCTACGAGGTGGTGGAGTCCCCGAGCGCGGGGACGTGCACGGTGATCGTCCACGTCATCGAGGGCCTGCCCTTCGACCCCACGCGGCCGCCCGTGCAGAGCTTCATGGGGACGGCCACGTACGGGACCCAGCACCGGGCGGGCTTCACGATCACGACTCCAAACGAGTGCGCGGACGAGGCCGCCTGGCTGGCCGGCGAGGCCATCGCCGCCTCGGGCTTCTTCGAGAACGGCTGGTCGTCGGGGCCCCCCGACCATCAGGCTCCGTAGAGGGCGCCGCGGCCAGTCTGTAGGCCGTTCGAAGGCCCCACCCCCGCCAAACCGGGCCCTGGGCCCCCCGGCCCGGTACCCTCCCTCGGTCGCACGCTGCCCGGGCCGTCTGGCCGGGGGCGTGATCAGGAGGCCGCCGGCGCCGGACCGGAGCCTCGTCCCAGATCGGAGGAGCCGCCATGGCCGAGTCCCCCCAGAAGCGCGAGCGGATGCGCCGCAAGATGCAAGCCAAGCGCGACAAGGCGAACCGCCGCGTCGAGCGCCTTGCCGACGACCCCATGGCGCCGGACTCGGAGCCGCTCACTCCCCAGGAGCTCATGGAGCTCATGGACCCGTCCTCCGAGGACTGAGTAGCGGCAAGACGCCCCCTCGACGACCGCACGCTGCCCGCCTCGGCGGGCTCCCGCGGCCCCACCGCGCGCCCGAACGGGCGCTGCGATCAGGCCCGCGGTGCGCCCTGACGGAATCCGCTGGCTGGTTTCCCGCCCATTCCGCTGGCGCCGCGGGTAGCCTTCTCGCGCCATTGCATCACGCCTGTTTGCCGCCCGCCTTCGCACTTGGGGACTCCCTGGCTGCGCCGTCGTCGCCAAGAACTCCGCGTCGTGCTTTCCGGCTTTCCCTTTCGATTCGTACCGAGGCGTCGGAGCTACACGGCAGGCGATGACCTGATCGTGCCGCGCCTTTCCGCTTTCCGGAGACTCCCGATTCCCATGTCCGAGAACAACCTTTACGTCGGAAACATCCCCTTCTCCTGCTCGCAGCAGGATCTGGAGGACGCCTTTTCCCCCTACGGTCAGATCGTGCGCGTTTCGCTCATGATGGACCGCGAGACGGGCCGCCCGCGTGGCTTTGGCTTCGTCGAAATGAGCTCTGCGGCCGAGGCACAGGCCGCCATCGAGGGCCTGGATGGTCAGGACTTCGGGGGTCGCGCCCTCCGCGTCAGCGTCGCTCGTCCCCGTGAGGAGCGTGGCGGCGGTGGTGGCGGCTACGGCGGTGGCCGTGGCGGTGGTGGCGGCGGCTACGGCGGTGGCCGTGGCGGCGGCGGTGGTGGCTACGGCGGTGGCCGTGGCGGCGGCGGCGGTGGCTACGGCGGTGGCCGTGGCGGCGGCGGCGGTGGCTACGGTGGTGGCGGCGGCGGCGGTGGCCGCGGCGGCCGCGACCGCGATCGCAGCTGGTAGTCCTCTACCTCGACCCGCTTGAAGGTCGCCCTCGCCACGGCGGGGGCGACCGCTCCAACCGACGGCCCGGTACGCGAGTACCGGGCCGTTTGCATGTCCGGACCGCTTGCCCCCGATGCACGCGTTTGCACGACGTTGCAGGCTCGACGTCCATCTGCATGGACATGGCCACCCCCCGGGTACCCGGCCAGAGCCCACGGATCAGGCCCGCCCGCCGGCGGCACGCACGTTGCGGTCTCGCGCCCCCGGAGCGCGCCCGGCCCTCACCCCAGGCCCCGCCCTCCGAGGGGGGGTTCCCTGGCCACGTCGTCCGGCCCGCGCCGCCTGCACGCGCTCGTCATCGTCCCGCAGGGACGCGGACGCGGGACGGTGGTGCGCGCGCTGCGGGCGGAGCGCATGGACGTGACGGAGGCCCGCGGGCCCTTCGAGGCCGTCACGCTCTTCCTGCGCCGCCCTGCCAACCTCATCGTGGTCTCGCTCGAGGGCTTGGCCCGCAGGGACCGCGCCTTCCTCCGCGAGCTGAGACGCATCTCGCCGGACCTGCGCGTGCTGCTGCTGGTCCCCGAGGGGCGCCGGGGTGACGTCGCGAAGTTCCTGGAAGCCGGCGCCGACGCCACGCTCGCCGAGCCGTTCTTCCCGGCCGAGCTGCGCCTGCTCGTCCGCGCCCTGCTCCGCTCGGACGCCGCCGACCCGCTGACCGGGCTTCCCAACCGCGGCGCCTACGAGCTGGGTCTGTCTCGCGAGATGTCACGCGCGCAGCGCGAGGGCCGGACGCTGGGCCTCGGGCTGCTGGACGTGGACCGCTTCAAGCGCGTCAACACCAACCTCGGCTACCGGGCGGCGGACTTCGTCCTTCGCGAGGTTGCGCGTCGGTTGCGCGAGGCCTTCCGCGTGACGGACGTCGTGGCGCGCTGGGGTGGTGAGGAGTTCGCCGTCCTGCTCGCAGGCCTGCCCAAGGACGTCGAGGAAGCACGCGCGCGGGGCACGGATGCCCTGGAGCGTGCCCGCGAGCTGGTACGTGCCACGCCCGTGCCCGCCATGCCCGGGACCGAGGTGTCGATCACGGTGTCCGGCGGGCTCGCGCTGTACCCGCAGGAGGCCGACGAGCGCGGCGCGCTCTTCGACAAGGCCAACGAACGCTTGGCGCGCGCGAAGCGCACGCGCAACCGCGTCGTTACCGCCGACGAGCCCGACGACGACGACACGGGGGCGACCCCGTCACGTCGGGCGCGCTAGTCGCGGACGCGATCGGCACGTAGGCGAAGAGCGTGCCCTGGGCTGCCAAGGGCCAGCGATCGGTGACGAGCAGCGCGCCGAGCAGCCCGTGCAGGCGCGCGTCGATGCGTACGAGGCCTTCCCAGTTGCGCGCCTCGGCCTCGAGTCGCAACCACGTCGGCGGCGCTCCCGTGGGATGGACTCCGCGCGCGTCGTGGACCAGCTCCACGAGACGCTCGATGTGCTCGCCGCCGGGCGGGGTACCGCCGCGCAGCTGGTCGCGGGCCCGCTCCACGGGGTCCGGCAAGCACTCGCGCCCCTTGAAGTGGTAGCTGATCACGAGGAAGCGACCGTCGCGCGTCTGCGCACTGGCATCGGTGAGGCGGTAGGCGAACGGCGCCATCGGGACGGCGCGCGCTTGTCCGACGCGTGACGGCACGGAGCGCGCGCCCCCGCACTCGTGCAGCAGAAGCCAGCCGCCGGGGCAGGCGACGAGTGCTTCGTACGACTTGTTGTGACGGACATCGCGCACCTCGTCGGGCGCGAGCCCGGGTCGGAGCGCAGGGGCAGGCACGTCGCGCGCGGTGTCGAAGCGGGCGGTGTAGTGACCGTCCACGACGCAGAGCTGCCCTTCGAGCAGCAGCGTGCCGCCGTCCTCACCGCCCTGCTCGCGGGCCACGGCAATGCGATCGCCGCGCACGGCGACCGCTTCGAAGCCCGCCTCCGCGGTGCGTCCCTCCCGCGCGGCGAGCGCGGGGGGCAACAGCCAGCGGACGGGGCGCGGCTGCAACGCCGCGCCCTTCTCGCCACGGACGGCGCGCGCGGTCGCGGCGACCACCTCGGCGCGCGGTGTGAACGCCAGCGGCGTGCGCAGGCCGCCGTCGACGTCGAGGAGCTCCTCGGCCAGCCACAGCAGCACGGGCGCTCCGTCGGGCCCAGGCGCCCACGAGAGACCCGAGACTTCGGCCTCGGCTGCCGACCACGGCCCGGCCAGCGGAACGCGAACGACGGCGACGGCGTCCGCGGGCACGACGCCCTCGTCGGCGCAGGCGGCCCCACGTGGAGCCGCGAGCGCGAGCAAGAAGACGACCTCCAGCAAGGTCCGGCGAGCGAGCACGCGAGGATGCTACGCCACCGCGCTCGTGGCGCCGTCAGCCCCTTCCACGCCCGTGGCCTCGCCCTCCGGTGGATCGCCCGGGACCGGCTCGCGCACGCGGAAGCGCAGCAGCCAGAGGACGGAAGGCCACACGCCCAGGACCAGCCCGCCGACCACGACACCGACGCCCAACCCCCAGGCCAGCTTCGCCAGGGCGTCGAACGCCTGGCCCGGGGTGTCGCCGACACGATCGAAGGTGCCGCGCTCCGCCACGGCGAGGATCAGGGTGGCGACGATCGCAGGCGTCCAGTGAAGGCGCAGGGTGGCAAGCCCCGCGCGACGGACGAACCGCTCGTGGCCCTTGAGGGGCAACCCGCGATGCACCCGGGCGCGCAAGATGCGCCGCGCGTGCAGCGTCACGAGCGCCGTACCGAACGCCGCCAGCCCCAGGCCGCCCAGCAAGAAGACCGGCACGGCGAGCGCACCGAGGCCCACGAGGAAGCCGTCGGGCGGCGCCTCCAGACCCGCCAGTCCGACGGCGAGATGGTCCAAGGCGCGAACCTCGAGGCGCGTCGCCGCCGTGGCGAGGATGCGGACGGCCCCTTGGAGCGACGCAGCGAGCACGAGCAGCACGACCACGGCACCGACGACGGCGAGGAACTCGCGACCGAGCCGTCCCGCCAAGCGACGGACGGCCTGCCGGGTGCGGCCTCGCTGCCCGGCGACCGCCTCCAGCGGCAAGCGCACCACGTCGCCCAACACCTCGCGCAGCGACAGGAGGAAGAGCAGGACGACCAAGAACGGCACGACGTGCGGCATCTGGTCGAGCAGGCGATGGCCGACATGGAGCACCTGGGCCGACCACCTGAGGCTCTCGACGTCCAGGTACTTCAGGTTGGCAATCAGCCCGGCCAGGAAGTCGTGGCCTCCCGCCGCTTCGGCGCCCACGAGCGAGGGGGCGAGCGGCAGGCTGGAGGCCGACTCGGCTTGCGCCACGTGCGCCTGGACCTGTTCCTCCACCAGGTCGAATCCGGCGTCGAGCACGGCGTGCTGGGGATCCAGTCCGCGACTCGCGACACGGCTCGCTTCCAGCAACAGGGCGAGGAGTCGACTCGAGACCAGCAGCCCCCCGACCACGATTGCGAAGGCGGCGGCGGCGCCGAGGAGCGCGGCGCGGCGTCGGCCGCGGGCGCGCCCCCACGGGACGAACGGCACGACGAAGAGACCCAGCGCCAAGACGCCCACCAAGAACAGCGCACCGTTGGCGGTGTCGTGGGCGGCGCGCGAGCGAGCGGCCGCCTGGGCCTCGAGGCGGCCGTGCAGGAAGGCGCGCTGCTGCTGCAAGACGCCGTCCAGCAGCCGCAGCGCCCGCGTCCGTGTCTCGGGACTGGCCGCCTGCCATGCGCCCGCACTGCGCAGCGGGTGGGCGTCGTCGCCTTCCAACACAACCGGTGAAGTCGCTGCCTCGGCGCGGCGCGCACGATCCAAGGCCTTGGGGTTGCGGGCGCAGGTGACCAGGGTGCCCGCCAGGAGCAACACGACCGAGAGCCGGCCCAGCTGGCGTCGGACGCGCTTCGTCACCACCGCCTCGACTTCTACCTTGCACCCCGGGCCCATGTACGCTCGGCGGCGTGCCGATCCACGCCCTGGCCGTCAGTCCGGTCGCCGTTCTCGTTGCGCTCCTGGTCGCCGTCGCGCTGACCCTCGGAGGCGCGTTCGTGCTGCGGACCTTGGTCCGCAAGCAGGTGCCGTGGTGGCCCAGCGTGGCTGCGCCCCTGCTGCTCTGGGGCTCGGCGATCGCCCTCCTGATCGGCGCTGCACTCGACGGCATGCCGCTCGGCTGGGGAGCCGGAGCCGATCACGCCACCGCCAACGTCGGCTGGACGCTGCTCGTGTTCTTCGGGGCGACCGCGATGCTCGGCGTCGTCCGCACGTTCCTGACGTCGCGCCTGGTCACCGACGGCCTCGGCATCCAGATCCCCGACCTCCTGCTCGACGGCGCGCGCTACGTGCTGTGGATCGCGATGGTCTTCCTCGTGGTCGGCGGCATCTGGGGGCGGACCGAGTGGTTCGAGGCCCTGTTCACGGCCTCGGCCGTGGGCACGGTGATCCTGGGCTTCGCCCTGCAGGAGACGCTTGCCAACTTCTTCGCCGGCATGGGGCTCGTCAGCGAGCGCACCTACGGGCTCGGCGACTGGGTCCACGTGGGCGACGTCGAGGGCCAGGTCCTGCGCATCTCGCGGCGTACCACCCGCCTGCGTACGCGCATGGGCGACGTGGTCACCATGTCCAACCGCCACGTGGCCGGGAGCACCATCCGCAACATCTCGCGCGCCGAGCCGGCGCACGCCGAGCTCTATGTCGTGTCGGCGCCTTACGACGCCCCCCCCAACCAGGTCCGCAACGTCCTGGCTCGCGCGGCCCGGGCCACGCCGGAGATCTTGCGCGACCCGGAGCCCCGCTATCGCATCCGCGCCTACGGCGACAGCGGCATCGACTACGAGGTGAAGGCCTGGGTGCGCGACGTCGACCGTCTCCCCGACGTCCGCGGCGCCTACCTCGCGCACGTCTGGTACTTCTTCAAGCGCGCGGGGATCAGCTTCCCCTACCCCGTGCGCGAGCTGAGGCGCCTCCAGCCCGGGTGGTCGGCCCCGCCCATCACCCCGGCGGTCATCCGCAAGCACTTGTCGGGCACGGACCTGTTCCGGGAGCTTGCGCCGGAGCTGTTGGACCTGCTCGTCGAGGGCGCGAAGGTCCTGGAGTTCGGCGCGAACCAAGACGTCGTCGTCCAGGGGGAGAGCGGCTCCACGTCGTACCTCGTGGACACGGGCCGGGTGGCCGCCATCCT
Organism: Planctomycetota bacterium; assembly: GCA_020631815.1. Taxonomy (GTDB): domain Bacteria; phylum Planctomycetota; class PLA2; order PLA2; family JAEUHO01; genus JACKGW01. The sequence goes on along the minus strand of JACKGW010000015.1, from coordinate 24,334 downwards.
CTCCGACGGCACGGCGGAGCGGCGGGTCGCCGAGCTGGGCCCGGGCGAGCTGTTCGGTGAGCTCGCCCTGCTGACGGGCAACCCGCGCACGACCACCGTCCGCACGATGGAGGACACCCGGCTCCTCGAGATCGGCGCCGGCACGATGCGCGCGGTCTTGGAGCGGGCGCCGGACGTCGCCCAGCGGCTGGCCGAGATCACGGTGTTGCGTCGCGCCGGGCTGCTCGAGTCGCGCACGGCGCTCGACACCCAGACGCGCTCGGACATCCGCCGCGACAGCCTCAAGCTCGGGGAGGCCATACGCCGCTTCCTCACCGGCCAAGACGAGGGGTAGCCGATGGATGGACCCGGTGCGGAGGTGCGGCTCGCCAGATGCTCGGTCCCGCACCACCATCGGCTCCTCGAGTGAACAGACCACGAGTCGTCGCCGATGGTGGCGCGCTACCGTCGCTCTGCCGACCCGGTCCGTGGCGGACGGTCCGGGCTGCCAAGGCCGCGAGGCACCCGTTCTGCGGAGGCGGTGTGCGGGGTCCAAGCCGCCAGCAGCCGCTCCCGGCAGCCGACGACCGCTAGGCGCGGCCCGGAAGACCACGGTGGAGATGCACGGAGGGATGCGGGATTCCGGGGGTGGACGGCTCTCCCGGCGTACCTCGAGCCCCGCCTACCATGCGCGCCCATGAACCCTGCGGGCCGGGACGAACCGGCCGTCGCTCCCCCCGCCTCCCTCGCGTTGCCGGTCGATCGACTCGTGCAGCCGGACGACGTTTCGTGCGGTCCCACGTCGATGGCGATGGTGTGTCGCTTCCACGGCGATCGACTCGGCATCAGCGAAGCGATGGCGAGCATCGAGCGCAACGCAGACGGCGGCACGCTCGCGGTGCACATCGGCCGCGCCGCGTTGTTGCGCGGCTACGGCGTGCGCATCTGGACGTGGAACCTGCGCCTGTTCGATCCCTCGTGGCATGAGCTGCCGCGGGCCGCACTGCTGGCGAAGGTGCGTGCGCGACGACGTGTCGCCTCGCGCGCGAAGGCCCGCTATGCGCTCGGCGCGTACGCCCGCTTCCTCGCGGCGGGCGGCGAGGTCGCGTTCGCCGAGCTCGAGCGCCAGCTGCTCGTCGACGTGCTCGCGCGTCGACGCCCGCTCTTGGTGGGCTTGAGCGCCACGTACCTCTACGGCACGCCGCGCGAAGATCCCCGCACGAACCAGCCCGACGACGTGGGTGGCGAGCCCGTGGGCCACTTCGTCGTCATCAGTGGCTACGAGGACCACGGGCGCCGCTTCGCCGTCGTGGACCCGATGGCCGACTCCCCGCTGGGCCCCCACGGCGAGCGCGTCGTCGATGCGACGCGACTGCTCAACGCCGTGCTGCTGGGCCAGATCACCTACGATGCCGTGCTGCTCGAGATGTGGCCGGCTGGAGAGACCACGTCGTCATGAACGCCTCGCGACCGAGCCCTGCGCAGGGGCCGCGTTTCCTCGTCGTCGTCACGGAGAAGAAGAGCGCCGAGCTCGTGGGACCGGGCTCGTTGGACGCCGACACCTTCCTGGGCTCGGGGGACGGCCTGCGCCACCGCGCCACCACGGTCTACAACCTCTGCCGCTCACTCGCCTACCGCTCGCCGGGCTACTACGTCTCGCTCGTCGCCGAGGCCCGGGGCCAAGACGTCTTGCCGTCCGTGGCGACGTTGTCTCTCTTGGGCGACTCCACGACGCTGTTCGACCAGCTCGAAGAGGCGGGTCTCGACGTCGTGCACCCATCGCGCATGACGGCCCGGCGACGCACGCTCAAGGAGAAGGCGAGCGGTGCCTGGGTGATCGAGGAGGAAGGCGGTCGTCTGTGCCTGGCGAGCGACCGCGAGGTGCGCGAGATCGAGGTGATGCTCGGCACGGCCGAGGCCAAAGCCGACCGCCGCGTGGCCGCGGCCATCTACCGCGTGGTACCCGTTCCCTTGCTGCGGGTCACGTTGATGCTGGAGCAGGAGACGTGGTGCGTCGTCGACGTCAGCGCCGCGGGCATCAGCCAGCTCGACGAGGCGGGTCGTGATCGCCTGGTCGCGCTGCTGGCGGAGCCGCCGCAGAAGCCACGCTCACCCGGCGAGCGTCTGCCGGCGCTGGGCATCGTCTACGACGAAGGCGCGTCCTTCGCGCCTTCGACGCCCGAGACGATCGAGCGCATCGAGCGCATCGGCGCACGCCGCGGCATGCACGTCACCCGCATGCGCTCCGACGAGCCGCAGCGTCTGGCCAGCTTCGACGCGATCTTCCTGCGCGTGCTCACGGGGCCGACGCTTCCGTCCTACCGCCTGGCCCTTCGCGCGGAGGCGCTCGGCCTGCCCGTGGTCGACGACCCGCAGTCGATCTTCCGCTGCAGCAACAAGGTCTTCCTGCACGAGCTGCTGCAGCGCGAAGACGTGCCCACGCCCCCCACCGAGCTGGCGGCGCCCACCACGCCGTTCTCGGACCTGGAGGATCGACTGGGGCTGCCGTTCGTGGTGAAGGTCCCCGATGGCAGCTTCTCGACCGGGGTGCACCGCATCGGCAACGAATCGGAGTACCGGGCGAGGACGGCCGAGCTGTTCGACAAGAGCCCGCTCCTCGTCGTGCAGGGCTGGATGCCCACGCCGTTCGACTGGCGCGTCACCGTGCTCGGCGGCAAGGTGCTCTTCGTGGCCCGCTACCACATGGCCGAAGGCCACTGGCAGATCCGCGCCGAGGGCCGCACGGGCGCCCGCTACGGACGCGTCGAGGCCGTGGCGCGGCGAACGGCCCCGCGCGACGTGACGCGCCTGGCCCTCAAGGCGGCCGCCTTGATCGGGGACGGCCTGTACGGCGTCGACATCAAGCCGGGCAAGGACGGGCCCGTGGTGATCGAGGTCAACGACAACCCCAACCTCGACATCGGCTACGACGACGCGGCCGACGGGAACGCGATCTACGAGGACCTGATCGACTGGTTCCGTGAGCGCATCGCCAAGGCCAACCGACCCGCCCGTCCCCCGCAGTCCAAGCAGGCGCGCGCGAAGGCCCGCGATCCGCTGCGCAAGCCCATCGGCCCGCGCACCAAGCAGCGCATTCGCGACGACTACCGACCCTTCGAAGTCTGCGGCCTCGAGCTGGAGTACGCCGTCGTGGACCGCGACCTGAACGCGGCCTCGCTGGTGGAGGACGCGCTCGGCGCCTTGGCAGGCCATCCGACGAGCGACGTCGAGCTGGGCGCGGTCGGCTTCAGCAACGAGATCATGGATCACGTGCTGGAGATCAAGACCACGTGGCCGCCGCGCAGTCTCGTCGAGGCCGAGCGCTGGTTGCACGAAGGCGTGGACCGGCTCTCGACGCTCCTGCACCAGCGCTTCGACGCGCGCTTGCTCCCGACGGGCATGCACCCGTGGCTGCGCCCGGCGCAGGCCCAGGTGTGGTCGCGCTCGAACAACGCCATCTATGGCACCTACCAGCGCCTGTTCGACGTGCGCACGCACGGCTGGGCCAACGTGCAGGCCGTGCACGTCAACCTGCCTCTCGGCACCGAGGAGGAGGGCGTGGCCATGATGAACGCGGCCGCACTGCTCGTGCCCTACCTCCCGGCCTTCGCGGCGAGCAGCCCCATCCACGACGGCGAGATCCAGTCATCGGTCGACAACCGGATGGCGCACGTGCTCGAGCACCAGCAGCGTCTTCCGGCGTCGTGCGGCGACATCGTGCCCGAGCCCATGACGGGCTACCGGCAGTACCGCCGCGACGTCTTCCAGCCCATGTACGAAGCGGTAGACCGCCTGCCCGACGCGGCCTCCATTCGCCACGAGTTCCTGAACGCCCGTGGCGCCGTCATCAAGTTCTCCCGCAAGTCCATGGAGGTACGCGTCCTGGACATGCAGGAGTGCGTCAAGATGGACGTGGCCATCTCGGTCCTCGTGCGCTCGGCCCTGAAGGGTCTCGCGGCAGCCGTGCTGGCCGGTCGACTCGAGCGTCCTGATCAGGCCCTGCTCGTGGACGACTTGCGCGCCACGGTGCGCCACGGCACGAGCGCCACGGTGCATGCCCCCCATCTTCGCGACGACGACGTGCGCGAGGGGCCCGTTCCCGTGGGGCGGGTCTTGCGCCGCCTGCTGGACCTCGCGCGCAAGCACGTCCGCAAGGACGAGGCCCACTACCTCGACGAGATCGAGCCCATCCTCGAGCGAGGCAACCTCTCGGAGCGCATCAGCGCCCAGCTGATGCCCTACGCCGACGACGAGGAGTCCTTCGTGGACGCCACGCGCCGCCTCTACGTCGAGCTGTCCGAGTGCCTCCGCGAGAACCGCCCCTGGAGCGGCAGGTAGGGCGCGCAGAAGAGGCGCTCACTCCACGCATGGAGCTTCGCAAGCGCGGGGTCTGAGCCCAGGCAAGCGACGCACTGCGGTGTCAGACCCCGTGTCAGTGTCGCTTCGCTCCCAGACGCGGGTTCAGACACCTCCGCGCGGGCAGGCGGGTGCCTGATCCCGCGCAGCGGCGCCGCGAAGCGGCAACGCGGGGCGCGGGGTCTGGCTCCACGGAGACGCGTTCCATGCGTGGGGGCGAGGTCGTGCGCGCGCCGGGGTCTGATCCCGTGCTGCGGTGCTGCACCGCAGCGCCGCGGGCACGGGGTCTGACCCCAAGCGGAGACCTCACAGGCCCGCTCACGGCGCGGGCGGAAGCGATGCCTCGGGCGCCGGAGGCGGCACGTCCTCGGCGCGACGTCCGCGGGCCCGCCAGGGTCGTCTCCCCGGGCCCGCGGCCACGAGCATGGTGACCACGGCGATCGCCTCGAGCACCATCGTGCCTTGGAACACGGCTGCGCTGCCCAGCTTCTGCTGCGCCCACGTACCGCCCACCATCCCGATCAGCGCGCGGAGCCCGATCAGCCCGATGTGGGCGTTCAGATACGGCAGCGGGTCGCGGCCCTGGGCCAGGGCGATCGGCCCCAAGTTCCACGCGACGTTCACGCAGGACATGGCGAGCCCGAACACGACGAAGGCGACATAGACGCCCGTGATGTCACGCCACGCGAGCAGGATCGCCGCGAAGCAGCCCAACAGCAGGAAGCCCAGCGCCCCCAGCCGCAGCACGCCGAAGCGATCCCCGAGCCGACCCGCAAAGGGCGAGGCGACCACCATCGCGATCCAGAACAGGGCCCCTCGTGCCAAGGCCACTTGCGTGTAGTCGACGTGCAGCTCGTCCAGCAGGTAGAGCGGCAGGACCGGCTGCAGGGCCAAGAAGCCGATGCCGTAGACCATGAACGCCGCTTCGAACACGAGGAAGCGGCGGTCGTGACGCAGCGTCCGCCAGGGCGACCGATGCGCGACGAGATGGGCAGGCGGAGGCGGTGGGCGGCGGCGACGCAGCTTGCCCCAGCGCGCATAGCCGAGCGCCGCAAGCACGGCCCCGAGGAACCAAGCGTGCGGCCAGGCCACCAGGTGACGGTCGAGCGCGTAGCCGAGCGGCACGCTGACCACGACGAGACCAGCAGCCTGCAAGGTCACGGCGGCCGCGAAGCGTCGGCTCCGTCGGGGGGCCGGGTAGTTGTTCGAGAGGATGGCGCCCTGCGTCGGGATGAGGAGCGCACCGCAGACCGACGCGAGCGCCAGCGCGGCTACGAAGGGAGACGCCGTGATGGTGACGCCGAGGGCGGCCACCAAGGCCAACAGCGCGAGCGGCGCCTGCCCCCCCATCCCGAGCACGCGGAACGGGCGACGCCCGAGCACGCGTCCGGGATCGGCCGGGTTCCAGAACGTCGCCAGCGTCTGCGCCAGCGCCGGCGCCAGCAGCAAGGCCACGATGTGCTCGCGTCCTGCGCCCAGCTCGCGGCGTGCGACGTACTCGTTGAACGTGAACACGCCCTGCGCGCAGCCGAGGGCCAGCGCGGCGCGCAGGTGGTGGTAGGCGGTGAAGCGTTCGACCACCATCGGGTCGGGAGCATCGCCGGGGGCTCCCCCGCTGTCGCCCCGGGGTAGCGGCGGTCAGGCGCCGAGCGCCACGATCGAGCCGTTCAGGACGGTGGCGAACAAGCCCCAGAGCAGGTACGGCACGAGCAGCCACGCAGCCGTCCGGTCGGCGCGACGGAAGGCGTTGATCGTGAAGGCGACCGCCACGACGAGCAGGAGCAGGATCACGAGCCCCGCGCGGGGCGCCTGGGCGCCGAAGAACACGGGGGTCCAGATCCCGTTGAGCACCAGCTGGATCGCGTAGGCCGCGATCGCGGTGCGGATCACGGGACGCGGGGCCTCCGAGCGCGTTACCCGCCAAGCGGCAATCCCCATCAGCGTGTAGAGGACGGTCCACACCGGCCCGAACACCCAGGGCGGCGGCTGGAACGGGGGCTTGGCCAGGCTCTGGTACCAGCTGGAGTCCCCCGTGGCGGTGGTGAGCGCTCCGAGCAGTCCCACGGCGTTGGCGCCGAGCACGTGGAGCACCAGGGCCAGGGCTCCCGGACGCTGTCGGGGCGGGACGGTGGCGACTTGCATCGGGCCATCTTGGCCCCAGGCGGCAGGCAAAGGTGGCCAATCGCGAGCGCGTGCGGTTCCCTGACCGGCCGGATGCCCCGCCGCTTCTGGAACCCCTCGGTCACGATGTACTCCCTGGCCGCGTTGGTCGGCATCGGGGCGGGGTTGGCGGCAGTTGGCTTCCAAGCGCTCTGCGACTTCGTCAACTGGATGCTGCTGGAGCGCGTTGCGGGCTTCACGCCCGAGGGGCCTCGCGGCGAGCCGGCGCTGTTTCACGGGGGCCCGATCCCGGACCACGTGGTGGTCCACGCCCTCTTCTGGCTGCCCGCGATCGGCGGCCTGCTCTCGAGCTGGATCTGCCGCCGCTGGGCGCCCGAGGCCGTGGGCCACGGCACGGATGCCGTCATCGACGCCTACCACCGCCGGGGTGGTGTCATCCGCCCGCGCGTGCCCCTGGTCAAGGCGGTCTCCACGGCACTGACGCTGGGCACGGGCGGCAGCGGCGGGCGCGAGGGCCCCATCGCGCAGATCGGCGCGGGCATCGGCTCCATCTTGGCCACGCGCTTCGCGCTCAAGCCGCGCTACCGGCGCATCTTGGTCGCTGCGGGCATGGGCGCGGGCATCGGCGCGATCTTCCGCGCGCCGTTGGCGGGCGCGCTGTTCACCAGCGAGATCCTCTACCGCGACCCGGAGATCGAAGGCGAGGCGATCATCCCCTCGTTCATCGCGTGCACGGTCGCGTACTGCGTGTTCTGCGGCTGGTTCCAGGACTTCGGCCGTCTGTTCGACCTCGGCGCGGGCCTCGACTTCGACCACTTGCGCGAGATGGTGCCGTACACGGTGCTGGCGCTCGTGCTCGTGCCGTTCATCTACTTCTTCACGTTCTGCCTCTATCGACTCGAGCACCTCTTCGAGAAGGCGCCATGGCCCAAGCCGCTGGGCGCCGCGCTCGGCGGCCTACTCACCGGCGCGATCGCCGTGCTGCTGTGGAAGTCGCTGGGCGACCAGCGCACGCTCGCGGTGCTGGGTCAGGGCTACGGCGTCGTGCAACAAGCCCTCGACGGCAAGTTCCTGGGCAGCATGGGCATCACCCTGCTGTTCGTGGTGGCAGCGGCCAAGATCGTGACCACGTCGCTCACCATCGGCTCCGGGGGCAGCGCGGGCGTGTTCGGCCCCTCGATGGTCGCGGGCGGCGCCCTGGGCGGCGCCATCGGCCTCCTGGGCTCGCAGATGGGCTGGGTGGAGCGCCCGGGCACGTTCGTGGTCGTCGGCATGTGCGGCTTCTTTGCGGGCGCCGCGCGATCGCCGATCGCCACGATCATCATGGTCACGGAGATCACCGGCTCCTACCAGCTGCTGCTCCCCGCGATGTGGGTGTGCGGCCTGTCGTTCCTCCTGGCCGGCAAGACGTCGCTCTACTGCAAGCAGGTTCCCAACCGCGCGTGGTCGCCCGCGCACCGCGGCGAGTACATGGCGCCGCTTCTCGAGGGCTTGCGCGTGTCCGACGTCCAGGAGACGGAGCGCGCCCCGGTCACGGTGCGCGTAGGCACGTCGCTCGCCGAGATCCTGCGAACGGTGACGAACACACGCGCCGACTACTTCCCCGTGCTCGATGACGACGGACGGTTCGTCGGCATCTTCAGCGCGCACGACGTGCGCTCCATGACCTACGACACGGCTGCCGGCGCCATCGCGATCGCCGACGACGTGATGACGGTCAACCCCATCGTGCTGACGCCCGACGACGACCTGCACGAAGCCCTCGAGAAGTTCGATCGCAAAGACCTCGACGAGCTACCGGTCGTGGACGCCAAGGACCATGGGCGGCTGCTCGGCATGCTCCGACGCCGCGCCGTCATGCGCGCGTACCGCGAGCGCCTGCGGGCACTCCACAAGCACCAGGAGTCCGAAGGCGTCGACCCGGCCCCGCCGAGGTAACGAACCCGGACGTGTCAGAACCCTCGCTGGACCGTGAGGGGTGCAGGGGATGTAGGGACTAGCTCCCCTGCCGCGAATGCAGGGCATGAGCGCCGAGTCCGCGCGGAAGCGCGGAACGACGGCACGACCACGGGGCGCGTCGGACTCTCTGACGGATCTGAAGCCGCGACGCGGGCAAGGTGTCTGCATGGGAAGGTGCCGGGACTCCGGACGCGGAGAAGCCGACGACTCCTTCATGGGAGGAGGTTCCGCGGGCATCGAGACGCGGTACGGAGGCGGGGAATTCTTCCGCAACTTGCCGAGGGACACTTCCGCCGCCCAAGAGCAGGGCGGCAAGTTGCGGAAGAAATCCCCGCCTCCGTACGGGCTTCGCCGCCGGCGTGACGAGCTGACCCGCCGGGGGGCGCGGTTCGTCGGCTGGCCAACGCCGCGCGCGGGGTCTGATCCCGTGATGCGGTGGCGCGAAGCGTCCCCGCGGGCACGGGGTCTGAACCCGAGCGGATTGCCAAACCGGTCAGCCGCACTGCGGTGTCAGACCCCGTGTCAGTGTCGCTTCGCTCCCAGACACGAGATTAGACACCTCCGCGCGGCTACTCGCAGCGGATGACGCGGACGGGCTTGCGGGCCTCGATGTTGTAGAGGTCGGGCCGGCGGTCGTAGAGCGGGCGCACGCTACCGAAGTCGCGCTGCTCTTCGAGCACGTTGAGGTCCAGCTCGGCCACGACGACGGTCTCCACGTTGGGCTCCGCCTCGGCCATCACGCCTTCGATGGGAAAGCCGAAGTCGCTCGGCGTGAACACGGCGCTCTGGCCGTAGTTGATGAGGTACGAGCGGACGCTCGGCAGGTTGCCGACGTTGCCGGCGAGCACCGTATAGACGTAGTTCTCCACGGCGCGCGACTGGGCCGCGTACCGCACGCGGTAGTAGGCCTTCTTCTCGTCGGTGCTGAAGGGGACGAAGATCACCTCGGCGCCCGCCAGCGTCAGGAGACGCGCCGTCTCGGGGAACTCGATGTCGTAGCAGATCTGGATCGCCATCCGCCCGAAAGGCGTGTCGAACAGGCGGATCTCCTCCCCCGGCTCGATGTCCCACAGTGCCCGCTCGTGGGGCGTCACATGCAGCTTGTCCTGCGTATACACCTTGCCCGTGGGCGTGAAGAGGTGGGCGACGTTGTAGGTCTTGCCCTCGCGTCGGACGGGATGCGAACCGCCCACGATGTACAAGCCACGCTCGCTGGCGTGCCGGGTCAGCAGCTCGACATACCGCGGCGTCAGGTCCGCCAGGTGCTGCATGGCCTCGATGTCCGGCAGGTCCGGGGGGAAGGTGCTGAACAGCTGCGCCGTGAAGAGCTCCGGCAACAGCAGGAAGTGGCAGTGGTAGCTGTCGGCCGAATCGACGAAGAACAGGACGATCTGCTCGAACTCCTCCCAGGTCTTGATCCGGCGCATGAGCCACTGGGCCGAGCACACGCGCATGCGGCGTAGCGGCCGGCGGATGGGCGACGACGAGATCCGGCGCTTCTCGGGCTTGAAGTCCGGGTTCTCCATCTCGAGCAGCGTGCTGTAGTTGAGGCTCGAGACGTCCTCCATGTAGTCGAGCAAGACCTTCTTGACGCTGTAGCCCGCCTTCAGGTGTGCGTTGAGCGCGGAGTCCTTGAGCTCACCCGCCACGACGAGCTGGACGTACTCGTCGGCCGTCAGCTTGCCCTCGTGGTCCTTGAAGCCGGGGATGCGACCGAAGGCCACCATGCGGCGCAGGTTGTAGCGCTTGAGCAGGCGGATGCGGCCCTGGTAGAGCTTGCCCGCCACGCCCTTGCCGCGGTGCTTGGGGTGGACCGCGATGTCGGCCCCGTACAGCGTGTCGCCGCTGGGGTCGTGCGTGCTGAAGGTGCCCATGCCCGTGAGCTCGGAGAAGCGGTACACGCTGGCCTCTTCGTCCAGCTGCACGATGAGCGACGTGGCGTAGCCGACGATCTCCCCGTCGTACTCGACCAGCAGCTGCCCTTCCGGGAACGCCTCGAGCTGGAGGGCGTGCTGACGCAGGTCGTACAGGTCGCTGGCCTGGTAGTCGGGGTAGGCCGCGGCGTGGACGGCGACGATGCCCGGGATGTCCTCCATGCGCCACGCGCGCAGGCGATAGCCGCGACGGCGGCGCGGCTTGGAGCTCGGAGTGGAGGGCGAGGACGGGGTGGGCATGCAGGGCTCCAGGGACGGGGCGAACAGACGGCCGGGCGGGGCTCCGGCCCACGCGTCGCGCGGCGGAGCTCGCTCGGAGCCGCCCGGAGGATCCTGCCCGTCGGACAGCGAGCCAGGGGCTCTCGAACGGAGGCACGCCTGCGGAAGGTCCTCGGCCGGGGCCCTCCGCCGCCCCCCGCCCACGGGCAGGGGCTCGCGCTCCATCGCGGGGCCGAGCCTACCATGAGGTCCCGATAGGCCCGATTTCAGGGCTCTACGGCCGATGGGCGGCTCGCCGTCCGACCCCCGCAGCGGTCGCCAAGGGCCCTGCGGCGTAGGCTCTGGCGGTGCGCGCCCCCTCCCCGCCCCCGGCCGAGGCGCTGGCCTGCCTGACCGACGCGCTGGCCGCGTCGCGGCGCCTCCTGGTGCTGACGGGCGCGGGCTGCAGCACGGCCTCCGGCATCGCCGACTACCGGGACGAGGACGGGGCCTGGAAGCGCCCCCGCCGTCCGATCCAACACGCGGAGTTCGTCGGCAGGGCCGCGAGTCGCCAGCGCTACTGGGCGCGCAGCGCGGTCGGCTGGCCCCGCTTCCGCGCGGCCGCACCGGCCCGCGCGCACGACGCCCTGGCGGCGCTCGAAGCCCGCGGCGCCATGACGCGCCTGGTGACGCAGAACGTGGACCGCCTGCATCAACGGGCGGGAAGCCGAGAGGTCGTCGACCTGCACGGTCGCCTGGACCACGTGGTGTGCCTTGCGTGCCACGACATCGTGTCGCGCGACGCGTGGCAGGACGTCCTGCTGGCGGAGAACCCCGCGTTCGCGGCACGAGCCACGGCCTTCGCACCGGATGGCGACGCCGACCTGGACGACGAAGACACCACGTCGTTCGTCGTTCCGTCGTGTCCCGGCTGCGGTGGCGTCATGAAGCCGGACGTCGTCTTCTACGGCGGCAACGTACCGGCCCAGCGGGTCAGCGGCGTCCACGACGACGTCGACGCGTCCGACGCCCTGCTGGTCGTGGGCAGCTCGCTGATGGTCTTCTCGGGCTTCCGCTTCGTACGCCGCGCCGTGGCAGCGAACAAGCCCGTGCTCGTGGTCAATCGCGGTCGTACCCGCGCCGACGAGCTGGCCACGCTCAAGGTCGAAGGCGACTGCGGCGACGTGCTCGCCGCGGCTCTTGCCGGGTTGGGCGCCGCGTAGCTACCCCCACGCCTCGTGATGGAGCCGCTCGTCGGCCACGCCGGCGGCCCGCGCGCCTGCCAGGGCGGCCTGCACGAACGCATCGGGGCCGCAGGCGTAGACGCGTGGCGCCTGCGCCGTCCCCAGCGCGCTGGAGATCCACGCAGCGTCGATGCGCCCACGGCGCCCCTGCCACGTGTCGTCGTCCGCGGCCCGCGTGACGGTGGGCTGCCACGTGAAGGCAGGGTGTCCGGCGGCCTCCGCGAAGCGCTGGGCGAACACCAGCTCGGCAGGGACGCGCGCGCTCTGCAGCAGCACCAGCGGCATCGGCCGACCGGCCCGCTCCCAAGCCTCGAGGAACGCCCGGAAGGGCGCCACGCCGGAGCCGGCGGCCAGCAGGACCATCCGGTCGCAGCTGTCGAGGTCCATCACGAAGCGGCCGCGCGGGGCCGAGCCCTCGGCCACGTGCCCAGCGGCTCGCCGGAACCACCAGGCGCCGTACCGCCCCATGTCGCGCACGGTGATGGCCGGTCGGGCCGCCCCGTCGTCCGCGACCGACAGGCTGTAGGCACGCTGCCCCGCGATGCCGCTCGTCGGATCACGGAGCAGCAGGAACTGCCCTGGCTGCCAGACCAGCGCCGTGGCGTCCGCCGGTGCGACGGGCGCCCAGACCAAGGTCCGGTCGATGGGCGTTTCGGCCCGGACCTCCTCGAGGCGGAGCGGGAACCATGCCATGGGGCCCAGCCTACGGAGGCACGTGCCAGCCCGCTGCTATGCTTCGACCCGTTCACCGCCAGGAGACGTTCCGTGCCTCGAATCCTCACGTTCCTGCTCGCCATCGCCCTGCTGCCGGGCTTGGTGCTCCTCGCCGGTTGCGGCCAGCTGCCTGCGCCCAAGCGCGCCGCCGATGGCGGGCACGGTCAGGGCAGCAGCGGGTCGAGCGGAGCGAAGGCCAAGGCCAAGAGTGACGAGGGCGACGCCGACGAGCTCGACGAAGACGAACGCCTCGATCTCGAAGACGAGCGCATGTCGGCCCTGGTGGACTACTCCAAGGCGAACTGGGAGCTCGAGCGGCTCAAGCTGGAGGACATGCAGGAGGAGCGTCGCTCGCGCGTGCGCGCCGAGAAGGCACGCCAGGAGTCCGAGGACGCCAAGCGCAAGCTCGAAGTCTGGGAAGCCTCCGAGAAGCCGGAGCGTCTGGCGCGCCTCCAGCTGAACCTGGACCAGGGTCGCGACCGTCTCGTGCAGGCCGAGCAGGAGCTCAAGGAGCTCGAGGCGATGTACGCGGCCGAAGAGTTCGCGAACATGACCAAGGAGCTCGTGCTCTACCGCGGGCGCAAGCAGGTCGAGTTCGCCAAGCGTGACCTCGACCTCGACGAGCAGGCCGCCAAGCGCGAGCGCGAGAGCGAGATCCCGCTCGAAGAGAACGAGAAGCGCCGCGCGGCCGAAGAGGCCCACAACGACTGGATCGACGCCAACGAGGATCTCGAGCGGTCCATGCAGGAGCGCGCCCTGGGCATCTGGAGCGCGACGCAGGAGATCGAGGCGCTGCGTCGCAAGATCCGCCGCGTCGACAAGAAGCTGGGCAGCAACACGAACCTCGGCACGCCGGACGCCGACCCCAACGCGCGCCTGATCACGCCCGCCCCGCCCGGGCTGCCGCAGCTGCCCGGCATGGGCCCGGACGGTCTGCCGCAAGCCGGTCCGCCGCCGGGCGCCCCGATGGGTGCTCCGGGAGGTCCGCCGCCGGGCGGCCACTAGCCATGCGCGGCACGCGATCCCTGTTGCTCGGCGCGGCGCTGGCCGCCGTGGCCGTCGTGCCGACCGCCGGCTGGGCCCGCGAGACACCGACGGCGTCGCCGCGCCCGGTCCCCGCGACCCTGGACGTGGCCGCGGGACGCGAGGCGGCGGACCGCTGCCTGGCGTGGCTCGTCGCGCACCAGCGGGACAACGGCGCGTGGGGCCATGCCATCCCCGGGGAGACCCAGGAGGCCTTCTTCGCCGTCGAGACGCACTACACGTGGCAGATCGCTGCCAGCGCGCTGGCGAACCTGGCCCTGCTCTATGCCCCCGCGACCCCCGAGCGTGATGCCGCGCTCGAGCGAGGTCTCCACTGGCTGGCCACCAACCGCATGCCGCGGCGCGGCAACGAGTGGGACACCGACTACATGTGGTCGGCGCTCTACGGCGTCGTGGCCACGGTCACGGCCTACGACAGCCCGCGCATCACCGACAACGCCAAGCTGCGTGAAGCGCTCGCGGCTCGCGGCCGCGCCTACGTCGCCGTGCTCGTGGCCAACCAGGCCCCTCTCGGCGGCTGGGCCTACTACGACGACCCGCCCTGGACGTCGCGCAACAAGTGGGCCACCAGCTTCTGCACGTCGCTCGTGCTGCCCTACCTGGCTCGGGCGCAGGCCTTGGGCTGGCTGGAGGACGGCGGCGTCGTGCCGCGGGCCGTGCACTACGTCGAGAAGTGCCGCCTGCCCAACGGGGCCTACCAGTACTCCCTGGACGTCGTGCCGTGGATCACGGGCGGCGAGAGCATCAACGACGTCAAGGGCAGCCTCGGCCGCATCCAGGTCTCCAACTGGGCACTCAACAGCCTGGGCCGCAAGAGCGTGGGGCTGGCCGAGCTGCGGACCGGCCTGACCGCGTTCTTCCAGCATCACCGCTTCCTGGACACGGCGCGCCTCCGCCCCATCCCCCACGAAGGGCACTACTACAACGCCGGCTACTTCTACAACTTCGGCCACTACTACGCCGCCAAGGCGATCTCGCGACTCCCGGCCGATGAACAGGAAGCGTGGCACGCGCGCCTGAGGCCGCACGTCGTCAAGACGCTGCGCGCCGACGGCAGCACCAGCGATTTCCTCGGCGCGGACTACATGCTCGTCGCGTCGACGGCGTACTGCGCGATGGCCCTCGAGCTGGGCCTGCCGCACGAGGCCGCGGAGAGCTACCCCTCGCCGGAGGGCGCGACGGACGAAGCGAGCGAAGCGCCGCCGGTCGAGGACGAAGCCGCTCCGACGGACGACGCGACGCGGTAGACGCCGGGGCTACGCGCCCGGGCGCAGGTCGTCGGCGAAGAGCTTGCGCAGCTTGGTGAGCTTGGCGGGGATCGTCGCCTCGCAGTACGGCTGGCCCGGGTGGTTCGTCCAGTAGTCCTGGTGGTAGTCCTCACCGGGCCACCACGGCGCCTCGTCCACGACCTCGGTGACGACCGGCGCCGGCAACAGCCCACTCGCATCGATGCGGGCGATGGCGGCCTCTGCCTCGGCGCGCTGCAGGGCGTCGTGCACGAAGATGGCGCTGCGGTACTGCGTGCCCACGTCGGCGCCCTGGCGGTTCTTCGTGGTGGGGTCGTGCGTGGCGAAGAACACCTCGAGGAGTCGCCCGAACGTCACGCGCGACGGGTCGAACGTGACGCGGACCGCTTCCGCGTGGCCCGTGCGTCCCGAGCACACCTCCTCGTAGGTCGGGTGTTCCGACGCGCCGCCCGTGTACCCCACCTCCACGTCCAGTACGCCGTCGAGGCGCCGGAACACGGCGTCGACGCACCAGAAACAGCCGCCGGCAAACGTGGCCGTGGCGGTCGTGGCCGGGCGATCACCGGGCTCGTGGGACATGGGGTCACCTCCCGAGGAATGACGTCCTCACTTCACCGTGAGGCGCGCGACGCCGTCCCAGTCCGGCGGCGGTGCCTCGTCGAGGTACCAGTGGCAGAGCTGGAGTAGATGCGCGACGGACGGGTCCTTGGCGCGAGCCGCCGGCACGTCCCCGAGGATCTCGGTCGCCTCGCGGAACTTGCGGTCTTGGTAGGCCTCGAAGGCACGCTCGTACGTGCGGGCAAAGGACAGCGTGTCCTCGTCGACCTCGCCGACGCGCCCCAGCGGCTCGTACACGGCCTCGGGCACGTTCTTGCCCTTCACGGCGATGCGGTCCACGAGGCGCCACACGAAGCCGTCACCGGCGCGCTCACGCGTCGCATGCGAGACGAGCACGCGGACGCCGTACGGCGTGCTGGCGCCCTCGAGGCGGCTGGCCAGGTTGACCACGTCGCCCAGCGCCGTGTAGTTCAGCCGGTGCGGCGCGCCGATGTTGCCGACGAACGCGGTGCCCGAAGCCAGACCCACGTGGGTCACGAGGGCCGGCTGGCCTCGCGAGCGGCAGAGGGCCTCGAACTCGGCGAGCCACGCGCGCATCTCGAGGGCAGCCTCGACGGCGCGGCGCGGGTGCGCTTCGTCGGCGACGGGCGCGCCCCAGAGCGCCATCACGGCATCGCCGATCATCTTGTCCACCACACCGCCGTGGCGCTGGACGATCGTGAGCAGGCCATCGAAGTACTCGGCCAGCTGCGCCGTCAGCGCCTCGGGCGTCATCCCCTCGCTGATGGTCGTGAAGCCGCGGATGTCGCTGAAGAGCAGCGTGACGTCGCGCTCACGGCCGCCGAGGCGAGCCGCCTCGCCCTCGGCCAGCAGTCGCCGGACGATCTCGGTGGGCACGTAGCGGCTGAATGACGCGAGCGCGTCCCGCATCCGCTCCTGCGCGCCCGCCAGCTGATGCGCCTCCAGCACGTGCGTCTTCACCGCTTCGCCAGGGGCCAGGTCCAGCCGCGTGATGCGCTCGCTCTCCGCCGCCAGGCGACGCAGGGGCCGGCTGTAGACGCGCGCGAGGAGAAGCGCGAGCGCCAGGGCCCCCAGCAACGCCAGCCCCGAGACCTGCACGATCCGGCGGCGCTGGGCTTCCACCGCGCCAAGCACATCGGACTCGGGAACGGCCACGGCAATCCAGAGGCGCTGCCCACCGCTCAGCTCGTAGGGCGTCAAGGCGTAGCGCCACGCGTCGTCCCCGACCTCCAGCCGCGACGTGAGCGAGGTGCCGCTCGCCTCGGCTTGCGCAAAGAGGGCTGCTGCGGCTGCCAGTGCGGGCTGCCCGAGCTCGTCGAGCCCCGGCATCCGGTTGCCGAGCTCCTTGATCCGCTCGAGGCGGGCCTCGGGCGTGGCCAAGGCGTCGTCCTGGGGGAAGCCCAGGACGCGAACCGCGTCTTGGTCGTCGCGTGCGATCACGAAGGCCTTGCCGTGCTGGGTGGGGCGCAGGGACGCCGTGAAGTCGCTCAGCTTCGTGAGCATCAGGTTGAACGTCATCATGTACGGCACGCCGTCGGGGCCTTCGAAAGGCACGGCGGCCGCGATGCCGGGGTTGCGGCTCGTATTGAGGATGAAGGGCTTGGTCCAGAAGGTCTTCGCGTCGGCGACGACGCCCTTGGCCTCCACGAGCTTCTGGCGCGCGCCGATGTACCAAGGCCGTGCGCGGGCCTCGAAGGGCTTCTCCTTGTCGTACTCCTTGAGCACCGTGCCCTGGGCGTCGAGCAGCTGGAAATGCGGCGTGCGATCGGTGCCCAACGGGCCACCCGGCGTCACGCGCACGAGCCAGTTCTCGTCCTCGGCACCAATGCGGTAGGAGAAGCCCTCTTCATCGCCCGTGGCAAGCGACGTGATCTGGGGATAGGCCTGCAGGATCGGCAGGTAGACCGCGTTGGAGCGCGCGGTGTCGTGCGGCGTCATGACGCCCGAGCGGGCCATCGACTGGGCCGAGCGCAGCGTGGTCAGCACGGGCTGGAAGAAGCTGTCGAGACGCTCCACCACGACCGTCTCGGTCTTCTCGAGGAACCGGTCGCCCAGCGAGTCGGCGATCTCGCGCCCGGCTTGCACGTTGACGAGGAACATCGTGCCGGCGAGTGCCAAGATGAGCAGCGCAACGGCGACGGTCAGGCTGACGCGGATGCGCAGGTGGCCCATGCCCTCGTTCTCTCCACGGGTCGCTGGCGCGACGGCGCGTCAAGGTACACGGCCGCTGCCGCGGCGGGTGCAGCGTGTCAGCGCGTGCGGCGCGCCAAGACCGACAGCGCGATCTCGCCCGGAGGCGCCGGGACTTCGCGCACGTCGACGGGTACGACCCGCTCGGCCGCCAGGCCGCCGAACAGATCCGCGGCGGGCAAGACCTGACGAGGCGTGTCACCGACCTCGGCGCTTGATACCTCCGCTGCGAGCTCCTTGCGCGCCCGCCAGGCGTGACCGTCCCGGTGGACGAGCGCCTCCACGTAAAGAAGCCCGTCGCGACGGAGGACGCGGGCCGCCATGCGCAGGAGCTCGACCGCCAGAGGCGGGCTGGTCACGGCCAGACTGCCGCCGGGGACCACCGCTGCGGCGAACGCGGCCTCCTCCAACGCATGCAGGAGCCAGGCGTGGGGCTGCGCGACCAGCGTGCCTGTCGAGCTGGCCGAGAGGGCCGTCGTCAGCGCCTCGCGTGCGCCCGGCGCGAGATCCACCACGGTCAGGTCGCTTCCGCGCTGCAGCAGCACCTCGGCCCAGCCGCGGTCGGCACCGAGCAACAGGACGGGACCTGCGACCGGACGCACGGCACTCCGGGCCAGGGCCCCGTCACGACGCGCGTGCGCCGCCGTCGGATCGGTCACCCGCGACTGCCACGCCCGGACCGCGCGCTCCAAGAGCAGCAGGCGCTCCTCGGGGTTGACGAACGCCTTCACGTCCATGGGCCCGCTCGCCGCCGAGATCTCGACGGGCTGCGTCACGGGAGACGGCGGGCGCTGCGCGGCCTCCTCGGCAGGCGCGCGCCAGCGCCGGGCGACCCGCCCGAACCACGAGCCGGACGGAGAGGAGGGACCGGCAGCCATCGCGGGCAGCCTACGGGCGACGCGGGACGGTCGGGGGGCCGCTATCCTCGCCGCCCACGGGAGACCGCATGCCCATCGAGCACATCTTCCTGGACCTGGACGGCGTGCTGGCCGACTTCTTCCATCCCGCGCTGGCGCGTCACGGACGAGCGGACCTGGCCACGGCCTGGCCGCGTGGGGTGCGCGACATGGCCGAGACGATGGGGCTCACGTGGGAGGCGTTCTGGGCGCCGCTCGTGGCCGAGGGGCCCGCGTTCTGGGCAGACCTCCCTCCGCTGCCCTGGATGGAAGGGCTGCTCGCCGCCGTGGACGACCTCGCCCCCTGGACCGTCCTCACGCGCCCCCACCCCGAGCCTGCCTGCGTCGCCGGGAAGCTGGCGTGGATGAACCGCCACCTGGCTCCGCGCAAGCGCGGCAGGCACTTCGAGGACTTCGTCCTGACGCGCTCGAAGCGGCTGCTCGCCGCGCCGGGCCGCGTGCTCGTGGACGACAGCGCGGGGATGGTGGCGTCGTTCCGCAACGCGGGCGGCGAGGCCGTGCTGTTCCCCCAGGTCTGGAACGCGGGTCACGAGGTCGGCGACCCGCTGGCCCACGTCGTGGAGGCGCTCGCCGCGCTGGCGGCAACCAGCTAGGCTTCGTGCCCAGGAGGACGCCATGACGACACCGGCCGCCCCCCCGCCGGCCTCGCCCCCGAAGGCGAAGCAGAAGGGCCCCGGGCTCTTCGCACGCATTGCACTCAAGCTCGGTCCCTCGGCCGCGATCGGACTTCTCGTGGCCTGGCTCACGCGCGACCTGACGCACGTGCCCGCCTGGCAGCTGGGCCTGATCGCAGGTGTCCTCTTCATCTTCGCCTGGCACGCGATGTCGTTGCGCATGCGCAAGGCAGGCCGCTCGGCGGCCCACGCGTTCAAGTCCTTCTTCTTCGCCCTGCTCTTCCTCGCCGTCGCTGGCGCCCTGATGTGGTTCCTGTGGCTTCGCTAGCCCGCGTCACGTGCCGCCGACTCGCCCTGGTGGTGCTCGTGGCGGCCTGGGCCCCGGTCGCGGCACGCGCCGCAGACGACGCCGCCCCGGAACCGGCAGCCGCGACGTGTCCGGACGTCGTGACGGACGCGGCCGTCGAGGCGGCCTTGGCCCAGGCAGGCGACAACCGGGCCGAGCTCGAGCAGGCGCTGGCCGCCGCGGCGGCCCATCGCGACCCGCGCCGCGCGCCTGCGCTGCGGTTCCTCGTCGCGAACATGCCGCATCACGGCTACGTGACGACGGCGCTTCGCGATGCCCAGGGACGCGACGTGCCCTACGACCCGCTGGCCTACGACACGTTTGCCGCGGCGCGCGAGGCCCTCGAGGCCCTCGAGAAGGAACACGGCACGCTGGACTTCGCCCGCGATGGCTTCGCCAGCGACCTCGAGCACGTCACGGCGAGCTTCCTGGCCCACCATCTGGACGCCGCCTTCGAGGCCTGGGATCGCACGCCCGCCGCGCGACGCGTCACGTGGCCCACGTTCCTCGAGCACGTGCTCCCCTACCGGGGCAGCGAGGAGCCGCTCGACCTCTGGATGCCCGACCTCGTGCGTCGCTATGCGCCGAACGTCCACGGGAAGCGCGGCGAGATGCCCGCGGACGAGCTGTGGGCCTGGCTGGCCCGCGAAGTGTCCTCGCGCGTGCGCTTCGACGAGCGCTACTACCTGCATCCCACGGACCAGGGGTTCGGCGAGATGGGCCGCAGCGGCCTCGGCCGCTGCGAAGACATCACCAACATGCAGACGTTCGCGGCGCGCAGCCTGGGGCTCGCGGTCGCGGCGGACTACACCCCGTGGTGGGCGCATCGCGACAACAACCACGCCTGGGCCGTCCTGCTCGACGCGGATGGGCAGGGGCACACACCCGCCTACGCGCACGCGGCGAAGGTCTATCGCAAGACGTGGTCGCTCCAGCCGGGCGCCCTGGCGGACCGGCTGCCGGAAGGCCGTGAGGCTCCCAACCGCTTCCTGTCCAGCCGCACCTACCGCGACGTGACGGACCAGTACCGCACCGTGTACGAGGTGCCCGTGTCGATGGAGGGGGATGTCGCCCGGGCCGAACCCTTCGCGTACGTCGCCGTGTTCAACGGCGGGGTGTGGCGGGCGATCGACCACACGGACGTCGTCGACGGCCTCGCCACGTTCCACCGCCTCGGCGGCGACGTCATCTACCTCCCCGCCGTGTTCCCGAAGGACACGCTCGAGGGTGCTGCCCCGCCCTTCCTGCTGGACGCCGAAGGCAACGCGACGGTGCTCCCCGGTACGGGCGAGCCGGTCGAGGTGTTGCTTGCCGCGACCCGGCCGACGCAGCGCAGCGTGGACACGGGCGACGTCACGCCGACGTCCTCGTTGACCGCCGGTGCGTCCTACCGACTCCAGCTGTGGCGCGACGGCGCGTGGACCGACCTGCGCAGCGTGGTCGGGAGCGAAGAGCCTGTCGCGGCCGCGGGTGTTCCGGCAGACGGCCTCTACCGGCTTCTCGAGCCGGAGAGCGACGACCTCGAGCGCATCTTCACGATCGAGGCGGGTCGTCAGCGCTTTCGCTGATCGCATCCGCCAAGCGCCGGATGCGCGGCACGAGCTGGTCTTCGGAGGCCTCCGCGATCGCCGCGAACCCCTGCGCGAGGTCGACGGCCAGCTCGTGGTCGAAGAGCCGCGTCTCGGGCGCCTCTGCGCGCATGAGGGCGGTCAGCGCGGGGAAGCGACCTTCGAGCCAGCGCAGGAACGCCACGCGCAGGCGGTCCCCGCCCTCGAGGTCGCGCGCCAGGCGATCGAGCAGCTCCGCGGCAAAGCCCCGTAGCGGCACGTCGGCCTCGTGCGGGAACAAGTCGCGCAGCGAGACCTCCATGGTGTCGAACAGCGCGGCACCGGCGGGGGCGGCCAGCTGCACGGCGCGACCGAACGACGTCCCGCGCTCGCCCCAGAAGACGAGCATGCGGTACACGTGGTAGATCGTCTGGCCGAAGCGGCGGCGCTGGTCGTTCGTCTCCGCCAGGAGGCGGTGAAGCTCGTCGTGCAGGTGCTCGTCCACGCGCGGAGGGTACGCGGGACAGGCCGGGACCGGCTACGGGGCGATCGCGTCGAAGCGGGCGTGACCGCGTGTCGCATCGCGCAGCGCTGCCGCGAGTCGCTCGACGTCGGCCACGGGCACGTCCAGCACGAGGAGCACCTCGTCCGTGTAGCTGGACTCCCGAGGCTCCAGGCCCGCCGCTCGTAGGAGCGATTCGACCGCGGGCCCGTCGGCGTAGGCATGCCGCAGCGCGTAGGCCCGCCGCTCGATGCGCTCGACGACGGGGGCCAGGGCGAGCACGGCCGCCGCCGCGTCGCCGTAGGCGCGCGCCAGCCCCCCCACGCCCAGCTGCGTGCCCCCGTACCAGCGCGTCACGATCAGCAGGGCGTCCACGAGCCCACTGCCCTCGAGCCGCCGCATCAACGGCAGGCCGGCGGTGCCCTTCGGCTCGCCCGCATCGTGCGCACGCCAGCGGCCACCGTCGGGGGCCAGTCGCCACGCGTACGCGTGGTGCGTGGCTTGGGGGTGCTCGCGGGCCACGTCCTCGAGGGCCTGCCGGATCTCGACCTCGTCGCCCACGGGGACGAGGCGGCCCCGGAAGCGGGAGCCCTTGACCGGCGGCGTGTCCGCCTCCACGACATGTGCGACGGTCCGCTGGACGCCCATGCCCACGTCGTACGTCCGCGGGCTCGCCGGAGCGAGCGGTTCCCTACAATGCCCACCCCCCAGGGGCCCGGAGGACGGACGATGCGCGCACGGCAGGAGCACTCTCGGGATCGTGGACGGTCCCGGGGCGGGGGCACGCGCGGCGGCTGGCCAGGCGTGGCCTGGGCCCTCGGCCTCGCCTGTGCGGTCTCGCTGCCGGGCGTGGCGCGCGCCGACGACGAGCCGCCCGCAGTCACCGTGGCCATCCGCGGCGAGATCGACCTGCTGCCGGAGGGTGACGGGCGCGTTCGAGTGGATCTCGAGTTCCCGGCCGACGCCTACGACCAGGTGAAGCGCGAGGGTCAGGACAAGCGTCGCTTCCTGCGCGCGTTCGCCTCCCACCGCACCGATGCCGAGCTCGTCGACGCCGACGTGCACTTGCTCGATGACGCGCGCACGGTGCGCCTGGAGATCACCGAGCGTGGCGGGGTGAAGAACGCCGGCGGCGGTCGCTGGCGGCTGGCCATCGACGCGGGCCCGCGCTTCCTCGACATGGGGGAAGACGGCGGTCGCGTCGTCGCGCGCTTTGCCGAGAAGGGTGTCTGGGACAGCGGCGTGGGCTACGAGGGCGTCACCCGCTACCACCTGCCCGAGGGCGCGGTAGGTGCGGGCTTCGACGCCGCGACGCGCGTGCTGTCGTGGACGCTGCCCCGCAACCCCGCGACAGGACCCGCCGACCTCGAGCTGGACCTTCGCGTGAAGCCGCGGCTCATGACCGCCATCTACAAGGTGTACGGCCTCGGCACGGCGTTCTCGGCCCAGTGGGTCGCCAAGGCGATCTTCCGTCACCGTGGCGGCGGCGACGTGCGCGACCTGCGCGTGCGCTTCCGGCTGGCTGGCTACGGTGAGTGGGGCATGTGGCAGAAGGTGAAGGAGCTCGTACCGGGGCAAACCGTGGTGCTGCCGTGGTACCCCGTCCTGGACGAGCGGATCGCCCACCTCACGTCGAACACACCCGCCAACGTGATGGTCGAGTGGATGTGGCGCGACGCGGACGGACAGCGCCACGAGGACAGCGACGGCGCTCGCATCGTGCTGCTGGGCTCGCACGAGTTCGTCTTCAGCGACGTGCAGCCCGAAGAGCACCTGGGCACGTGGCACGAGAGCTTCAACAACGTGCCGTTCCTCGCCGCCTGGGTCAGCCGCGACGACTTGGTCGTCAAGCAGTTCGCAGCCCTGGCCAACCGCAAGGCCGGCGGCATCGGCGCCAACCAGAGCCCGCGAGCCACCGTGCAGGTCCTGCGCGGCATCTACGATCTGATGGTCGACAACGACTTCACGTACCAGCACCCGCCCGCGCTGCCCGACCGCAGCGTCAGCTTCGACGTGCAGCAGGTGCAGAACGTGAAGTTCCCCCGTGACGTGATTCGCGACCGCAGCGGCACGTGCATCGACCTGGCCATCCTGCAGGCGGCCTGCGCCAGCAACTTGGGCATCCCGGCCTACCTGGCCGTGGTCCCTGGGCACTGCTTCCCCGTGTTCGGCCTGCCCGACGGGGACGTCGTGGCCGTAGAGGCAACGGGCATCCGCGGGGGTCTGCGCCCCGAGGTGGTGCCCTTCGAAGAGGCCGTCTCGTTCGGTCTCCAAGAGCTCCAGCAGTGGCGCAAGGACGGCCGCATCCTCGTCGTCGACGTGCGCGAGCTGTGGACGCAAGGCGTCAGCAACCCGGAGCTGCCCGACCTGCAGGCCGACATCCTGACGCGCTGGGGCATCGAGGCGGCCGGCGGCGGCAACGCACCCGCCGCCCGGCCGCGGCCGAGCGCGCCCCCGGCGGAGCGTCTGGTCGGCACCTGGGAAGGCGAGATTCGCGAGACGTCGCAGGACGGCAACGGCTTCTCCTACCCGCTGGTGCTCGTGGCAAAGCTGCGCGCTGACGGTCGACTGGCCGTGGGGCTCGATGCGCAGGCCGTGGTTCCCGACGGCCGCGACGGCATCCGCGTGTCGATCAACGAGGCGTTCGTCCTGCAGCCGGAGGGAGACGCCTGGCGAGGCCGCGGCACCGCCAAGCGCTTGGAGGTGAATGGCACCGCCCGCGAGAGCGCCGTCGACGAGATGGAGCTGCGCTTGGAAGGGACCACGCTGGTCGGGCGGTACGGCAACGAAGAAGGCGTCACGCCGTTCCGCCTGGAGGCCGCGGCCCCCGATGCGCCCGAGCT
>JACKGW010000014.1 GCA_020631815.1 Planctomycetota bacterium | reverse complement strand
CGATGCCTCGGTGGTCCGTGGCTTGGTGGAGCCCCGCTACGGGGAGGACGCCGTGGCCGGGCCGGCAGTCCGTTGGCTCGATGCCCTGTGGGACCATGTGGTCCGAACGCGGGGTGACACTGGCCTGATCGCGCTCCTCCGTAGGCTCGGCATCGCGCGCACGTATCCAAGGCGTGCGCTCATGCGCGCGCTGGCGATCGCGGCAGGGCCTGAGCCCGTCAAGCCGGCCGAAGGAGGCGGCGGCTTCGGCACGATTCCCCAGCCCCCGCCGGATCCGCGACCGGCCGCCATCGCCTATCTCGTGGCGGCCGCAGAAGTAAGGGGACATGCGGGTGCGGGCGCGGGTCGCGCGCAGCCCTCCCTTACTCGCCTCGCGGCCCAGCTCGAGCTGCCTCTTCCGACCGACGACGAGGGTCGCTGACACCGCCTGCGCCCGGTCTCGAGAACGACGTCGTGGACTGGTTTCCTGAACCGGGGGTCGCAGGTTCGAGTCCTGCCGGGGATACCACCCTCGTCCGAGCCGAGGCCCTGTTGTCCGGGCTTTGCGCCCGCGACCGTCAACACGCTCCACCTCGGCGCGCGGCTCGACGACGCCCCTGATCGCGTTCGTTCGTTCCGCAGTTGGTTCCGCAGCTCGTTCCGCACGCTACACGGTGCCAAGCCTGTCGAGAGCGGCGAGTCCAGCGCGGCGCAGGCACGCCGCCCGCGACGAGCGTAACGATGCCGAGGGCCCGCCCGTCCTCGTCCCTCGCTCCGAGGCAGGAGGTCGCCCGGTCGCCCCTGTGTGCGAGCGAGCGGCATGTCACTGATCCGTGCATCCTGTGTGGGACCTTGTGGTCGACAGACCCTCAATCTCCAAGGGCACCAGCTCTCGGCATCCGAAGCCTGGATGGCGGAGTCGTTTGGGAATTGGGGCTGCGGGGTGAACTCCCTTGTGGCGCGCTCAGCGTAGGAAGGTCAGATGAGGATCTTGCGAGCAGTGCTTCTTGTCGCCCTCGGCAGCCTGGCGCCGGCCGCGGCGACGCTGATGTGGCTACCGTCGTGTGCGATGCAAGGGTCGGGGCGCACCAGCGGGCCCGCGTCCCCCACGACCGGCTTCATCATGGGCATTGCGCCGACACCCGACGGGAACAATCCACGTCTCATGGAGTACTACCTGGAACTCTCGGCGGATGGCAGAGCTTGGTGCTGGGAACCGCAAGGTGTTGAAGTGCGGGGCAGCCACGACATCGCGAAGGGCGCGAGTTTTCGGGTTCACTACACGGCGTCGTACCGCACTGAGCCGTGGGAAGCCCAGGTCCTGGAGCGGGATTCAGGCCTCGAGGAGGCGCTGCCGCCAGACGCCATGGACCGATTCGAGTTCAAGGGTGACGGAGGTCTGTTCTTGGTGGAATCGACGGTTGGCCATCCACTTGGAGCGTGGCATCTCGTGTCGGCTGAAAGGGGCGAACGGCCCCTCGGTGGGCGATAGGAGGGTTCTGGCGAGGTGCCCGCACCCTCGTTGGATCCGCACCTCGCTCCGCGAGGGCCATTGCGCACCGTGCGGCGTGGCTCCGCCCCCACGACGGGGCTGACAACAGCCACATGCGCCCCGCGGGCAAGCGCCGGCTCCGAGTCAAGCCGGCGGAGCCCACGTGCATCGAGGCAGAGCGTGGAGGACCAGCGCGTCAGGCCCTGAACGACAGGGGCCGTCCCACGCGTCCTATCCTGGGCGCGCTGACTTCACCACCGGCGGCACCCCGAGGGGAAGGACGAAGTGCGAACGAGCCATGCCGTCATCCTCGTTCTGGGAGCCGCTCTGGCGGCGGGCACCCTGGTACTCACCGGCTCGCGCCCTGACGAGGCAGCGATCCCGCCGGATATCGAACTGGAGGCCCGTCCCGAGCGGTCGAGGGCACCCACCCTCGCGACACCGCCTCCGCCTCCAAAGATCGAGCGCGATTCGCACGAGTGGCGGCTCTTGCTTGCGCTCTCGGTCAACAACAGCAAGCAGCGGGAGTGGGCCCTGGAGCAGATCCTGACCGCGGGGACCGCCCATCCCCAGGTGCTGGAGGCTCTCGAGGCGTTGCTCGAGCGCGAGGGTGTCAAGCCCAGCATCCTCTGTCCGACCATGCACGCCGTCATGCTGCTGAAGGGCAACCGGGACCATGTGCGGCGCATGGCCGAGCTGGGCAGCAGCAGTCCGTTCGGTACGTGCGCGACGCACTTGGCCGCGCTGGATCCGTCCTCCGGCGCGTTCATCGCGCGAGCTGCATGGCTCGCAGCCCGAGGGGCGGACAACCCCAAGCCACCGCCCGCGCTCGTGCGGGCGGCCGGGCAGTGGTTCGAGCTGGCCCTCGTGGATCCGATCGCTGCTCGCCACGCCGTTCTGGAGAGGCTCGCCTCCGCTCCGCACGAAGAGCGCGCATGGCTCGTACCCCTCGCGCTCGCGCTCCGCCCGCTGCCTTCGGAAGTTCCTGGTTACGTCGAGAGCCTCCTGGAAGCCGGCACGCCCGCCGAGCAGGTACGCGCCCTAGGCCACTTGCGCCCCCAGGCGGGAGCTCACGAAGACGCGGTGGTGTCGCTGGCTGACGTCGTTGCAGCCGCCCTGCCTCGACTGCGCGTGGAGGAGTCCCATCACGCGCTGTACGCGCTCCGCGTGCTGGGCATCGCCACCCCCACCGTGGTCGATGGCGCCCTCGCCGCGGTTCGACATCCCGGGCTGACGAAGCGCGCGTTGGAGACGTTGGAGGTCCTGTCCGAGCAGGTGCCCGATCTCGCGCCACGGCTCGTGGACCTCGAAGCCGAGCTGACGGACAGGCAGAGGCTGCTGCTCGTGAAGACACTCGTCAACCTGCACGATCAGCGGACCTTCGGCTACGTACTCGGGCGACTCGAGTCGACCAAGGCCGCCGAGGTCGCTGCCGTGCTCGACGGGATCCACCGGTTCGAGACGTCGGCGGTCGTGCTGGCGAGGGTGAGTGACTTCGCGAAGAGCGACGAGCCGGAGCTGGTCGCGGCGGCTACGCGGGCCGTGGCGCGCATGGACGCGCTGCTGGAGACGGCGCGGTCCGAGACGATCATCCGGTGGGCCCTGGGTTCCGATCTGCCGGCAGAGCAACTGGCCGCCCTGGACGCTCTCGACATCGTCGGCCGCGTCCCGCAAGGCTGGATTGAACCCGCCCTGCGGTTGGCCGTCGACCCCACGACCCCGGTCGGACGCCGAGCAATCAAGGTGCTCGGCAATCTGGGCAGGCTTCACGCCGACGGCCAGCACCTCGTAGCCCCACTGCTCGCGCAGGTCACGAGGTCGGGAAGGTCCAATCCCGCCGCGCAAGGCGCCATCCTCGCCAGCCTTGGCGAGCTGGCGCCTTCCCATGCCGTCGTGCGCGAGCGACTCCGGCAAGCGTTCGCACGCGAGATCCCCTTTCAGGTGACCCAAGGAGCCGCCCGGGGGATGTTCTTCATCGAAGACCCCACGCGCGAGGAGTACCTCGCAATCTGCGGGCGCTCGCGCGAGGGCAGCCTGATCAGTCTCTGCATCCACGCCATGGACAAGCCCTCGTGGGAAGAGGCGCGCAAACGCTACGGGATCAAGCACAGGTTCGAGCGATAGGCCCCTGGGGCAAGGGAACGACAGAGGCTGACATGGCACATGTCTCTGGCCCGGAGGCGGAGGCGCAGAGCTAGCCTCCTTCGCGGGTGCAGTGCTGCGGCCACGCGCCTACAATCCCGTCACGATGTCCGAGCCCGCCTTCGACACGCGCCTCTGGGTCGAGCTGGACGACAAGTGCCCGGGCCCCCACTACATCTTGGGCAGCGGCCAGACGTTCACGGGACGCATCCAGGCGTGGTGCCCCGTCAAGCGCAGGGCCTTCAACTTCTCGGTCTCCGAGATCGAGAGGGCCTCGCCAGAAGCCGTGTTCTGGCTACGCGGCTTCCTCGCCGGCAACGAGCCGGCGCCACCTGACTGGGCGGACGCACTGACCGACCCCCCTGGCGAGTCCGCAAGCCGGACCAAGTACGAGGAGGCACTCGCGCGTTGGCGAGAGGACGTAGACCTCTTCGCCGACACGGGCTTCTGGGCCGCCGGGGAGCGGTCCTGTGATGCCTGCAGCCGCGCCCTGCTTCATGCATGGCCACCCGACCTGTGTCGCGAGTGCGGGGGGCCACTTGATCACCGACCCTGGAGCGACCTCCGCAAGCCCGCCCCCTGAAGACGTGGCACGGTCTGGCGCCCCGGTTGGGCGACGTGCACCGCATCAGGGACGTAGACTGCTCTGCCGGTGCTAGGCGCCATGCGCCGGCCCCAGGGGAAGCGCATGCGCAGCACACACTTGTTGGCCCTGTTCGTCGGCGTCGGCATCGGCGGCGTGGGAGGATGGCTCCTCGGACAAGGTGCCGCGAGCGAGCCCGTCGCGACGCCGCAGCTCACCTCGAACGGACATCAGGGCGACGAGCCCTCGAGCGCATCTCAGCCCTCCCTGCAAGGCAGCCAGCCGGACACCGCCGGCGACGACGCGGCCCCTCCGACGCTGGGCCCCGAGGACGTTGCCGTCCAGAAATCGACGTTCGAGCAGGACTACCGTGCTGGCTACGCGCAGACCAGCAACGGCTCGGAAGCACCTGCCGACCAGCTCGCCGCCGTGTGGAAGGAGCACACGAGTCGCTTGGAGCAAGCCGCGCGGGCTGCAGGCATGGCGGCCGGGCGGGCAGAGGCCGCACGTCGCACGCAGGTCGAGATCGAGGCGCGCGACGACATCCTCACCCTCCTCGCGAAATCCGAGTCCCACGACACGGCCCGTGCAGCGGCGCGCAGTGCGAAGCGCTTTGCCGCGCTGTTTGCGCACCAGTCGCGGGGGGGAAGCACGATTGGCGACCAAGACGACGGCGCGCAGGATCCAGCGCTGCTGGAGGACGGTTCCACGTTGGAGCTGTCGGCCGGCGTGCACAAGCTGGGCACGAAGTGGACACGCAACTCGGTCGTTCCCCGTGATCTGACGATCCGCGGGGCGGGCATGGACCGCACGCTCCTCGTGCTCAGCGACCTCTCGGCTCGCTCGCCCCTCTACAACCTCCACCTCGCCGACATGACCATCGACTGCGACAACGATGGTGCGTTCGATCTTCGCAGCGAAATGGCTTCCATCAGCGCCGAGCGCGTCCGCTTCGTGCGCTTCGACGCCGCGCATGGCGGCGCCTACGTCTTCGACGTCTCACGGCCGGGCGCTGTCAACTGCTCGGACTGCGAGTTCGTCGCGTGGTACGGACGCAGCCCCGGACGCGGGAACGTGTTTCGCCGAATCACGGCGGCCCGCTTCGACTCGTGCCTCTTCGACGGGTTCGTCTACGACACCCCGACGGTTGGGGTCTACTCCGGATGCACGTTCCGCGACTGCCGCGGCATCGAGGCGCGCATGGAGCGTGCGCTCGCGAACCCCGACACAGAGGGCTTCTACTTCTACGAGGGCTGCCGCGTGGACTGGACGCTGCCGCCCGAAGAGCGCGACACGCACACCCGCTCACAGCCCGCCCGTGACTGGGAGGCCTTCCGCAGCAGCTTCGAGCGATAGCGCCTCGTCTGTCGTGCCAGAGGCAACGACTAGAACGGCCACCACCACCTGCTGGCCCGCGGCGGAGGCCGTCGCGGGGGCGGGGGTGGCATCTCTCGACGCGGCCGTGGCCTGGGCTGACCGGCCTTGTGCAGCTGGAAGCGCGTAGCGCGCAGGTCATCGGGATCGAACCGCCAGTCCGAGGTACAGCCCTCCAGCTCGAATCCGAGGATGGCCAGCGACACCGCGCTGCCGAGCTCGAGCGGGTGGAAGGGAAGCGCCTCCGGGTCCTCGTCGGGCTCCTCGTCATCCCACGGGTGCTCGCCGTTCCAGTACGGGACCTCGAAGGGCTGCCGTTCGCCGACGTCCGTCATCACACCGTCGTCCGGGCTGACGCTCAGGGCGCGTACCAGCCGTCCGTCCTGCCACAGGGAGTATGCGAACCAGTCCACGACGCTGTGCATGGAGTGATGCAGGACGGTGGTCGCGGGAACCAGCCGGATCAACGACTGCTCCATCTCCTCTGGCTCCAACCCGCCCAAGTCCTGCGCGGCCACGATCACGACACCTGGGTAGCACCCCACGATGAGCTCGTCCTCGCCCGGGTAGAGCTCGAGGAAGTCGTCGTCCTCGACGCGCACGCACGTCCGGTCCGGAAACACCCGGGCCGCCACGTCCGCGGCTTGGGCCGGGTCGTGGGCCGGGCAGCTTGCCAGCAGATCGGCGGGCCACCCCTGGGCGAACACCACGGCGGCAGACTTGGCGCCCATGACACGTCTCCTCCCTGCGCCCGATCAGTCTATCGCTCGGACTGCGCGAGGACCGCGGCCACGAGACGCGCTCTAGGCGCGCAGGTGCCTACGGGCGACGCTTCTGCCTTCCGCGTCCCTGGAAGCGCGAAGCGAGAGCGACACAGACGCCCTGGATCCTCTCGTCGTCCCCGACGCTCCCCGGCCTACCAGCCTGCACCGAGGCCATGTCGTCCACTGCAGACCACTCCCGCGAGGGCGGGTGGCGCGTGTCAACGAACAGCATGCTCTCTTTCCCATCCCACGCGACGCGGACCAGGGCGCCACGACGCTTGTACTCGGCGAACGAGCTACCGAAGCACGCATGGTCGTAGACCTCGCGTACCAACCTGAAGCCCAGGTCCTCCAAGAGGGGCTCGATCTGGGCGACCGCACGCCGGAACCGGGGGTTGTGCCGCATCATCTGCAGAGCCTCGCAGGCTGCCGATCTTGCTGGGTTCTATCGGACCTTGGACTGCGCGCCCAGGTTGCTCAACTGGCCCACGATCTGGGGAGGCCGGCTGGGGCGAAGCGGGTCGCCGCACTCCCAGTTGGGCTGCCGAGTGAGACGACCTCTGGACGTCCAAGCGTCTCGGTTCGCGTTGTCGCACGATGCTCGTGAGCCTGCGAGGCCCACCCGCTAGACTCCCGCGACGGCAGGTAGCGGGCGAGCCCCACGAACCGTGAGCCGAGCCGCTTGGAGCATCGGGTGTCCGACTCGCACGAAGAGCCTGGGGAGCGGCGGGAACCTGCCGTCCCGGACGATGCCAAGAGCGGTGAGACCGTCCTGCCGCGCCTCGAGGCCGCGGGAGGGTTCGAGGCGCGCGTCCACCTGCGCGGCGCGACGGCAGACGCCGACTCCGATGCGAGCGTCCCGGCCCCCACCGGCGCATCTGGCCCCAAGTACCGGATCGAGGGCGAGCTCGGCCGCGGCGGCGTCGGCGTGGTCCTCCGCGGAAGCGATGCCGACCTGGGTCGTGAGGTCGCCATCAAGGTGCTGCGCGACGAGCACCTGGCCAGCCCCGACGTCTTGAAGCGGTTCGTGGAAGAGGCGCAGATCGGCGGCCAGCTCCAGCACCCGGGCGTCGTGCCCGTGTACGAGCTCGGCATGCGCGACGGCCGGCCGTTCTTCGCAATGAAGCTGATCCACGGCCGCTCGCTCGCCGACCTGCTCGCCGCCCGCGCTGCGCCCGGCGAGGAGCGACGACGCTTCCTCGGCATCTTCGAGGCCGTCTGCCAGACGATGGCCTACGCCCACGCGCGCGGCGTGATCCACCGCGACTTGAAGCCCGAGAACGTGATGGTCGGAGCCTTCGGCGAGGTGCAGGTCGTCGACTGGGGCATGAGCAAGGTGCTCGGTAGTCGCCGCGGGACCGCGGACGAGGCCGCAGCCCCTGACACGGCCCCCACACTCCGCCCCCTCGCCACCGTCCGCAGCGAGAGCGTCGAGGGCCAGACCGTGCTGGGCTCGATGATGGGAACGCCTGGCTACATGCCTCCCGAGCAAGCGCTCGGCAACATCCACGTGATCGACGAGCGCAGCGACGTCTACGCGCTCGGTGCGATCCTGTGCGAGATCCTCGTTGGCGAGCCGCCCTTCGTGGGCGCCCCCATCGAGCGCGTACGCGGGGCCTTGACGGGCGACCTGTCGTCCGTCGACGCGCGGCTCGCCACCAGCTCGACGGACCCCGAGCTCCGCACCCTCGTGCTCGACTGTCTGCAGAAGGACCAGACCGCCCGACCCGCCTCCGCGCGCGTGGTGGCCGACCGGATCCGTTCGTTCCTCGAGGCAGCCGAGGAGCGTGCCCAGCGCGCGCAGATCGAGGCGGCGCAAGCGCGGGCCAACGAGGCGGAGGCCAAGGCGAGCGAGGCGAAAGCCGAGGTCCGTGCCGCGGAGGCACGTGCCGAGGGCGAGCGCGAACGCGCCGCGGCCGAGCAAGCCGAGCTGCGCGCCGAGGGCGAACGGCGACGGAGGCGGGCGGCCGCGATCCTGGCCGTGGTGCTGCTCGTAGGCATGGCCGGAACGGCCTGGGGACTCGTAAGCGCCATGCGTGCGCGGGCCGCGGAGCAGGAGCGCGCCGAAGCCGAACATCGCGAGCGCGTGCGGGCCACGCGGGCGGAGGCCGACGCGAACACGCAGCGCGGCCTGGCCGAAGCCAACGAGGCCAAGGCGAAAGACCAGCTGGCCCTGGCGACCGCGATCGACGAGTTCCTGCGCAACGACCTCCTCGGCCAGGCGAGCAGCCAGGCACAAGCCGACCGGGGCTTCGAGCAGGATCCCGATCTGACTGTCCGCGAGGCGCTCCATCGCGCAGCCCAAGGCGTGGGGTCGAAGTTCGCGGACCGTCCACGCGAGGAGGCTGCCATTCGCCACACGCTGGGCGAGACCTACCGTCAGCTCGGCGACGCCGAATCGGCGATCCAGCACCTCGAACGCGCCCTCGCCCTTCGCGTCGAGGTGCTGGGGCCTTGGCATGAAGACACCATCTTCACGCGGGACGAGCTCGCGCACTCGCTGTTGGAGCTCGGCCGCTTCGAGGACGCCGCCCGCGAGCTGGAGCGCATCCGCGATGCCCAGCGCGAGGCCCATGGTGAGAACAGCTCGGCCTACGAGTCCGCCGTCCACAACCTCAGTGCTGCCTACCTGCGCACCGGCCAGACGCAGGAGGCGATCGAGCAGCTCGAGTGGATCGTCGAGCGGCGCGGCGGCGTCGATGCCATCGACGACGATGAGCAGGACCTGCTCACGCTGCAGCAGCTGGCCCGGGCGTACCGCAGTGCGCGCCGCTTCGCCGAGTCGCTTCCCCTGTCGGAGAAGGTGGCCCGGGGCCTCGAGCGCACGCTCGGGCCCGAACACCCCGGCACGCTGCAGGCGCTCAACGGCCTGGGACTCGCCTACAGCTCGCTGAATCGATCGAGCGAGGCCGTGCCCATCCTGGAACGGGTGGCTGCCGGCTACGCCAGGAACCTCGGCCCGGATCACCCCGACGCGCTGATCGCGCGCCAGAACCTGGCCCGGACCTACGTCGATGTAGGTCGCGCGAAGGAGGCCGCGGAGATCCTCGAGCAAGTCCGCGGGCCACTGACCGAGCTGTTGGGCCCCGATCACATGGCCTTGCTGGCCGCATCGCACAGCCTTGCCAAGGCGTGGATCGCCGTGGGCCGCACGGCCGAGGGCATCGAGCTCGCCGAAGAGGTCCTGCGCCGCCGAACGGAGGTGCTGGGCGCCGACCACCCGGAGACGCTCAGGTCCCTCGCCCAGCTCGGCAAGGCCTACCGCGCCACGAGCGACCTTGCCAAGGCCGCCGATGTGCTGAAGCAGCTCGTCTCCGGAGCCCGGAAGCGGTTCGGCGACGAGGCCGAGTTCACGATCAGCGCCGCCTTCGCGCTAGCCACGACGTATCAGGCGCAGGGGGACGTCGAACAGGCCGCAACCGTGGTCGACGAGTGGCTGCCGCGGGGCCTGGCGCTCTCGGGTCGAGACGCCGCCACGCGGCTTCGCTGCGCGGAGGTCGCGGCGGAGATCTGGCTGAAAGCGGGCCAGAACGAGAAGGCTCCCCGGGCCCTCGATGTCCTCCTCATCGACGTGGAAGTCCAAGCGGGCCCACGGAGCCTCGAGCTCGCCACGCGCCTGGCCGCGTTGTCCGAAAAGCTGCTGCAGGCGGAGGCCTTCGCGGCCGCGGAGCCCCGTCTGCGCAAGGTGCTCTCCATCCGACGCGAGCTGGACCCGGAGGGCTGGAGGACGTTCGAGGCCGAGTCCCTGCTCGGCGCGGCGTTGACGGGGCAAGCCAAGTTCGACGACGCGGCGCCCCTCCTTGTCTCGGGCTATCGCGGCATGAAGGCCCGCGAGGACAGGATCCCTGCCGACGAAAGCGGACGCGTCGCCGACGCCCTACAGCGGATCGTGAAGCACTACTTGGCGAGGGACCGCGGCGACGAGGCCGAGGCCTGGCGTTCACAGGGCGCGCGCTGAGGGTCAGGCCGCACAGGCGCCCTAGCCCGGCTTCGACTCACTGCGCGCCTTCAGGCCCTCGGCTTCCAGATCCAGGTACTCACGCGTGAGCTTGCGATAGGGCAGGCCAGCAAGGCAGCCGAGGAGGCCGCCAAAGTGGACGGCCAGCGTCACGCGCGATCCCGTCGACGTGGCCTCGATCTCATGACGTGCCGTCGCACGCACGACGAAGCCACCTGTTCTCCAGACGAACCCCCGCCCGGGGTCCAGCGACGTCACGACGAAACGCGCCGGCGGCAGCTTGGGCTGGTTGACGAGAGCACGCCCGCCCACGCGCAGCACGTCACCGTCGAGCAGCTCGACGCTCGTTACGCTCGCCGTCCACTCCGGCCAGCGCGTGACGTCGGCCATGACGGCCCAGACGCGGTCCGGCGAGGCGGTGATGTCGATGGAGCGCGCGATCTCCATGATCAGGCCCGCGGTCCGGGGGCATTGGCGAGCGCGCGCACGCCTCTCCCGCTGGGCAGCTCGACGGGGGGGCTGCCGTGCGCCATGGCGTTCGCAATCTCGTGGGCGTTCGTCCCGGTCGCGCTGTTCGTGACGCCCATGACGGCCTCCGCGGGTTCGGGGGGCATCGTACGTCCGCGGGGACGGGGATCGCCCAGCCGCTTGGCGAGGGCGCAGCGCGGCATGTGAGCGATTCAGGCATCTTGGCGACTTCGCCGACGAACCACGACGCGGCTGACCGCGCGCAGCCGCGTGGCGGGTTCCGAGCCCGGATGTCGTTCAACCAGGTAGCGGCGGCCGTCTCCGGTACGGCGCGCGCGGTATCGATGCGTGCGCGGGCGAACCCTCGCTGCACCGGATCGGACGCCCACCCAAGGAGAACCATGAACCACCATCACACATGCCCGCAGGCCACCGTCGACTCCGTCGCCGCGGTTTGCTTTGCCGGATCGTTGCTCATCGTCGCGAAGGGCACGAAGCCCAACCCCTGCTATCGCGTGACCATCCAGCGCTCGCTGATCGACATCTGGCCGCCGCAGTTCTACGTGGAGGCTTGTCCGCCTGACGAGGTCTGCATCCAGGTCATTGCCGACTACGTGACCGCGCGTGTGTTCGCCGTGGGCAGCTGCCCCGAGACGATCACCGTGCATGGCGCCAACGGGCCGCACAAGGTGCCGGTGACCTGCGTCAAGAGCTGGGAGCTCTTCTTGGACGCCATGAAGCAGCACCTGGGCGTGACCTCGCTGCTGCCCACGATGGGCAACGCCGCCGGCCTCGATCGCGTGCTGCCCGAGGAGCCCGACGCCAACACGGCGACGGGGTTCTCGGAGGAGTCCTTCGAGGGTGCGTTCCGCAACGCCGTGGCACAGCTCGACATGCAGTACCCCTACCCGGACTCGCTGGGCGACGTGCGGGTGCTCAAGCAAGGTGCGCTCTTCGGCGGCATCGCAGGCCTCTGGAACCTCTACTACGTCCAAGTCTCGCTGACGTGGTAGCGCGTCGATCCAACCGGGCACCATGAGCTGAGGGCGCGGCCTGCACGCTGCCGCACCTGACCTCGCGCGCCGCGGGACGCCATCCCGCGGCGCGCCTTCGTTTCAAGCTGCGCGCGGCTCGGGTGTGCAGAGCTGGAGCAGGTAGACGGTGTGGGCGTCGCCTCGCTAGACTGCAGGCCTCGCGCCATCCACCGGTGGGCCGACCCCGCGAGCCATGCCCCGTCGAGTGCCAGGAGCTTCCACCTGGCCTGGGCATGCTGCCGGAGTCCCGTGCCCCATGATGTGCCACCGCCCCATCCTGGACGTGCTGGGTGTGACGCTGCTTGTCGCTCTCGGGGCTCGAGCTGCCCACGCCGAGGACTGGCCGACGCTGCCGTTGGATGTGCTGACGGACGAAGCCCACGTCGTGGTCGTGGCGCGCCTCCTGGATCCCTGGCCGAGCGTGCGGGGCGTCAAGGAGACGGGTTGGGCCGGGATCGGCGCACGCTTCGCAGTCCAGGAGGTCCTCAAGCGCACCGGCGTCCTACCGGGCGAGCGACTGTTCATCCAAGGCCTCTGGATGTACGTGCTTCCGAGGGTGGGACCGCCTGAGGCGCGTCGCACAACGCATGAGCCGGCCGACGTTCTGTTGTTCCTGCGCCGATCCTGGTCGGTGACCGGCGAGCCTACCTACGCCCCACTGATGTCCGGTGTACGCATGCGAACGCACGACGCACAGGTCTTGCGACCCGTCCAGGAGATGAGCTCGGCCCCCTACAGGATGCGGGTCGCCGACTCGGCTGAGTGGGACATGCTCGTGCAGTGGGTGCGCGACGACGTTCAGCGCATCGCCGAGCTTCGCGCGCTCTTTCGCGTGGACCTGCAGCCCATGCGGAACGTACTCCTGCTGGACTGGCTGGAGCGGCACGCGGACCTCGTGGCCAGCACGCGGTTTGGCGCTCGCGACTCGAGAGCTGATGAACCAGGCGGTCTCGGCCACGCGCCCCACGATGCGGTGGGGCGCGTGATCCAGTCCGGGGATCTCGACGATGCGTGGTCCGCCATCCGACTCCGGAACCACGGGGTGGCCCACCGCTGGAGCTGGGTCGATCCGGAACCTCCGACGTTTCGTTCTCGCGAAGGGCGCAGCTTCCTACTGCGCATCGCTCGCGACGCCAGCCGGCCAAGCGCCGAGCGGAGGCTGGCGCTCGGCATTCTCGGCGCACGCTCAACGCTCATGGACGTCACGGCCCCTGCGGTGCCGTCCGAGGAAGTGTCGAGCCTCTTGGCCTCCCTGGACGAGCTGCGTTCCGACCCGATGACGCCGTCGGAGGTTGCCGACGCGGCGCGCAACGCCTCACCGTGGATCGAGAAGAGCGCCGGGACGGGGAAGCCACTGCGAGACCTGGACCATCTGTGGGCCGTCTACCATCGAGCTCCCCGGAGTGACTCCGACAACGTCAACAGGAACGGAGCCGCCGTGGACCTGCACGCACACCTCGGCGAGGCGGCGTGGGAGCGGCTGACGGGGAACCCACGGAAGCTCCTCGTCACGATGTACCTCTTCCCGCCCGAGAGCGGACTGCGCATGAGCATCCAGCTCCACACGCCGGCTCAGGCCATCTTCGAGCGCCCCACGCTCGTTCTCGAACGCGTCGACGCGAACGACGTCGTGTTGCAGACCCTACGCATGCCCTTGCCCGAGCGCGGGAAGGAGCTTGCCTGGGCCCACGGATGGACGGCGTGGGGGCAGCAGCCCCGATCCTCCGTGCCGACCGACCCGCTCGTGGCGGGCGCTTGGCGCGTCACGCTCGAGGGCACGGCCGGGGGCGACCGCGTCCCCTGGCGCTCCGAGCCGCAGCGCTTCACGTGGCCGCCACGCCAGCCGCCTCGATGAAGCGGAAGGGACGGTGGGATGCGCCATCCTGAGCCCGCGCGGTGCCCTGTTGCCGCGCGTCGTGAACCGTGCATGATGACGGCCGGTGCACGGACGAGGAGCAAGGCGATGGCCAAGATCACGGGAATCGGTGGGGTCTTCTTCAAGGCGAAGGGCGACCCGAAGGAGCTCGCGGCTTGGTACCAGAAGCACCTGGGCCTCGCGCTCGAGCCGTGGGGTGGTGCAGCGCTGAAGTGGCCCGACGACCCGTCCGAGGACAAGGGCGTCACTGCGTGGCACTTGGCGGCGAGCGACAGCCAGTGGTTCAGCCCGAGCAACGCCTCGTTCATGATCAACTACCGCGTCGATGACATGGCGGGCATGCTCGAGCAGCTGCGCGCTGCGGGCATCGAGGTCCTGCAAGGACCGGAGTCGCACGAGAACGGCAAGTTCGCGTGGATCCAAGACCCCGACGGCAACAAGGTCGAGCTCTGGCAGCCCATGCCGTGGGACGAGAAGAACAAGGAAGCATGAGCTCGGCGCAAGCGTGACGCGGGGGCAGCCGCATGAGCGCGTGGATCCTCCTCCTGCTCGCCGTCGTCGCCCTTGGGGTCGTCGCGCTGGTCTGGCGGATGTCCTCGCGTCGGACCAGCCTGCCGTGCCCCGTCTGGCTGCGGTGGTTGGTCGAGCTCGACAACCCGTTCACCAAGGTGAACCGCGCCAAGTACATCGTGGACTCGTTGGGGCTGGCTCCCGGCATGACCGTGCTGGACGCTGGATGCGGTCCTGGGCGGGTCACGGTTCCCTTGGCTCGTGCCGTCGGGGACGAGGGTCGCGTCGTGGCCCTGGACGTGCAAGCAGGCATGCTGGCGCGCGCTCGCGCGAAGGTCGACGCGGCAGGCCTTGCCAACGTCACGTTTCTCGAGGCGCGACTCGGTGAGGGCAAGCTCCCTCGTGAGCACTTCGACCGCATCGTCTTGGTCACGGTGCTGGGCGAGATCCCCGATCAGGGTGCTGCCCTGGTCGAGCTACGCGACGCGCTGGTGCCCGCCGGCGTGCTTGCCATCGTGGAAGTGATCTTCGACCCCCACTTCCAGCGCCGCACCACCGTCACGAAGCTGGCCACGTCGATCGGGCTGCGCGAGCGGGCGTTCTTCGGTCATCGCTTGGCCTACGTCCTTCACATGGAGAAGCCCGGAAGCACGGGCTGACCGAGCTCGCCCTGCGTCGGCGGACCCGCGACCGACTCGGCCTGCAGCGACTCCTCAAGCGCGGCCTCGTCGCCGCATCCGCTCGTCCATGGACGGGACGTAGGCCACGCGTCAGCCTTCGAGGCGTACCACGACCTCCCCCTCGATGACCTCGTCGAGGGGCCGGGTGAGTGCCTCGTCCAAGGCCCCTGCAAAGCGTGTCCAAGCCCTCGCCTCGCGACCGTACTCCAGGGAGAACATCCCAGCACTGCCGATGAGGCCCACGCTGCCCACGCGGAGGTTCCGGAGCACATCCCACCCCTTCTGCGCGCCAAGCGTGATCACGCGCTCGGTCAGGAGCCGGATGTGCAGGCTCACGCCCGAGAGATCCTTGTCGCGCCGCACGGCGACGCGGGCGCCCACGCTACCGTATGGGGTCCGCCGCGTGATGTGCAGGAGCAGGGCGGCGAACCCCTCCCCTGTCAGGGGGCGCCCTACGAGAGCTGAAGCGGCGGCGCGGAGCGCGTCGTCGGGCGCGGGCCCCTCGTCGGCGAATACCACCGCGACCACGCGATTGCCCAGCTCGCGCACGACATCGTCCAGCGCCGCGCGCGCGGGCGCGTCCTTCGCGATGTCGGACCGTCGCTTCACGAGCGACGGCAACATGCCGAGTCCAGCCTCCACGACGGCCTGCCGTGCGCGGTCACGGTGGACGTCGTCCTCTGCGGCCACGAGCGCGTCGAGCAGGGCCTGGGCCTGTGCTTCGGCGACCGGCTCCGGGGCAGTGGACGCCGGCGGCAGCGGGAGGGGATCAAGCCCCTGTTCGCGCCGCGCCAGATTCGCGATCACGGTGCGGGCTCGCCGCCGCGCCGCCAAGGAGGCCGAGGCGTCGAAGGCGTGGCGGTCCGGCCACAGCTCGGCCAGCGTGGCGGCGGCCTGGTCGCCGGTGCACACGTCGAGCGCCCGTGCTCCGGGGCCCGTGACCTGCAGGTTGCCGCCCGAGAGGCCTTCGTCCAGGACCAGCGAACGGAGCACTTCTTCCACGGCATCCATCACATCCGCCGACTCGCTGCCGGCGTGTCGAGCCTCCTCACCCCACTCCAGCCCGGTCGCGATGCGCATCGCCCTCACGACAGCAGCGCGTGTCGCAGGCGACTGGAGGGCCACGTGTTCTCCCAAGACGCGGACCGCGTCCGCACGTCCGCTGGTCGCAAGAAACTTGATCAGCTCCTCGAGTGGCTCCTCCTCGCGGCCGGTGCGTTCATCCGCCGACCGGGGCGCCAGCTGCCGCCACTCGCGGATCATGGCTTCCAAGGCCTTCGGATCGTCGAGCGCGCGCAGGGTGTCGGCGGCCGCCAAGCGCATGCCGAGCCTCGGCGAACCCAGCAGCTCGCGGTGGAGGAACTCGGTGGTCTCGGGTCCCGGTACGAGGCGGAGCAAGGCGACGAGCAGGTCACGATCCCACGGCTCGGTCGTCGCCGGAATGGCCTCGATGAGCGCACGCCTCGCCGCGTCCGGATCGAGCTGGGCGAGCCGGCGCACCGATGCCACGGCTTCGCGACCGCCGCGCACAACGAGCTCGGCTAGCACGGCGGCTTCGCCGCGTTCCTGGCAGGCCTCCCACCACGCCCGCACACGTGCGCTGACCGCCTCGACCTGGTCCTCGTCGAAGAGGGAGTCCGGGCCGCCCATCATCATTCCGTACTCGGCGGTGGGATAGTCGAAGGAGCGCGCGCTCAGCCGCTGCAGCGCACGTAGCGCCACGTCGCCGACGCGCTCCACGTGATCCCAGCCCTCCCACTGGCCATGGCCCGTGTCGTGATAGATGACGGAGCGCGTCAGCGTGTCGTCGGAAAGGGCCTCGATCAGCCGGGGCACGGCCACGTAGCCCAGCTCGACGAGCTGGCCGAAGGGCGTCGACCAGGCCGCCTCCCGGCTCGGCGCCTGCTTCCACGCCGGATCGAGGGCGGCACCCGGCTCGCGCAGACGCCAGACGAGCTCGTCCACACGCTGTTCCACGGACAAGAGCTCGAACGCAGGGCGCCCACTCTGGCGACGAGCCTCCTCCTCGCCCGTCATCCGCTCCAAGACGCGTAGACGCGCCGTCGCAGCCTCGTGCGCGCCGAAGCGCGTCAAGAAGACCCGATGCATGCCCACGAGGTCCGCCAAGGAGAGCGTCATGTCCCCGAACGCCAGGATGAGGTGCCTCTCCTCGGCTACCCGCATCACGCCACGCAGGTAGTCGAGGGTCGTCCATGGCGGCGCCTGTACGCCATGGGGCCGCTCCATGGCAAGCCGTGCCCAGATCGCCAGCGCAGGCTCCTTGGCGCCGTGCTTCCAGCACGAAACAGCCAG
This sequence comes from Planctomycetota bacterium, assembly GCA_020631815.1. Lineage (GTDB taxonomy): Bacteria > Planctomycetota > PLA2 > PLA2 > JAEUHO01 > JACKGW01. The sequence continues at coordinate 61,915 of JACKGW010000014.1, read as the reverse complement.
CACGAAGGCGCGGAACCACTCGGGCGGACTGTATGGCGCCAGGTGCATGGGATCGTTGCGATCCCAGTAGTCCGCCGTCCAGCCGCCGGGAGCCGCGGGCGGGGTGCCCGTCGAGCGTTCGGATCCGGACATCTCGCCCTGCGAACGCGGCGAGTCCGCGATCGCGTCGAGCACGAAGGCGCCCACGTCCGTGCGCTCGTACGTGCCGCGCAGGGGGTCGTAGTGCGGCGTGCCCTTGCGGATCGTCATCACCCGGAGCCCATGCGTGAAGACGCGGAAGCTCTCGTCGTCCTCCCCCAAGAGCCACGCCGGTGAGCCCGGGAGCTTGCTCGCCGGACTGCCGTCCTCGCTCAGCTCGGTCTCGCGCAGGAAGGCGTCGACGAGGACGAACGGCAAGGCGCCGACATCGGGGTAGCCCAGACCGTCCCACCACGCGACCGCCGCCACGAACCCGGCTTCGTCGGCGTCGCTCGCGACCCAGGGGAGGTGTCGTCGCCGCTGCCATTCCTTCCAAGTCTCGTCGCTGACGCCGTCGATCCAGGTTCGCCAGCCTGATTGGTTCCACCCGTGGTCGCGACCGAAGTTGCTGGCGAGCCAGCCCAGGTAGACAGAGCCCAGATGACCCGTGTAGTCGAGGGCGTCGATCAGGGCGTACACATCCGAGCGCCTGCCGTGTCGAGCCAGGGCGTAGTGCAGCGCAAGCTTCACGTGGAAGTTCTTCTCGAGGGCCAGCCTGGCCTCGAGGGCCGCGGGCACACGCTCGTCGGCGCGACCGGCGAGGGCCTCGGCGGCATCCGCACGCTCCCTCGCACCGTCTGCGTCCAACAGGACGACGAGCTCGTCGACGGAGCTCTCGCTGACGTCTTCGCCCGCCGAGCTGAGCGTTGGCAACACCAGCAGGCCGAACAGAAAGCCGAAGACGCACGTGCGAACCATCGCGAAGCTCCACCGCGGGCCGGGGCCGGCACGATCCTACCGCGCTCGCGTCCCGGCGATCGGAAGCCGAAGCGCGGCGACGTGTGGTACAGACCGCGCGAGTCCACGCAGCCGCTGTCGGCGCGGCCCCTGCGCGAGGGAGTCCGCCTTGCTGACGAGCCCTGGCACGCCGGGGCCCGTTGACGGAGTCCCGCCGACCGCGGTGCGCCGCTGAAGTGGCCCGACCATCCGTCCGAAGACAAGGGCGTCACGGCATGGCATCTCGCGGCGAGCGACAGCCAGTGGTTCGGCCCGAGCCAAGCATCGTTCATGATCAACTACCGTGTCGATGACATGGCGGGCATGCTCGACCAGCTGCGGGACGCAGGTGTCGAGATCCTGCAAGGGCCCGAGTCGCACGAGAACGGCAAGTTCACGTGGACCCAAGATCCCGACGGCAACAAGGTCGAGCTCTGGCAGCCCATGCCGTGGGACGAGAAGAACAAGGAAGCCTGACCTCGACACACCGACAGGCCGCCTGCCTTGTGTCAGCCCTCCAGAAACGTCAAGTCGAGCTCGAGTCCCCGCAGATCTTCGCTCCACGCCTCGCGCAGGTTGGCCACGAGCTCACGGCCGCGCCGCTTGGCGACGCTGATCGATGAACGCTCTGCCCAGGCAAAGGGCCAGAAGAGCGGGATCAACCAATGGATGCAGCCGGCGCGAAACCCCGCCTCCCTGTGACCGATCTCGGCACGCAAGTCGGTCACGGTGTTCTTGACGTAGAGGCGCTTCAGCTGTCGCACTTCCTCGGGCGGCAGGCCAGCGAGGCCCCGCGCGAACATGACGAGCGCCTCGGGTCCGAGCTTCTTGAAGCTGTCCGGTTCCGATCCCATGCCGAACTCCTGGTGTGGCGCGCGCGGCGTCGCGTCAAGCCGACGGCGGCGGCGCACCCAGGAAGGTGAGGTCCAGCTCGAGGTCGTCCAGGTCGTCGCGCCAGTACTTCCGGTAGTTGCCGATGATCTCGACGGCCCGCTCTTCGGCGGCCTGCAGGGAACCGAAGGACGCGATGAGGAGGGGCCAGCAGAAGGGGACCCAGATGAGGAGAACCGCCATCGTCATGTGGGATCGCTTCGAGCTCACTTCAGCCCGCAGGTCCGCGACCACGTTAAGTACATGCAGCTGCTTGAGCTTGCGGACCTCGCTACCTGACAGGCCTGCAAACTGCTGAGCTACCTGTGCAGGATCGTGTGTGGTGCGCGCGTCGTGGCTCATGGGCGTCGGTCTCCCCACCGTCCATTCTGCAGGAATCGCCGGGCTGACCGCCCATGCAAACCGCACGGCGAAGTGATTCCGACGAGTCGCTCGCGATGCCGCGCGACGGCGCGCTTCAGCTGCGCTCGGCGTCCGTGGTCGTGGGGCGCAGGGTGGAGCGCAAGCCGGGGGGCGCAGCAGGAGGCGAGGCGCCGAAGGAAGAGGGGCTCGGCGCCGGTCGCACCGGCTGCGCGGCGAGAGCAGGATGCGGAGCGGGCCCCGGACCCGGTGCCGGGGGCAGCGCGGCAGCCCACGAGGGGCGGGCTGGCGCCCCCGATGCGGCGTGGGGCGACCCGAACGGGCCCCCGCTGCTGCTGGTGACCGGCATCGCGGACGCGCGACTGCGGCGCACGCCGATCACGATGAGGAGAAGCGCCAACGCGCCACCGCCGAGGATCCACATCCACGGGCCCGAGCCCTCGGAGAGTCGGACACCGGCGACCAGCGTCATCCAGTCAGGCGCCGCGGTCGCGGAGCCGAACTGCAAGTAGGTCATGGTGAACGTGCGATCCCCGTGCTGCGCCACGAGGATGTGGATGGCGGCTTCGTCGCCATCGGGGCTCTCCCCTGCGATGACCGCTTCGACGGCCAGGGAGGCGCCGGGGATCTTGGGCTGGGTGAACGACTGCACCTCGCCCTGGGCGGCGAGCTGCGCACGGAGCTGCTGGATGTTCGCAGCCGTCAGATGGTCGGACGACTTGGCGGCCACACCATCGACGATCGCCAAGATCGTTGGCGGCGCACCAGGGCCTGCGTAGACCGCGAACTCCAGGTCCTCGATCGGGCCGGACGCCGCGAACCGCGCCGTCATCTGCGTGGTGCCTCAGCCGCCCCCACTGCACGACTCGCTGTCGATCTGCTTCACGTAGCCCGCGGGGAGCTTGATCGTCCAGCCCGTGCCTTCGGCCTCTCCCGCGAACGCCGGCTGGGCGGCAAGTACGAGGAGCACGAAGGGCGCCAGCAGCTTCACGGACAAGACCCCCGCTCGATGGCGCACCGCGATCGGAGCGCCTGGGGAGGCTATCGACCCAAGGCCGCCGGAGGCTGAAGCGGTGATCCGGTGGCTACCCCGGAATGAAGCCTGAGAGATGCTCGGGGCGCACGACACGAGCCGCGGCACGGCCGATCCGTGTGTGCGCGTCGATCGCCGTGCCGCCCGAGAGGCTCCGCAGCTCGGTCAGCCGAGGTTCGAGCTCTGCCAAGCCCAGCTCGTGGAGACCCGTCGCATCAAGGCGCACGTTGTAGCGCACGTAGCGCAGGGCGGGCTGGCCCAGCAGCACATCGTCGCCCAGGTCGCCAACTTCGCGATCGATCGTCGATGGCGTCGGCGTTCGCGAGATCGCTTGCAGCACGGTCTCGACGAGTGCACTACCGTCGGCGATGAGCATCTCGGGCAGCTGGGCGAGCCACCGGAAGGCATGGCCGCCCGCAAGCGCGACGGGATCGGATGTGCGCTCCCACGTCCCGGTGCCTACGGAGACGAGGAGCAAGTCGCGCTCGCCGGCAGGCCAGTGGAAGGGGTAGCCCTTCAGCGTGGCCACGAGGAACAACAACAGCGCGGGGTTGTTGGCCATGCTCACGCCGCCATCGACGAACACGCCCGACTGACCGGGGCCGACCTCCACGCTCGCCGGGCGGAACATGATCGGTGCCGCTGCGCTGGCCCGCACGGCGTCGCGCACGCGGATCTGGCGATTGCGCTCGTAGTAGCGCCCACGCGGGTGGTTGAGCAGCGGCCAGAGGCTGTTCGTGTCGGCCCGCTTCGTCACGATGCAGAGGCCCGTCCGGATCTCCGGACCTCCGAGGCAGATCTCACCGAAGCCCTCGCGCAACGTGTCGATGAGGGGTCGCGCGTCGTACAGCGACTGCCAGAAGCGGAGCCTTCGCTTGGCGAACACGAACGGTCCTGCCTCGGTGTAGTAGCGCCGAAGCTCGTGCACCTCCATGCCGATGGCAAGGCCCGCCGCCAGGATGGAACCGGTGCTCGTGCCACCAATCAGGTCGAACACGTCGGCCAAGCGCAGGTCCGGCCGGCCCGACGCTGCGCGGAAGCACCCCTCGATGCGCTCGAGGAAGCCCAGGGCGATGGCCCCGCGAACGCCGCCGCCATCGAGCGCCAGCACGCGCTTGGGGCCCGGGGCGTCCAGGCGCGCAAGGAGACGCTCGGGGTGCGGGACTGCATCGGGCCGGGTCACAAGGGCTCCGTGAAGACGTCGCCGAGAGGGGCGCAGTCTGCCACGGAGCCGCATGGTCTGCGGGCTTGCCGTAGCCGGTCGGGATCGACAGAATCCGGGACGTCCGAGGTAGGAGGTGTGCGTGATGTCCGGGGAGATCTCCCTCGAGCTGCGTTCCTTCCAGGTCGCGGTGACAGGCCATCGCGAGCTGGACGCGGCCCGGCTCCCCCCGTTGACGACTCGTCTTCAGGAAATCTTGGGCGCCGTGGCGGCCGCAGCGCAGGCCGCGACGACGCCCGGCGACGCACGGCTGTCGCTGGTGACGTGCCTCGCCGAGGGCGCGGACCAGCTCGTGGCGCGCCTTGGGTTGGAGCTGGGCTACGGCCTCCACGCGGTGCTGCCGTTCGCGCGACAGGACGTGAGGCGGGACCTCGAGGAGCGCGGTGACGAGGTAGAGGCCTTTGACGACCTCCTCTCGCGGTCGACCTCCGCCCTCGAGCTCGACGGATCGCTCCGCCACCGGCCGGAGGCCTACGCCCGCGCCGGCTCGTTGCTGCAGGCGCACGCGGATCTCCTGGTTGCCGCCTGGGACGGCGAGCCGGCGCGCGGGCGCGGCGGCACCGCTGATGTCGTGGCGGAGGCGCGTCAGCGCGGCGTGCCGGTTGTCGTGGTGTCCACCGTGTCCGACGCGATACCGGTCCTGGAAGGCGCAGCGTCCGTGGAGGCCGTTGTGCGTCGCACCCTCACGCCGTTCGCATCCAGCACGGCGGACAGTGCGGCGCAGGGCGCTGCCTGGGCCGACTGGCGTGGCGAGGGCCAGCGAAAGGGAACGTGGCGCTGGCGCCTGGCGACCCGTTTCGGCTCGCTGTGGCCCCGGCTGGCGGGCACGCGTCGTCGGACGGCGTCACCCCCCGAGCCCGGAGCCGAGCTCGGGATCCCGGCAGCGCTGCGGACAGCGTGCGAAGACGCCAGCCACTTGGCCCGCCACCATGCCAACCTCTTCCGCAGCGCGTTCCTGGCCAACTTCGTGCTGGGCACGCTGGCGGTGGGCCTGGCCTTGGCGGGCGTCCTCGTGCTCGTCGCGCAGCTCGTCGAGGGGCACGCGGGACATGGCAGCGCGCTGGCCTCGGCGTTCGCGGTGGCGGAACTCTCGAGCCTGCTCGTGATGATACTCATCTGGCGCCTCGGCCGCCGCGGTCGGTGGCACGAGAAGGCCGTCGACTATCGGACGCTCGCCGAACAGCTGCGCGCGCTGCGTCTGGGCTGGCCGCTCGGCATCGGACCCGCCCGACCCGAAGTCAGGGCTCACACCACACGCGAGTCCGATCTGTCGACCCACTGGACGCAACACGTGGTGCGCGAGGTCGCGCGGCGGACGGGCTTGCCCAACGTGCCGATGAATGACCGCTACCGGCAGACTGTAGGGGCGTCGCTCTGCGGCACGGTACAGGAGCAGAGCCGCTACCACCGCGACGTGGCCACGCAGTACGAGCGGTTGCACCACCGACTCGAACGCGGCGCCCTGCTGTTCGCCCTGGGTGCCGTGGTGCCGTGCGTGCTCCACTTCGTGTGGCACGACCCGCGTGTCACGAGCTGGTTGCTGGCGCTTGCCGCCGGCCTGCCTGCCGTGGCCGCCGCCCTACATGGCATCGATGGACAGGCCGAGCTCGAGCGACTGTCGAAGCGCTCGAGCGCCATGGCCGCGTGGCTCGACGCCCTCGATGCGCCGCCTCACGATGCGACGTGGGACCAGCTGGTGGCCCAGACGCGTGCGGTCGTCGAGCGCCTGCTCGACGAGACGAACGACTGGCAAGTCCTCTCGCGTGCCGGCGGCCTGAAGGCGACGTAGCCGGAGTCTTCAGCGCACGTCGTCGTCCGTGCCGTGCGCACCGTCGGCGCCCGCGGAGGTCAAGACATAACCGTCGCCGTCGGCGCGGTAGAGGAAGACCGCGCCCCAGGGATCCAGCAGCGGGCTCTCGCGTGCAGCCCCCTGGCTCTGGACGGCGCCGCCGGGATCGACCACGGCAAGCCCCTCGTCGTCGGTGGGATACCGCCCGTGCTCCTTCTGCCACGCGTCGAGCAGCGTCCGCAGCTTGTCGAGCTTCTCGTGTGTCCTCGGTAGGAGGCCAAGCGTGAGCCGCAGCGCCTCTTCCAGCTGCCGCGCCTCGTCGGGCCGTTCCCGTGCGATGGCGGCCAACAGGGCCGGAACGAGCTCACCGTCCGGAGCGGCAGGCACCAGCTCGCGGCCAAGATCCTCGAGCTCCTGCTGCAGGGCACGCTCGGCCTCGGTGTTCCTCTCCGACGCCGGCAATGCCAGGAGATGCTCGAACGTTGCGACGGCCTGGGCGAGGCGAGCGGGCGTGGGATCGGGGCCCGGATCGCCGAGCAGCTCGCGATAGGCAACGCGCTCCTGCCACGTGAAGTCCCGGGAGCTGCGCCGAGCGGCCAGGTCGGCGACGTCGTCGTCGTCAAGCAAGACGTGCCGGATCAGGCCGCGATCATCGCGCACCAGCAGGTGACGACCCGTGGGATCCGGAACCAGCTCGCGCACCGACGTCTCGCCCAGGTCGAGGACCGCACGCAGCAGCCCGTCGTCGGTCCACAGATGCACGGCGCCCAGCGAGGTACCCGTAGCGAGGCCGGCGCCACCCGGGAGGAACGCCGCCGCGGTAACGCGGCCGACGTGACCCCCTAGCGACGTGCTGCGCCCATGGACCATGTCGAGCACGTCGGCGAAGGCGCCTGGGCTCCAGAGCAGCGCCCGCGCTCCCCCCGGCGCCAGCTGGGCACCCTGGACCGCCGGCGTCGGCAAGAGGTGGCTGGTTCCCGAGGGCTCCAGCAGCCGCACACGCGTTCCGTACACGAGCAGGCCGCCGTCCGGCGTCGGCACCGCGCCTTCGAAGGTCTCCGAGCCCGCCTCCAAGAACGCGCTGACCTTCCCGTCCGCATCGAACAGCCGTGCGCGGGAGGGGCCCACCAACGCCACGCCATCGGATCCCCTCAGGAACCCGGCGTAGCGGATGGGGTCACCACCGAGGTGCAGCAGGGTGAGCGGCGTGCCGTCGCCTTGCCATAGGCGCACCTGCTCCCCTGCCGTTCCCGTAAGTACGCGCGTACCCGTGGTCGCGACCGTGACGTGCGTGAGCGCCCCTGTGTGCCCAAGCAGCGTGGCGCCCGGTGTGCCGTCGGCGGCAAGGAAGCGCGCGGCCGGCGCCGCCCCCGCAACCACCCAGCCGCCGCCGGGATGGGCGCACACCTGCGTAATGCCACCAATCCCCAGCTCGACATCGGCAAGCAGCTGGCCGTCCATGCGCCAGACGCAACAGCTGCCATCGGCCAAGCCCGCCGCAAGGCCCTGGCCGTCGGAGCTCTCGGCGGCGGCGCGGATGAGGCGGCCTGGCGTGCGGTACAGCTGCTGGACGCGCCCCGCCGTGTCGATGCGCTCGACCGCCGAGCCCGCCAACGCCAAGAACGACTGCCCGCCGCGGGACCAGAGTGTGGCACCCGGGGCCACGTGTACGCCCAGGTCGGCTTGGGACAGATCGACACACAGCAGACCTTCATGCGCCGTGGCCACGAGCAAGCGCGTGCCCCCGCGAACGGAGGCGATCTCAAGCGGCTTGGCCGCACGGGCGCCACTCCACGTGGCCCCAGAGCCCGTCACCGCGTCGAGCGTGACGACATCGCCTTCGGCCAAGGCCACGGCCACACGCCCCTGCGCATCGAGCACCAGGCGTCGCGCCCGGCCTGCTGCGCGGCTTGCGTGCACGGTGCCGTCGCGCTCGCGTACTTCGAGCGCACCCTCGCGCACGACCGCGTGTCGACCGTGAAGCGGCAAGGGGAGGCTGGCCGAGGGCAGCTCCTCCACGCGTCCAGGCCGTGTGGAGAGATCGACACGATGGGCCTCGTAGAGTCCGGGATCGGCCACGAGGAAGGAGCGTCCCGGCTCGTCCCAGACCATGGTGCTCGCCCCCCACGACGGCAGCTCGGCCAGCAGGGGAGCCTCGTCCTCGACCGGCAGACGGAGCACGCTGCCGTCCTTGGCGAGAACGAGCACGTGCTCGTCGTCGGGCATCGGAAGAAACGAACGTGGAGCGTGGCCACTCGCGTCGATGCGCAGCTGCTCCACGAGATGCGTATCGAGACGGCGCACGATCTCGCCATCGCGCACCCAGACGGCGGTACCGCCCGCGTCGATCCGGACTTGGTCCAGCTCGTCCCCGACGGTGGGCTCGGCCGTGGCCTCGAGGGCGCCGTCGGGCGATAGCCGCAGCAAGCTGCCCTTGGGCCCGAAGATGAGCGCGAAGGACCCGTCCGGAGCGAACTGCGGCGGCCCGCTGACGCCAGCCCCGACCCGCTCGGCCAGCACGTTGCCATCTCCATCCAGCAGCCGGACGCGGCCGCCGAGCTCGTGCACGAGCGCGCGATCGCCCCGCGGCGACCACGCCACGCCGAGGTACTTGCCCGATGTGGGGAGCCTCCAATGCACACCCGGAACCTCGAGCGCCTGTCGCAAGCACGACCGCGTCTCGCTGGCGGCATGCAGGGCCACGGCGCGCCGCGCCAACAGGACGCCGAGCTGGGGATCGTGCTCGCTCGCTGCCGTGGCCGCCTGGGCGAGACCCAGCGCCAGGGCGCGGTCACGCTCGTGGCGCGCCACGTTGCGACTCTGGACCGCCATCCACGTGAGCGCGGCAAAGGCCACGACCAAGGCCGAGGCCGAGAGAGCCACGGCGCGCCAGAATCGTTGCCTGCGGTGCTGCTCGCGCTGGCGTAGATCGTCGAACTCGCAGCCGATCAGGCGGGCGAGGACACGCAGCAGCGCATTCTCCCGCGCGCGACGGGCCGAGAGGCCGGCCCGGGCCCGGGCGTCGGCAGCGAGCGGTTCGCGCTGCAGGTCGCGCAGCGCTTGCGGGAAGCTGTCCCGCGGCGATCCCTCACCGAGAAACGCCACGATGCGCTCGCCCTTGCCCAGGTCGTGGAACTGCTGGATCTCGCGATCGACCCAGCGGGACTCGGGTGTGCGCGGGGAACAGATCACCACGAGGTGCTGGCTGCGCTCGAGTGCGTCGACGATCGCCGCGCTCAGATCGGACGAGGCTCCCAGCTCGTCGTCGTCCCGGAACACCTTGCCCAGGCGGCGGCGACCCAAGCCGAGGTGACGCGGAACCCGGTAGGACTCGATGCGCCGTACCAACCAGCTGGCCCACGCGCGGTCGGGGTCCGCATGCCGATAGCTGAGGAACGCGATGAAGGGCGTCTTGGGGCTCGAAGCGTGTTTGGTCTCGGATGTCACGCGCGCCCCTACCGCACCCACTGCAGGGCCGGTGCGAGGTCTTCGATCGTCAGACCCGACCCATCCGGTCGTGTGGCGACGCACAGGGCGTAGATCACCTCCCCAGCGCTTGCCACCCACAAGTCGGCGCGCGCCTCGCCCACGCGCCACGCGTGACACGTGGCCTCGAGCCCGAGCAGGCGACCGGGGTGCGGCGGGAGCTCCTGGGCACTCAGGAAGAGCGAGCCGAGGTTGCGACGGATCTCGGCGATCACGGCGTCGCGGGCCACAGCCTCGCTCCCCTCGGCGAAGAGCACGGCAACGGTCGCGTCTTGTTGCGGGCCAAGGGCATGCAGCAAGCCGCCGCGGGGCGCAAGCCCGGGCGGCGTTTCGTCACGCACGATCCAGCCCTCGCCGGGGAGCGTGAGCGACAGACCCAGCCGCCGATCGGCCAAGCGCCGGGCGCTGACTACCTGCCGGTCCTCGCCCTCGCCGAGGGCCGAAAACGCCGCGACGGCAGCGCCCATGGCGTCGTCGGCTTCCGCGTTGCCCGCCACCGGGCCCACGATGTGGCAGACAAGGCAGCCGTCCTTCCACGGGAGCGTGCCCAGCGCAACCACCAGCTCGCCCCCTGGCGCGAACTCGAGCACCCAGCTGGTGAACAGTGCCTCCCGACCAGCGAAGGCCATCGGCATCATCGAACGCACCGGTCTGCCCTGGATACCCGCACGTGCAAGCACCGTCTGATGCCAGTCTGCGGGCGACGGCGTGAAGCTGCCTAGCGGCCCGCGCGGCGGAGCGGGGATCGACTGCAATCGCGCCACGACGCCGGTGGCGAGGTCGCGCACGAGGAGCAGCGAGTCCACGGCGGACACGGTGCGAATGCGCCATGTCGCCGAGGGCTTCGTCCAGCGAAGGCCGGGTCGGAAGTCCGTCCACACGCCGCCGCGCACGCAGGCGGTCGCATCGATGCGATCGTCCGGGTCCGGCAGCGCGGCCATCTCCGTGGCCAGCTGCTCACGCGCGGCGGCGTCCAGCGGCCGCGCGGCGGCCAGCAGGTGGGCCACGGCCTCCCAGGCCGCGGCGAGCCCACGCTGGGGTGCAAGCACACGAACCACCATCACTTCGGGTCCGAGGCGTCGCACCGCACAACCGATCTCCCGCGGCCAGGGATCCCCCAAGGCGCATGTCGCGAAGGTGAGTGGGTTTCCGAGCAGCTGCGTGCTCCGTGGCTCCCCTACGACGCTCCCGGGATTGGCCTGCAGCAGCATCCGCAGGACCACATCGCGGTGGACGTCCTCCGCCACGCCCACATCCATGTCGTACAGCCAGACCAGCACGGCGCCCGTCTCGCGATGCAGAAGCACGAGCTCGGCATCCTCGTCGACCCGAAGTGCCGCCGCCGCAGGGAGGATGCTCCATGCCGGGTCGATGGGCAGCTCAACCCCTGCCAAGGCATGCTCGAACACGCCGTCGTGCACGCGCCAGCCAACGCCGCGGCGGTCACGCGTGGGACTGGGGGGCAGCAGCGCGGGCTGCGTGACCTCCTCGAGGGACAGCGCCGCGTGGAAGGCTGCCAGTGCGGTGTCGAAATCGGTGCGCAGCCCCGGCCCGCTGCTGGGCGCCCACCCAGGTCGCGGCGCGCGCGGCACCTTGGCCTGGATGTGGATCAGCTGACCGGCGTGGGTGAAGTAGAGGTCCTCCTCGTCGATCCAGACGGCACCCTGCGGATACGACACGCGCAACCGAACGGCCGGACGTCCCGCGTAGGTGATGTGGGCAAGAGCCTCGGCGGCAGGCGCCGACCCGGGCACCGAGGTCAGCTGCACGCGGGCGAAAGCGTCGAGGTCGATCCCGGGCTCGGCATCCGCGAGCACCAACACCGTCTGCCCCCCGGGACCGACGGCGCCGAGCACGGCGTTGGGTAGAAGCTGCGAGGCCTCGTCGCGGCCCAGGAGCGTCCAGCGCCAGCCGGGCCGCAGCAGCGTCAGCCCCAGCTCGGGACACCGAGCCACTTCCAACTCCGTCGCTGACGCCCCAGGCAACATCCCCCACGCGCTCGCGGTCACGAGCACGAGCAGGAGTGCGCGGATCGAGCTAAGGCCCCCCATGGCGCCGTGATGGTACGTCGGCGGCGGAGCGCACCCTGGCGCCCCTCTCCCGCGGCTGGCGAGGCACGTCGGACGGACCCGTCCGAAGGCCTGCCGACGGGATCGACGTCGCGGCGTCCCGAGTTGCCGTACGCTCGCCGGACCAGCTGGGAACCACCGCGTGCCGTCCTTGCCCGAAATCGCCGAGCAGATGCGCATGGACCGCGATGCTGGCCAGCTGGCGGCGGTGGCGACCTACCAGGCGCAGCTGCCCGAGCAGGCCCTGGCCCTTGCAGCCATCCACGCTCACCTGGCCGCGTCCCTGCGCGCCCCGCCCGAGGCCTCGACGGGATCGACCCTCGAGCAGGCGTCTCGGTCCGTCGTAGGCCTGGACACGCTGACGGATCCGGAGCACGCGCGGCACACGATCCAGGGGGAGATCGCCCGCGGCGGCATGGGCGTGGTGTTCGCCGCGCGCGACGAGATCCTCCGGCGCGACCTCGCCGTGAAGAAGGTCGTGAGCGACACCGTCCCCGGCACGCAGGCGACGCCCACCACGGCCACGCCTGTCGAGCGCCTACCGATGCTCGTCCGACGACTCATGGAGGAGGCCCAGGTCACGGCGCAGCTGGACCACTCGGGCGTCGTCCCCGTCCACGAGCTGGGGGTAGACGACGAAGGGCACGTCTACTTCACGATGAAGCGCGTGCGCGGGCGCACGCTCGCCGAGGTCTTCGACCTCGTGCGAGAAGGCCGAAGCGGCTGGACTCTCGGACGGGCGCTGCACACCTTTCTCAAGATCTGCGAGACCCTGGCGTACGCGCACGGCAAGGGCGTCATCCATCGCGACCTGAAGCCCGCCAACGTGATGGTCGGTACGTACGGCGAGGTGTTCGTGATGGACTGGGGCTTGGCCAAGGTGAGGGGCGATGCGCCGGCCTCCCGCGAGCCGGAACCGGACAAGGGAGCCCCTCGAGGCGCGCCGCGCAGCGTGGTACTCACGGATCAGGCCGAGCTGGCCCGCCTCCACCACGAAGTCGCGCTGACGCTGGACGGCGACGTGGTCGGAACGCTCGGGTACATGCCGCCCGAGCAAGCCCGTGGCGACCTGGAGCACCTCGACGAGCGATCGGACTTGTGGTCGCTCGGCGCCATGCTCTACGAGCTGTTCGCCGGCCAAGCGCCCTACTGCGACGGGCCCGAGGGGCGCGCCGTAGGCTCCGTACTGACGCGCTATCGGACGGGACGCCCTACGCCGCTTGTCGAGCTCGCACCGGGCACACCACCGGAGCTGGTATCGGTCATCGAACGGGCGATGGCCCACGACCCCGATCAACGATTCGCGTCGGCGCAGGAGCTCGCCGGGGAGATCCAGGCGTACGTGGACGGGCGCGTCGTCCGCAGCCACAAGACCGGTGTCTGGATCGAGCTGCGCAAGTGGGTGCGGCGCAACAAGGCGGCCGCGGCCGGAATCCTCTCGGGCGTCCTCGTGGTTGCGGGAGGGATCTCCGCGTTCGTGTGGCAGCAAAGGACGGCGGCCGTGCGCATCGGGATGGAGCGCGACGTCGCGGAGGCCGAGCGAACGCGAGCCGAAGGCCTGCGCTTGGCCGCCATGGCCGAGCTCGCGCAGGAGCGCAACCCGGCCCAGGCCCTCGAGCTGGCGCTGCGGGCCGCCGAGCTGGTACCGGGAGAGGAGAGCACCAACGCCCTGTACGGCGCGCTGCGTGACCACCGTCTCCGCGACCACCTCGTCGGCCACGAGGGCTACGTCACCCACGGGGGCTTCGCGGGCCACGATCGCTTGGTGACGGCCGACAGCACGGGCCTGGTGGTGGTGTGGGACACGGTGTCCGGCCGCGCCGTCCATTGGCTCGATACCGCCCACGACGCGGTGTCGGCCTTCGCGCTGGACCCGGCGGATCGGCGCGCCGCGGTGGGCTACGCCGACGGCACGGTGATCGTGTGGGACCTCGGCTCTGGCGACGCCCTGACGACGGTGCCGGCCGCCAGCGGGGGGATGCCCGTCGTGGACCTGGCCTGGACGGCTTCCGACGAGCTGCTTGCCGTACGCGCCTCGGGCGCCGCGGCCTTGTACGACGCTGCGAACGGGAGCGAGCGGGCGACCCTGTTGCCGGCCGCAACGGCGCAGCGGTTCACGCCGCGCATCGCCCAGCCGCATGCAGGATCACCGAACGTCGTCGTGCTGGATCCTGCAGGTGCGGTGCACCGGATCGACGCCGAGCAGCGCACGGTGCGCTGGTCGCTCCCCCTCGGCGGGCGCCGCGAAGTGCACAAGGGCCCCCACGCCTATGTGGCCGTGGACCCGCAGGCGCACGCGCTGATCCTCGGCCTACCCGGCGAGGGCGTTCGCTCGCTCGCGTTCGAGACCGGCGCCGTGCTGCAGTCGTTGCGCGCGCCGTCCGAGGGCGATGGGCCATGCCTTCTGGCGTCCGATGGTCGCCTCTTCGTCTGCGTGGTCGACTCGAGCGACGATCTGGGGCGCCCACAGCAGCGGCTGGTCCCGTTCGCGCGCGCGGATGGCGCCACGCAGTTCGAGCGCGGCGCGCCCCTTCCCTGGGAGCGAGGAGACCGACCGCTCGCCTTCAGCCCAGACGACACGCAGCTCGTGGCGGGGGGCAACGAAGACGCACGCGTCATTCATCTGGCGAACGGTCGTGAGGCCTACCCGCTTCGGGGTCATCACTACAATCTGAACGGCGCCTCGTTCTCGGCCGACGGGCGTCTCATCGTGACGCTCAACGACGACCGCGTGGTCCGTCTCTGGCGGGCTGTGCTCCCCGGTGAGATGCGCGGCTTGGTGGCCATGCGCCGCGCAGGGTGGCGCGAGCTGCTCCGGACGTCGGATGCCGCCCGGGCTCTCGTGGTGCGAAGCGGAAGCAAGGAGGAGGGCGACTCCCTGGCGTGGGTCGACGCCGCGACCGGCGCGACCGCATGGACCGCTTCCGTGCCGCCGGGCACGGCCGTTCGGGACGCGGTGTATCGGGCGTCGACCCAGCGCTTCGTGCTCGCGCTGGAGGGCGCACAGGTGCTGGAGCTCAACGCGCGGGATGGATCCCGCCTCGCGGGGCCCCTGCCTGCCGTGGCGACCGGAGTGCCAGCCGAGATCGGTGCCGCCCTCTCCTCCGACGGGACGCGCGTCGTCTTCCTGACCAAGCCGCCGCAGGTGATCGACACGTCCACGGGGGAACGCGTCTGTGCGCTGGCCACGCAGGGACGACCCGTTGGCCGGCCCGTGTGGTCACCCGACGGCCAACACGTCATGGTCACGCATGGCCCCTTGGCTCTCGTCGCCATCTACAGCGCGACCTCCGGCGCGCTCGAGCAAGAGCTGCGAGGCCATGTGGGCTTCACGCTCCATGCCATCTGGCTGCCCGACGGCCGCGTGGCAACGACGGCGCGCGACACGAGCGTGCGCGTGTGGGACCCCACGACCGGTCGCCAGCTGGCCATGGCAGCCGGACTGTCCATGCGCGGCAACACGATCGATGCCAGCTTCGACGGCAGCTGGATGTCGTTCCTGTCGACCAGCATCTACCTCATCGACGCACGCCAAGCCCCACAGATGCCCCTCATCGCGACGCTACCCCGGGACGAGAATCTCCAGACGGTGCGATTCGACGGCGCGGCCCCGCAGTTCGTCACGGTTGGCCAAGACGGGACCATCCGTACTTGGCAGATGGATGCCGCGGCACAGGCCCGCGAGGTGCGCGCTCGCGGGTTCGTCGACATGCCGACCGGCATCCAGCGCGCGGCGGGAGGCGACGTGCGCCTGGATCCGCACGCCGATTCCCACGCGGCCTTGGCTGCTGCCGAGGCGGCCCTGGCCGAGGGCCGCTTCGAGACGGCTTTGGGGTTCCTGGACGACGCCGCCCGGCTCCGGCCAGATTGGTCGCGCCTTGCCCATGCGCGGGCCCGTGCTCTGGCCCTGTCCGGCCACCCCGACGAGGCGCTGGACGCGCTCGAGCTTGCGGCGCGACAGGGGTGGTTCGTGCTCGTCGGGGCCCGTGACCTCGCCAACGAGCCGGCATTCGCCAGCCTCCACGCCTCGCCGCGGTTCGAGGCCCTTCGCGCCATCCAGCGCGGGGAGTAGGCGTTCGCTCAGTCCAGCGGGAGCGTCACCAGCGGCTGGTCCAGCGCGCCGAGCGTGGACACGGTGAGACCCACGTCGGAGATCGCGTAGAGCACGTCGTCGAAGAAGACCGAGCGGCGCATGGAGGCGAACCAGGCGGCGAAGCCGTCGTCGCACGGCAGACCGAGGCCCGGATCACCCGCCCCACCGGGCTCGCACCACGTGTCATGCGCCATGGCCGCGTGCGACACGCGCCCCAGCTCTTCGAAGCCACCCAGCGGCGTGACGCGGTACACGATCAGACCTGAGAAGTGGCGGTAGTCCTCGCGGAGCTCACCGGCTTCCTCGAGCGTCACGGGCAGCGCCAAGACGCCGTCGCTGTCACGGAACGTGAAGGCCCGTGGATCGTGCTCGGCTTCGCTCCATGACCACGAGCCGCCCGTGCCCACCAGCTCTTGGTGCGTGCGGATCGGCGAGGCCAGGTTGGCCACGTCAAAGAGCTGCAGCTGCAGCCCCAACACCCTGCCCGTGTCGGTCGCCTCGCGGCCCACGCCGATCAGGTGGTCGGGTGCCAGCGGGTGCAGGTACGTCGAGAAGCCGGTGATGTGCAGCTCGCCAAGCACGGTCGGGGCCGTGGGCACGGAGATGTCGATCGTGAACAGCGGATCGGTCTGCAGGAACGTGACCACGTAGCCAGTGTCGCCCAGGAACCGCACGGCGCGGATCTGCTCGCCGGGCGCCAGGCCGCGCAGCGCCCCGACGATCACGAGATCGGTATCCACGCGATCGAGCACGAAGACGTTGTTGGCATCCGGCGGCGGCACCTCGGCCGTCTGCAGCGGCACCAACGTCTCCGCGGGTGCGGCGACGACGCCTTCGCCACCGGGCAGGACGCCCCAGCTCCACGCGTTCCACGTGGCATCCGTCGTGGCCACGCGCAGGTGGCCGTCGTGGTCGGACATGGAGAACGAGCTGAGCACCCAGCCGGGGACCTTGCCCGAGGCGGCGTACGTGGGATGGCCTGCGCCCAGGTCGAACTGGTGCACATGGGTCTCGGCATAGCGCAGCTCGTCGTCCGACCACCACCACCAGCGCGAGTCCTGCGCGAGGTAGAGGGAGGTGCGCGAGGCGTACACGTGCCAGCCGCTGGCGATGACACCCTCGCCTGTCGGCGCGGCGTCACTCGCAGGGTCGAACGCCAAGAGCGTCACGAGCGAGAGGTCCGCCGCACGCTCGGGGCGATAGACCTCTGCGCAGTCCAGCACGTCGGTGTGCGTGCCCGCTTCGTCGCGGAGGTCGGGCAGGAAGCGCGCGCGGCCGGCGCGGGCCACGTACGAGGCAATCACGGGGCGCACGAGGCGGCGTACGTCTTCCACGGCCGTCGCCCGCTGCCGCTCGCCGAGGTTCCACGCCTGCGGCAGGTTCAGCGCCGCGAGCTCGTCGAACAGCTGCTGGTCCCCGTAGCCGGGCTCGTGCATGGACACGAGGTAGACGATGCCGTCCACCAAGCGTGCACCGATCCGGTAGCCCTCGATGTCGAAGGCCCGCTCCACCGACGGCGCGGAGGGCTCGCTCACGTCGAACACGGTCACGTGCGTCGCTTGGAAGGGCTCGCTCCACGCGGTGTCACCGGGGAGCTCGGGCGGTGCGAAGGTCGCACTGCCGTCTTCCATCGTGGGCACGGGGAGGCCCGGCTCGGAGGGCCCCCAGCCGCCCTCGTAGATCGACGTCAAGACCACCAGCCGCGAGCCCACGAGGAACAGCTCACCGCCCGAGCCCGTGAGCTCGACCCGCGCGAGGCGCTGGGTCTCGTCGGCCGGCCACGCCTTCACGACGTGCAGGACATTGTCGCGCACGACGAACAACGTGGACCCATCGGTCTTGACGAGATCGGGCTCGTCGACGCCCGCCTCTTGCACGTTGGTCGAGGTGACGTCGCGAGGCGGCGGTGCGACACCGTCGTCCAGCGCCTCTCCGGCGGTCGCCACGTCCGGAGGCAGTGCGCCCGGCGCAACCGTCGGCAGCGGCACGCCGTAGCTACCCATCTCCCACTGACGCACGAAGCGCTCGACGCCCGCGTCGACCAAGTACGCGTCCAGCGCCTCGCAGTCGGCGACGGGCACGAGCTTGGCCGAGGTGGGACGTGCCTGCTTGGGGGACGACCCCGAAGAGCCTCCGCCTCCACAGGCCGCCGCGCCCAGCAAGGCCAGGGCAGTGATCGCAAAGCGCGCGGGCAGGCTTCGGCTCACGGGCCACCTCCTCTCGACGGAGCGTGCCGTCGATGGGACCCCCTGATGCTCCAGCCGCCCATCACGGGGGTCAACGACGGGCGGACGCATGGCCCTGGGCAGCCGTCCGGCCACGTCGGCGCCGGACCGCGGAGCTCCCCCATGCGTATCGAAGTCGATACGGGGTCTTCGTCGCCGGAGGCGGGGCACCTTGAGGAGCCCTGATACCTGGGGTCGATCCGGGGAGGTTTGCCGGAATTCGGCAGAATGTGTTGCCCAGGGGATACGAAATGCGGCGGGATACCGCCGCCCTTGCCGCCGGATTGCGGCGCGTGCGAAGTTCGGCGGATGGGGTCGCGACGCCGTGCCGAGGTCCTGGGACCGGATCGTCCCGGCTTCTTGCGTGTCCGTCTGGCCAGGCCCGGCGACGAAGTCGGTGCGGAGGGCCACGTGATTGCGGTGCCCATCGGTCACCTGCCGTCGGCCCTGCGCAGGCCGGGCAGTCGGTTCGTCGCCCGCATCGAGGGTCGAGAGCTCGAGCACGTCGAGACCGATGCGTGGGGCGAGACCTGGATCCTGGTGCAGGACCGCGTCCGGGATGTGCTGAGCCGACTCTGGGACCCCCTTGGTGTCGCCGACATCTCGCCCGACGAGTACGACCACTACATCGAGCCTCTGGTGCGGCTCTGCGCGGCGGGGGCCGGCGTGGCGACGATCGCCGATCAGCTGGACGCCATCGTGCGCGAGGGCATGGGGCTGGTGTCGCAGCGCACCGCCAGCGAGACGACGGCGCGGGCCCTCGTGGCCCTCGACCTCCCCGCGCTCCCCTGACCCAGCGACCCGGGCCAAGCCCTTGTCCCGGTTGCACCGCATCTCCATGCTGGGGGCATGGGGACCGACATGCGAACTCGACGGACGGCGCTGGTGGCCGTGGTGCTCGGTGCGCTTGCCGTCGGCGCGTTCCTGCTGCGCGACGAGGCGAAGCAGGAGCCGACGGTTCGCTCTCCGACGCAGCACGATCCCCAGGCAGCTGACAGCGCGCCAGCAAGCCCGAGCCTGATCAGCGCGCCGGGGCTGGGCCCAGGTGCCGCCGCCAGGCCGACCGAGCCCGAGAAGCGGAAGAGATGGCGACTTCGCGGACGCGTCGTCGACGGTGCGGGAAAGCCCTTCGGGCCGGCGACCCTCGTCGTCCGCCGTCAAGGCTCGTTGGACCTGCTGCCACCCGTCCACCTCTCTCCCGAGGGCGTGTTCGACGTCCTGCTGGCTCAGCTCCCGGGAACGTACGAGGCCTCGACTCTGGGCGGCGTGCGCTTGGAAGGGACCGTCGAAGCGGATGGCGAGGAAGCCCTGCTCGTGTTCGATCCGGACGCAGACGAAGTGCTGCTCGTTCGCATCGTCGACCCCGACGGGAAGCTCGTGCCTCAAGTGACGCTGCAAGTCATGACGAGCAACGACGGCATGACCTACCAGGGAACGCGCGTGAGCGTAGGCGGCGGGCTGCACGCCCTCGCGCGCGATCGTCTGGGTCTCGTCACGCAGCTGACCGCCTCGTCACCCCAAGATGCGGACGGCTTGCCGCTCCCCCTGTGCGAGCAAGCTGTTCACGGCATCGCGCGTGACGCGCCGGAAGTGACCATCCGCCTCCGGGCAGCTGCTCGGGTCCAGGGCCGCGTGCTCGGCCCGGGGGGAAAGGGCTTGCCTGGCATCTTGGTGACGGCCCGGCATGCCTCGCAGTCGGACCTCCCCAATCCTGGAGAGAGCAGCATCACCGATCCTCGAGGCGAGTTCGTGATCTCGGGGATACCCGCGGGACCCGCGACCCTGAGTGCCTCGCACCCGCAAGGCACCTGGTACGGCGTCGACGTGGCAGAGATCGAGGCGCCTCAGAGCGACGTCACCCTGCGCATGAAGCGCACGGTCGCGCTCGAGGTGCTCGTCCTGGGCTCGAACCGCGAGCCGATCAAGGGCGTCGAGCTGATCTCCGAGTCGGTGCATTCGGGGCGGCGGTTGCGAGTGGCGAAGACGGATGCCTCGGGCACGGCGCGGATCTGGGGACTGCACGACGAGGAGACGCTCGACGTGCGAGCCGTCTTTCGCGACCTCCCTGGCCGTCATCTTGGTCATCCCGGCTCGCAGGGACCGATCCGCGCGCAAGCCCCAGGCCAGCTCACCATCGTCCTTGAAGACGGCCTGTCGCTGGAGGGGGCCGTCGTGGATGAGGATGGGCAACCGGTCGGACTGGCACAAGTCTGCGCTGCGTCTCCCGGCACTGGCCACGGAAGCGTGCCTCGCTCGTGGGCAACCTCGGATGCCGTGACAGGCAAGTTCGTGCTGAAGGGCCTGCCCGCCGGACGCATCCGCGTTTGGCGGGGCTGGGGGCCCGGCACGGAGCCACCTTCGTCTCCTGTCGAGGTCGAGCTCCCCAGCGCTGATCTCGTCCTCGTCGTACCCACCTCGGTCGAAGTGCGCGGCCACCTCCGTGTCGCCGACCCGCAGACGTGGTGGGTCTCCTGGCCCGGAGCCATGGGTGGCTCCATGGTCGGGATCGAGGCGGATGGCAGCTTCCGGATCGCCCACGCGCGCGGGCCGCGGGGAGCGATCGTCGCGCGCCCCAAGGACCCCAGCGATGGCCGCGTGGCCGTCCTCGAGGACGTCGACCTCGCGGATGGCCCCTTCGAGCTGGTTCCGCAGGAGGGAGGCACCATCCGTGGGCGCCTCGTGGGCTGGTCGTCGGAGCGCGCCCACGCGGGCTACGTCCATGTCATCGCGAGACGCGATGGCCTCGCGATGCGGGCCTCCCCGCTCCAACGGGATGGGAGCTTCTTGATCAAAGGCCTACCCCCCGGCTCGTGGACGCTCCGCGCCACCTCGCCCTACGGCGAGACGGAGCTCGATGGCGTGGCGACAGGCAGCACGGACGTCCTGCTCGACCTGCCCCCCCTCGCGCCGCAGGCCACGACCGCTTCCCGCTAGCCGCCGCCGTCGCGCCGCACGCCTGGTCAGCCTGTCCCCAGCTCGTGCCTTCCGGGAGTTCCTTCGTTCGGAGGAACCATGACCCACTTCAAGACCACCCTGCTTGCATCCCTGCTGGCCCTCGCCTTGACCGCCTGTGGCGGCGGAGGGAACGACGACGACGTCCTGGGCCAGGGCAGCTTCGACATGGACGGCGGAACCGGCGCGAACACCGCGACGGGCTTCCAGCTGTACCTCATCCACCTCGGGCAGCCGTCTCCGGTGCTCGTCCCCATCACGCCGGTCCTCAGCGGCGGCGAGGAGGGCATGACCTTCGAGACGCTCGCGGGGCAGAGCCCCGAGGTGGACGCACTCTTCGCACGTCTTCGTGACGGCGCCGACGAGGAGCTCGGCTTCCAGCTGGACATCCTCGGTGGCGGCGAGCGCAGTCGTTACAACTACGAGTCAGCGCTCCTGCCCGTTCGCGATGCAAACCTGCCCGGTGCGGACTACGTGGGCACCACGATCGAGAAGCTGTCGGTCACCCTCGAGCGCGCCGACTTCGTCGTCGGCCAGCCCTACTCCTACGACTTCGTGGCCCGCGTGTCGGTCCACGGCAAGGTCGACTGACGACTCAGGCTTCGGGCATGCGGATGACGCCTTCGAAGAGGAAGTCATCCGCGTGCTCTCGCACCCAGTCTTGGAGCGCGCTCAGGAGGTCCTTCTCCTTGCGCAGCTTGTCGAAGGCACGATCGAGATCGTCGAACTGGGCCCCGGTGAAGCCAAGCCGCTCCTGCCGCTCCTCTTGGTCGTCGGGGAGGTCGGGGCCCAGTCGCTCCGCGGCTTCGCGAAGCAGCGCGGCGTAGGCCTCCAACCCCATGGCCTCGAGACCCCCGAGGGCATCCCGCCAGACTTGGCCCGTGGAGTTCTCGAAGAACTGCACGTGGCCACCGTTGTCCACCTCGGCGCCGTACCAGAACACGCCAAGCGCCTGACGCTGTCGCGTGCTGAACGCGGCCAAGCTTGCGTCGTAGGCCGCCCGCCCTTCGTCGGTCACTGCCGTCCAGTACACCGGATCGAGGACGCGCATGACCGGCTCGTGCGCGATGAACTCGCGGTCGATGTGCAGCGGGACGTCGCGCAGGTCCATGCCTCCACGGTACGCCCGGCCCGGGCTCGAGCCCACTGTGCCGCCGAGGCAGCACGCGCCCTGGCGGCACACCCGGGCCCCGGACTACAGTGTCCAGAGGGCTCCATGCGGCGACTTGCCCTACGCATCTTGATCGTCTCGGTGGTCGCGAGTGCCTTGATCGGCATCTGGCTGCTGCTGCAGGGCGAGTTCGGCGACACCGAGGTGAAGGTGCTCTTCACCACGCTGTGCATCTCGGGCGCCAGCATCCTGGGCATGGCGTCGGCGCCGGCGATGGAACGTCGGCTGTTGGGCGCCGTCCCGTGGATTGGTGTCGTCGCTTCCGTTGCGGGCTTTGGCGCCTACGTCGCTTTCCTCTGGGCCGGTGATGCAGAGGAGATCCCGTTCAAGGTGGCGTCGTCCGCGCTGGTTGTAGGCGTCGCTGCCACGTACGCCTCCCTGCTGGCCTTGGCTCGCCCTCCCGTGAAGCAGCGCTGGGTCCAGCTCGGTGGGTACATCGCCGACGTCGCAGTCGCCGCCCTCGTGCTCGACATGATGTGGAGCGGCGTGGAAGGTTCGGGCCCGTGGCGTCTGTTGGGCGCCCTGTCGATCCTCTTGGCTGCGTTCACGATCCTCTTGCCCATCGTCTCGCGCTTGGAGGGTCACCGCGCGGCCGAGCCTGTGTCGCACGCCCCCGTCCTTCGTCACTGCCCTTCGTGCGGCTCGGCGCTCGCCGAGGTTGGCACCACGTCGTGCACAGCCTGCGGAGCATCCTTCCGCGTGGAGTTCGTCACCGATCTCGGATGACACTGCCTCCGGGTGCCTCACGCCGAGGGCCGTTGACGCCGCCTCTTCGGGCTCGGACACTTTCGCGATGGGGACACGTCGTCGGCTTGGATTGGTGATTGCTGCGGCGCTCGCCCTCTCGAGTGCGCTCGTGATCTGGTGGTTCCTGCAGGAAGGACCCCGGGACCCAGGCCACGTCGAGGTCGAAATGGCCTCGCAGGGAGCACATGGCGAGAAGTCGATCGCACGTGGAGCCGGACCCGCGCTCGAGGGCACGCCAGCACGCGAGTCCGGGAACGAGGTTCCTCGGTACGGGACGCTGGGGAAGCCGAGTGCGTCCAGCAGTCCCCAGATTCCCGGCGACATGTCGGCGTCCATACGGGGGCGCGTCGTGGACGGGGATGGGCGGACCGTCAGCGGGATCCACGTGCGGCTCCTGTGGTCGCGCTCCACGCCCGCGGCGAACACCCCCGTCACCGAGCTACACGCCCGGCTTAGGCGCGGCGATGGCAAGGTGCGCGTGGACGCGACGGACAAGGACGGCGCGTTTCACTTCGAGCACCTCGTGGCTCGCACCTACGAGCTGCGTGTCGGAGCGCACGAAGCGGAGGACGAAGGGGTTCGGCACAGCGTGGTGGTCGGGACGGGCGAGGCCGTGTCCGGCATCGAGCTCGTCGTGCCGACCGCCAGCCGCCTGCGCGGGCGCGTCGTGGACCTGCAGGGCGACCCTTGCCCGAAGCTGATGCTATCGCTCCGCTCGTTGCAGTTCCCCACGGCGAATCGCAAGGTGCTGACCGACGACGATGGTCGCTTCGCCTTGCGCGTGAAAGCCACCGGCGTGTTCGAGGTGTGGGGCCCTCGCAGCGCCCTGCTCGACGGGGTGGTCGAAGCCGGCGGTGAGGAAGCCCTCTTGCGCTTCGATCCCGAGGACCAGAGGTGGCTGACGATCCGCATCGTGGACCCCGACGGCGTAGCCGTGCCCAGGGCCCAATGCGTGGCCGGCACGGACCCCTTCGCCTTGCGGCCGGGCGAGACGAACGTCAGCGAGGTCAAGGCGGCCATCGGCGGCAAGCTGACCGTGCCCTGGTCTGAGCTGGGGCCTGTCGTGACGGTGAGCGTGTCCCGCCCCCAGGACGCGAGCGGCGCGCCGATGCCTCTTCAGGCAGCACGCGTTTCGGGAATCACGCGCTTCGCCGAAGAGGCGGAGGTGCGCCTTCTGGCCGCCGCCCCCGTGCGCGGCCGCGTAGTGAACGAGGCGGGACTGCCCGTCGCCGGGGTCGGCATCGAGGCCCGCACGTCGGACGACAAGTGGCCCCTGGCGCACGGCGTGAGCGCGGACGACGGCACCTTCGAGATCGCGGGTGCCCCCGCGGGCCCCCTCACCCTCGTCGCGTCCAACCCAAGGAAGGGATGGGCGGCGGGGCCACCCTTGGAGGTGATGGCGCCCGCCTCGGATGTCGTCGTGCGCGTCAAACGGGCTAGCGAGCTCGTGGTGTTCGTGACCGGGCCCGACGGCAAGCCAGTCGCTGACGCGCAGGTGCGAGCCTTCGAGGTCGCGACGGCAGGGCCATCGGCGCAGGCCAAGACCGGAGCGGACGGTCGGGCCGTCCTGGGTGGACTGGCACCGGGCAAGGAGATCGATGTTCGCGTGGACGTGGTCAACGTCCTCGCCCGTGTCGCCTCCCTACGCGGGGCGCTACGGACCACGGCACCCGGCACGCTACCTGTGCGCCTGGAGGAGCCTGCGTACGTCGAGGGCGTCGTCGTGGACGAGGACGGGCAGCCGCTGGGGCTGGAGGGCCTCGTGGCCCGCGAGCCGGACACGATGGGCATGGTGGAGAACGCCGTCTCGGCCGCCGGGACCGGCACGTTTCGCCTCATCCGGCAGCGCCGGGGCCCGGTCGAGCTCTGGGTCGGCTTTGGGCCTGACAACCGCCCGCCGACGGACCCGATCATCGTGGAGGCACCCGCGGATGGCGTGCGCCTCGTCGTTCCGCGCTCGATCCAGGTTCGCGGGAGGCTGGTCGTGGAGGACCCCGACCGCTGGACCGTGATGTGGCCCATGAAGATGGGCCGCGGCGCCGGCCTCGTGCAAGCAGACGGCACGTTCGTGATCACCGACGCGCGGGGTCCACGAGGCGCCCTCGTTGCGTTTCCGCAGGACTGGAGCGACGAGCGTGTGGCCGTGCTGGAGGACGTCGATCCCAGCAAAGGGCCGTTCACACTTGTGGCGCAGCCGGGTGGCTCCATCCGTGGCCACGTCGAGGGGTTGAGACCCGGCAGCTTCGCGGTTGGCTCGCTGTTGGTGTGGGCAACACGCGGACACCTGCGATTCCCCGGCGCCATCGCGGAGGACGGCACCTTCACGATTCCAAGACTTCCCGCGGGCACGTGGACCGTGCAGCTGGGCCTGGAACGGCATGCACCGAGTGCCCCCGCCGTCCCCACGGGCAAGACGGACGTCGTGCTCCAGGCACCCGCGCATCTGCGCTGAGGGCACACGACGTCACGCTCGCATCAGGCCCTCACGCCTTCACGGCGTGCCAGGTGACAGCGGTCCAATCGGGAGGCGGCGGTTCGTCGATCAGCTGCTGGACCACGCCGCGCAGGCGTAGCGAGGGGCCGTCGGAGGGAGCGGCGACGAGCAGCTCGTCGAGCAGCTCGCGGGCGCGGGCGAAGTCGCGCTGGGCGTAGGCGTCCCACGCCTTCTCGTAGCCGGCCGCGGCGGCGACGAGCTCGGCGGGAACGTCGCCCGGGGCACCCAGCAGCTCGTGGACGAGCATGGGCGACGTCTTGCCCAGGACGACGATGTGGTCGACGCGCCGCCAGAGGAAGCCGTCGCCCGCCCCCTGGCGGATGGCGTCATCGACGAGCACGCGCGTGCCGTACTCCTTGTTGAGGGCTTCGAGCCTGCTCGCGACGTTCATCGTGTCGCCGATGGCCGTGTACGCCAGTCGGGAGGGCGCACCGATGTTGCCCACCACAACGGGGCCAAGGCTCAAGCCGAAGCGCGTCGGCAGCTCGGGCAGGCCCTGCTGGCGCCACGGTCCGCGCAGGACCTCCAGCGCGCGGCGGCACTGGAGCACGCCGCGTACGGCGCGAGCGGCGTGGTCCTCGAGGCGCCGCGGCGCACCCCAGAAGGCCACGATGGCGTCGCCGACGATCTTGTCCACGGTCGCGCCGGTCCCGTGCAGCGCTTCGATCAGCGCTTGGAAGTAGGACGCCATGTGGTCGGCCAGGGCTTGCGGCGTCATGCCCTCGGCGATGGAGGTGAAGCCGGCGATGTCCGTGAACAGGACGCTGAGCGTCTCGGTGCGTCCCCCGATGCGCGCCACTTCGCCCGCCCCGACCAGCTGACGCACGACCTCCACGGGGACGTAGCGGGAGAACGACTGCAGCGCGGCGACCGACTGGCGCTGGGCCTGGGCCAGGGCTTGGAACTCCTTGAGGCGGGCATCGACTTGGTCGTCGGACGCGAAGTCCAGGTCGCGGATGCGCGAGCTCTGCTGCACCAGGGCCTCGATCGGGCGGCTGTACGACCTGGACAGCACCAGCGAGTACAGCAGTGCCGCCAAGAGAGCGACCGCCGTGGCAACCAAGATGAACAGGCGCTGCTGGTGTACTTCGGCGAGGAGGTCGGCACTGGGCACGAAGACGCCAATCTCCAAGGCGTGCTTCGCGTCCAGGGCATGCTCACGGAACCCGGCCCACCAGTCGTCTCCGCCACTCTCGTAGGAGAAGACGGCATCCGCGGCCCCCGACGCTTGGGCGCGCGCCCGTGCCCCGTCCCGCACGGCCGCGACATCGAGGTCGATCAGGGGACGCAGGTACAGCGCACGCGCGGCCGTGGGCTCCATGGTCTCGGCGGCGCCGCGGGGCAGGCCCAAGACGCGACCGTCACGTGTTGCGATGACCGTCAGGGCATTCGCGCTGACGCGGCTGGCTTCGTCCTGCGTGAACAGGCTCAGGTCGTTGAGCAATACGTCGAAGGCGACGACGACGTCCTGCTCGCCTGCCCGCCAGCGTCCCGACACGGTGATGCCGAGATCCTTGGTGGTCGCGAAGGTGTAGGCATCGGTCCAGCACACCTCCCCCGGGGGCGCCGCTGCGGCCAGCTCGTACCACGCACGTCGGCGCGGTTCGTAGTCGACGTCCTTCCACGTGGGGCTCGACGGCATGCCGTCCGCCGCCACGTCGAACCACAGCGTGGAAGTGCCCCACGACGCGCGATCCACGATGCGATTCACGACGCGCCCATCGGGCAGCTGCAGCACGAGGAAGCCGCGGCCGTCGCCGTCGGCGAGCTGGACGGAGGAGAGCGCCGAGCTGACGCGCAGGAAGGGAAGCAGCAAGGCGTTGAGGCGCGCCGCGGCCGACGTCTGCCCTGCCCGCGTGGTGCCAGGATCTCCGCCGACGACGTCGCCCAGCCCCAGCTGGCCCGAGCGGCCCCAGGCCAGGGCCATGAGCGTGCCGGAGCGCGCGGGCTCGAGGAACGCTTCCAGCTCGCGGGAAGCACGCTCCGTGCCGCGGCCCGTCAAGCGACCCGAGAGGTCCTTCTCCACCTCCAGCGAGCGCACCCACATGAGCACCAGCACGGTGAGCGAGCTCAGCAGGATCAGCAGGGCGAAGGAGCGGAGCAGGCTCGTGCGCAGCGAGACGGCGTGGGTGCGCGCGGCGGGCATCAAGGCTCCTTCTCCCCGGCCGGATGGTACGGGCCCGGCGGCTGGGTCTCCGCCATCTGGCGCGGCGGCCGGCGCGTGCGACTGCCGGCGTCGCTATCCTGGGAGGGTCCAGGAGGTCCCCATGAAGTCCCTTCTCGCAGTGTTCGTCCTTGGCTCCCTCTGCCTCGGTTGCGGCAACGACAGCGGCTCGCCCCCCGGGTTCCCGACCGACGCCACGTCCGTCGAGGACATGATGAAGGGCAGTGGAACCATCGAGCTGACCGACGACATGATGGAGGGTTACGTCGAGGTCTTGAAGCAGCTCAAGGAGGTCAAGACGCCGACCGCGGCCCTGCTGGCCCGCTACAAGCTGGACCTCGTCAAGTGGGGCCAGCTCTCGATGCTCGTCGGCACGACGATGGCTCGCACGACGATCTCCAACGAGCGGCCGCGCATGGAGAAGGACCTGGCCGACGCCAAGGAGCGGTTGGCCGCGGCGAGCACCGACGACGAGCGGGAGATGATCAAGCTCCAGGTCCAGGGGCTCGAGGCGCAGCTCGAGTCGGTGAAGGGGTTCGGTCAGGCCAACGACATCGACCGCAAGAACCTCGAGGTCATCAACCGCTGGAAGGACCGCATCGAGGCGGCCACCGACTGACCGCCGCGAAACGGCGCTTCTCACGGTCCTGGGACCCACGCGTACACTGGGGCCCATGCAGCGCCAGCCGCACGTCCTGCTCGCCGTCGCCAGCGCGTTCTTCTTCGTGGTCGCGGTCGACTACGCGCTGGGACGCGAGTGGGGCTTCGGGGTGGCGTGGGCCGCGGGCGGCGCGCTCATGACGGTGGCGGCCGTGCTCTCGTGGCGGCGGGCTCGGGAGAGGGCGCGCGCGTTCCGCGCCGCCGAAGTCCCCATGTCCCCCACGCCCCGGCCGTGACGACTCGTCAGCGGCTGGCGCCGTCGGCCGCGCCGGGGGTCTTCGCATCGCCTCGCACGAGGCTCGTCAGCAGGTAGCGGAACGCCCGCGTCGAGCTGGGACGGCGTCGCCACCACGCCCAGAGGTGTGGGCGCGCGGAACGCCAACGGCCGGCCCGCACGTGGAGCAGGGCGCGACGGCGGGCGATCTGGCGGAGGACGCTCTTCGGCTTGCGCGCGTAGCTGGCGTACCGCTCGAGAATGTGCAGGTGATCCAGCGCGACCGCCGTGTCGTCCGACGTCTTCTGCTTGGTGTCGGCGCCGCCGGCACCGTCGTGTTTGCGCCACGTGGACAGCACGGCCGGGTTCTCGACCAGACGGTGCCCCGCGATGTGGAAGCGGAAGAGGAACTCGGTGTCCTCGCTCACGCGGTACTCGCGGGAGAAGTGCAGCGCCTGCGCCACGTCGGTCCGGATCATGAGCGAGGAGGGCAGCCCCCACGCCCCGTCGAGCATGGCTTCGAGCGAGTCCGGGGTCTTCCACGACCGGCGCGAAAACACGGTCGGCGCCTTGCGCTCCCAGCTGCCCTCGAAGCGGGCGTCGCACAGCACGGCGGAGGCATCCGGGTTCTCGGCGGCCACACGCAGCTGCCCTTCCAGGTAGCCGGGCAGCCAGACATCGTCGTCGTCGAGGAACGCGATCCACGGGGCGCGCGCTTCGTCGATGCCCCGGTTGCGCGCGGCCGCGGTGCCGCCATTGGGCTGGCGCACCACGCGCAGGCGGGGATCGTGGCCGAAGTGTGCCTCGACCACGTCGGCCGTTCCGTCCGTCGACCCGTCGTCGACCACCACGATCTCGAAGCGGGGCTCCGTCTGCTCCAGGACGGAGCGGATCGCCTCCTGCACCAGCGTCGGCCGGTTGTAGACGGGCACGACGACGGAGACGAGCGCACGATCGGCGGCGTGGTGCGATGAGGTCGAGTCGCTGCGGTCCACGTGCTGGGTCAGCCCACCTCCGGCGGTGCGTCCAATCCGCGCCCCAGTCTACGCGCCGCTCGCCGAAGTCCCGGACTCTGGCTGCGGGTCGCCAGGGGGACGGGGCAGCTCGCGCTCCCCCACCTGCTGTCTCCACATGGCGTAGTAGAGGCCCAGGCGCGCGAGGAGCTCCTCGTGCGTGCCGGTCTCCACGATCTCGCCGCGCTCCAGGACGTAGATGCGGTCGGCGTGGGCGATGGTGCCGAGGCGGTGGGCGATGAGGATGGTGATCCGCCGCCGCTCCTCGTGCAGCTGGCGGAGCACGCGCGTGATGTCGCGCTCCGTCAAGGAGTCGAGCGCGGACGTGGCCTCGTCGAACACCAGCAGGCGCGGGTCGCGCAGCAGGGCGCGGGCGATCGAGATGCGTTGACGCTCGCCCCCCGAGAGGCGGACGCCCCCCTCGCCGATGCGCGTGTCCAGGCCCTCACCTGCGCGCTCCAAGATGCCGAGCGCGGCCGCGTGTTCGAGCACACGCAGCATCTCGTCGTCGGTCGCGTCGGGCTTCACCATCTGCAGGTTGTCGCGCACCGTGCCCGAGAACAGCTGCGGGTCTTGGGCCACGAACCCGATCTGCCGACGTACGCGGTTGAAGCGCAGCTGGCCCACCGGCACGTCGTCGATGCGGACCGTGCCGCCGGTCGGTGCGTACAGCCCGAGCAGGAGTCGCACGAGGGTGCTCTTCCCCGAGCCCGAAGGGCCGACGAATGCGATCGTGTCGCCGCGCGTTGCCGCGAACGTGATGCCGCGGACCGCATCGGCCTGGGCGCCGCGGTAGCGGAACGTGACGTCCTCGAAGGCGAGCCGCTCGAGGTCGCCGATCTCCGTGGGTTCCTCGGGCCGTCGCTCGATGGGCAGGGCCAGCAGCTCGGCATGCATCTGCAGGGACGCCTCCGCCTCGCGCACCTGCAGCAGCGTGCGTCCCATCTGCTGCAGCGGGCCGAAGACGATGTTCAGCAGGAACTGGGACGAGACCAGCTCGCCAGGCGAGAGGACGTGGCGGAAGATCAGCCAGAGCAGCACGAACAGGATCGACTGGCGCAAGACGTTCACGAACGCCGACTGGGCGTAGGAGAGCGCCCGTACGCGGCGCACCTTCTCCATCTCGAGATCGAAGATCTGCTGGGTGGTGCCGCGGAGACGCCGGATCTCGGGCCACGTCAGCCCGAGGCTGCGGATGATCTCGATGTTGCGCAGGGACTCGGTCATCGAGCCCTGCAGACGCCGGGTCTCGCGGACGACGGCACGCTGGGTGGTGCGGATGCGTCGACCCAGGAGGCCCGTGATCAGCGCCAAGCCGATCAAGCCGACGACGAACACGGGCACGAGCAGCCAGCTCTTGGTGATGGCGTACCACACCAAGAACCCCAGCCCGACGAGCGTGCTGAACAGCACGTTCACGCTGCCGTCGAGCAGGCGCTCGACGTCGGAGCGCACTTTCTGCAGCAACGCTACCGTGTCGCCGCTGCCTCGATCCTGGTGCTCGGCGTAGGACAGCCGGAGGACGTGACGCATGCCGTCGTTGAACAGCTGCATGCCCGCGCCCTGCACGACGTAGGTCATCACGTAGGCCTGGAGCGTGCGGGCCAGACGCGCGGCCAGCGCGATGGCGATCGCGATGCCCAGCCACAGCAAGGCGCCGCGCACGCGATCGCCTTCGGCCAGGTCGCCCTCGGCCAGCACGTAGCTGTCGAGGATGTGGCCGAGCACGAGCGGGTCGACGAGCTCGAGCAGCTGGCCCCCACCGGCGAGCACCAGGGCGAGCACGACGCGTCCCCGCCACGGCCGCAGGTAGGGAGCCAGCGCAACGAAGATCCGGACCACGCGTTTCCCCTACGGGAACCTCTCCGCGAGACGGTCACAGAGCCACAGCATGGAGGGCCCGGTGGCGTCGTGGACGCCACCATGCGTTTCGCTGGGGACGGCATCTCCGACGGGCGGCATGGTCAGCACGCCGTTCACGAGGATCTCGTGGGTTCGCGTGTCGCGGGTCCAGAGCGTGGTGCCGCTTGGGTCGGTGGCCGGCACGAGGTCCATCTGGAACAGGGGCACGTTGCGGACGAGATCGCGCAGGATGATGCCGAGCGGATCGTCGCCCATGATCTCGTAGGCAAAGCGCACGACAGGCCAGACCACGTCCTTGACGTTGCGGTTGCCCGCGTCCGCGACGATCGCGTCGCTCGAGGTGGACACGTCCCGCGCCAGGTAGAAGCCCTGGAACGTCTTGCCGGGTAGCGCGTCCCACCACGCCATGAGCTGACCCGTGTGCTCGGCATCCCAGCTGGTCTGCACACCGTCCAGCGTGACGAGCACGTGGATGCCCAGGGGGCCGGGACTGACGCGGCCGTCGGCCGCCTCGCAGAGGAGGTGCGCCCACGTGGCGCCGTGGCTGTGCCCCACCACGACGATGCGCGTGGGCGTGGCCTGACCGTCCACCCAGGCTTCGGCCGCCTGGCGCAAGACGGACAGCGCTTCGAGGAACCCGAGCTGGTCGAGGCGGTCGGGCAGTCCGTTGGCATCGGCGTCCGGGGCACGCAGACGATCGGCGAAGTGCCTCTCCACCACCGTGTAGCCGCGGCCCTCGAACAACGCGCGCAGCTTGGGCCCGGCGCTGCCCGTCGCGTCCAGGTACGTCTGGTTGGCCGCCGACGACAACGGAACCGCCGAGCTCGTGTGGCCCGAGAAGGTCATCAGCAACACGTCCGGCTTCGTGACGCCCGTGAGGTCCACACCGGGGCCACCCGTGGCGCCGGGATCACTCGGCGTGCCTCCTCCGCCGCCCCCACCGCCGCCGCCGCACGCGGCAAGGGACACGACGAGGAGGCAGAGGGCGAAGCGAAGGGAGCGAGGCGGGGGCAACGGCTTCACGAGAGCTCCAGGGAACGACGACGGGCGAGGGACGCGTGCGCATCGTCGGCGGCGATGATCGTGCACGCGTCCTTTGACGCTGCCGATGCCGACAGGACGCACGACCTACAGCACATGTTCTGCACCCTTTCGGACGACCGGCCGTCCCGGTTTGCTGGGCCCGGCGGATCGTCGAGGTCGCGCCGTGGAGGTCCCCCATGGCGGACGACGTACCGTACCTCCCCTGGGAGCACGTGGGCCAAGAGCCCGTACCGACGGGCAAGCGCGTCGGACTTCTCGTGGACCCCCGCCGCTGCGTGGGGTGTCACGCCTGCGGCGTGTCGTGCAAGACCGAGCACGACGTCGCGCTCGGCGGCTTCCGCATCCGCACGCACTACCTGCGGCGCCCCGATCGCGACACGCACCTGTTCATGCCCATGATGTGCATGCACTGCCAAGACGCGCCCTGCATCCCGGCCTGCCCCAACGACGCGGTGGTCCGACGCGCGGACGGGCGGGTGGAGATCGACAAGGACTCCTGCCAGGGCGACACGAGCTGCATCGCGGCCTGCCCCTACGACGCGATCCACCTCGACCCCCACACGAACCAGGCCGACAAGTGCAACCTGTGCTCGCACCGCACGGATGTCGGCATGGTGCCTGCCTGCGTGGAGGTCTGCCCGACCGAGGCGCTCCGCTATGGCGACTTCGGCGACCTGGACAGCGCCTTGTCGAAGACGGCCGACGCCTGTGGGGCGCAGCCCCTTCGCCCGGAGCACGAGACACGCCCGACGGTCGTGTACGCGGGTCTCCAAGCCTGGATGGGCGAAGCCGCCCGCGGCGTGCAGCTGCAGGACGGCGAGAACGACATCGTCTACGAGCGCTGAGCACGGGAGCCACCATGACCACGTACGACCCGACTCGTCGCGATGTGATCAAGACCACGGCCGCCGCCGTGGCGCTCGGCGCCCTGGGCGGCACCCTGATGCCGCCGTGGGAAGCCGTCGCCGACGAGCCGCCCGGCGACGACCGACCGGCGCGGCGCACGATCGACTACCGCAAGGCCAAGGCCACGCCCACGGTCTGCTTCGGCTGCACGACGCAGTGCCACGTGATCGGCTGGGTGCAGGACGGACGCGTCGTGCGCATCAGCGGCAACCCGCTCGATCCCAACAGCCATGGCCACATCTGCAGCAAGGCCAACGGCATCGTGCACGGCACCTACTACCCCGGCCGCTTGCTGTACCCGATCCGCCGCGTTGGCAAGCGCGGCGAGGGCAAGTGGAAGCGCATCACCTGGGACGAGGCCTACGACGAGATCGCCGCGCGCCTCCAGAAGCTGCGGGACGAGGGCCGACCCGACAAGTTCGCCATCCAGGTGGGCCGCGACAAGACCAGCGGCCTGACCGCGCGGTTCCTGTCGAGCGTCGGCAGCCCCCACGGCCTCAACCGCCGCTCGATCTGCAGCTCCAACAACCGCCTCGGCACCATGACGTACTACGGCACGATCATGGACTGGGGGGCGCCGGACCTCGCGCGCACGAAGTACGTGCTCAACTTCGGCAGCAACCTCATGGAGGCCCACCAGGGCGGCTTCGGCGGCATCCAGCGCATGCAGGAAGCGCGTGTCGACCGCGGGGCCAAGCTCGTCACGTTCGAGGTGCGCCCCAGCGCCACAGCGAGCATCAGCGACGAGTACCACCGCGTCACGCCTGGTAGCGACGGCTGCATCGCCATGGCGATGGCCCACGTGCTCGTGAAGGAAGGTCTGGCCAAGCGCGCCTTCTGGGACCGCTGGTGCAACATCCCGTTCGCCGAGATCGCTGCCCAGGTGGAGCCGTTCACCCCCGAGATGGCCGCGCGCGAGTCAGGCGTCTCGGCCGACACGATCCGCCGCCTGGCCCGCGAGTTCGCGGCTGCCAGCCCGCGCTGCACAACGCTGTTGAACCGGGGTGCTGCCAAGCACGTCAACGGCATCCACAGCAGCCGCGCCGTGTTCCTGCTGGACATCCTGGCGGGCAACGTCGGCCAGCCCGGCGGCTTCGGGATCGTCAACCGCGGCGGCTGGAAGGGGGACTGGGGCCACGAGGGCCTGCCGCTGGTCGGCGAGCCGGGGCCCAAGCCGCCCAAGCCGCCCAAGTGGAAGCCGGGCATGGCCTGCTTCGACGAGCTGCCGCAGGAGGTGAAGGAGGCCTACGAGCGTCTGCCCGACGCCTGGAAGGCCCAGTACCAGGGCGAGCTCATCACGCCCACGCAGTACCCCTTGGCCTGGCAGTGGCAGGTCATGAAGGTCGGGCAGATGAACTACCCGTGGATCCGCGAGGGGCGGGCCAAGATCGATACGCTGTTCACGTACTGCTTCAACGGTGGCTACGGCTACCCCGAGGCCAAGGTCTGCCGCGACGTGCTGGCCGACGAGTCGCTGATCCCCTTCCACGTCAGCATCGACATCGCCTACAGCGAGACGGCCGCACTCGCCGACATCATCCTTCCGGAGGCCACGGCGCTCGAGCGCTGGGACGGCCAGTCGACCAACGCCTGGGACTACGTGCCGTTCACGGGCGTGCGCCAGCCGCTCGTGAAGCCGCCGGGCGAGTGCAAGAGCGTGTGGTGGATCTACCACGAGCTGGCCAAGCGCCTGGGGCCGGACGTGTTCCAGTACTGGGACTTCCCGTCGGACGAGGACTACTACAAGCGCTACTACGCCAATCTCCCGATCTCGTGGGAGCAGTTCAAGCGGCAGGGCGTGTGGCAGCCTTCGGGTCGCGAGCCGGACTACCAGCTGTTCGAGCGTCCCCTCACGGCGGAGGAGATGGAGGGAGCCTCGATCGACGAGGCCACGGGTCTCGTCAGCAAGGAGATCAAGGGCAAGCCGCAGACCATCGGCATCGTGCTCGATGGCACGCCCGTGCGCGGCTTCCCCTCCCCCAGCCGCAAGATCGAGGTCCGCCAGTCCGTCTTCGAGCAGGCGGCGGCGGTCGTGGGTCTCTCCGACCACCCCATTGCCAACCCGCTCCCGACGTGGTTCCCCAACCCGGCCTACGAGGTGATGAAGGAGAACGAGCTGCGCTTCGTCACCTTCAAGTGGAACGTGCACACGCAAGGACGTACCGCGCATCACAAGTATCAAGCGGAGATCGTGCACGGGAACCCGATCTGGATCGCGCCGGAGACCGCCAAGCGGCTCGGCATCGCCGACGGTGACCTGCTGGAGGTCGAGATCCGACGCCCCGCCGGCCCCGTGTGGAACAGCGACCCGTCGCGCACCTGCGGCACGCTGCGCCAAGTCGCGCGCATCGTGCCGGGCGTGGCGCCGGACCTGCTCGCCGTGTCGCACCACCTCGGCCACTGGGAGTACGGTCCCATCGGCGCCGGTCAGCTGAAGGGCACGGCAGGCGCCGAGGCCATGGACCCCGCGCTGCTCGCAGATCGCGACATCCCGGACAACGTCTGGTGGGCGAAGGAGAAGGGCGGCATCGGCACGGGCGTGCCGCTGAACGACGCCATGCCCATCGCGCCAACCCCGCTCTCGGGCGGCCAAGCCTGGTACGACTGCGTCTGTACGGTGCGCAAGGTCCCGAGCTAGCCTCGGCCTGATGACCACTCCCCTCACGGTGGCGGGCGCCGTGCTCGCCGACCTCGACGTCGAGCTGGACGCCACGCGCGCGGTGCTGGGCTGCCTGCGCCCTGCGCTGTGGGACGCCCCCACCTACCCGGACGCCTGGACGATCGGCCAGCTGGCCCGCCATCTCGTCGAGGTCGTGTACTGGCTCGAGACCGTCGTCGCGGCGGATCGCTTCGACGTGACGAGCCGACCGCCGCCGGAGCGCGACGCGGTCGACGGGCCGGCGGCTTTGATCGAGCGGTTCGACGTGCTCGCCGCCAGCGTGCGTGCAGGCGCCTCAAGGCTCGACGATGCCGCGATGGCGGCGCCGTGGTCGCTGGTCCAGGGTGACGTCGTGCTGCAGACGCTGCCGCGGCACGTCGCCCTGCGCCGTGCGTGCATCAGCCACATGATCCACCACCGCGCGCAGCTCTCGGCCTGGCTGCGGGCCCAGGGCGACGTCGTGCCGGAGATCTACCCGGGCTGAGCAGCGACGGCCGCGACGAGGTGGCGCGCCCGCTTCATGATGCCCGCGACGTCCCGCGCCGCCATGAGCTCCGGCGTGAAGAGGACGGCCGCGAAGCCCACGCCGAACGCACCGGCCTCGAACCACGCATGTGCGTTGTCGGCATCGACGCCGTTCGTGGGAACGACCCGCAAGAACGGCAGCGGCCCGAGGACGGCCTTGAGCCATGTCGGCCCGCCCGCGGGGACGGGGAAGAGCTTCTGCAGCGGCGCACCCATGCGGTGCGCCGCGAGCAGCTCCGTCGGCGTGTTGGCACCCGCGATCAACGGAACGTCGAGCTCGCGTGCGACCTTCGCGACGGGTGCGTCGGCGACCGGCGAGACGAGGAACTGGCCACCGGCGTCTACGACGGCACGGGCTTGATCGACGTCGAGCACGGTGCCCGCGCCCACGAGCAGCTCGGGTTCGCGCGCGAAGTGCCCGATCAGCTCGAGGGCACCCGGCGTGGTGAGGGTGATCTCGAGGGAACGGAACCCCCCGGCGACCGCCGCCTCCAAGGCCCGCTGGGCGAGGTCGTGGTCATGTGTGCGGACGATGGCGCTGGCGCGTGCCTGGCCGAGCCGTGCGATCGTGGCGTCGAGCGTGCCCATGGCGGAGGATGCCCCCCTCGAGGCGGGGTGGTCCCGCGCTGCCCACCACGCTACCTGGGGACGCCCGCGTGCTCTTCGCCTGGCTACGTCGCCGTCGTCGCCGCCGCCTGCTCGCTCGGCCCTGGAACGAGGACGACCTGGCGACGCTGGCGGCCCTGCGCTTCGCCGTGCCGATCCCCGAGGCGTCCGCGCCCCGCTGGCGCGACATCGCCCGCGTCCTCGAGGCCGAGATCCACTGGGAGGGTCGCGGCGGCCTGGAGGTGACGCGCGCCATGCGCTTCGCCGTGGCCGGAAGCGCCGCGCGCATGGCCATCGGCCTGCCCGACGGAGCCTTCGACCGCGTGAGGACCGTGCTCCTCGCACCGGACGACTTCCGACCGTCGCAGCCGCCCGTCGACGAGCTGGGCATCGTCCACGTCGACGCTCGGCACATCGGCGAGGCGTGGCACGAGGGCATCGTGCTGCTGTCGTGGGACGAGGTCGCCGCCAGCTTGGAGCAACCCGGCGTCGGCCAAGACGTCGTGGTCCATGAGTTCGCCCACCAGCTGGACCTGGGCACGGACAGCTGGTTCGACGGTACGCCGGACCTCGCCACCGAGGCCGAGCGCGTGCGGTGGCGCGACGTGATGCAGCGCGAGTACGACGACCTCGTGGCGGCGGTCGCGCGGGGCGCCAAGACGTTCCTGGACCCCTACGGCGCGACCAACCCAAGCGAGTTCTTCGCCGTCGTCAGCGAGGAGCTGTTCGACCGCCCCCGTGGTCTCGCCGCGCGACACGCGGAGCTGTACGCGGTGCTGGCCGCGTTCTACGGCCAGGATCCGGCGGCCGCCCTGGCGTAGCATCCGGCGCATGCGCACGAGACTCCGCCGCTGCCTGCTCGTCCCGTTCGTCGTGCTGCTCGCGGCCACGGGCCGCGCCGAGGAGCCCACCATGCCCCGACCGGCTTCGTCGCTCTCCCCGCAGCAGGTGGAGGCCTTCGCGGCCTTGGCGCTGGCCGGCATCCCGCGCGAGTACCCGAACAAGACCGGGCACGTGTACCTGGACGACAGCTCCCCGCGGCCACCGCGCGAGGCCCACCCGGTGTTCTTCGGCTGCTTCGACTGGCACAGCGCGGTGCATGGGCACTGGATGCTCGTGCGCCTGCTGCGCCTGCACCCCGACGCCGCGATCGCGCCGCGCATCGTCGAGCTGCTCGACCACCAGCTGACGCCCGACAAGCTCGAGGTCGAGGCGGCTTGGTTCCGCCGTCCGGAAAACAAGTCCTGGGAGCGCACCTACGGCTGGGCGTGGCTCCTGCGCCTCGCCCAGGAGCTTCGAACCTGGGAGGACCCGCGTGCGGCCCGCTGGGCGAAGGCGCTCCAGCCCCTCGAAGGGGAGATCGTGCGACTCGCCAAGGGCTTCCTGCCGGCTTCGCGCTGGCCGTTGCGCTCGGGACTGCACATCGACTCGGCCTTCGCGTTGTCGTTCTTCCTCGACTACGCGCGCGCCGTGGGCGACGCCGAGCTGGAACGCCTTGCGGTGGAGCGCGCACGCGCGTGGTACCTCGCCGACCGCGACTACCCGCTGCGCTACGAGCCGTCCGGGTTCGACTTCTTCTCGTCGGGGCTGAACGAGGCCGACCTGATGCGTCGCGTGCTGGATGCGAAGGCCTTCTCGACGTGGCTCGACGGCTTCTTCCCCTCGTTGGCCAGCGGAGCGCTGGGGCCGCTGCTGGAGCCCGTCGAGGTGCCCGATGTGACCGACGGGCATCTGGTCCACTTGGCGGGGCTCGACCTCACGCGCGCGTGGACCATGAACGGGATCGCCGCCGCGCTACCCGACGGCGACCCGCGCGCCGCGACCCTCCGTGCGTCGGCGAAGCGTCATGCGGAGCACGGTCTGGCCTACGTCAGCAGCGGCCACTACGAAGGCGAACACTGGCTCGCGACCTTCGCCGTGTACCTGCTCACCGACGCGGGAGCGCGCGGAGGTGTCTGAACCCGTGTCTGCGAGCGAAGCGACACTGACACGGGGTCTGACACCGTAGTGCGCCCTTCGCTCTGCGACACTCGCTTGGGGTCAGACCCCGTGCCCGCGGCGTCGCTACCGCGACACCGCATCACGGGATCAGACCCCTCGCGGGCGCCCACCACGCCAGGGGCTCGAGCAACACCGGCGTGGAGCCTTGCGTGCGGATCGCGTCGAGGAATCCGCCGAGGCGACAGAACGGAAGCACGCGGGCCGCGCGCTCGACCGGGCCGAAGAACGAGTCCCAGTGGCAAGGCACCACGTAGCGCGGACGCAGACGCTCGATCAGGCCCTCGACGTACTTCGGCCGCCACGTCCAGCCGATCGCGCACGCGCACAGCACGTCGGCGCGCACACCCTCCAGCGCCTCGTCGACGTAGTCGGCCGAGTCCACGTGCACCACGCTGGCGCCCGGCCCTTCCAGATGCCACGACAGCACCTCGCCATGGCGAAACCGTCGCAGGCGCGCAGGCCACGGAGGCGGCGCCGGGATCGAACCCGGAAAGGGCACGCGCCCGTAGACACGCCCGTGGCGGGATTGCAGCGCACGCACGGTGACAGGGCCGCACGCGACCGTGTCGCCGGCGCTCACGACATGCATCTGCTCGCGCGGCAGCCCGGCGGCCTGCGCGACGTGGGCCACGTCGCGGCTGCCGATCAGGCGCGCCCCCGTCCGACGGCAGAGCTCGGGCGCATCGAGCACGTGGTCGTGATGCGCGTGACCCACGAGGACGTCATCGGCGTCCGGCACGTGACGTTCGATGGCTGCAGCGTCGGGTCGTAGCCGACCGAACAAGGTCCGCATCACACCGGGGCGCGACAGGAAGGGATCGAGCACCAACGTGCGCCCGGCCCAGCGCACGGTGAAGCCTGCCGTGCCCAGGAACCGAAGCGCCAGCGATGCGGACTCGACCTCGGCGGTTGCCAAGGGCGGGGTGAACCAGCGAGCGTCGGGGCGGGCGAGCACCACGCGAGTATGCGCCCGCCGTTGCGTGAACGTTGCACGATCCGTGCAGGAAGGTTGCCGACCGGCCCCCAGTCGTCCCCGTTTGCTCGTGCACGGAGGCGCTGGTCATGGCCATGGCAACTCTCGCGGGCAACGCGCGCACGTGGGCTCACGGCGCCACACGCCGCAACGCCCGGGCGATCGGCAGGGGACTGGGCTTCGCGGCGGTCGGAGGGCTTACCGCCCTGCTCCTGTCCAACGTGCTGCCCTACTTCGGTGCCGGCGCCGACGACATGCCCTTCCTGCACGAAAAGGGTGCTCTCGCGATCGACCCCGTGTGGCGCACCGTCTTCGACCTCCACGTGGCGGGCGGGGCGCTCTGTCTCGTCGTGGCGCTGCCGCTGTTCTCGCGCCAGCTGCTGCGCCGCCATCCGGGTTGGCATCGCGCCCTCGGCTGGACGTACGTGCTGTCGGTCTTGGTGCTCGTGGCCCCGACCGGGCTCTGGCTGGCGCCCACGGCCAAGGGCGGCTTCGCCGGACAGAGCGGCTTCGCCGTGACGGGGCTCTATCTCTTCGGCACCACCGCGCTGGGCTTGCGTGAGGTGCTCCGCCGCGACTTCGTCGCGCATCGTGCGTGGATGGTGCGCAGCTACGCGCTTGCGGCCTCGGCCCTGTCCTTCCGCGTCCTCTTCGTGGCCCTCGAGATCGCGCGCGTCCCGCACGCCTACGTGATCGGCGTGTGGGCCTCGTTCGGTCTCGATCTCGTCGTGGCCGAGCTCGTCATCGGTCGGGCGGTGCGCCGCCCCCAGCCCTCGAGGAGTCCCTCATGAGTGCGTTGTTGTCTTGGATTGCCGGAGGCGTGGCCTCGGCCGTCGTCACCGCCCACTTGGTCATGCCGCCGCCCACGCGGCCTACACCGCCCGATGCGACGCTCGATGACGTTCGCATCCGCGAGCAGGTGATCGAGCCGCTCCGCGAGCGAGGCCTGGAGCGGCGCATGTTCAGCCGCGCCGTCTCGCGCTGGGACGAAGACCGGTTCCAGTATCGGCCGGTCGCCCCGACGCCGGCCACGGCCCCCGTGCTGGCGTTCGTCGTGGAGCAGCAAGGTCGCTTCCTGCCCGAGGGCCAGGAGATGCGCGTCGTGTGGCGAGGACGCCTCGATCGCCGGACGGGCGTGGTCTCGCTGGCTCCGCCCGGCGGCGATGTCGCCAAGGCCGTGTGGCGCCCGGCCTCCGAGGTGCTTCCGCGGCCGCCCCTGCGCGAGGGCGAGGTTCGCTTGCCGCTACCTGGGCCGGCTCCCGTCACGCTGAACCCGCCCGTGCCTCCTCATCGCGAGGTCCTTCACGCGGAGAGCGCGCCCGCTCTTCGCCCGTCCTCACGGTGATGCCAGACCGAACGGACACGCCGCGACGCGCGCCCTTCGGGTAGCGTCCCGGCGTGTCCTCGTCCCCCACCCGCAGCTACGGCGACGCCGCGCTCTACCGGCGCCTGCTCGCTGATGCCCGCCCGTTCTGGGGCGGCGTTGCGCTGCTCGTGGTGGTCAGCCTGCTGGCCGCGCCGCTGGCGTTGCTGTTCCCGATCCCCGTCAAGATCGTCGTGGACCACGTCCTGGGGGACAAGCCGCTGCCCGACGCGCTCGCGCGCGTGATTCCCGACGCCTGGCAGGGCAGCGCCGACTCGTTGCTGGTCGCGGCCGTCGGCGCCGTCCTGCTGATCGCGTTGCTCATGCAGGTGCAGCAGCTGGGGGCCTGGCTGCTGCGCACCAAGGTCGGCCAGCGTCTCGTGCTGGCCTTCCGAGCGCGGCTCTTCGACCACCTCCAGCGTCTGTCGCTCGGCTACCACCACAGAGCCGGCGCAGCGGACTCGATCTATCGGCTGCAGTTCGACGCCGGCTCGATCCAGTCCGTGGCCGTCGAAGGCGTCATCCCGTTTGCCACGGCGTTGGTCAAGGTCGCGGTCCTGCTCGTGGCCGTCGGTCGCCTCGACGCGACGTTGGCCTGGATCGCGATTGCCGGCGGGCCCGCGCTGTTCGGGCTCACCGAGCTGTTCCGCGGACGCCTGCGCCGCCGCTGGGCCGAGGTGCGCCAGCGGGAGAGCGATGCGCTCGGCGTGGTCTCCGAGACGCTCGGGGCACTGCGCGTCGTGAAGGCGTTCGGCCAGGAAGCCCGCGAGAGTGCCCGCTACCGCGACCGCGGTGAGCAGCACGTGCAGTCGGCCATGCGCGCCGTGTGGGTGCACGGGCTGTTCGACATCCTCGTCGGCGTGATCACCGGCGTCGGCGCTGCGGCCATCCTCTGGGTCGGCGCTC
Organism: Planctomycetota bacterium; assembly: GCA_020631815.1. Classification (GTDB taxonomy): domain Bacteria; phylum Planctomycetota; class PLA2; order PLA2; family JAEUHO01; genus JACKGW01. Next base: position 19,532 of record JACKGW010000014.1, on the reverse strand, counting down.
GCCACGTGCAGAGCGGCCAGCTCACGCTGGGCGAGCTGCTGATGGTGTTCACGTACCTCTCCCAGCTCTTCGAGCCGCTGCGCGAGGTGGGGACGCGCTTGGCCGCCCTGCAGGGGGCGCTGGCCAGCGCCGAGCGGGTCTACCGTGTGCTCGACGAGGCCCCCGAGGCCCCCGAGAAGCCGGACGCCCTGCCGCTCGAGAGGGCCCGCGGCGAGATCCGCTTCGAGCACGTGACCTTCGGCTACGACCCGGCGCGCCCGGTCCTCATCGACGTCGACGTGACGATTCCCCCCGGGTCCCGCGTGGGGATCGCGGGCCCGACCGGGTCTGGCAAGAGCACGCTGCTCGGGCTGCTCCCCCGCTTCCACGAGCCCCAGCAGGGCCGCGTGCTCCTGGACGGCACCGACATTAGGGACTTTCGACTCAAAGACCTGCGCGCGCAGCTCTCGATGGTCCTCCAGGACTCGATCCTCTTCCGGGCCTCCGTGGCCGAGAACATCGCCTACGGCCGGCCAGGGGCCTCGCGCCGCGAGATCGAGGAGGCGGCCCGGCAGGCGGCCGCGCTCCCCTTCATCCAAGCCCTTCCGCAGGGCTTCGACACCGCGCTCGGCGAGGGGGGCGGCGGCCTGTCCGGAGGCGAGCGCCAGCGCTTGGCGCTGGCCAGGGCCTTCCTCCGGGACGCCCCCATCCTGATCCTCGACGAGCCGACCAGCGCGCTGGACACCGGCACCGAGGCCGAGGTGCTGGACGCGCTGGAGCGCCTGATGACGGGGCGCACGACGCTGATGATCGCGCACCGTCTCTCCACGCTGGAGTCCTGCGATCTGCGGCTCGAAGTGGCCGACTCGCGCGTCCGGGTACGCCGAGGGGACGTGTCGGACGTTCCGATGGCCTGAAACCCGGGCCCGGCGGCCCGACCGCCCGCAGCTGGGCAGATTTTCTCCAACCAGCGCGAGCGCTGGAACGGCGGGGCCCCTGTGGCTACTCTTTGGGGGCTTGGGATGGTTCACGGTCGCCCCGCCGAGGCGGGGTACGCGAGCCGGTGCGGACTCATGCCCGCACCGCCTCGAAGGGAGATCACATGGTCCGAGTCCTGACGAGCCTGATGATCGCCGCAGCAGTGCTGGCGTCGACGGCTGGCTGTGGCAGTCACGGCGCCGTGGCGCAAGGCCCAGGCATCACGCTGTTCCAGCCCACCACCCTCTACTCCAACGGCAGCTCCGCCCTCCGCATCCTCGGCAGTGGCTTCGGAGCCCGCAAGTCCAAGGTCACGGTGCGCTTCACCGCCGAGACGGGCACGCCGTTCGCCAATGGCACGTCGGCCACGTTCGAGACGGAAGCCACGGTCGACAGCGACACGCAGATCCGCGGCACGGCGCCGGCGTCCTTCGCCAACACCGACGTCGCGGCAATCGTCACGGTCATCCTCGGTGACGGCACCGAGCTCACTTCTGACGGCGCCGTCGCCAACGTGGTCTTCCAGCAGGTCTTGGGCATGACGCCGCCGAGCGTCAGCTCCGGCGTGACGCCGCCCTTCACGATCTCGGGCCAGGGCTTCCAGCCCCCGCTCGGCCTCGTGACGGTGCGCTTCACGTCGACGGCGGGCACCCCCTTCGCGGGCGGCACCTCGGCCACCATCAACACGATCGGTACCGTCGAGAACGACACCACGATCAGTGGTCTGTTCCCCGATGGCCAGGTCGCGTTCGACACCGACGCGACGGTCACCGTGATCCTTCCCGATGGCGCGCAGATGACGTCGAGCGGCCCGCTCGTGCACTGGATTCCGATTCCGACCGTCGTGGCCTTCTCGCCGAGCACCATCCCCGGCGGCCAGACGGTTCCCTACGAGGTCACGGGTACGGCCTACGCCCCCACGGGCACCACGGCCACCATCACGCTCGAGGCCACCACGGGCACGCCGTTCTTCGGCGGCACGTCCGCGACGGTCAGCTTCCCGGGCACGGTCGATGGCCCCACGCAGATCACGGGCACCACGCCGCCGCTCAACCCGAGCGTCGCGGGCTTGGCCTACGTGCGCGTCACGCTCCAGGGTGGTTCCACGGCCATCAGCACCACGCCGCTGGTCCAGTTCGTGCCCCCGCCGAGCCTTACGTCGTTCGCGCCCAGCTCGTTCACCAGCGGCAGCCCCAACCCCTGGGACACCGTCGGTCCGAACGTCGGCTTCAGCCTCACGGGCCAGAACTTCGGCTCGCCCGGTTCCGTCGTCGGCCTGATCTTCACGGCCAGCTCGGGCACGCCGTTCAACAACGGCACGTCGTCCACGTTCGCGGCCAACGCCACCGTCGGCTCGAACACCACGATGTCGGGCAACTTCCCGGACCCGCTGGCCTCGGTCGGCGCGACGGGATCGGTCTTCGCCACGTTCCCCAGCGGCGCCACGGCGAGCCTCTCCAACGCCTGGACGGTCAGCTTGGCCCCGTCGGTCTCGCTCCCGGCGTGGAACAACTCGTTGGGTACGGGTGTGGGCAGCAGCTACCGCGACGACACCACGTTCAGCCAGACGATGTCGTTCTCGTTCCCGTACTACGGCACCAGCTACTCGAGCTGCTTCTTCAACAGCAACGGCAGCATCAGCTTCACCAGTGGCGACACGAGCTTCCAGCCGAGCGTCTCGTCGTTCGTCGGCGGCGTCCCGCGCATCGCGCCCTGGTGGGGTGACATCTACCCCGGTCGCAACGGCGGTCAGGACATCTACTTCTCGTCCCAGAGCAGCACGGCCACGGCCACGTGGTCCAACTGTCCGACGTACTCCGGCAACGTCTCGATGCAGATCGTCATGTACAACACCGGCCGCATCGACTGGGTCCACCAAGCCATGGCGGACACCAACGGTGGACTGATCGGCCTTACGCCGGGCGCCAACCAGGCGGCCTCCAGCACGGTCGACTTCAGCACGGTCAACTGGACGGCCTGCGCCAACTTCTCGGGCGTCAGCCCCAACCAGCAGATCGGTGGCGCAAGCGACTTGGCCAACGACTGGGTGCTCTTCTACCCGGATGGCACCGGCGGCTACGACTGGGCGACCGGTCCGTAGCAGCGCGTCTCGCGCGACCACGATGGACAGCGGCGGGACGCTCCGCCGCAGCCCCCCGGACGACGCGCGAGGCCCGCCCTCGCGCGTCGTTTGCATGTCGGCGCAGCTCTAGCGCCCCGATCGACACGACTGCTCGCGCCTCGAGGAGGCCGCATGTCCCAGCCTTCCCTTCGCCGATCGACCTGGCTTCACGGTGCGTGCCTCGTCCTGTGCGCCCTCTTGGCCGCCTGTGGCGGCGGCGGGAGTGGCGCCTCACCCACGCCCGAGCCCACGCCCGAAGTACCTGAGCCCCCGCCGCCCCCGCCGCCGCCCCCGGAGCCCGAGACGCCCCCGGAGCCGCCGGTCGTCTTGTTCGAGGACGTCACGGAGTCCTCCGGCATGGCCACGAGCCATGACCACTCCGCGGCCGGGACGCAGGCCTACCTGATCACAGGCCAGGCCTGGGGCGACTACGACAACGACGGCGACCAGGACCTCTACCTCACCGACATCTCCGGCCCCAACCACCTGTGGCGCAACGAAGGCGATGGCACCTTCGTCGAGAGCCCGCTCCAAGACGACGTGGCGCTCGCGGACATCCGCACGGGCGGCGCGCTGTGGTTCGACTACGACAACGACGGCTGGAAGGACCTCTACGTCCTCAACTGGGGTGCCAACGTCTTGTTCCGAAACGTGCAGGGCACGGGCTTCGTGGCCGTCACCGCCGGGGTCGAAGACGAAGGCAGGGGCTACACGGCGTCCGTCGGCGACTACGACGGCGACGGCTGGCTCGACATGTACGTGGCCAACTGGGGCTGCCCGGACTGCCCGGGCGTGGACTGGGTGGACTCCCAGCGCGACCGTCTGTTCCACAACGAGGGCGACGGCACGTTCACCGACGTCAGCGAACGTTTGGGGATCGAGTACACGACGGGCTTCGGCTTCGTGACGGCGTGGTTCGACATGGACGACGACGGCGACCTGGATCTGTACCTCGTCAACGACAAGGGCCTGCCCGGTCCCGATCAGCAGCCGATGAACCGCAACGTGCTCTGGCGCAACGACGGACCGAGCCCCGATGGGTGGGTGTTCACCGAGATCGCCAGGGACGTGGGCCTCGACGCCCGCGTCAAGGGCATGGGCGTGATGGTCGGCGACGTCGACAACGACCTCGACCTGGACGTGGGCTACAGCCACGTGGGCCTGTTCCTCCACCGCAACGATGACGCCGCAACGTCGTTCCCCGACATCACGACGTCCGCGGGCCTCTACCACATTGGTGTCGGCTGGGGCCTGTCCCTGACCGAGCTCAACCGCGACGGCAACCTGGACGTGTACTTCTGCGCCGAGCTGGACCCCAACGGGGTGTGGCTGGGCCGCGGCGACGGCACGTTCCTCGACATCGCCTCGCAGTCCGGCGCCGACGACAACGGCAAGTCGCTGGGCATGGCCGCGTGCGACTTCGACAACGATGGCTGGATGGACATCCTGGTCGCCAACTTCGACCACGAGTACCGGCTGTACCGCGGCATCGGCTTCGCCGACCCGAACACGCCCGAGCACCACTGGGTGACCATCCGCTGCGTCGGTGGCGGGCCTGTCAACCGTGACGCCATCGGCACGCGTGTCACGCTGACCCGGACCGACGGCGCCGTGCGCATGCAGGAAGTGAAGTGCGGCTCGAGCGTCGGCTCCGGCGAAGACACCGCGCTGATGTTCGGCCTCGCCGAGGCGGACATCGCCTCGATCTCCATCCGCTGGCCCGACGGCACCGTCACCGAGCACACGGACGTGGAACGCGACGGCACGTGGGTCGTGACCTACCCGACGAGCGAGTAGCCCACCCCAAGCACCGAGGCCCGGCTCGCGCGTAGGCTGGCCGGGATGAGGGACGTGTCGGGTGCGCCGCTCCAAGCCCCGCCTGCGCTCGCTGCGGTACCAGCCCGCCGCGAGCGCCATCGGGGCTGGCGTGCGCCCCGCGGCCTTGCGGGTCTCGGCGCCGTTGCCGCGCACGTACCGCGGCTCCTGAAGCGACGGCCACTCGCGGTCCTGCTCGTGGCGCTCGGCGTCGCCACGCTCCTCGACCTGATGCTGCACGCGCTGATGCGTCTCGACCGCTGGCTCCCCGGCTCCGGCGCCGCCCTGCCCGTGATCGGCCTGATCGTGGTCTGGCCGTGCGTCCTCCTGGTCGGCGCGCGCCTCGTCGCAGGTCTGGTCGTGGAGACGCGCCCACCACAGGCGCCGAAGCGCCGGTCCCGACGCGCCCGCTGGCCCATCGACTTCGGCTTCGGGCTGGGGGTGTTGGCCAGCCTGCTTGTCAACGCCCTCCTGATGTACCTGCTCTTCGAGCTGTTCCTGCGTGGGCACCGCCCGTCAGCGCGATACGAGACGGCCACGACCATCGCCGGACTCCTCATCCTGACGGCGGCGCCGGCGACCGTTGGCGCTGCATGGATGGCCGTCGTGGCTCGCCACTTGGTCCCCGAGCCGCGACCTACCGGCTTCCCCCTGCAGCTTGCACGGACGCTGCTTGCGTGGCTGCTCTCCGCCGCATGCGTCGTGGGCTTCTTCACGAGGTTCGTACGCGCGAAACGCCTGGACTTGCTGGAGTCGTGGTGGCGCATTCTCGTCGCCGAGGCGCTACCGATCGCCCTCATCGGCCTGGTGGTCGCTGCGCTCGCCGACGTGGCCGCACCGCATCGCACCGACCCGGACATCGGTCGCGTGTTCGAGTGACGGTGGAGGGGCCCGCGACCAGCCCTTCGGCGAGCGATGTGCGTTGGGATGCGCCGGTGGGCGTTCGGGGCCTTGCGACTGTCCTCGCGGCCGTACCTCGCACGCTCGCCAGGCGACCCGCCTTCGTCGTCGTGCGGGCCTTGGCCGTGGGTGGAGTGCTCGAGCTGGCCATGCGTGCCGCGCTGCTCCCGATCGGCGATCGCAGGTCCGGACCGGGATGGGGGTTCCTGGGACTTCTCGTCCTCGCCGCAGCATGGGGCGGCTTCTTCCTCCTGGGCGCGCGCTGGATCGCACACGCAGGCGCGCGCGAAGCCACGGACGATCGCGGCTCCCCCCGGGGAGCGCCAGAGAGCTTGCTGGGTGACGTGGGCTACGGCGCAGCGCTCGCGGCCGCAGGTGCGTTCGGGTCGTTCACGGGGTTCTTCCTGGTCGACCCGATCCGCATGGAGAGGCTCAGGTCCGTCTCGCTGGAGGCGCTCCTGCTGCTGGTCATGCTCATCACGGCAACTCTCCCGGCGGCCTTGGTGGCGGCGGCCTGGTTCGGCAAGGCGGCTCGGCGCCTGAAGCCACGGCCGCGTCCGGTCGACTTCCCACTGCAGCTTGCCCGTTTCGTCGTGGCATGGGGTCTGACCTTCGGATGCATGCTGGCCGTGCTCTGGCGAGCCGAGCGCATGCTGCACACACCGATCAGCAGGACATCGCTCGTCGACGTAGGACTCGGCCACCTCCTGCCCGTAACCCTGGTGGGCTTGGTCGTGGCGGCGCTGGCGGACACCGCAGGCGTCCGCCGCACGGGCCAGGAGCTGGGGCAGGTGTTCGAGTGAAGCGGCGGAGGCGGGACGCGTGACCGGCGCACGACCCAGGCCGGTGCACGACGCAGGCTCCACGCTGCGTGGCGCGCCGGGCATGCGTGGCCTGGTGCAGGTCCTGAGGAGGATGGGGCGGCTCGCCGCACGTCGCCCGTCCGCCTGGCTCGCCGCATCCCTCACGGGCGGTGTCGTCCTCACGCTCGTCGCCGCCCTGCTGCTTGCTGCGGGAGCCGGGCGCACGGGAGCGGCCGGGTCGATGTCACTGGCGCTCCCGGGGGCAGCTCTCCTGCTCGTCCTGCAGCTGGGCGCAGCCACGGCCGCCGCGCGGTGGGCGGGGCATCCCGCCCGCATCGACCGAGCCTGGGCGCGACCGCCGTTCCCATCGGGCGTCACCTTCGTGGCTGCCAGCGGGATGACCGCATGGGCGATGATGGTCTGGGCGGCTGCCTTCGAGCTGCCGTGGATCGTCCAGAGCGATGGCCGTGGGGGCATGGATCCCCTTGCCCACCTGGGGGCGCAGGCGGCGATCCTGCTGGTCGTCACCGCTCCGATGGGGCTGCTGGGTGGGGCGTGGGTCGGCGCCGTCACGCGAACGCAGCTCGAGGGGCGAGACCGGGGCGATGCGATGCCCCTGCGACTCGCCCGCGTCCTCGTGGCGTGGATCGTGCTTGCTGCGACGCAGGTCGGCGCCGGCGTCGCGTACGCGCCCACCCGACACGTCCCGAACCTTCCGCTTGTGACGTGGCTCACCCCGCGCATCGTGCTGATCCACGCGCTCGGGGTGCTGCTCCTGGGCCTTCTGCTGGCCGCCGTCTGGCAGGTCGTGGAGCCCGATCAGGACCCCGACATCGGTCGCGTCTTCGAGTGATCGTGCGGCGGCCGACAGGTAGGCTGCGCCGACCGCTGGAGGATCCATGTCGCAACCCGCCTCACCCCTCGTGGCCGTCCTCATGGGCTCGACGTCCGACTGGGAGACGATGCAGCACTGCAGCTCGATGCTGAACGAGCTGGGTGTCGCCCACGAATGCCACGCCATCAGCGCGCACCGGCAACCGGCCGCGCTGCATGCGTTCGTCGCAGACGCCGAGAAGCGTGGCGTGAAGGTGTTCATCGGCGCCGCCGGTGGCGCCGCTCACCTGCCGGGCGTGCTGGCCAGCCTCACCGCGCGTCCCGTGTTGGGCGTGCCGATGAAGGGCTGGGCCACCGAAGGCATGGACGCCCTCCTCTCGATCGCGCAGATGCCCGGTGGCGTGCCCGTGGGCACGCTCGCCATCGGCAAGGCCGGCGCGAAGAACTCCGCGATCTTGGCCGCGCAGATCTTGGGCATCTCGCACCCGACCATCGAGGGTGCGGTCAAGACCCTCCGCGAGCGTCAAGCCGGCGGCGCCACGCGCCTCGCCTAGCCACGCGCCTGGACACGAACAGGGCCGGGCCCGCAAGCGGGCTCGGCCCTGGCATCGTCTCGCTTTGCAGCAGCGCGTCGCGGATCAGCGTCGACGCGGACGGCCGCCAGCGAAGCCGCCGCCGTCGTCGGCTGCGCCGAACGCCATCGCCCGACCGCCGCCCACGATGACCGCGACCTTCTGCGCGTCGTCGCTGTTGGGCACGACGCGCTCGATGGCGGAGACGAGGTCGTTGCGCTGCTGCTCCATGGCCGAGCGCATGGCCTCGCGGTCCATGTCGCCGGTGCGCATCTTGGTGAACAGCTCGCGGCGCGCGACCTGCGTGGCCTTCGCGGCGGCGAGGATCTCGTTCTTCTGGTCCTGGGACAGGCCGATCTGCAGCTCGTCCATGCGCTGGTTCATGCGCTCGGTCTGCTCGCGCTCGCGCTGCGCTTCGCGCTCGGCGCGCTCCATGGCCTGCACCTTCTCGTACATGGCGCGGAACTGCGTGAGGTTGGGGTCGTTGTAGGCGTCCGCGAGGTCCGCGGGCAGATCGTCGAGCGTGAGGCCATCGGGCATGCCCGGGATCGCCTCGGCGGACGCGCTGCCGCCGGACGAGCTCGGGGCCGGGCTCGTGCCGCCCTTGGCCAGCTCGGCGCGCAGCAGGTCCAGCACCTGCTGGCGGTCCAGCCCCGGGCGCGGCGTAGAGACCAGGGACGGGCCGCGCTGCTCGAGCGCGTCGAGGCGGGCGCCAAGGTCATCCGTGGCGGCGTTGCTACCGACGAGCACCTCGGACGAGGCCTGGGGCGCCGCGGGCCGGACGACCTGGTCGTAGATGGCGATGCCGGCGCCAACGGTGGCCACGTTGACGAGCAGGATGGGGAGCAGCTTCATGGGACCTCCGGTCGGAAGGGACTGGAACCCGGCCGGACCCTCCGGGTTGCCCAGCTCCCGCAGGAGACCCTACGCGAAACGGGCGCCTGGGGAGCCACCCGGGCAGGCCCCCGCTCGCCCCAGGCAGGCACGCCCCTGCGGTCGCGCCCAAGAACCTGGGGAACCGCCCCAAGATCCGCGGGTCTGGCACGTATCCCAAGGTGAGGAGACGCCCCCCGGTGCATGGACCTCCGCCCTCCACGAGCGCTTGGCACGACGCGGTCGTGCGTGCGCACGGGGACGGCCTCAGGCGCTACGCCCAGCGGCTGCTGGGCTGCGCCGCGGCCGCCGACGACGCCGTGCAGGAGACCTTCCTGCGCTTCGTGCGGACGCCCCCTCCGGACGTGGGTGACCACGTCGTCAACTGGCTCTACCGCTGCTGCCGGCACCGGGTGGTGGACACGCTTCGCAAGGAGGGACGCATGCACGTGCTCGACGAATCGGCCGCCTCGACCCTACCCACCCGCGAGGCCCTCCCCGACGCCCAGCTGGGGGTGGCCGACGACGCGGCGCTGGCAGCGCGGCTCGTTCGCCAGCTCGCCCCCGTGGACCAGGAGCTGCTGCACCTGCGCCTGGTCGCCGGGCTCCCTTACGCCGAGATCGCCGACGTCACCGGCATGAGCGCCGGCAACGTCGGCTACCGCCTGCATCACGCGCTGCGCACCCTCCGCACCTGGATGGACGCTGCGCTCGCCCCCACCCCCATCGGGAGGACCGTGCGATGAACCCGAACGACGATCCCCGCCTGACCGCCTACGTGCTGGACGAGCTGTCCGGCGACGAGCGCGAGGCCTTCGAAGCGGAGCTCGACGGCGACGACGCGCTTCGCGGCGAGGTCGAAGCCCTGCGCGCCCTGCTCGGTCCCGTGACCGAGGCGCTGCGCAACGAGCCCGTGCTCGAGACGCCGCAGACGACGACCTCCGTCGCCGCGCCACTGGCCTCCGGCTTCGCCTGGCATCGCGCTGCGGCCGCGGCGCTCGCGGCGGCCACGCTGTGGTGGGCCGTGGACGCCAGCTCGCGGCGGCCACGCGCCACGGACAGCGGCGTGGTCGAGGTGGCCCGCGTGGACGGCCTGGCCTCCGACGCCGACGTACATCCTCTTCCGTTGCCCCCGGAGGCCAGCGCGCCCGTCGGCACGGACCTGGTCGAAGCCGCGGCCCGCGACGAGACGAAGCGTGCCCACGTCGAGCTGGCCGACAACCGATTGACCTTGGATCGAGCGCAGTCTCGGGTCTCCGACCGCTTCGGGCAGGCACTCGAGCAGGCATCGAAGGCGGCGGAGGGGATTCGTACGGAGGAAGACCGACTGCGCGAGCTTGTGTCGGAAGGTCGTGGTCCTCACCTGGTCGGCGGACGCGCGCCGAGCGTCGTGGCACCCGAGAACCGCGTCGTGCCGATTCCCGTGCAGCCCGGCCAACGCGCGCACACGGACGCGCCGCTGATGCTTCCGCCTGCCTCTCCGCCCTCGGGGCCGGGGACCACCGTGAGTGTCCTCGAAGGCCCGGCGGTCCCGCGGCTGAAGGTCGAGATGGTCCAGGTACCGGCGTCGGACCCCGCCATCGGCATCGCCGGGGGTGCGGGCAGCGCGTTCCCGAGTCCGCAGGGCGCGACCGACGGCAACGTGGGCTCGAGCGAGCGGGTGCTGCGCGTGCGTGTCGTCGACGCCGAGAGTGACCTGCCCACGAAGATCCCGGCGACGGGCAACGAGTTCGGACACGTCGTGGATCCGGGTTGGACGTCCATCGACAAGGAGCACACCAGCACCTTCTCGCTGGACGTCGACACGGCCTCGCTCTCCATCGTCCGCCGCATGGTGCGCGAGGGCCGCTTGCCGCCAGCCGATGCCGTGCGCATCGAAGAGCTGTTGAACGCTTTCGACTACGGCTACGCACCGCCCCTGGATGGCGACGCGTTCCCGCTGCGCATGCATGCCACGGTCGCCGCCTGCCCCTGGGACGATACGCACCGACTGGTTCGCTTCGGCATCAAGGCTCGCGAGGTCGAGGAGGCCAAGCGGCCGCCGGTGCACCTGGTGTTCTTGCTCGACGTGTCGGGCTCCATGAAGAACGACGACCGCCTGCCCTTGGCGAAACACACGCTCACCTTGCTGCTCTCGCGCCTGCGGGCCGACGACCGCATCGCCATCGTGACCTACGCCAACGAAGCGCGCGTCGCGCTTCCGAGCACGTCCGGTTCCGAGCGGGAGACGATCCAAGCCGCCATCGACCGTCTGTCGGCAAGTGGCGGCACCAACGGCGCTGGCGGCATCCAGATGGCCTACGAGCAGGCGCGCGCCTTCGCCGCCGAAGAAGGCGCCGTCCGTCGCGTCCTGCTGATGACCGACGGCGACTTCAACATCGGCGTGAGCGACACGGACCAGCTCGAAGCCCTGATCGCCGAGCAGGCCTCCACCGGCGTGTGGCTGAGCGTGTTCGGCATGGGCATGGGCAACGTCAAGGACGATCGCCTGGAGCGCCTGAGCAACCGCGGTAACGGCACGTATGCGTATCTGGACACGATCGCGGAGTCGCAGAAGGTGCTGGTCGACGGCTTGGTCGGAACCCTGATCCCCGTGGCCAAGGACGCGAAGGTGCAGGTCTTCTTCAACCCCGAGCGCGTCGGCGCGTGGCGCCTGCTGGGCTACGCCAACCGTCGGCTGGCGACGGCCGACTTCAGCGACGACCGCAAGGACGCCGGCGACATCGGCGCCGGTCACGAGGTGACGGCGCTCTACGAGATCATCCCCGCGGGCCTGGGCCTCCCGGTCGAGCCGGACGAGAACCCCTTCGTCGCCTCGCCGAAGCCGAAGGACGAAGAGAAGCGACGCGCCGACCGCGGCGACGACGAAGAGCAGCCGCTCCTGATGTGGCGCATGCGGGCCAAGGAGCCCACGGCCAGCGAGAGCGTGCTCGTCGAAGAGAACCTCTTCGACACGGGACTGGGCTTCGCGCAGGCCGACGTGGACGTCCAGTGGGCCGCCGGCGTGGCGGCGTTCGGCGCGTGGCTGCGCCGCGAGCCCGCGGCGGTGCGCTTCGGCGCGGACGGCGCGCTCGAGCTGCTCACGCCCGCGGCGGGCGAGGACGCGGAACGAAAGGCCTTCGTCGACCTGGCCAAGCGCGCGTCCACGCTGGCACGGTAGACCCCGCGCCCGCTACGCTGGGGGGATGCCCATCCGCATCCCCCTGGCGCGCCTTGGTCTTCCCACTCTCGCCCTGGTCGCGCTGCTCGTCACGGCGCTGCGCACGACCACGGCCGACGCCGACGAGGGCGACTTCCGCGAAGCACGCAAGGCGGCCAAGGCCCTGATGGACGAGGTCGGGCAGGCCGGCCCCAAGCGCAAGGCCGTCGAGGCCCTGGGCGAGCTGGACAGCGGCGAGGCTGCCGACCTGCTCGTCGAATGGCACGTGAAGTCGGCCCAGTGGGAAGAGAAGGAGCTCGCCCCCGCATACGCGGAGGCCCTCGAGCGACTCGACAAGTACGAGGTGATGCTTCGCAAGAGCATCGGCGACAAGCCGCCCACCGACGCCAAGCAGGTCAACGCCCTCAACACGCTACGCAAGGCCGTCAAGGACACGCGAGCGGCCGTCGACGCCGAAGACGCTACGCGTCACGTCATCGAAGAGGTCGTCAAGCGCATGGGCGCGGCCGCCGCCGACTGGTTCATGCAGGACGGCCTTCCCCAGCTGCGGCGCAAGGACAAGGACGAGACGATCGATCTGCGCGTGGCGATCGCGCGCTGTCTCGTGGCCCAACCCTTCGAGCGGGTCCGCGAGGCGCTGCTTGCCACCGCGGGCAGCGCGGGCTCCCCCAAGGAGCAGGCCGTGGTCTTCGCCGCGCTCGCGGAGCAGAAGTCCGACGAGGGCTTCGACCTCGTGGTGGCGGGTCTGCGTTCCCCCCACGTGCTCGTACGCCGTTGCGCCGTGTATGCGCTCCGCGAGTACTCGCAACCGCGCGCCGTACCGGCGCTGATCCAAGCCCTGGAGCGGGCCAAGGCCTTCGAGGCGCAGGAGATCGAGGAAGTCCTGCACTGGTACACGGGGCAGTCCTTCAACGCCGTCGCGCGCATCTGGAAGACGTGGTGGGAGAAGGAAGGTACCGCGTGGTCCGAGCAGGACGACGGCAACCGCCATCGTCCGCAGAAGCGCGAGCATGCCGGCACGGGCACCCGGACGACGTTCTACGACATCCCCACCGACAGCCAGGCCATCGTGTTCGTGCTGGACCGCTCCGGCAGCATGAGCGAGCCCGCGGGCGAGAAGTCGCGCGAGAAGGAAGACAAGCCGAAGGGCCCCGTGACCGGCGGCAGCGGCGGTGGCGCGGGCGGCAGCAAGCCCGACGAGGCCGTGGGCGGCGACACGCGCATGGAAGTCGCCAAGAACAAGCTGGCCCAGTGCGTAGCCCACCTCGCCAAGGACGTGCGCTTCGCGGTGGTCTTCTACAGCAGCGACGTGATCGTCTGGAAGGAGGCGCCCGCCATGGAGCCGGCCTCCGCCCAGAACAAGGAAGACGCCACGAATTGGTTCATGGACCTCAAGCCGCAGGGTTCCACGCTGATGTTCGACGCCCTGCTCAAGGCCCTGGAGTACGCGGACAGCGATCCGAAGGCCAAGGGGCGCAAGAAGAACGCCTCGGGTGGCGCCAACACGATCTTCCTGCTCTCCGACGGCTCACCGACGGACGCAAGCGGCCAGCCCTCCGAGGCCATCACCCGCGAAGGGATGGCGCGCTTCCTCGAAGCCAACCAGATCTACCGCTGCGTGGTGCACACGATCGGCATCGGGCCCAACCACAACCGCACGCTGATGCAGCAGCTCGCGTCGGCCACCGGCGGCGAGTACCGCGCGGCAGGCGTGGAGTAGGAGCGGGCGGCCCTGGCGTGGCGGCGACGCGCTATTCGGCGCGGCGTACCTGCACGTCGCGAAGAAGCAGGCCGTCGTCCTCGGCGGCCAGCAGCAGGTAGCCCACACCGACCACACGGCCGGCCTGTAGCAGCGCGGCGGACGCTTGGCCGGGCAGGACGCGCACGGCATCGAAGGCCACGTGCTCGAGGGCCTGCTGCAGCTGCTGCGCGGAGGCCTCCCGGCCCGCCATCGTGCGCTGCACGCTCTCGCGGGCGACCAGCGGGTAGCCGCTGACCACGTCGTCGGGCTGCGCCCACGTCATGGCTGCAGCCCCCCCGGAGCGACACGCCAAGAGCTCGCCCTCCAGGAACAGCCGCAGCGCCGACGCCACGCCCCGCGACGCTGTCACGGCACCCTCCACGCCGCCCGGTCCCATCCAGCGCATCCAGACGACGCTCGAGCGCGTGCTGCCCAGCTGCACGAGGGCGGCCACGCGCCCGACGGCGGTACCACCTTGCAGCAGCTCGAGCGTCACGGCCACGTTCGAAGGACGGACGGCGTCGAGGCCACCGCCTTCGCGCGCCAGGCGCGCCCTGAGCTCGGCGGAGGCTTCCGGCACACTGGCCGCGCTGGCCAGGTAGGCGGCCAGACGCTGGGCTTGGCCGCGCATCGCCTCGCCCAGCACGGCGCCCATGTCTTCGCCCCACTCGGCCAGCGCCGCTCCGGAGCGCTCGCGCTCGAACGCGGGCATGCGCCCCTGGGCGATCCAGGACTTGAGCGACGCGTCGCGCACGACCTGCGATTCCTCGACGATGTCGAGGTCGAGCCAGCCGGGGCGGTTGGCGCCGTACAGGCCCCACGGCTCCGCCCGCGGAGCGACGGGAGGAAGGGGGGCCGGGGGCGCGCCGTCGCCGAGCGCGATGCCGTTCACCCACACCAGCGGGAACACGGGCAAGGCGGGATCGCCGGCCAACGCCCGCTGCGGCATGCGCACGCCGGCACACCCGGCGCGGTAGAGCCCATCGAGGATCGACAGCGCGTCCTGCACGTTGGCGTTGGCGGCCAACCGCGCGGTGGCGACGACGGCGCCATGACGCTCCACGGCGCGACGCGCCGCGGTGTAGACCAGCACCGGGTTGCTGCGCTTCACGCCACCCGGGTCGTCGGCGGGGGCGTCCGGCGGCTGGTCGGGCATCTTGCTGCGGTCGAGCACGGTCTGCAGCCGCACCTCGAGGCCGACGGCCTTGCCCTGAGGCGTGGCGACGGCGTCGTGCGGCGGCGGCAGGAACAGGGGGAAGCCGAACACACCCGCGGCGGAGTCGCTGCGCACGCGCACGCCGACCCGGTAGATGCCCGCACGGTCGCAGGCGATCAGCACCTTCACGACGTGGGCCCACTTGTGGTCGGCCGCACACGTGATCCACACGGCGTGCTCGGTGCGTGCGCCGGCGGCCAGGGGGCCGACGCGCGCCGCCAGCACCTCGCCGAGCCGGTTCTCGTCGACCTCTTCGGGCATGCCGGCAACGCGGAACCACCAACCCGGCGTCTCCGGCGGCGAGGTGAGCACGTGCGTGACGTTGCCTTCGGCGATCGGCGCACACGTACCGACGACGGGCAGGCGCTCCGGCGGCACGAGGGGGACGCGTTCGGCCCGGACGGCAGGAGCCGCCAGGAGCAACAGGACGAGAACGAGGGGCACCAGGGCCGTACGACGGGACATCGGCATCCTCCAGAGTGTCGGCCCGGCCCGGTGCAGGGCAAGTCCTCGGCGGCTTTGGAGGTGCCCATGGCGCCCATCCGCGCGGGCAGGCACCATGCGCGCGTCACCGGGAGACACCATGGTTCGCCGCTCTGCCCTCGTTTCGCTGCTGCTCGCCCTGCTCCTCGCTCCGCTGGCCGGTCGGAGCGTGGGCGCCGAGCCGCCTGCCTCCGACGCGGCGCCCGCGGCCGCGCCCCCGCCGCCGCCGTTGGACGCGACGACCCGCGAGGTGGACCAGCTGGACCTCGCCATCCGTGTCCAGCCCGACCTCGCAGCAGGGACCGTCACGGGGGAAGTCGACGTCTCGTTCTCGGCGCTGCATGACGGCGTGCACCAGCTGCGCCTCCATGCCCTCGACATGGAGGTTGCCTCGGCCAAGGACATGGAGGGGGAAGCCCTGCCGTACGCCCTCGCCGAGGGCGTGCTCACGGTCGACCTCCGGGAGCCACTGGCCGCGGGCGCCACGTCCACCGTGCGGATCGCCTACGTGGCCACGCCCACGCAGGGCCTCTTCTTCCACCGTCCGTGCCCGCAGGACCCCGAGCGCCCCCTGCTGCTCTACAGCCAGGGGCAAGGCAACGAGAACCGGCGTTGGATTCCCTGCTACGACCTGCCCGACGACCGCAGCCGCTGGACGCTGGAGGTGCGGATTCCCGACGACCTCACGAGTGTCAGCAACGGGGAGCGGCGCCGGCCGATCCAGCACGACGACGGCACGCACACCGAGCGCTGGGCCTTTCGCGACCGCGCTCCCAGCTACCTGATCTCGTTGGTCGTGGGTCACTTCGACACGGTGACGAGCAACTGGAACGGCGTGACGCTCGAGTTCAACGGCCCGCCGGGGCGTCGCGAAGAGCTGACCACGTCGCTCAAGCTCACCAGCGAGATGATGGACGTGTTCACCACGTGGCTCGACGAGCCGTACCCCTGGACGCGCTACGCACAGACGTACGTGTGGGACTTCGTGTACGGCGGCATGGAGAACGTCACCTCCACGACCCTCAACATGCGCGCCCTGCACACGGAGAAGGTGCGGCCGAACTACCGCTCCGATGGCCTGGTGGCGCACGAGCTGGCCCACATGTGGTTCGGTGACCTGCTGACGTGCCGCACGTGGGAGCACATCTGGCTCAACGAGGGCTTTGCCACGTACATGACGGACGTGTTCTTCGAGCACCACGACGGCGCCGAGGAGCTGCAGCTGCAGCGGCGCCGACAGAACCGTGGGTACATGCAGGACACGCCTACCCCGGAGACCCTGGGCCTGGAGCGGGATCCGCGCGGCGACCGGCCCGTGGAGCTGTCGGGTGGCAAGGCCTACAACCGCGGCTCGGGCATCCTGCACACGCTGCGGCGCGAGATCGGCGACGAGGCCTTCCGTGCCGGCATCCGCGCGTACGTGGACCGGCACCACGACAGCACCGTGGTCAGCGAAGACCTGCGCACGGCGTTGGAGGAGGCGGCAGGCCGCGACCTCAAGTGGTTCTTCGACCAGTGGGTGTACGGCGTCGGGTACCCGCGGTTCCGCGTGACGCGCGACGACGCACGCGGCCTGCTCGTGGTCGAGCAAGAGCAGCCCGAGGCGGGCGGGCAGGGTCTGTTCCGCATGACGGTGCCGGTGCGCTGGGGACCCGATGGCGAGGTGACGCCGCTCCGGCTGTATGCGCGGCGGCATACGTTTCCGCTGCCGAAGGATGCGGGGCCGTACCTGCGGTTCGGTGTGGGCGGCGACCTGCTGCTGAAGGCCGACATCGACCAGGGCCCCGAAGCCTGGACCGCCATGTTGCTGGGCGACCCGGACGTCACGGCACGCCTCGACGCCGCCGAGGCCCTGGAGCCGTTCGGCGACGTCGTGGTGGCCGCGTTGGCCAAGGCGATGTCCGACGATGCCAGCGCCGCCGTCCGCGCGAGCGTCGCGGAGATCCTCGGGCGGCTCCAGGGACGTGCCGCGGGCACCGTGCTCGTGGCCGCCGCGACCGACCGTGACCCGCGGGTGCGGGAAGCCGTGGCCGAGGCCCTCGGGGCCTACCCGCGGGCCCAGGTCGCCGACGCGCTGCGGGCGCGCGTCACCGACGACGCCGAGCATCCGTACGTGCGCTCGGCCGCCGCCCATGCGCTCGGGCGCGTGAAGGCCGAAGGCGCGCGCGACGTGCTGGAGGGTCTGCTGCAGGTCGACTCGCACGTCGACATCGTCCGCACGGGGGCGATCCGCGGTCTGGAAGCACTCGGCGACGACCACGCCGTCCCGCTGGTGCTCCCGTACCTCGGCTACTGCTGGGGCCGGGGCGCGCACCACCGCCTGCGCCAGTCGGCGTTGGACTGCGTGCTTCGCCTGGCGCCCGAAGACCCTGCTGTGCGCACAGCCGTGGCCGATCTGCTCACCGACCCCTACCACCGCATGCGCCAATGGGCCGCCGATGCCTGCGGGCGCTACAAGATCGAGGCCGCGGTCACGGCGCTCGAAGCGCTGGCGAAGGACGACTGGAACGGCGGCGTACGTGGCGCCGCCAAGAAGGCCCTGGAAGCGATCAAGCCGCCGGCGAAGTAGCGGGAGCTACCTCTCCGACGGCTTGGGCTGCACGGGCGGCTGGATCAGTCGCTCGCCTTCGAAGGCTCGGGGATGGACCAGCCCTTGGCCTTCTCTTCCTCCTGGATCTCTTCCAGGAGGCGAGCCGAGTCGAGCGGGTCGGAGCCCTCGGTCACGTTCTCGCCCTGCTCGAAGAGCTCGGCGTTCTTGGCCTCCCAGTCGGCGTACTCGGAGGGCAGCTCGTGGTCGGGGTAGATCGCGTTGACCGGGCACTGCGGCACGCAGGCCTCGCAGTCGATGCACGTGCCGGGGTCGATCACGAGCATGTGCGGGTCCTTGACCTCGTAGAAGCAGGACACCGGGCACTCGACGACGCAGTAGGTGTAGCGGCAGTCGACGCAGCGGGCGGTGACGACGTGGGTCATGGTTCCTCCGAGGTTCAGGCGATCGGGTGCGGAGCATAACGAGCGACGCCACCACCTCCAACGCCCGGACTATCGGGGTGCACCTTGCGAAGGGTTCTCATTCTCAAGCCGATCGATCATGAGCCCTGCGGGGCGCCACGGGGCGAAAACGACGATGGCCCGTTCGCCAAGCGAACGAGCCATCGAGCGGATCGAAAACCGGTGAGGCCGGTCAGTTCGTGCTGGGGCAACCGCAGTCCAGCGCGCCACCCGGCATCACGGGCGACCACTTGCGAGCGTCGACCATGCAGCCACCCTCGCAGCGGGGCACCCACACCGTCTCGGACGGCTTGTACAGCTCGCGCACGTACTTCACCTCGTAGCGCGGCGGGACGTACTCGGTGCGCGTGCGACGCACGGGCACGGTCTCGACGACGGTCTTGTACTCGGGCGGCGTCTCGACGCAGTAGCGGATGCCGTTCTCTTCGACGGTCTTGTCGCACCACTTGTACTCAGGCGGCGCCTCGCAGTACTGCCAGCAGTTGCAGTCGCGATCGTGCACCCAGCGGAAGCCGCCGGGCTTGACCTGCACGAGCTCCTGCTGGCAACGCTCGCCGCAGGCCTCGTAGGTCTTGGTGCAGCGGGGCGTGACCTCGACCTCGCGCGCACGCATCTCGTAGACCGTCTCCTCGATGTTGACGGTCTTGGCGCAGTCCACCTGGCAGAGCTTGGGGACCATGCGGTAGGTCGCCGGCACCTCTTCGCGGCAGTAGCTGACGCAGGGCTCGGGGTTCTGCGGGAGGTCGGGCGGCAGCGCACCGAGCACGGGGCGCTCGGCAAACGAGCCGGGGAACGACGCCTTGGGCGAGGCGGAGCAACCGGCCAAGCCGAGCGCCACGACGGCGACAGCGAGACCGAGTACGGCGCGAACCTGCATCGGGACTCCTCCCTGCTCACGCAGACATCGAGCCCCAGGGACGGATCCCTGTGGCCACGGGCCTCGCGAGGCAGCTGAACTCGCCGGGCGGCCTCGAGCGGCCCGGCTCCCTCCGAACGGGGCCCATGGTGCCACGGCGGGCCGTCGGGGGGAAGCCAGCCGGACCC
>JACKGW010000013.1 GCA_020631815.1 Planctomycetota bacterium | reverse complement strand
CCGGGGTCAGGGGGAGGCGTTTCGACACCCTTTTCCTGCCGTCTCGAGGACAACAATTCGTTGAGGGGCACAGGTGACCGCGCGCGCCACAGCATCCGCAGCCTGCTGCATGCGCGGATCATCAGTGTGCAGGTAACGCAGGGTCACGTCGCTACCCGGCCGGTGCCCGAGGATCCGGCCGATAGTTGCCACGTCCGTCCCCGCAGCAGCTAGCAGCGTAGCGGCCGTATGCCGAAGCGCGTGCCATCCGCCCCGCGGGACGCCAGCACGGTCGCACAGGCGGTGTAGGGCCTTGTAGAGGGAGGAGTCCGATGTGGGGAGCCCGCGGCAGACTCGGCCCGTGCGCTCGCGGTGGCGGTGGAGGACGTCGCGTAGTGGGTCGGAGATGGGCAGCCGGAGCCTGGTGCCTGTCTTGTGGCGAGCCCGTGTGATCATGCCGGCCTTGAGGTCGACTTCCTTCCAGGTCAGCGTCCGTAGGTCGGCGCGGGAGAGGCCCGAGAGGAGGGCCAAGGCGACGGGGACCTCCAGGTAGTGGCCGCGGGCGGTCTTGAGGAGCTTGCCGGCCTGCTCGGCGGTGAGCGCCTCGCGTTCGTTCAGCGGGCGTGCGCGCGGGGGCTTGAAGCCCGCCACGAAGTCCCCCGCAGAGGTAGCCGACGGCATCGCACCACTTCACGAAGCGGCGGTAGACGCCCAAGGCGTTGCGCACGCGGTACGCAGCCCAGTCGCGGTCGGAGAGGAATCCCTCGAGCATGGAGCGGGACCAGCGCGCCAGCGGCGTGTCGTCCCAGGCGTCGACCAGCGGGTAGAGCTTGTCGCCGTCGTGGTCGATGGTGCCGTCGCGGCGGCCGGAGGCCTTGAGGTGGCGCAGGTACTCCTTGACCGCCGTCTTGGCGTCGATCGCGCGCTTCTCGCGGCGCGTGGTCTTGCCGGCCTGCCTGGCGGCGAGCTCGTACTGCGCTTCCTTCTCGGTGATGGCGCCGAGGGGGCGGGCGCGCACCTTGCCGCCGCGACCGCCTTCGCGCCACTCGATGGACCAGGTCGTGACGCCCGAGGAGCGTTCGGTTCGAGGGCGAAGCCAGGGCACGTGGAGACCTCCGTGTCGGGAGGCGGACACTACCTCGGGCCGGGGACCCCGGCGGCGTCGTAAGTGCGCTCTTTGCAGGCACTTGCGCTCTCGATCGGCACGTTCGCCACGCGATCGGGGTGCGTTCGGGGACGGATCGGGGGCGGATTCGTGGGTCTGTCTGGGCCGTCCCAGCACCGGTGCTGGGACGAGGCGTACCGATTTGCACGCATCTGCGGGCAGGTGCGAAAGGCGCCGTCGCAAGCCTTTGACAGTGGCGGGTTTGCGGCGGCGAGGTGGTATCCCCGGCAGGACTCGAACCTGCGACCCCCGGTTTAGGAAACCGGTGCTCTATCCACTGAGCTACGGGGACGTGCCGTGGATGGGGGAAGTGTAGGGCGGCCCATGTGACGGAGGCCCTTGGTCTCCGAGGGCAGCACGGGGCGCGCTACCGGACTCCCTAGGAGACCCCTCCTCACGCCACGGGGCCCCGACGCGAGCGGCCCCGGCGCGCTACCCTGGCGCGGCCATGACCGCGCCCTTCACCCGCAAGCACTACGAGGTGGTGCCCGAGGGCATCCCCGTCGAGCTTCTCGACGGGCAGCTCGTGAAGCGGCCGTCGCCTCGGTTCGGGCACCAGCGCATCCAGTCCCGCATCCTGCACGTGCTCGCCGGTCTTCTGGGGCCGGACCGCGTGGCGGTGGGGCCCGTCGACGTACTCGTGGACGAGCTCAACGTGTTCGTCCCCGACATCGTGGTTCACGAGCAGGTGCCGGATGACGACGCGCAGTACATCGGCGTCCCCAGTGTCGTGTTCGAGGTGCTCTCGCCGTCTACTGAGGTGCGCGACCGCGACTACAAGGCGCGCCGATACCTCGGCCTCGGGGTCAAGGAAGTCTGGCTGATCGATCGCGCGCGCCGTCGGATCGAACTCGTCGACGTGGACGGGACTACGCCGTCCGTGGCGGACCAAGCTGCCACCTCCCGAGTGGTCTCGGGTCTCGAGTTGGTTCCCGATCAGCTCTTCGCGCCGTTGTAGGGCCCGCCGGCGCGCCTCCGCGCCACCTGCGCGAGGACCGCTAGTCGAACAAGTCGGCGGGGACGAGGAGGAGGCCCGGAAGGGCGTGCGACGCGATGGGGGTCGCGCCGGAGGCGAGCTCGGTGCCCGTGGCGTCGAGGCGCTCGATCGTGCCGCGTGAGGGATCGACAAGCCACACCTCGGCGACTCCCGCGTCGAGCAGGCGGGGCGCCTTCTGGTCGCGATCGAGCGAGGCCGTAGAGGGGGAGAGGACTTCCAAGGCGAGCAGCGGGACGCCGACGCGTGTCTGACCTCGAACGAGCGGCCGCCGAAGCACGATCAGGTCGGGCTGGAGGACGTCACTCTCGCCGAGGACGACGTCCATGGGCGCGACCAACAGGCAGTCCCGCGCCGCCAGGGGCAGCGCCTGCGCGACGATGCGCATGAGGATGGCCTGATGGGCCGGCGTCGGCGAGGGGCTCTTCACGAGCATGCCGCCCACGAGCTGGGCGGGGAAGCCCTCGGGCAGGGCGAAGTAGTCGCGTTGGCTGAACTGCATCTCGAGCTCTCGCACGTCAGGGTAACGCGGCCGGCCGCCGCGTGGTCACGGGTCATGCCTCAGCGCGCGCCGTCCCGCTACGCTCAGCGCATGGACGAGATCCGCGTGGCTTCGCTCGACGTGGGGCGGCTGGATGACTGGCGGCGGCTGTTCGCGGCCGGCAAGGCCACCGGGGCGTGGTGGTACCACTGCCACTGCGCGATCTGGCATCACACAGGCGGCATGGACGTGTGGGACGCGCAGTCGGGGGAAGAGCATCGCGACGCCATGAGCGAGCGTGTCCGCGCAGGGCGCTACCACGGCCTGCTCGCGTACGCCGGTGATGACGTCGTCGGGTGGTGTCGCGCTGGTCCGCGCAGCGAGCTGGGGTTCACCATGACGAAGGAGCCGGCCGGAGACGACGCCGAACGCCTTGGGATCGTGTCGTGCTTCGTGGTGCATCCGGCATGGCGCGGAAGGGGCGTGGCGCGTGCGCTGGTCCGTGGGCTCGACGACCATTTCCGGGCCTTGGGGTGCACCATGGGCGAGGCCCATCCCCTCGTCCCCGGCGCGGGTGAGTTCGACGGCATGCAGGGCTACCTCGCTTGGTTCGTGGCTGCGGGGTGGCAGGACGTGCGAGCGTCAGGCGAGCATGCACGCGTGGTCCGCAAGTCCCTCATGGATCGGGATGGCGCCAATCCGTGAGGATGCGTGACCGGCGGGTCGCGTGACCCGAGGCCCCGGGTATCAAGGGAGCCCCGCCGGGAGGAGTCACCATGGGTGCCAAGAAGAAGGCAGCGAAGAAGAGTGCGAAGAAGGCCACGGCGCGTAGCGGCGGCAGCCCGTTCGGGCCCGGGTTGGTGACGTTCCTGACCGAGCTGCGCGCCAACAACAAGCGCTCGTGGTTCCAGGACAACGCCGAACGCTACGAGAGCGACGTTCGTGAGCCCGCGTTCGCGTTCATTCGCGAGTTCCGCGGTCCCTTGGCGAAGGTGTCCAAGCACTTCGTGGCCGAGGACAAGAAGGTCGGGGGGGCGCTCATGCGCATCCACCGCGACGTGCGCTTCTCCAAGGACAAGTCGCCCTACAAGACCAATCTCGGCATCCAGTTCCGTCACGAGGGCGGGAGCGACGTGCACGCGCCGGGCATCTACCTGCATGTCGATCCCGACGTGGCGTTCCTGGGTGTCGGCATGTGGCATCCGCCGAGCGAGGCGCTGGAGGCCGTGCGGCAGGCCATCGTGGCCTCACCGCGGGAGTGGACCAAGGCGGTGGCCCAAGGCGCGTTCGCGAAGTCGTGGACGCTCGAGGGCGACAGCCTGAAGCGCCCGCCCAAGGGCTTCGACCCCGAGCACCCGCTCGTCGAGGACTTGAAGCGCAAGGACCACATTGCGGTGGTGCGCTTCGCGCCGTCGCGCGTCACGAAGAAGGACTTCGTGCCTTGGATGGCGGAGCGCGTCATGGAGACCAAGCCCTTCCTGAAGTTCCTTACCAAGGCCACGGGAGAGGCCTTCTAGCGGGGCTTCGCTCCGTCGAGGCGTGCGCTGTCGCGTCACCCCCGACGCGCAGCGGTACCCTGGACGGGATGAGCACCCTTCCTCCCCAGAACGTGTCTTCCACGGCAGGTGAGCCCACGCGCCGCGACGTGCTTGCGGCCGGTGTGGCGACCGGTGTGGTGGTGGCTGGCGCCGCGGCCCTCGGGGCCGCCGGCGTCCTTGCCCAGGCCCAGGCCGAGGACGCGGCGCCCGCGGTCGCCCGCATGCCCAGCGGCTACATCGGCCACGGCTCGCCCATGATGGCCGTGCGGGCGGCGGAGGCCGCGCCGTGGCGCGCGTGGGGGCAGGCGCTGCCCAAGCCCGTCGCCTTCCTCGTGGTGAGCGCACACTTCGAGCGCGCGCCCCTCACGCTCGGCGCCACGCGTACGGTGCCGCTGGTGTACGACTTCGGTGGCTTCCCCAAGGAGCTCTACCAGCTGCAGTACGCGGCACCCGGCGCACCGCGCTTGGCGGCCCGTGTCGAGAAGCTGCTGGAGCATCTGGGCGACGTGCGTCGCGACGAGCGCCGCGGCCACGACCACGGCACGTGGGTGCCCATGCGCTGGCTGCGCCCGCAGGCGGACGTGCCCGTGCTCTCGCTCTCGCTTCCCACGCACGATCCGCAGCGCTTGTTCCAGATCGGCCGCGCGTTGCGACCGCTGCGCGACGAAGGCGTGTTCATCCTGGGCAGCGGCAGCCTCACGCACAACCTGCGGCGCATGGCGCCCGACGAGAATGCCGCGCCCTTCGGCTGGGCAGCGGCGTTCGATGCGTGGGCCGACGACGTGATCGCCCGCGGCGACGTGGACGCGCTGCTGGACTGGCAGCGCAAGGCGCCTGATGCGCGGACGAACCACCCCACGGTCGAGCACTTCATCCCCCTGATCCTGGCGATGGGAACGCGGCACGACAACGACCGCGTGCGCGTCACCGACAAGGGCTTCGAGCACGGTGGGCTGTCGCGGAGGTCGTTCGCGTTCGAGACGGTCTAGGGAGAAGCGGGGGCGCCGCGTCCCAGCAGGCGTAGCGCCCCGGCGGTGACCGCGGCGGTTTCCGTGCGCATCGTGCGGCGTCCGAGCGTGTGCGTGGCGAAGGCCTGCAGGCGGATCCGCTCCAGCTCGTCGGCGGTGGGGCCGCCTTCGGGGCCGATCAACAGCGCGCGCGGGTTGCCCGCCATGTCCCCGGGCTCCCGCGCGGGCAGCGGCTCGCGCGCCGATGCCTCGAGCCAGAGCGGCGCATCGGCCAAGGCCGCGTCGAGGTCCAAGGGTGGGGAGACCCAGGCTCCGAAGCGCGCCGTGATCTCGCGGAGCACCTTCGGGTCGTAGCGCCGTGGCAGGGAGCGCGAGAAGCGGACGGGCGTCACGCGGCTCACGCCGAGCGCGCGGAGTGCGCCGAGCATCGCCATCGCCCGCGGGCGCGCAGGTAGCGCCACGCGGATCTCCAGGGACGGGGTGACGTCCTCACGGGATGGGGCCGCGTCGCGTCTCGCCAGCACGACCGCGAGGGGATCGACGAACACGTGGCGCCACGTCGTGCCACCGGGCTCGACCGACAGCTCGGAGCCCTCGCGCCGCTTGGCCAGGTGGGTCCAGATCTCCGAGGCCGGGGGCTCGAGCCAGAGCACGTCGCATGGCGCGAGCCGAGCGGGATCGAGATCGAGCTCGAGGGTGGGCAGCGGGCGCGGCACGGCGTGAGGATGCCAGGGAGCTGCCACGGCGTCGCGCGCGTACGCTCACGCGCCATGAAGCCGCTGCCGCTCGCCCTGCTCCCGACACCGCTCGAGGCGTATCCGCGCTTGGGCGACCCGGTGGGCATCGACCTCCACGTGAAGCGCGACGACCTTACGGGTGCGGCGCTCTCCGGCAACAAGGTGCGCAAGCTCGGCTACCTCCTGGCGGAGGCCGAGGCCCTGGGGGCCGACACGGTGCTGACCTGCGGAGCCGTGACGAGCAACCACGCACGCGCGACGGCGGTTGCTGCGGCTGGGCGCGGCCTGGCCTGTCGTCTGCTGCTGCGCGGCCGTGAGCCGTCGCGAGCGAACGGGAACCTGTTGCTGGATCGGCTGGTCGGGGCCGAGACGCGCTTCATCGGCCGACCGGCTTGGCGAAAGCGCAACGAGCTGCTGGCGGAGATGGCCGAGGAGGTGCGCGCCGCGGGCGGCAAGCCCTACGTCATTCCGGAGGGTGGCAGCAATGCCGTGGGCTCGCTGGGCTACGTGGCGGCCGCCGCGGAGCTGTTGCAGCAAGCCGAGCAGCGCGGGCTGGACCTTCGACATGTGGTGCACGCGACGGGATCCGGGGGGACCACCGCGGGCTTGGCCTGGGGATTCGCCCGGCTGGGACGGACCGACATCGACGTCGTAGGCATCGCCGTGTGCGACGACGAGGCCTACTTCGATGGCGTCGTGCGACGCATCCTCGAGGAGGCCGCGACGCGTGGGTTGGCGACGGCCGATGAAGTCGCCGCCGCGCGCTGGCGCATCGTGGACACGTGGAAGGGTGTCGGCTACGCGCAGACGACGCCCGCGGAGATCGCGGCCCATCGCGAGGTCGCGCGCACGACGGGCCTGATCGTGGACCCCGTCTACACGGGCAAGGCCTTGCGTGGGCTGCTCGGCGAAGCGCGCGAAGGGCGCCTGGGGCAGGAAGGAACGACCGTGTTCCTGCACACGGGCGGGTTGTTCGGGTGGTTCCAGATGCCGGAGGCGTTGGAAGGATAGCGCGCGGAGGTGTCTGAACCCGCGTCTGGGAGCGAAGCGACACTGACGCGGGGTCTGATACCGCAGTGCGTCTCCCGCAGAGGGTGTCCCGCTTGGGTTCAGACCCCGTGCCCGCGGCGTCGCTGCCGCGACACCGCATCACGGGATCAGACCCCGCGCTCAGCCCGCCGTGCCGTTGAAGCGGGTGACGAGGAGCGTGACGTCGTCGTCGAACTGCGAGCGACCTTGGAAGTCGGCCAGGTCTTGCAGCAGCTCGCCGAGGATCAGCGAAGGCTCGAGGGGTCCCAGGGCCTGGAGCCGTTCGCCCAGCCCCTGCTCGCCCAGCACCTCGCCGTGCCCGCCGCGCAGGATCTCGAAGACGCCGTCCGTGAAGCACAGCACGGTGTCGCCGGGCTCCAGCTGCACCTTGCGCGTGGGGTGCTCGCTGTCGAAGACGTCGTCGTCCATGCCGAGGAGGCGGTTGCGCGTGCGGAGCGGCTCCAGCGTCCCGTTGGCGCGCAGCAGCAGCTGGGCGGGGTGACCGGCCGTGGCGAACTCGAGCACGCCCGTCTGCAGGTCCAGACGGAACAGGGCGCACGTCACGAAGAAGTAGGTGTGGCGGCAGATCGCGAGCGCGCCCTGGTGGATCTGGCGGAGCATGGACTCCAGCGGTGCCGCCGTGAGGGACAGGCGCCGCACCAGGCCGTGCAGCCGCGCCGCCACGAGGGCCGCGGAAATGCCGTGGCCCGAGACGTCGGCCACTCCGAAGTACATGAAGCGTTCGTCGACGACGCTGGCGTAGAGGTAGTCGCCGCCGATGAAGCGCGACGGCACCGAGCGCATGGCCGTGGTGACGCGCTTGTCGCGGATGGCGTCCGGCAACATGCTGCGGGCCACGGCCTCGGCCAGCTTCAGCTCGTTCAAGTGCTCGCGGTTCTGTTCTTCGAGGTGGTCGCGCTCGAGCACGGCCTCACCGAGGGCTTCCTCGGTGACGGCGAGGTGCTCCTCCATGTGCGAGGCCCGCGACGCGATGTCGTCGGCCTCCTCCTGCGCGCGCTGGCCGACGCGGCCGGCGGCACCCAGCAGCACGGCCCACGAGAACGGCGTGAGCGCGGCGAGCACCTTCATCCAGCTCGGCACATCGGTGGCGAGTGCCAGCACCGGGGTGGGGAGCGCCGTGAGGAAGCCAAGCCAGAGGCTCGGGTTCTTGCCCAGGTCGTAGGTGCGCTCGTCGCCCAGCGCGTGGAGCATCGCGCGGAAGAAGGCGCGCGGTCCTTGCTGGGGCGGGGGCGGCGGAGTGGGGGCCGGCGCGTCGGTCACGCCGGCATCTCCAGCAACGCGTCCACGGCCAAGTCGCCGAGGCGCGCGCGACCGTCCAGGCCGATCAGCTCGATCAGGACCGCGGCGCCGACGACATGGGCGCCGGCCCGGCGCACGAGCGCGGCCGTTGCCGCGAGCGTCCCACCCGTGGCCAGGACGTCGTCGACCAGCAGCACGCGCTGGCCGGGCGCGACGGCGTCGGCGTGCATCTCGAGCCGCCCGGTGCCGTACTCGAGCGAGTAGTCCTCGCCGATCGTCTGCGCGGGGAGCTTGCCCGGCTTGCGGACCGGCACGACGCCGGCGTCGAGCGCAAGGGCCAGCGGCGCGCCGAAGAGGAACCCGCGGCTCTCGATGACCACCACGCGCTCGACGTCCGCGGCGGCGAAGCGCTCGGTCCAGTGCGCCACGACCTGGGCCAGCGCGCCCGGCGTGGCCAGCAGCGGCGTGATGTCGCGAAACGCGATCCCCGGCTGCGGAAAGTCCCGTACGGTGCGGACGAGCGCGCCGAGGTCGAGCGGGGTGGGGGCCATCGGGGAAAGATCCATGCGCGTCCCCGGCGCCATTCGCCCGGAGCCCCTGTCTATACTCCCGCCTTCCCGCCCGGCCGCGAACAGGCCGAGGAGACCCACATGCCCAGCCAGACCCCCGCCCGCCACACCCCTGCCACGCCTCGCGCCAGCGGCCGCCGCGCCCGCCGGATCGCCGGCGCCGTAGGCGCCTTGGCACTCGTGGTGGGCCTGGGCTGGCCGCTTGCCTTCGGTGCGCCCAAGGAAGGCGACGACATCGCCCAGCGGGCCGTCGCGCGCGGTCGCGAGCTGTGGACCACGCCCTTCGGCGAGGGCGCCAAGGCCTGCAGCGCCTGCCACTCGAGCGGCGCCAACAAGCTGACGGCCGCCCGCCTCAACGCGTACCCCAAGTACGACCGTCCCCTGCGCGCCTTCGTCACGGGCCAGCAGAAGATCAACCAGATGATCCGCACGAAGGGTGGCGGCACCGAGCTCCCGCTGGGCAGCGACGACCTGAATGCCCTCGAGGCGTACATCAAGTCGATCGGCCGCTGACATGGGCTTCCGTGCTGATGTGCTCCGGGCGCTCGAGGGCGCCCTGGGGGCCGACGTTGCCGCAGCGGGAGATCTCGACGCGGCGCTGACCACGCCGCCCAAGATCGAGATGGGCGACTTGGCCTTCCCCTGCTTCGCACTGGCGAAGGTGAAGAAGAAGGCGCCGCCGGCCATCGCGGCCGAGCTCGCAGCGACCATCGCTCCCACGGGTGCCATCGCCAAGGTGCAGGCGCTTGGCCCCTTCGTGAACTTCCACGCCGATCCCGCCAAGCAGCTGGACGACCTGTGCCAGCGGCTCGTGGACGGACGCTTCGACGCCGAGGCCCGGACCGACGCGCCGGCTCGCGTCATGATCGAGTTCAGCCAGCCCAACACCCACAAGCTGTTCCACGTCGGGCACCTGCGCAACGTGGTCCTGGGCGACGCCCTCGTGCGTGCCTTCCGCGCGCGGGGCCATGACGTAGTGGCGGCCAACTACTACGGTGACTTCGGCATCGACGTGGCCAAGTGCCTCTGGTGGATCCGTACGCGCCCCGAGGAGACGGTCCCCGTCGAGCACCGCATTGCCTGGCTCGGCTCCTGCTACGTGCGCGCCACGCAGCTCGTTGCCGAGCTCGAAGAGAGCGATCCGGAAACGGCGACGACGACCAAGGCGTCCATCCGCGAGGTGCTGCGCGGCATGGAGGAGGGCGATCCCGAGATTCGCGCCCTCTACGAAGAGACGCGCCAGTGGTGTCTCGACGGGTTCCAGGCCATCTACGACCAGCTCGACGTGCGCTTCGATCACGACTTCTTCGAGTCGCAGGTCGAGCACGAGGGCCAGGCCATCGTCGACGAGCAGCTGGCCAAGGGCGTGTTCGTGGAGAGCCAGGGCGCGATCATCTGCGACCTGACCGAGGAGGGCCTTGGCGCCTGCCTCGTGCGCAAGGGCGATGGCGCCAGTCTCTACATGACGTGGGATCTCGCGCTGGCCCGCCGCAAGTTCGACGACTTCGACGTCGAGCGGTCGATGTACGTGGTGGGCTCCGAGCAGCGCCACCACTTCCAGCAGCTGTTCGCCACGCTGGCCCGCATGGGCTACGAGCGCGCCAAGGACTGCCGCCACGTCGCCTACGAGCTGGTCATGCTGCCGAGCGGCAAGATGAGCAGCCGCAAGGGCACGGCCATCCCGCTGCACGTGCTGTGGGACACGGTACGGGACGCCATCCGCACGCGGATGGAGTCCGAAGGGCGCGACGAGCGTGCGGGCTGGGACGCCACCCGCTGGAACGAGACCGTCGAGCGCGTGGTCGTGGCCTGCCTCAAGTACGGGATGCTCCACGTCACGAACAACCGCCGCGTCGTCTTCGACGTGGAGGCCTGGACCAACCCGGAGGGCGACACGGGGGCGTACCTGCTCTACGCCCTAGCCCGTATTGCCGGCATCCAGCGCAAGGCGGAGGGGCCCGTGCCCACGCTGGCCGACGGCGTGCAGGACGGCGGGGCGAGCGAGGGCGAGGCGTTCGGGCACGAGACCGAGCGTGCGCTGCTCGGGCACCTGCTGACGTGGCCGGACGTGCTGGCGCGCATGGAGAGCACCTGCGAGCCGGCGGTCGTCGCGACGTTCCTGTTCGACGCGACCAAGCTGTTCAGCCGCTTCTACGCCGCATGTCCCATCCTGAAGGCGCCCGAGCCGCTGCGCACCGCGCGTCTGCAGCTGGTGAACGCAACCGAGGCCGTGCTGCGCCGCGGCTTCGAGGTGCTGGGCCTGCCGGTCGTGGATGCCATGTAAGGCCGTACGGAGGCGGGGATTTCTTCCACAACTTGCCGTAGGTCACCTGCGCGTGCCGACGAGGCCATCGGCAAGTTGTGGAAGAAATCCCCGCCTCCGTACTCAGAGGGGCAACAGCTCCAGCGGATCCGTGCCCAACACGGCGTGCATCTCGCGCAGCAGGGCGTGGACGCGCGCTTCCTGCAGCGCAATCAGCGCCTCCGCGTCGTAGCGCTGGCGCAAGTCGGCAAACCGCGCGTCGGGATGCACGGGCGTGGTGCCCTTCATGCAGCCGTCGGCCACGGCAGCGCAGCGCTCTTCCCAGCTCATCGCGTGCGGGTCGATCCACGTGGCCACTTCGTCGACCTGCGTGGGCGACACGCCCGCCGTCACCAGGGCCTCGGGCGGGGCGCCCTTGGTGAAGTGGGTCCAGCAGGCCGGCGCGTAGGGGGCGAAGTGGGTGAGCCGCAGGTGGCGTAGCCCCGCGCGTGGGTGGTCGTCGTGCTGGCCCCGCGCGCGACCGATGTCGTGCAGCACGGTAGCGACGGCCGCGGCCTCGGGGTCCACCGTGGCGCCCGCGTCGCGCAGGGCCTCGGCCAGCCGACGGGCCAGCGCGGCGCCGCCAACCAGGTGCTTCTCCAGGTGCTCGGTCAGCTCCGGCTGGACGCGCAGGTGGGCGAGGGCTTCGGGTTCGGTGGCGCCTGCTTCGTCCACGAGCGCGCGGTCGCGGATCCAGAGGGCCGCCTCGCGCAGCACGTTGCGGAGCGTGATGAAGGGCAGCGCGCGAGATGCCTCGGGCCACGGCAGCCACGCCGCGGAGGCGTGCTCGCCCGAGAGCGTGACCTCGCCGCTTCGCCATCGCGCCAGCCCGTAGGCGACCGTCTTCTCGTAGGTCTCGCCCTTGCGCGTGGCCGCGTACACGAGGTCGCGGCGGAAGGTGGGGGCCACGTCGAAGTCCGTGAGGCCCGTCTCTTCCTCGGTCTCGCGGCGGGCGGTGGTGGCGAGGTCCTCGCCCGCCTCCGCGTGCCCCTTGGGGAAGCCCGCCTCGCCGCGCTCGGCGTTGACCAGCAGCAGGTACTCGGCGTGGCCCGGTGTTGCGGAGGTTCGTCCCGTGGCCCCTGCCGGGCGCCAGAGCACGTAGCCTGCCGCCGTACGCTTGGGAGCTTCCGCCATCCGGGCATTGCACCACGGGCCTCCCCGGACATCGGTGGGGCCCCGAGCGCGGGGGGTCGGGACCCCCACGGTAGGCTGCGCCCCCATGAGCGACGCCCGCGCCCTTCTCGATCCCCCGGCCTGTACCGAGGGCGAGATCCTCGAGAACCGCCGGGTGGCGCCCTTCACGTGGATCATGAAGGTCCACGCGCCCGAGGTGGCGCCCCGCATCCGCGCAGGGCAGTTCGTCAACCTCCAGACGACCACGTCGATCGTGCCGCTGCTGCGCCGACCCATGTCCGTGCACAAGGTCGTGCGGCATGCCGGGGCGGCCACGGGCTTCTGCGTGCTGTACGACGTCGTCGGCCCCGGCACCACGGCGCTCTCCCAGATGCGCCCCGGGCAGCGCCTGGCGTACGTGGGCCCGCTCGGCAACACGATCACCGTCCCCGACACCGCGAAGCGCGCCGTATTGGTGGCCGGCGGCATCGGTGCAGGTCCCATCAAGCTGGTGGTCGAGGCGCTGCAGGCGCGCGGCATGCGCGACATCACGATCTGCTACGGCGCCCGCGACGGGGACCACTGCGTGCCGGTCGAGGACCTCGCGCCCCACGGCTGTCGCGTGCTCGTGTGCACCGACGACGGCTCCGTCGGCAAGCAGATGCGCGTCACGGGCTACGTGGAGCAGCTCCTCGAGACCAACCGCCTGTCGAAGGGCGACTACGTCTTCACCTGCGGCCCGCGACCCATGTTCCGCGCGCTCCGCGATCTCCTGGCGCCTCACGGCATCGAGGCCGAGGCCGCGACCGAGGAGTTCATGGGCTGCGGCTTCGGCGTGTGCAACGGCTGTCCGCTGCTGCAGGTCCAGCCGGACGGTCGCGTGGCCTACAAGCTCTGCTGCCTCGACGGCTGCATCTTCCCGCTCTCCACGCTCGTGTTCGAGGGCGACGGGCGCGTCCACGGCGACGTGGTCGCGCCGGCGGGAGATCTCGCGTGACGCGCCACCGCCCGAGCGAGGCCCTGGTGGACCTCGAGCGGGTCTTGAAGCGCCTGAAGGCACGCGAGATCGCGGCCTTCGAGCGCGAGCTCCTGGAGGCCCAGCGCGTGTTCGTCACGGGTCTGGGCCGGACGGGTCTGATGGCGCGCGGCTTCGCCATGCGCTTGATGCACCTCGGCCGCACGGTGTTCCACGTGGGCGACGTCATCACGCCCGCCATCGGCGCCGACGACCTGCTCGTCATCTGCACGCGCACGGGACGCTCGAAGGTCCTCGGCTACTACATCGACATCGCGCGCAAGGCCAAGGCCCGGGTCGCCGTGGTCACGGCGCGTGGCTCGGCGCCCGTCGGTCGGCGGGCCGACGTGGTCCTGACGATCGACGACCGCCCCGCCGCGCGACGGCGCGCGGCGCCCCTGCTGCCCCTGGGGTCCCTCTTCGAGCAGGCCCTGCTGGTCACCTTGGACCACGTGGTGGTCGACCTCATGGCCGAGCTCGACCTCTCCGAAGAGGACCTCGCCCGCATCCACACGGGTTTCGAATAGCCCGGATGAATCGGGGATCGGGCGCACTGCCCCCCCGGCTCTTTGCCGCGCGCTCCGGTCCGTAGACTCCGGCCTCCACCCCTCCGGAGGCCCGCCATGCCCGACGCCGTCATCGTTTCCGCCTGTCGCACGCCGATTGGCCGGTTCAGCGGGGGCTTGGCCTCCTTCCGGGCTCCGGAGCTGGGCGCCCTCGTGGTCCGCGAGGCTATCCGCCGCGCCGGTCTCGACGGCGCGGACGTCGACGAGGTGATCCTCGGCAACGTGCTGCAGGCCGGCCTCGGCCAGAACCCGGCCCGCCAGGCCGCGATCGCCGGCGGCGTGCCGGTGGAGAAGCCCTCGTTCACCGTGAACAAGGTCTGCGGCTCGGGCCTCAAGAGCGTGATGCTCGCCGCGCAGGCCATCCGCCTCGGCGACGCCGAAGTCATCGTGGCCGGCGGTCAGGAGAGCATGAGCAATGCGCCCTACCTCGCGCCCAAGGTGCGCGACGGCCTGCGTCTGGGTCACGGCCAGCTGCTCGACGCGATGATCCACGACGGCCTGTGGGACATCTACAACGACTTCCACATGGGCGAGACGGGCGAGCTGATCGCCGAGCGCTGCGACGTGTCGCGCGCGGACATGGATGCGTTCGCCGCCACGAGCCATCAGCGCGCGGCCGCGGCCCGCGACGCGGGCGCCTTCGACGACGAGATCGTGCCGGTCGAGATCAAGGACCGCAAGGGCAACGTCACCGTCGTGCGCCACGACGAGGGCGTGCGCGACGGCACCACGGCCGAGGGCCTCGGCGCGATGCGCCCCGCCTTCCGCAAGGACGGCAAGGTCACCGCGGCCAACGCCAGCCAGATCAGCGACGGCGCCAGCGCCGTTGTCGT
The DNA here is from genome assembly GCA_020631815.1 of Planctomycetota bacterium. GTDB lineage: Bacteria > Planctomycetota > PLA2 > PLA2 > JAEUHO01 > JACKGW01. The sequence continues at coordinate 74,049 of JACKGW010000013.1, read as the reverse complement.
GATGAGCGCCGAGGCCGCCAAGAAGCGCGGCATCGAGCCGCTCGCCACGATCACCGGCTACTCGACGGGCGGTGTCGAGCCCAAGTGGGTCATGTACGCCCCGGTCGTCGCCATGGAAAACCTGTCCAAGCGCACGGGCACGGCCACGTCGTCCTACGACCTCGTCGAAGTGAATGAAGCGTTCGCCTCGGCTGCCTGCGCCGTCACCAAGGAAGCGGGCCTGGACGCCGCCCGCACCAACGTCAACGGCGGCGCCGTGGCGCTGGGCCACCCCATCGGGGCCAGCGGTGCACGCATCCTGACGACGTTGCTCTACGCCATGAAGAACCGTGGCGCGAAGACGGGCATGGCCACGCTGTGCCTGGGTGGCGGCAACGCCGTCGCGCTGTCCGTCGCCCGCTGACCTCGATCCGCCAAGGAGCTGCCATGAGCCAGTCCGCATCCACGTTCCAGCGCGTCGGCGTGATCGGCGCCGGTCAGATGGGCGCCGGCATTGCCCAGGTGTTCGCCGTGGCGGGTACGCCCGTGACGCTGTTCGACAGCAACGCGGCGGCCGTGACCCGCGGGCGCGACGGCATCGCCAAGAGCCTCGGCCGCTTCGTGGCCAAGGAGAAGATGACGCAGGCCGACGCGGATGCGGCCGTCGGGCGCGTCACGGCAGTGGACGGCATCGAGGCGCTCGCCGGCTGCGACCTGGTCGTCGAGGCCATCATCGAGGACGCCGACATCAAGAAGAAGGTGTTCCGGGCCGTGGACACCGTGGTCGGTGACGGCGCCATCCTGGCCTCGAACACCTCCAGCATCTCCATCACCGAGCTGGCGGCCGTCACGAAGCGTCCCGATCGCTTCATCGGCATGCACTTCATGAACCCGGTGCCGCTGATGCGCTTGGTCGAGGTCATCCGAGGCCTGCAGACGAGCGACGACACCTTCACCGCCGTGCGCGACGCCGCCGAGGCCGTCGGCAAGGTGCCCGTCGTCGCCAACGACTTCCCGGGCTTCGTCAGCAACCGCATCCTGATGCCGATGATCAACGAAGCGGTCACGTGCGTGATGGAGGGCGTGGCCCAGCCCGAGCACATCGACGAGATCATGAAGCTCGGCATGAACCACCCGATGGGCCCGCTCGCGCTGGCGGACCTGATCGGCCTCGACACGTGCCTCGCGATCATGGAGGTCCTGCACAGGGACCTGGGCGACAGCAAGTACCGCCCCTCGCCGCTGCTGCGGAAGATGGTCGCGGCGGGTTGGCTGGGCCGGAAGTCGGGCCGCGGGTTCTACGCGTACGGGATGTAGGACGCACCCCACGTAGTCCGGACCGCCTACTCGGGCCGCGATTCCGGCTCCGGCTCCGGCTGTTGTTGCGAGTGCAGGTACAGCTGCCGCAGGGCGCTTCGCGAGACCTTGCCCCCGCCCGCCGTGTCGAACGAGCCGAACGTGAGGCGCGATGCGGCCAAGACGGCCACCACGACCAAGCCTGCGGCCACGAGCGCGTCCAGCTTGCCTCTCCTGGCGACGTGCGCCCGGCCGATCAGCCATCCCGTCAGGGCGCCGATGGCGTGCCCGGAGTTGCTGATGTTGAACGTGCCCGTGAACGTCAGCACCAGGCAGGCCAGGAACCACGCGATGAGCGAGTTGCGGAAGCGCGTGGTCGCGATGGCGGCGGCCACCGCGTGATGGCGACGTAGAGCGAACAGGAACGTGGCCAGGCCGAAGATGCCGCCGGACAAGCCCACCGTCGGCACCGGCGCGTTCATGATCCAGGACGCCGCCGAGCCCGCGATGCCCGAACCCAGCAGCACGGCGAGGAACGTCACGCGGCCCCAGACAGGCTCCATGATCTGGCCCAGCTGCCACAGGGCGAGGCCGTTCATGCCGATGTGCAGGATGCCGCCGTGCAGGAACATGCTGGTGGCGTGCTTCCACCATCCGTCGCCCCAGACGCTCATGTCCTGGAAGAGGGATGCGTACGCGTGCAGCAGCTTGCCGTCGTGACCCTGACGCGCGGCGACCTCTCCGACCAGGAAGAGCGCGGCGCTCACGGCCAAGACCGCCATCGTGGCGATGGGGCGGGTCAGCTTGAGGGAGGGACGGGCGCGGGCGTGCAGCCGCTTGGCCACCCCGTGCGCGCAGTCCGCGCAGCGCAGGTCCTCGCCCACGCCGAAGGCGTCGTCGCGCGGGACGGACGCCCCGCACTCCACGCAGCGGATCGTGTCGGTGGCGGCGGGTCCGTGCTCCATCGGCGCATTGAACCAGGGGTCGCCGCAGAGGCGGCGTGGCGGGCAGGTCGGCGCTCCGGCCCCCAGGAGGTCGCGTCCGGCGTCACCCGTAAGGTGGGGGCCGCCAGGCCGCCGGGGCCGGCGCCGGAGAGAGCGTGCCCATGGACTTCGACCTCACCGAGGACCAGCGCATCCTGCAGGAGGCGGCCCGCGAGTTCGCCGAGAACGAGCTGGCCCCCCGTGCCGCGGCGTCGGACGCCGCCGAGGGCTTCGTCCGCGAGCAGATCGACCTCTGCAAGGAGATGGGCTTCCTCGGCATGGCCGTGAGCGAGGCCTACGGCGGGAGCGAGCTGGGCGCGGTCGGGACCAGCCTCGTGCTGATGGAAGTCAACCGCTGCTGCGCCAGCACGGGCGTCACGCTGTCCGTCCACAACAGCCTCACGTGCGAGAGCCTCATGCGCTTCGGCTCCGACGAGCAGAAGCAGCGCTACCTGCCCAAGCTCGCCGCGGGCGAGTGGCTGGGGGCGTACGCCCTGTCCGAAGCCGGAAGCGGCAGCGATGCCGGCAGCCTCGTGTGCAAGGCCACGAAGGACGGCGACGACTGGGTGCTCGACGGCACCAAGCTGTGGATCAGTCACGGCGACCAGGCCGACCTCGTCGTCGTGTTCGCCCGTACGGACGCGGACGCAGGCACCAAGGGCATCACCGCCTTCCTCGTGGAGACCTCCTGGGACGGCTACAAGCCGGGCAAGAAGGAGAAGAAGATGGGCCTGCGCGGCTCATCCACGGTGGAGCTGCATCTGGACCACGTGCGCGTGCCGGCCGGCAATGTGCTCGGCGAGGTGGGCCGCGGCTTCCCGCTGGCGCTGTCGCTGCTGGACACGGGGCGCATCGGCATCGCAAGCCAGGCCGTGGGCATCGCCCAGGCCTGCCTCGAGGCCTCGATCAAGTACGCCCGCGAGCGCGAGCAGTTCGGCAAGCCCATCGGCGCCTTCGGCGCGATCCAGGAAAAGCTGGCCGACATGGCCACGCGCGTGGACGCCGCTCGCCTGCTCACGCTGCGCGCGGCTTCGCTCAAGGACCAGGGCAAGCCCCACGGTCGCGAGGCCAGCATGGCCAAGCTGTTCGCCTCGCGCACGGCCAACGACGCGGCCAAGGAGGCCGTCCAGATCCACGGTGGGGCCGGCTACACGCGCGACTTCCCCGTCGAGCGCTACTTCCGCGACGCGCGCGTCACCGAGATCTACGAAGGCACCACCGAGATCCAGCGCTTGGTCATCGCGCGCAGCCTGCTGGCGAGCTGAGCCGGGTGACGTGCACCGGGGACGACGTCCGCGATCTTGCCGCGCGCGTGGTCGCGCGTGACGGGCGGGCGCTGGCGCGTGCGTTGACGTGGGTCGAGAGCGACGTGCACCGCGGCCCCGCCCTGGTCGAGGCCTTGCGTGTCCCAGGCCGCGCGTTCCGCGTCGGCGCCACGGGCCCGCCCGGCGCCGGCAAGTCCACGTTGGTCGCGGCGCTTGCGGTGGCGTGGCGGCAAGCGGGCGCGCGCGTCGGTGTGCTGGCCGTGGACCCCAGCAGCCCGTTCCACGGCGGTGCGCTGCTCGGTGACCGCATCCGCATGCAGGCGCTGTCGGGTGACACCGACGTCTTCATCCGCAGCCTGGCCACGCGGGGCGCGCTGGGTGGCCTTGCGTCGGCCGTCCACGACGCGGCGGACGTGCTGGAGGCAGCGGGCTTCGACCCGATCCTGATCGAGACGGTCGGGGTGGGGCAGAGCGAGGTCGAAGTGACCCGCGCGGCCGACGTGACCGTCGTGGTCCTCGCACCCGGCAGCGGCGACGTCATCCAGGGCATGAAGGCGGGGCTGCTCGAAGCCGCCGACGTGCTCGTGGTCAACCAGGACGACCGCGACGGTGCCGATGCACTCGTGCACGCGCTGGAGTCGGCGCTCGAGCTGAGGGCGATCCAGCCTCCGCCGGTCCTGCGGACCGTGGCCACGGTCGGCCGCGGCGTGGAGGCCCTGCGGGATGCGCTCGTCGCCCGAGGGCCCGGCAGCGCGGCACCCGAGGTCGTCGCCGAGCGGCGCCGCGCCCGGGCCGCGGCGCGGATCACGGCCGCCGTGGACGCGAGCCGGGCCCGGGAGTTCTGGCGCCGGGCGGGGGCCCTGCGCGAGGATCTGGCCGACCAGGTCGTGGCCGGGCGGCTGGGCCTGGCCGAGGCCATCGCCCGCCTGGCCCCCGACGAGGCCGGCACGGAGGCGCCGTGAGCGACGAACGTCCCATCCGCGTGCTCGTCGCCAAGGCGGGCCTGGACGGCCATGACCGCGGCGCGAAGGTCGTCGCGGCCGCGCTCCGCGACGCCGGCTGCGAGGTCGTCTACACGGGCTTGCGCCAGACGCCCGAGCAGATCGTCGAGGCGGCGCTGCAGGAGGACGTCGACGCCGTCGGCCTCTCGCTCCACTCCGGCGCGCACATGACCTTGTTCCCGCGTGTCCTGGAGCTGCTGAAGGCCGCCGGGGCGGGGGACATCCTCCTCACCGGGGGCGGGATCATCCCCGCGGACGACGCGGCCCGCCTCGCCGAGATGGGGGTGGGACGCCTCTTCGGGCCCGGTACGCCGCTCGCGGAGCTCGTGACCTACGTCCGTGACGAAGTGGCACGTCGGCGTGCCGCCGGTCGCACGACATAAGGTCTCCCCCCACGGGTTGAGGGCGTCGGCGGCAGCGGGTCCAATGGGCGTCCCCGCGATGCGTGTCGCGGCGCGCTGCCCTTCCCGAACGTGACCTCGCCCGTCCGGAGTCCTCGATGACCGCGACCGATGCCGCCGCTGCCAGCCCCTTCCTGGCCGACGAGCACCTCGAGGTTCGCCGGATGGTCCGCGACTTCGCCCTGGAGGAGGTCGCGCCCCACGCGACGGCGCTCGACGAGGAGAAGCGCTTCCCCTCCGAGGTGGTGCCCAAGCTCGCCGAGCTGGGCCTGCTCGGCGTGCCGTGGCCCGAGGAGGTGGGTGGTGCGGGGATGGACTACCTCGCCTACGCCATCGTCATCGAAGAGCTCTCGCGCGTCTGCGGGACCACGGGCATCACCGTGGCCGCGCACACGTCGCTCGGCACGGGCCCCATCCAAAACTTCGGCACGCGGGAGCAGCGTCAGCGTTGGGTGCCGCCGCTCGCCACGGGTCAGCAGCTCGGCGCGTTCGCCCTGACCGAGCCCGGCGCCGGCAGCGACGCCAAGGCCACGCGCGTCACGGCACGCCGCGACGGCGACTCGTGGGTCATCGACGGCACCAAGATCTACTGCACCAACGGCACGCACGCCGGAACCATCGTGTTCACGGCGCGCACCGGGGGTGAGGTCGGCGACACCAGCCAGATCAGCGCCTTCGTCGTGGAGAAGGGCACCCCGGGCCTGGGCTACGGCGTGCTCGAGGACAAGCTCGGCTTGCGCGGCTCGGACACGCGCGAGATCGTCTTCGACGGCTGCCGCATCCCGCTCGCCAACAAGCTGGGCGAAGAGGGCGCGGGCTTCAAGCAGTTCATGAAGACGCTCGAGGCCGGGCGCATCTCCATCGGCGCGATGGCGCTGGGCCTGGCGCAAGGCGCGCTGGACACGGCGCTCGCCTACGCCCGCGAGCGTCGGCAGTTCGGCAAGCGGCTGATCGACATGCAGCCCATCGCCCACAAGCTCGCCAACATGGCGATGGAAGTGCACAACGCGCGCAACCTCGTCTACGAGTCGGCGTGGCGCAAGGACCGCGGCATGGCGTTCGCCACCGTGGGCTCCGCGGCCAAGCTGTATGCGTCCGAAGTGGCCATGCGCGCCGCGCACGACGCCATCCAGATCCTGGGCGGTGTGGGCTACACACGCGAGTACCCCGCCGAGCGCATCCTGCGCGACGCCAAGCTCTGCGAGATCGGCGAGGGCACCAGCGAGATCCAGCGCTTGATCTTGGCCCGCCACCTGGACCGCGTCGGCGACGACCTCACGCTGGGCAGCTGAGCGTGATGCCTGCGGGCCTGGCTGGCAGCCGCCTCGGCGCGATCGAGGTGCTCGGGCTGCCGCTCGTGGCCTGGGGCGTGATCGCGGTCTTGGTCGTGGCGCTGGCGATCGTCGCCCGCGCCGAGCGCAGGTTGCGCCGCCGGCTCGCACGGCTCGTACGCCGCGTCGACGAAGGCGAAGAGGCGCTCGAACGGATCGAGGACGCGCTCGTCGTGCGGCGACGCGAGGGACGTGAGGTCGCCTCGGGACGTCTCCTCGCCGCCGTGCAGGCGGCGCGCGCCGCACGACCGGAAGGTGCACGCGACGTGCTGGGTCGCGACGTCTTCGCGTGGCGTGCCTTGGGCGAGGCGCGCGAAGGCTCGTACGCCGAGCTGGGCGCTGGCGACGGCATGGGCGACGCGCCTACGGCCCTCTTCGAGAGTCTCGGCTGGCGCGGACTGTTGGTGGAAGCCGACCCGGCCAAGGCGGAGTGCGCCCGGGCGGCGCGGCCCGGCTGCAAGGTCCTGGCACGCGCGATCGGGGGGCCGGGAACGCCGCCGCGCGCGACGTTCCACCGCGTCGAGGGTGGACGGAGTGAGCCCGGTCTGGGCCCCGTGGACGGACTCGCGTTCCTGACGCCCAGTGCCACGGCGCTGGGTCCCGTGATCGCGGCGGGCGCCCGAACGCGTGCGATCGAGGTCGATGCGTCGACGCTGCAGCAGGCGCTGGCCGATGCGGGCGTGGACGAGCGCCTCGACCTGCTGCTCGTGGACTTCCTGCCGGGCGCGGCTGCCGTGCTGGACGGGCTGGGTAGCGCCGCGCTGCCTCGGTTGGTGTTGGTGGCCGGCGCCGGCGAAGAGCCGCGCGACGACTTGGGCGAGCCGGACGAACGGCAGCTCGTGCGCGAAGCCGCCGAGCGACTTGGCTTCATGTCAGCCGGACGCTACGCGGACCACCTCGTCTTGGTGGCGCCTGATGCAACCGATGTGTTGGAGCGGGTGCGGCGGTTCGAGTACGGAGTCGGTGAGATCTCCGCCTGCTGCGACGCGCGATCACCGGCGGACGCGCTTGGCGGCCTGAGGTGAAGTCAGAGGGACCGGCATCAGGCTCCATCCCGGCCGGTTTCCTTGGCGCCGCCTCCACGCATCGGGTCGCAGGGCGAGGCACCATCGGCGAGCTCGGGTCTTCTAGGCCGATGTGGTCGGGACCGAGATCTGGCGAGCCGCGCTGCGCCGCTCCACCACCTCGGGCAGCTCGATCATGCGGTGCAGTACTTCCTCTTCGTCGAGGACGTCCTTAGCTCTTCCCAGGTCGTGGCCTCGGTGCCGAGGAAGTCGGTGGCAGCGTCGCCGCTCACGATCAGCTCGGGGCTCTGGAAGGCGTGGGCCAGCTCGAGCGCTTCGCGGCCGATGATCTGGCGCGCGCGCGGGTCGTTGATGAAGTCGTCGTAGTCATCGGGGCGGCAGAGCACGACGAAGCGCGGGAACAGCAGGAAGTGACCCAGGCGCAGCGGGATGCGCACGCACACCAGCTCGCGGTTGGCCTTGATCTCTTCCCGGTCCTCGGCGCTGATGTCCTCGGGCACCATGCGCGGCGCCGACTCGCCGTCGACGTTCATCACCTCGACTTCGAGGTTCTGCGACTCGGGCGGGTCGATGTTCTGGAAGCCCTTCGTCTGCAGCTGCTGCAGGAGGACGCGGGCTGCACCGCCCAGGGTGCGCGTGGTGGGGATGAGGATCTCGATGGCCATGGGGCGCAGGGCCGAGCCAGCCTCCCAGCGGCGCTGGGGCCGCTGCTGGTGGCGATGAGGGTTGAGCCGGCCGGGTATGCGCCACACGCAGCACGGGGCGCGCTGACGCAGGTGCCGGCGTGGGCCACGGCCATGGCTTCCGCGAGATCGAGCCGACCGCTCGCAGCAGCCGACGGGTGGTGCGCCTCTTGGCTTGGTGCCACGAAGGACGTCCGGGGCTGGAGAGCGGCGCGACGGGCGACCAGGTGCGGACGTGCACCACGCGGCACGACGCCTAGACGCGGCTCGCGGCCGAGACGCGGCCACGAGCCGGTCGCCGCTGGCCGGTGATGCCGCGTGGCTGCGGCGAGTGGTAGGCGCCGGCCCGTCCCGACGCGCCGTGGACGCCGCGGCGCGCCAGAGCCTCGACCCCCGGTGCCCGCCCGCGGGCGGGGGACACGGGGCGGCTCCGGCGGGAGCGCGGCGGCCGTGCTGCCGGGCAGTCCGGCCTCGGCCGGTCGAGATCTCGCTGGAGCGCGCGCGATCGCCGACGCTGGGACGGGTGAATCCCGCCGCACGATCTGGCGTTTGGCGCCCTCCGCCGGCGCAGGAAGGGCGCGCACTCGGCCGCGACTCGAGGTCTGATCGCGAGGTGTCCACGCATCGGCGACGCGCACGTGCTCACCACCGCTCGATCACGGTCGACGCCGGTGGGACCTCGGTGCCGGATCGGGGCGTGCGCGATCGCTCGGGCTCGGAAGCGGCGCGGGCGGCGAGATCGGCGCCGGGGTCGGTGCAATCGTCGACCTGGGCGCAGACGACGCGCACGCCGCACCGCGCGCCACTGCGGCGTTCCACCGACTTGGGCTCGCAGCGTCGCTGGGCCGCGGGGCCGGGCTACGCCTGCGGTGGAGGACCGATGCCGGCCAGGTGGCCGCGCACCAGTTCACCCGCTGGCGACTGGAGGCGATGGCGGTCAGCGCGTCGGGGTTCTCGATGGAGGCGGTGTCCCCGGTGGTCTCGCCGAGCCAGGCCCGGCGAATGGCGCCCCGCACGATCTTGGCCGACCGCGTCTTGGGCAGCGCGTCCACGAAGCGGACGGCCTTGGGGCGCAGCGTCTTGCCGAGGTGCTCGACGACGGCATCGGAGAGCTGCTTGCGCAGGTCCTCGGACTCCGCCACGCCCGGCTTGACCACGACGAACACGACGATGTCTTCGCCCTTGAGCGCATCGGGCACACCCACGGCCGCAGCTTCGCTCGCCTCGGGCACGGCGACGACAGCCGCCTCGACTTCCGCGGGGCCGATGCGCTTGCCCGCGACGTTGACCGTGTCGTCGCTGCGTCCCTGGAGGAACCAGAAGCCGTCCTCGTCCACGTACGCCCAGTCGCCGTGGTACCAGACGTCGCGACCGAAGCGCTCGAAGTAGGTGGCCAGGTAGCGCTCGCGATCGCCGAGGAAGCCCTTGGTGAGACTCGGCGCGGGCTGCTTCAGCACGAGATGGCCGACGGCGCCGCGCACCGAGCGACCTTCGTCGTCGAACACGTCCACGTCCATGCCAAGCGCCGGACCGCGCAGCGTGCACGGCTTGAGCCGTGTCGTGGGCAGCGGCGACAAGTGGCAGCCCACGAGCTCGGTGCCGCCGCTGATGTTGATGATCGGGCAGCGCTTGCCGCCCACGTGCTCGAAGCACCACATCCAGGACTCGGGGTCCCACGGCTCGCCGGTGCTGCCGATGATGCGCAGCGTGGAGAGGTCATGGCCGCGCGCGAGGTCGTCGCCGGCGCGTCGCAGCAGGCGCACGGCGGTGGGGGCCAAGCCGAGATGCGTGAGGCGATGGCGATCCACCATCTCGAAGAGGCGATCGGGCTGGGGATGGTTGGGCGCGCCCTCGTACACGTGCACGACGCCGCCGAGTGCGGTGACGCCGATCATCTCCCACGGGCCCATCATCCAGCCGATGTCGGTGAGCCAGAAGAAGCGGTCCCCCGCGTTCACGTCGAACGCGTAGCCAAGCTCCTTCGTCATCTGCGCAAGGCAGCCCGCATGCGTGTGCACCGTGCCCTTGGGCTTGCCCGTGGTGCCGCTCGTGTAGAGGATCATCGCGGTGGCTTCCGCGTCGAGCTCCTCCGTCGTGCGATCGGGCAGCAAGCCGGCGACGGCCTCCTCCCAGTCGATGTCACGGCCCGAGGTCCACGGCACGTCCTCGCCGGTGCGACGCAACACGATCTGGTGGCGGATCGTGGGGACCTCGGCCACCGCCGCGTCGGCGGCGGGCTTGACGGGCGCGACCTTGCCGCGGCGGTAGCCGCCGTCGGCGGTCAAGAGGGCGACGGCGCCCGCGTCGCGCAGACGCACGGCGAGGGCTTCGGCGCCGAAGGCGGAGAACACGGGAATCGCGACGGCGCCGATGCGGAAGCAGGCGAAGAGCGCCGTGACGACCTCGACCACCATCGGCATGTAGATGCCCACGCGGTCGCCGGGCCCGACGCCGAGCGAGCGCAGGAGTGCTGCGAGGCGGCCTACTTCGTCGTCGAGCTGGCGGTAGGTGAGCGTGCGCACCGTCCCGTCGTCGGCCTCGCCGACGACGGCGGGCTCGTCCGCGAGGTCACCATCGCGGTGGCGGTCGAGCGTGTTGAGCACGATGTTTGTGCGACCACCGACGAACCAGCGCGTGAACGGGAAGCCCGCGCTGTCGTCGTACGTCCGCTCGTAGGGCCGGTACCAAGAGAGGCCCAGGTGGTCGAGGGCGGTGTCCCAGAAGCGCCCGATGTCCGCCACGGACCAGGCGTGCAACGCCTCGAAGGACGTGGCGCCCACGCGCCGCATCAGCCGGGCCACGCGCGTGCGCGAAGCAACCTCGGGGTCCGGGCGCCACACGACGCCCGTGGGAATCGGTTCCGTCATGCCCTCATTGGACCCAGGGGGCGGCGTCCGCGCTACCCTCCCGCCATGGGAAGGCGCTCTCGCGTGGGGAAGACCGGGCCGCTCGTCGCCCTTGCCCTGGTGTTCGTGGCGGCCTCGGGTGCGGGGTACGCGCAAGACGACGCGAAACACGAACGTGCGTTCGGTCGGTACGTGATGGCGACGGGCGCGGTACCCAGGTCCCAGCTCGAGGCCATCGTGCATCTGGGCGACCAGCTCGTGGACGTGCTGCGTGAGCGATGGGGCGGGGACCCGCTGTATGGGCGCGGGAGGATCGTGGTGCGCGTTCACGCCACGCGCACGGGCTACCTACGGGCCCTCGATCGCACGTACGGCGAGGGAGCCTCCTCGCTGCCGTCCATCGGTTGGGCGAGCTACTGCGGAGGCGCCTGTGACGTGTGCCTGCAGCCCGACGAGCGCGCGACGCTGAGCACCGCGCTCCATGAGCTGACCCATGTCGTCCAGACACGCCTGTGCGGGTGCTTTGGTGGAAGCGTTTGGATCTGGTATCGCGAGGGGCTCGCGGTTGCCCTCAGCCAGTACACGGTGCGCGCCGATGGACGTGCACGCTTCGGCGTACTTGACCGCCCGGTCGAGATCCAGCGAAGCCGGGCGGCGGCACAGCGCGTTGCCGAGATCGGCTACGACCCGGTCGCCAGCGTCCGACGCATGTGGCCGTTGGACTACGTGGAGGCCTATGCGCTCGTCGGCGCGATGTCACGTCTGAGGGAACCTGACTTGGCAGCCCGGTGGGCCGAGTTCGAGAAGGCCGTATCCGAGGGCGCGCATGAGGGGATGACCTTCGTGCGCATCTTCCGCCCACATCGCCTTCGATTGGCGGCCGCGATCCGGCGGGTCTGGGCGGTCGACGGGCCCCCGCGGCGGCGCCCGTAGACTGCCGCCCATGACCACCGCCTCGCCCGTGACACCGCGCTCGGCCGTCCGCGTGGACGGTGTGCACGCCCTGCGGGGCAGCAAGCTGGCGCAGGCCCATGCCGAAGCGCGGACCGTCTTGGCGCGACAGCTCCCCGCATGGCGGGACGAAGCCGCGCGGGGGCTGGAGGGCTCGCTCGCGTTCCTCGTGCCCGGTGGGGGGGAAGGCGTGGCGGCGAAGGTCGAGGCCTACGCCGCGTCCCTCGACCCCCGTAGCACGCTCGTCGTCGCGGGCATTGGCGGCTCGGCACTCTCGGCTCGCTGCTTCGCTGCGCTTCGTCGTCGTCACGTGCGCAGCCAGGAGCTGGTGGTGCTGGACACGGCCGACCCGGACGTGATCTCGCGGCTGCCAGCGTCCTGGCATCCGCACGCCACGCGCCTGCTGGGTGTTTCGAAGTCGGGCACCACGCTCGAGTCGATGGCCGTGTTCGGGCAGCTCGAGGCGTGGCTCGTCGGCGAGCTGGGCCCGGAAGGCGCGCGAGCCGCCATCGCGGTGGTCGCCGGCGAGGGCGACAACCCGCTTCGTGCGCGAGCGGCCGAGGCCGGCTACGCGTGCTTCGACTTGGCCACGAACATCGGCGGACGCTTCTCCGGTCTCGCCGCGGTCGGCCTGCTCCCGGCGGCTCTCTCGGACGTCGACGTGATGGCGTTGGAGGCAGGCGCACGCGAAGGACGCCAGCTGGCCTTGGCCGACGTCGGTGCCAACCCGGCGCTCGAGCTGGCGGCGCTGCAGCACGCGGCGTGGAGCACGGGGCGCAAGGTCAACGTGCTGATGCCGTACGGCGAGCGGCTGGCGCCACTTGGCCCATGGTGGACGCAGCTCCTGGGCGAGAGCCTCGGCAAGGTCTCGCCCAAGGGTCCCGTCGGGCCCGTGCCTCTGGCCGCACGAGGCCCGGCCGATCAGCACAGCCTGCTGCAGCGCTTGCTGGATGGTCCGGACGACAGCTTGGTCCTGATCATCGAGGCGCCCCTCGGTGCGCCGCCGAGTGACGAGGTCGGCGCGCGCATCCATGCCGAGCTGGCGCCGATCCAAGCGGCTTGCCTCGAGGGCACGCGGCATGCGCTCGCGGCGCGCGGGCGTCCCGTGGTGACCGTGCAGCTTGCGGCCGCAGACGAGGCGAGCGTCGCGGCGTTCTTCCAGGTCGCCGAGATGGGCGTGGTGGCTTGGGCGCACTTGCTCGGTGTGGATCCCCAGGGTCAGCCCGCCGTGCAAGCGGGCAAGGACGTGGCCGCCGTCCTGCTCGGTCGTCGCGAGGACGAGGCCCTCACCCAAGCCATCACCGAGCGCCGCGCGCGGGAGCACGGCGCGTAGGTGCCAGGCTCGCGGTGGCGCCGCATGCGGCGCGGACCGCGTGCCTGGCTCCGAAGTGCATCGCTCGCCGGCGGGGATGCGGCGAGGCGCTCGGACGCAAGGGAGCACGGAGGTGTCTGATCCGGCGCAGCGGAGCGCTAGCGACGCGGGGCGCCGGGTCTGACACCCGAAGTGCGGCATTCGCCAGTGTGGGGGCCCTTGCCATCGCTCGCGGGGGGCGTTCCGCCCTGCGACTACCCCTCGGCGGAGCCAGACCCCGCGCCCCGCGTTGCCGCTCCGCGCCACCGCATCACGGGATCAGACCCCGGCTCGCCGAGCGCCCCACGCACTCACACCCCAGGGCGCGACGGCTCCGTGCCGAACGGGAGCGCCCGGAGGGCGCTCAAACATTGGAGGGCTGCGCGCCCAGCGCGAGCCCCCGGAGGGGGCTCAACCAGTGATGACCTGCCGCAGGCAGGTCAGAACGGAATATCGTCGGCGTCGCCGTAGTCGTCTTGCGGCGTCATGTCGCGGGCGCCGACGCTGGCCGGAGCCGAGCGACGCGCGGAGTGACCGCCGCCGCCACCGCCCGAGTCGCCACCGTCGCTTCCGCCGTCCAGGAACTGGAAGGTCTCCGCGACCACGCTGAGCTTGCTGCGACGCTGGCCGTCGCGCTCCCACGTGTCGAACTTGAGGCGACCCTCGATGAAGATCTGGCGGCCCTTCTTCATGTAGCGGTGGATGGTCTCTCCCGTGCGGCCCCAGGCCTCGATGTCGACGAAACAGGTCTCCTCGACCTTCTCGTTGTTGTCGCGGCGGATGTAGGTGCGGTTCACGGCGAGGCCGAACGACACGACGGCGGCGCCGCCGGACGTGGCGCGGCTCTCGGGGTCGCGCGTGAGGCGCCCGATGAGCAGGACCTTGTTGAGGTTGGCCATGGGAACTCCTGGAAGGGCAAGGGAGGCCGGCGCGGTCGGGTCCGGGCCACCCGGCGAACCGGACCGGCGAGGCTCGTATCGCCGGCCCGGAGGGTCGAGAGCGTAGCGGGCGGGGGCCCCAGGCCGGGGAGGCCGGTCATCCGGCGTCCGGGGGGTGCGGTGGGGGCCGCAACTTCTCCCGCGGACCTCCTGCCGCATCGGGATAGCCTGCGGGCGTAGGTGGCCCTCGCGAGCGCGCCACCCGAGCAATGGGGGGCTGCCATGTCCGTCCAGGGAACCGACACCGACCGTGGAAGCGCGAACCCGCAAGGGGCGGAGCGCCGTCGACACGCACGGGTCGAGGCGGGCGGCATCTGCCTGCTGACCGGACGCGAGGGCGACCAGACGGCCTTCGAGCTGATCGACCTCAGCGAGTCCGGCGCGCGCCTGCGCTGCGAGCAGGGCCTGCCGGCCATGACCCGCGTGGGCGTCGTCCTCGTGTTGCCCGGCCAGCGCATCGGCCAAAGCGAGGACGCCCGTCTGGACATCGCCGGTGTGGTCGTCTGGAGCCACGAGGCCGAGCCCAAGGTGTTCGACACGGGCGTCTTCTTCCCGGATCTGGACGACGACGCACGCTCGGCCCTCAAGGCCTACGTCACCGCGTCCGCTTGAGGGAGGCATGCCGCCTCCGGCCTTCTATCCCGTCCTCGCCGCCCTCGTCGGGCTCGTCGTCGGCTCGTTCCTGAACGTCGTCATCTGGCGGCTGCCGCGCGGCGAGAGCCTCTCGCACCCGCCCTCGCGCTGCCCGGGATGCGGGAAGTCCATTCGCTGGTTCCAGAACGTGCCCGTGCTCTCGTGGCTGCTGCTCCGCGGCCGCTGCGCGGGGTGCGGCATCCGGATCCCCTTCCGCTACCCCTTCGTGGAGCTGCTGACCGGCGCCCTGTTCCTGGCCGCCTGGCTGGCCTGGCAAGACCACCCGGTCACGGCCCTGCTCGTGGCCATCCATCTGGCCGCGCTCGTCGCCGTCACGTTCATCGACGCCGACCACAAGATCATCCCGGACAAGATCTCCAAGCCGGGCTTGGTGGCGGCCCTGGCCGCGGCCCCCTGGATGGCCTTGCCCGACCGGCCCAAGCCCATGCTGGCCGGCGTCAGCCCCGCGCTGGATGCCTGGCTCGTGGCGCTCGCCGGCGCGGCCGTCGGAGCCGGCGTCCTCCTGGCCATCCGCTGGATCGCCTCGGCGCTCAAGAAGCGCGAGGCCATGGGCCTGGGCGACGTGAAGCTCCTGGCCTGGATCGGGGCCTTGGTCGGACCCGTGTACGTGCTCGTCGCCCTCGTCGTCGGCTGCGTCGTGGGCAGTGTGATCGGGCTCTTCATCGTGGTCCTTGCCAAGCTCCGTGCCCTGCCGGCCCGGGTCCGCGTCGAGGCGGGCGACGTCGTCCACGAGGTCTCGAGCGTCCGCGTCAAGGACGGCCTGCTCGTGCTCGATGGGGGCCCGGCGCTTCCCCAGGAGACGCCCGTCCGCGTGCATCTCGTTCTCGATGCGATGCGGGTGCTGGAAGACGACGACGTCACCATCGACCGACCGGGCGTGGTGGTGGCAAGCGAGCCCCACGGTGGGGCGTCGCGCTGGCGCCTGCGCCTCGAGCAGCTGACGGAAGCCGAGGACGAACACCTGTGGTTGTTCCGCAACTCGAGCCGCTACGTGCCCTTCGGACCGTTCCTCGCGCTCGGCGGTGCGGCGTGCCTGCTCGCACCGGCGTGGATCTGGTGGTTGATCGTCGAGGCGTACCCCTCCTTCGTCCGACGGGGGGGGTGAAGGTCTGGTGGGGGAACCGCCCAACAGCCCCCAGATCTTGTGTTTTTTCCGCTTGACCGACCGGCACCCCGTGATCGAATCGCCCCAGCGCGTTGTGGCCCGGGGCGAGGAGGGGCTTGCAGCAGGCGCGTGAGAGGCTCGCTCACGCGATCTCGCCGCGACCCCCGGCTCCATCAGGACGTGCGAAGAGGTCGCCGTGCCGACTCGTCGGCGTGATCGGCGAGACACCTCCTCGCTCCGGGTCCGACGTCGCTGTCCGGTTTGAAGAGCGCCCTGCCGGGCCGCGGCACCTCGCCGGTGCAGCTCCCACCCGGTTGAAGGAGGAATGTCATGCGCGAATGCCAAGCGATCCGGGGCCTTTCGATTTCGCGGCTCGTGGCCCTGGCGGTGATGGGCATCGCCGTCGTGGCCTTGCCCGCGTGCTCGATCAGCAAGTCCCACAAGAAGGCCATCCAGGTCGCCCGCTATCGCGGCGGCCAGCTCGACGGCCTGAACGGCCGCATGGGCCAGCTCGAGGGGCAGCTTGCCGACGCCCATCGCAACCAGGAGCTGACGGCGTCGCGCGAGCGCGAGCTGCGTGACCAGCTGGCGCTGGCGGATGCCGGTGCCGATGCGAACGCGCAGGACGTTGCCAACATGCGCAGCGAGCTCGTCCGCCTCCAGACGGACCTTGCCCAGGCGCGTCAGGTGGTGGCCGACCTCGGCGCCGAGTTCGACAGCCTCCAGTCGCAGAACCGCGACCTGCGCGACCGCTTGGTCAACACGCCGCCGACGCCGCCCGTCGTGGACTCGCTCCCCGACTTGCGCACGGGCCCCAGCCCGCAGGCTCTGGCCATGCAGCGCGACCTGCAGGACCGCCTGGGTCGCTACGGCCTGCGTGGCCTCCCGGTCGAGATCCGCAACGATGGCTACGGCGAGCGCGTCGCGATCGTGCTGCCCGATGCGTTCAAGTCGGGCCAGGCAGAGCTGTTCGAGAACAAGGAAGCCGTGCAGGCGATCGTCGGCCTCGGCCGCCTGATCAACGAGCAGTACCCGAGCGCCCAGGTCCTCGTCGAGGGCCACACGGACGCCGACCCGCTCGTTCGCACGAAGGCCAAGTGGGGCACCAACGAGCGCCTCTCCCAGGCCCGTGCCGAGACCGTGCGTGAGCTTCTCACCCAGTCCGGCCTCGCCGGCAGCCAGGTCAGCACGGCGGGCTTCGGCGCGCAGCGTCTGCTCGACTCCGGCGGGGACAAGAGCTCGAAGTCGCGCAACCGCCGCGTCGAGATCTACATCGCTCCGAACGCCTGATCAGGCGTTTCGCGCATCCAGACGCCGCGGCGTGGCGTGAGCCCACGGTGCGCCGCGGCGACTCCCGAAAACCACCCAGCGCACCTCCATCTCCCGTCGAGCCCGAAGGAGTACTCCCATGAGGAAGACCGTCATCACGAGGAAGGGCGTCCTCTGCTCTGCCCTCGTCGCGCTCGTGGCCCTGCCCGTCCTGGGCGGCTGCCAGAGCTCCCGCCGCGCCAAGCGCACGTCGCCCGCCAACTCGGGCGCCGCCAGCAGCGGCTACGCCATGATCCCGCCCGCCCCGAGCATGCCCGGCGACGCCTACGCCGGTCCGAGCAGCTCGTTCGCCGACGCCAACGGCCTGCCCGGCGCCCCGACCTACGTCGACCCCTTCCCCAGCGGTGACTACCCGGCGCCCCAGGCGCCGACGGACGGCTGGACCAGCGCTCCCCTGGCCGCGGCCCCCGGCGCGACGGCTCCTGGCAGCGCCACCCGCGCCGAGCTGGAGGCGTCCCGCGCCGAGCTCGATCGCATGAAGGCCGAGCAGGCCGCGCTCCAGGACGAGCTGAACCGCGTCCGCGAGAAGATGGTGGGTCAGCAGGACGAGATCATCGACTCCCCGCCGCTTCCGAGCGGCTGGTCCTCCGCCGGCACGACCGACGTCCCCGTCGACCGCGCCGTGGCCGAGCTCGAGACCACGCTCCGCACCCAGGCCTCGGGTGCCGAGGTCGTCCGCCAGGGCGACCGCGTCATCGTCCGCCTGACGGACGGCTTCAAGTCCGGTGACGACAAGCTGCGCTCGCCCTCGCAGGCGGACGCCGTCGCCCGTGCCACGGCCGCGGCCCTGCGTCGCTTCCCGGACGCCCGCGTCGCCGTCATCGGCCACAGCGACAGCACGCCCATCGTCAAGTCGAAGGACCGCTGGAGCAGCAACCAGCAGCTGTCCGTGGCTCGCGCCCAGACCGTGGCCACGCACCTGTCCAGCGCCGGTGTCGGCCGCATCGACGTGCAGGGCCGCGGCTCCAGCGAGCCGCTCGTCACCCCCGAGCGCAGCCGCAGCGACCAGGCGCGCAACCGCCGCGTGGAGATCGTGATCTCCCTGTAGGTCACCCGCTCGATCCCGGGGTGGGCATCGGCCCACGCCCGACCTTCCGGCCTCCGTCCGCTTCGCGGACGGGGGCCGTTTGCGTTCGCGTAGGTGTCGCGCAGGCGCCCACATCCATGTTCAAGCATCTGCACGTGCCCTGTCGATAGGGGCCCGCAGGTCCCTCGTGGGACCTCCCAAGCGGACCCACGTCGGAGGGTGTGGCCATGGCGACGGTGACGATCGAGGAGCTGCTGCAGATCCTGGTGGCCCAGGGCGGCTCAGACCTCCACATCTCGGCGGGCTCGCCCCCCAAGGTCCGCGTGGACGGGCATTTGTACGACACCGAACACGACCCGATGCGGCCGGAAGCCACGAAGACGCTGATCTACTCGTTCCTGACGTCGGACCAGATCGCGCGCTTCGAGAAGGACTACGAGCTGGACCTCTCGTTCGGCCTCGAGGGCCTGGGTCGCTTCCGCGTGAACGTCTTCTACCAGCGCGGCAGCGTCGGGTCGGTGCTGCGAATGATCCCCGAGCAGGTGCGGCCGTTCGACCAGCTCGGCCTGCCGCGCGTGATCTGCGAGCAGATCTCGGCCCTGCCCCGCGGGCTGGTCCTGGTGACCGGCGCCACCGGTAGCGGCAAGAGCACGACGCTCGCTGCGATGCTCGACTTCGTCAACGACACCCGGGCCGATCACGTCCTCACGATCGAGGACCCGATCGAGTTCCTGCATCGCAACAAGGGCTGTCTGTTCAACCAGCGCGAAGTGGGCTCGGACACCAAGGGCTTCAAGCACGCGCTGAAGAGCGCGCTGCGTGAGGACCCCGACGTCGTGCTCGTCGGTGAGATGCGTGACACGGAGACCATCGAGGCGGCCCTGACGATCGCCGAGACCGGTCACTTGACGTTCGGCACGCTGCACACCAGCGACGCGGTGCAGTCGATCAACCGCGTGATCGACGTCTTCCCGGCGCATCAGCAGCAGCAGATCCGTACACAGCTCAGCTTCACGCTGCAGGCCGTGTTCTGTCAGCAGCTGATCCCGGCCGCGTCCGGCTCCGGTCGCGTGCTCGCGCTCGAGGTGATGATGGCCAACAGTGCCGTTCGCGCCCTGATCCGCGACGACAAGGCCCATCAGATCTACAGCATCATCCAGACCGGCGGGAAGCTGGGCATGCAGACCATGAACCAGGCCCTCGGCCAGCTGGTGCGCGACCGCCACATCACCTTCGAACAGGCTCTTCAGCACTCGGGCGACATCGAGGACCTCAAGCGCACGCTGCAGATGGCGTGAGTCGAGGCGGAGAGAGGGATCCACCATGGTCAGCTTCAGTCGTCGCATCGTTCGCATCCTGGAAGAGACGGGATCCGTCGACCTCGACGTGCTCCTCGAAGCCTCGCAGGTTGCTTCCAAGGGCGAGCGTTCCGTCACGCAGCACCTCCTGGACAAGGAGGTCATCGAGGAAGGCGACCTGCTCGGCATCTTGGCCGACCGCCTGAACGTGCCGCCGATCGACCTCGATCGCGTGACGCCCAGCGATGACGCCAAGGAGGCCGTGAGCGCCGAGCTCGCGCGCAAGACGCGCTGCCTGCCGCTCTCCAAGATCGGTGACCAGCTGACCGTCGCCGTGAGCAACCCCTTCGACGTGGTGCACCACGATGACCTGCGCATCCAGACCGGCTGCGAGCTGCGTCTGGCGCTGTCCTTGGACCACCGGATCGGTCCGGCCATCGATCGCCTCTACGGCGGCGCGGACACCGAGAAGATGGCGGCCTTCCTGGCCGACGTGGACGGGATCTCCACGGACATCCCCAAGATCGAGCAGGAGACGGAAGTCGTCGACGTCAGCTCGCTGGGCGAGGGCGAAGAAGCACCGGTCGTCAAGATCGTCAACCACATCATCTACCAGGCGGTCAAGACCAAGGCGTCCGACATCCACGTGGAGCCGTTCGAGAAGCGCGTGCGCGTGCGCTACCGCGTCGACGGCGCGCTGCTCGAGGGCCCCGAGCCGCCCAAGACCATGCAGAACGCGGTCATCAGCCGCTTGAAGATCATGTCGCAGCTCGACATCGCCGAGCGGCGCAAGCCCCAGGACGGCAAGTTCCAGGTGCGCGCCGAGGGCCGCACGATCGACTTCCGCGTGAGCACGCTTCCGACCGTGCACGGCGAGAAGGTCGTGATGCGTATCCTCGACTCGTCGAACCTCGCGCTGTCGCTGGACACGCTCGGCTTCGAGGAGAAGGCGCTCAAGGACTTCCGCGACGCCATCGCGAGCCCCTACGGGATGATCCTCGTGACGGGTCCCACGGGGTCGGGCAAGACGACCACGCTGTACAGCGCGGTGAAGGAGATCTTCGACGACGAGGCCAACTTCGTCACGGTCGAGGACCCCGTCGAGTACCAGATGGACCGCATCAACCAGGTGCAGGTCAACCCGAAGGGCGGCCTCACGTTCAGCGCGGCCCTGCGTTCGATCCTGCGTCAGGACCCCGACGTGGTCATGCTCGGTGAGATCCGCGATCGCGAGACGATCGACATCGCCATCAAGGCCGCGCTCACGGGTCACTTGGTGCTGAGCACGCTGCACACGAACGACGCGGCCAGCACAATCAGCCGCATGATGGACATGGGCGTCGATCCGTTCATGGTCGCTTCGGCCACGCTACTGGTCTCGGCCCAGCGTCTGATCCGCCGCCTGTGCAAGCACTGCAAGAAGCCCTTCGAGGCCCCCGAAGACCGCCTGTTGCAGGTCGGCTTCACGAAGGAAGAGATCAGCGCGGGCATCGAGCTGATGCAGCCCAAGGGGTGCAGCCGCTGCAGCCAGGGCTACGCGGGCCGCTTCGCGCTGCTCGAGACGCTGCCGATGAGCGAGTCGATCAAGCGCATGGTCGTGGCCGGCCGTAGCGCCGTGGACATCCGCCGCCAGGCTCTCGAGAACGGAATGGTCTCGCTGCGCCGGGCGGCCCTGAACAACGCGATCCGTGGCAAGACCAGCATCGAAGAGGTGCTGCGCGTGACCATGGGCGAGATGGACTAGAGGACGCACGATGCCGACCTTCAAGTACAGCGCCGTCGGAACCGACGGTCGCACGGTCAAGGGCAAGATCGAAGCCAGCAGCCAAGGCGAGCTGGTCGAAGAGCTGCGTCGACGCAGCCTCACGCCCTTGCGCGTCGAGGAGAAGTCCGGAAGCGGCGGGCGCGCCACCAAACCGTCGCGCCCGGCCCCGGCAGCGTCCACGGGGGGCCCGCCGGTCAAGAAGGGCCTGTCGATGGAGATCCACATCGGCGGGATGAAGCCCGGTGTGCGGAAGAAGGACGAGGTCGTCATCTTCACGCGCCAGCTCGCCACGATGGTGGGCGCGGGTATTCCCCTGCTCGAGTGCTTGGAGATCCTGCGCGAGCAGGCGGCCAGCAGGCAGTTCAACATGCTGCTCGGCGAGGTCGTGGCGTCCGTGCGTGGCGGCGAAGACCTCAGCACCTCGCTGGATCGCTACCCCAACGTGTTCACCGACGTCTACGTCAGCATGATCAAGGCCGGTGAGGCCTCCGGTCAGCTGGACGACATCCTGTTGCGCCTGGCGGAGTACCTCGAGTCGACCCAGCGCCTGAAGCGCAACATCAAGAGCGCCATGACCTACCCGGTCGTGTCGTTGGTGCTGATCTTCGGCATCACCTTCTTCCTGATGATCTACATCATCCCGAAGTTCAAGGAGATCTTCGTCGGTCTTGGCGTGGAGCTTCCCGGGCTGACGAAGGCGGTGCTGGGTGCCTCGGAGTGGTGCGAGAACAACTACCCGCTGATCTTCGTGGGCATGATCGGCCTCTTCATCCTCTTGAAGATCTACAAGGGCACGAAGAGCGGTCGCACGCAGTGGGACTGGTTGATGCTGCACCTGCCGGTGTTCGGCAACCTGTTCCAGAAGGTCGGCTTGGCGCGCTTCTCCAAGACCTTCGCCACCATGCTCCGCTCGGGCGTGCCGATCCTTGGGGCGCTCGAGATCGTGGCCGACACGAGCGGCAACGTGATCATCTCGGATGCGGTGCTGAACGCGCGCGAGAACGTCCGCAAGGGCGAGCCGCTGAACGAGCCCTTGGCGCAGAGCCCGGTGTTCCCGCCGATGGTCACGCGCATGATCGGCATCGGTGAGAAGACCGGCTCGCTCGAGCAGCTCCTCGACAAGATCGCGGAGTTCTACGAGGAACAGGTCAACGCCACGGTGAAGCAGCTGACGAGCCTGATCGAGCCCATCATGATCGCCATCATGGGCTTGCTGGTCGGCACGATCTGTCTGTCGGTGTTCCTGCCCATCTTCGAGCTCCAGAAGCAGCTGGCAGCGCGGTAGGCTCCCGGCGGGCGCGGCTGCCGTCGCGCCCGCCAGGGCATCGTGAGCGAGCCGGCAAGGGAGACGGGACGGTGGACGGGCAGCGGCCGCGGGTGGAGCAGGCGCAGGCGGGCGCGAAGGCGCCGGCGGCCGCGGCGCTGCCGTGGCGTCTGCGCCACCCCGTCCTCTCGCGCAGCCTGCTCTACGGTCTTGGGCTCGTCTTGCTCGTGGCCCTGGTGATGGCCTGGATGGACCGGCGCGCCGTCAACGAAGCCGACGAGCATCTGGCCCTGCAGAAGAAGATGGAGAACCTCTCCATCCCGCTCCAGCAGGACCCGTCGGGCACGGTGGTCTTGCGCGCTCTCGAAGAGGACTACCCGCTCGCGGGCCTCCCCGACGACTTGCGCGGCCTGCATCACCGCATGCGCGCGCTGGCCCTGGCCTCGGCGGGGCGCCTCGACGAGGCCATTGCCGCGGGCGCGGAGGCCGTCAATGCGGAGTCGCCCGGGGTCGGCCGCGAGCTGGCCCAGCTCGAGCACGCGCGGATGCTGCTCCGCGCCAAGCGCAACGACGAGGCCCTGGGTGCCCTCAGGGATCCGCCGTCGGACCTCGACACGATCCCCTTGGTGGGAGTCTTCCGCGCCCAGACCCGGGCCACGGTGGCCGTGCGTCAGGAGCAGCGGGAGCAAGCCAAGGGCCTCCTCGCGAAGGCCTGGGGCGGCCTCGCCGAACCCCTGCCCGCCAGCAGCGAGGTCTTCTTCGAAGGCCACGACTGGACGGGGGCGGAGGTAGTGTTCGCTCTGGCGCGCGACTTGGCCGACCTGCAGGACCCGGAAGGCGCAGCCGCCACGTGGCGTCGCCTGCTGCGGGTGGCTCCGGGGGACGCCCGGGTGGCCGTCGAGGCAGCCATCGGGCTCGAGGCGGCCGGTGCGTCCAGCGACGCCGAGGCGGCTCTCGGGCGGGCCCGCGAGATCAACGCCGTCAACGGCGCGGCCTATCTGCAGGCCCTCCTGACGCGGATGGAGGCCGACCGTGCGGCCTCTCTCGAGGCGCTGGCCCAAAAAGCGGGCCTCTCGCTCAAGTCTGGCGAGCCCGGCACCCGATAGGGGGACCGCTCCGGCCTCAGCCGGGGTCGGAGTCGAACACGCCGCCTCACCGCGGCGCTCTGCCGCGAGCCCGGCAGGGGGGGCGAGACCGAGAGGTCCCGCTGGCAGCCGTCTCCGCCTGGAGCAGGCTCAACCACCCGTAACCCTATTTTCAGGAGCGAGAGAAACATGTCCCGCAAGCAGAGCGGTTTCACCCTGATCGAGCTGATGATCGTGATCGCGATCATCGCCGTCATCGCCGCGATCGCGATCCCGAACCTCTTGGCCGCGCGTTTGTCGGCCAACGAGACGGCCGCCATCGCCACCCTTCGTAACCTCGTGTCGGCCCAGGCCCAGTTCCAGCAGGGCGGCCGCCTTGACCTGGACACGGACGGCACCGGCGAGTACGGCACGTTCTACGAGCTGTCCGGCGCTGGCGCGGCCGCATGCCCGCCGCGCTCGTCCCCCCGGTCCTGTCCGGCGCGTTCCGCACGGTCGCCACCGATGGCGTCGGTGGCTACGTGAGCAAGAGCGGCTACCTGTTCCGCATCTGGCTGCCGGCGCTAACGGCGCTGGCGTGGTCGAGGGTGCTGCCGGCGCGGCCCTCGACGGCGCAGCCGAGGACCCCGACCTCGCCGAGACGGCGTGGTGCGCCTACGCCTGGCCGGCTTCCTACCAGCAGTCGGGCAACCGTACGTTCTTCGTGAACCAGGCCGGCGACGTCCTGGCGACCGAGAACACGACGCCACCCCTTCGACGGTCCCGACGGGCCCCGCCCGGATGACGCCGCCTTCACGGCGCCCGGTGACATCACGAGCCAGCCCGCGATCGGTGGCCGCTGGGCAGGCCCGCCGCGGCTTCACCTGGCGTCAGGTCGGCTAGTCCACACTCGCCCCGGCAGCCGGCCGGGCGACTCCCACCTTCCGAGGCCGCGACCTGCAAGGGTCGCGGCCTCGATCGCTTTTGGCGCGAGCAGCCGCGCGCACGGCCACGGCCCCGAGACGTAGGCCCCAGGCCCCAGCGCGATTCCTGCACGACACGACGTCGCACTTCAGCACGCGCTGCGACCAGTCGAAAGGGACACGGGTCGTCGGTGCTTCACCCGGTGCCGTGATCCAGGGATCAGGTAGGGAAGGCGTCGGCGCCCCAGGGGGGGAGCATGTCCAAGGTCAAGCGCGCCGCGAACCGCGGCTTCACCCTGATCGAGCTGATCGTCGTCACGGCGGTGTTGGCCCTGATCGCCGTGATCGCGATCCCCAACTTCCTCAACAGCAAGCTGCAGGCGAACGAGGTCGCAGCCATCGACGCGCTGCGCCTCATTGCGCAGGCCCAGACGCAGTTCCAAGCGCGCGCCATCGTCGATCGCGACGGCGACGGCATCGGCGAGTTCGGCGGCTTCATGGAGATGGCGGGCATGCGTGGCCCGCGCGCCCCGCTGGGCGCGCCTGTCCGCCCCCCGCTCAGCCCGCCCATCCTCACCAGCGGCAGCTTCCAGACGGTGCTCGCGCCCTGGGGCCACATCCAGCGCGCCGGCTACTGCTTCCAGATCTACCTGCCGCAGCCCGACGGGCGCCGCTACCCGGAGCGCGTCGGCCAGTTCCACGACATCGTCGACATCAACCTCTCCGAGGTGACGTGGTGCTGCTACGCGTGGCCGATCGTCTACAACAACAGCGGCCGCCGGACCTTCTGCGTGAACCAGAGCGGCACGATCGTCATGACGGACGCACCGGACTACAGCGGCTCCGCGGGCGGACTCAACCGCCCCGAATGGACGGGCGCCGTGCTCGGCGCGGCGTTCGACGCCACCAACGAGATCAAGCATGCCCGAGCCATCACCGGGCGGCTTGCGATCGGCAGGGTCGGCTACGACGGCCACCTTTGGCACCAAGTCAAGTAGACCGCGTGTGACCGCACCGCAACGCCCCACGTGGCGTCGGTGTGGACGAACGCACCGCCTGGCTCACCCTGTCGCTGTGGGGCGGAACGCTTGCCCGCCCTGTTCGCGAGGCGCTGGCCCACGGCGTGGCACCGCAGGACCTTGTCGAGGGACGCGTGCCCTCGCAGCGTCTGGCCGCCGTGCTTCGCAAGCGCCCGCGCGTGAGCGTGCCCAAGCTGCTCGCCGATCTCGGGGGCCTGGCCCAACGCGCCCTCACGCCAGCGGATGACGAGTGGCCTCGAACGCGTCTGGCGGCGCTCGCCGACCCGCCGCCGGCGCTGTTCGTTCAAGGCGCGCTACCCCTCGTGGGCAAGCGCGCGGTGGCCGTGGTCGGCACGCGGGCCGCGACGCCCTACGGCACCGACCTCGCGAGGGCCCTCGGCCAGGAGCTGGCCGCCGCCGGTGTCGACGTGGTCAGCGGCCTCGCGCTCGGCATCGACGGCGCTGCGCATCGCGGAGCGCTCGATGCCGCCGGGGTGACGCGCGCCGTCATCGCGGGCAGCCTCGAGCACGTCTACCCGCCCGAGCATCGCAGCCTCGCCCTGCAGGTCGTCGAGCGTGGGACCCTGCTGGGCGAGGCGCCCCCGGGGACGCGGCCGGAGCGTTGGCGCTTCGTGCGGCGCAACCGCCTCGTCGCGGCCCTCTGCGATGCCGTGGTCGTGGTCGAGGCGCCCGTGAAGAGCGGTGCCCTGCTCACGGCCCGCATGGCCCTCGAGCAGGGCCGCGAGGTGTTTGCCGTACCAGCCTCCGTGCACCAGGCCTCGTCCGCCGGCTGTCTCGAGCTGCTGCGGCGCGGCGAGGCGGCCCTGGCGCGGAGCGCGGCGGACGTCCTCGAGGCCCTGGGCTGGGAGCGGACCGACCCCGTCCCTGCCAGCCCGCTGCAGCTCCCCGATGCTCCGCGCTTCGACGACCCGCGCGCGGAGCGCCTCTACCGCCTGCTCGACACGCTGGACGGGGCGACTGACGACGAGCTCGCGCGGCGGACGGGACTCGCCAGCCACGAGGTGTCGGCGTTGCTCACGGGCTGGGAGCTGGAGGGACGCGTCGAGCGGCGCCCCGGGATCGGCGTCCGCCGCCGCAGGTAGGCGTGCGCTACGCGAGGATCGCGGCGACCAGGTGGATGACGACCGCCAGGCCCAGCACGCCCACGGTGAACGCGCGAAGCGTGCGCCCGATGGAGGCCTGGATCGCAGGGCGACCCTCATGTCCGGCTGCACCGACCACGACGCTGATCGCCAGCAGCAGGGGGACCAGCCAGAGGAGCTCGGCGAGGGGTCTCACGTGAGCAGCTCCGGCTCGCGGGCAGCCTGCGCTTCGGTGGCCCGACGCCAGCGGTCCACGCGGTCGTTGTGGCGCAGGGCATGGCCCCACGCGTCGGTCACGGCCACGAGGTTGAGCAGGCCAGCGATGCCCACGTAGAGCTGGCCGATGTCCAGCCAGCGCGGGGCCAGGAGCTCGGCGTGGCCCTGGGTGAGATGCCAGGTGAGGAGAGCGGGGCCCGTGATCCCGGCCTGCGCG
Source organism: Planctomycetota bacterium (assembly GCA_020631815.1). GTDB lineage: Bacteria > Planctomycetota > PLA2 > PLA2 > JAEUHO01 > JACKGW01. The sequence goes on along the minus strand of JACKGW010000013.1, from coordinate 47,015 downwards.
GCAGCCCAGAGCCCGTGGCGCTCGGGGTCGATGGCCGTGAAGGCCGTCAACCAGAGGCCGAGCACGAACAGGCCGCCGATCGTCACCAGCAGGAGCAAGGCCTTGCCCGGGCGCCCGACGACCAGATGGCCGCCGCCCGGCACCAAGAGGCCCAGGACGATGGCCGCCAGGGACGAGGTCCGCCGCAGCGGTCGGCGGATGGGGGCGGGGGCATCCGGAGGCACGGGGCGAGATTATCGGCCTCGCCCGGGCGAACCCCCATAATCGACCTGTGGCCCCCTCCGAGCACAGCACACGGCTCCGCGTCCGCTACGGCGAGGTCGATCGCATGGGCGTGGCCTACCACGCCCACTACCTGGTCTGGTTCGAGCAAGGCCGGACCGAGTACCTCCGCTCGCTCGGCAGCACCTACCGGGCGCTGGAAGAGGCGGGCACGCTGCTGATGGTCACGGAGACGGGCGTGCGGCATCTCAAGAGCGCGCGCTACGACGACGAGGTCGAGGTCCGCACCCGCCTGGACAGCGTGAAGGGCGTACGCCTGCGCTTCGTGTACGAAGTCCATCGCGACGGCGACCTTCTGGCGACGGGCTTCACGGTGCTGGCGGCCGCCGACACCAGCGGACGCCCCCGGCGCCTGCCGCCGGAGCTGGCCGAGATCCTGACCGCGCACGCACCCGCAGGGTCGGACGCGTCCCCGGCGTCCAATCCCGCGTCCGCCAGGGAGCGCTCGTGAGCCGCACCATCCAGCCCCGTCTTCGTCCGCGCCTCGGCCTCGCCGTGCTTGCGGCGGCAGGGCTCGCCTTCTCCGCGTGCGCCGTCTCCCCCTCCTCGACGGCGCCGCGCGGCGACGGGCCGGGAGCGCTGCAGGGCTCGCCGGACGGCTCGGGCGGCTACGGGGCGTCGCGTGGACGGTCGCCGGCCGCGCAGCCCCCGATCGTCAGCAGCCCGAGCGACGTGCAGCTGTGGCGCCGCCTCGAGGCCAACCTCGCTGCCTGGGAGGAGGCGCGCGGCTCCGCGCGTCCCGAGGAGGCCGACGGCTACGCCTGGCAGCTGACCCAGGACGCGGACGCGAACCGTCCCCTGCTCGACACGGCCGCGGGCGGTCACGTGGGCAAGGCGCAGCAGGCGATGGCCCTTGCCGTCTTGGGCTTCGCGACCGATCCGAGCGCGACCGACGTCCTCGTCCGCGGTCTGACCATCAACGACCCGCGCATGGTGGGCAACGCGCTCATCGCCCTGAGCGTGCGGCGGGACCCGAACACGCCGCTGGGCCCGCTGCTGGCGTACTGCGCTCGAAACCGTCCGGGCGAGGTGCGTCGCTACGCGCCGCTGGTGCTTGCGCACGTGATCGAGGCGCGGCGCGCCATCGGCCAGGAGCCCGACCTGCAGACGAAGCGCGATGCGCTCCCGCGGTTGGGGGACTTGGTCGAGGATCCGGACCCCGTCGTTCGCCTCCACACGATGCGGGCCCTGGGCGCGCTCGATGCGACGGGAGCCACCGAGTACCTGGTCCAGGGTCTCGGGGACAACCACGTGCGCGTGCGCTATGCGGCGGCGGCGGCGCTGGAGCGCTCCGGCGACCCCGCGGGCTTCGAGCGACTGATCGTGCTGCTCTCGAAGGCTCCGCCCGACGCACGGCCGATGCTCGTGGACTTGCTCACCAGCTACGCGGAGAAGCTGCAGGGCGCGCCACTCTCGGCCGAGGTCCGTGCGGGCCTCGGAACGCACCCGCGTGGCTGGGTGCAGTGGTTCGACGCCTGGCGCGCGTCCACGGTCACAAAGCAACGCTAGCTGACGCCTACACGAGCGAGAGCGGGTCCACGTCCCAGGCAATCTCGATGCCCTTGGGCGGACGCGGCAAGCTGCGCAGCACGTCGAGCAGCCGACCGATTTCGCGGTGATCCGTCGCCTTCACGAGGACGTGGCGGCGATGCCAGCCTTGGATCTTGGCGCGCAGCGGAGCGGCGGGGCCGAGGATCTGCGTGGTGTTCACGGCGCCTGCGACCAGGGCGTCCCGCGCCAGCTGCGCGTGCTCGTCGGCTCGCGCTTCGTCGCGCGCGCGCACCAAGACCCGTAGCAGGCGACGGTGCGGTGGGTAGCCGAACAGCTTGCGGTCGGCGAGCTCCCGCTCGGCGAAGGCGGCCATGTCCTCGTCCGCGGCAAGCCGGATGGCTGCGTGGTCCGGGCGTCGCGTCTGGATCACGACGCGTCCGCCTCGCTCGCCGCGGCCCGCGCGCCCCGCGACTTGCGCCAGCAGGTCGAACGTGCGCTCGGCGCTGCGGAAGTCGGGAAGGGCCAAGAGCGTGTCGGCCGCGACCACGCCGACCAGCAGCACGTTGGGGAAGTCGAGGCCCTTGGCGATCATCTGCGTGCCGAGCAGCACGTCGATCTCGCCGCGGCCGAAGCGCTCGAGCACGCTCTCGTGCGAGCCGCGCCGCGTCATGGTGTCCGAGTCCATGCGCTCCACGCGGGCATCGGGGAGACGCCGCGCCAGCTCCTCCTCGATCGTCTGCGTCCCGAGCCCGTGGAAGTCCATCGTGGGCAACGCGCACTCGGGGCAGGCGGGCGGCAAGCGCTCGCCGTGGCCGCACAGATGGCAGATCGCGCTGTGTCCGCTGCGGTGGTACGTCAGCGAGACGCTGCAGTGGCTACAGGCGAGCACGTGCCCGCACCGTGGACAGGCCACACTCGTGGCGTAGCCGCGTCGGTTGTGGAAGAGGATCGCCTGGCCCTTGTCGGCCAGCGCTTCCTGCAGGTGGGCGAAGAGCGTCCGTCCCACGTGGTCGCGCCCCGGGGGGCGCTCGTCGGGATCGCCGAGGTCGACGATGCGCACATCGGGCCGTGAGCGGCCCGCCACGCGCTCGGGCAGCACGAGCGTCGTCCAGCGGCCACGCTCGGCGTTGTGCCACGTCTCCAGCGACGGCGTGGCACTGCCCAGCACGACCACCGCGCCCGTGTCGCGTGCGCGCACGAGAGCGACGTCACGGGCGTGGTAGCGCGGCGTGACTTGCTGCTTGAACGAGCCTTCCTGCTCCTCGTCGACGATGACGAGACCCAGCCGCGGCAGCGGGGCGAACACGGCACTGCGCGGACCGATCACCACGTCCACCTCGCCTTGACGGACCCGCTGCCACGCGTGGGCACGCGCCGACTCGGTCATGCCCGAGTGCAGCACGGCCACGTGCTCGAAGCGTCGGCGGAAGCGGCGAACGGTTTGCGGTGTGAGTGCGATCTCGGGCACGAGGACGATGGCCTGGCGTCCCTGCTCGCGCGCGTGCGCCAACGCCCGTAGGTACACCTCCGTCTTGCCGCTGCCCGTGACGCCGTGGAGGAGGAACGTCGCGGCTTCGCCCGCGTCCAGCGCGTCGCACAGCGACTGCACCGCGGCCTGCTGCGGCGGCGTCAAGGTGGGGGGGGTATCCGGTGTCGGTCGTGCGGCGGCCTCCGCGCCGAGCGGGTCCGGGTCGACGCGTTCGTCTTCGAGCGTGACGAGACCGCGCTTCTCCAGGCTGGTCACCGGGCTACGCGACACCGAGGCCGCGGCCAGCAGGTCGGCGAGGACCAGGCCGTCGGGCTCGGGCAGCAGGCGTCGGAGCACGCGACGCTGGGCGGGCGTGAGGTCGGCGAGGTCCTCCACCTCGCGCGGGGCCTCGGGCCCGGCGCGCACGCGCACCTGCCGACGGCCCCGGCCCTTGTGGCGCACGGCGCGTGGGACCATGGCGCCCAGCGCCTCGCCGAGCGAGCTGCCGTAGTAGCGGGCCACGAACCGGCCGAGCGCCAGCAGCTCGGGCGTCAGCAGGGGCTCGGCGTCGGGCGCCTCGGCCACGTCGAGGATGCGCGCCAGCGGCGGCGCGTCGTGGCGCTCGACCACGAAGCCGATGCGCGGCTTGCCTCGGAACGGCACCACCACGCGGTGGCCGACGCCTGCGCGCGCAGCCAGCTCGGGGGGTACGCGGTAGGTGAACAGGCGGCGCAGGGGCAGGTCGAGCGCGACGCCGACGTGCACCTGCTCCGTGGAAGCGGCGCCGAGCAGCTCGGTAGCGGGCGGGTCGCGCGGCGGCATGGGGCGGCCAGGGTACGCCTCCCCTCCGTCGGCCCCCGGAGCCCAGGGACCCAGGCCTCAGCTGTCGTGGACGTGGATGAAGACGAGCAGTGCGTCCTCGGTGGCCCGGACGTCGAGGACCAGGGGGCGGCCGTCGAACGGGGCGAGAAGCGCGCCGCCGGTCAGCAGCGTGGGGCCGATCACCTCCCACGCCGCGCTGCGACGCAGCACGGCCCGCAGCAGCCGTCGGCCCGGTCGCTCGGCCTCTTCGGGTCGCTCCGCGTCGCGCGTGCCGCCGCCCGTGACGAGGTGGGCCCCGAGGCGGGCCGCGGCGCGATCGCCCTCCTCGCCCCCGGCCACGACGTGCCACGGGCCCGGCGTCCGGCGCACCTCCGAGTCGCCCTCGGCGTCGAGGTGGAACCAGCGGGGCGTCGGCGGCTCGCCACCGTGCGCCGCCGTTGCGAGGGCGGACCGCTCCCGGCCCTGGGCGCGCATCATGACCCAGCCGCTCGCGGGCCAGGCGCCCGCGGTGCGGCCGAGCTCCTCCGGTGCGAGTGCGTCGAGCTCCGGCACATGCGCGCCGACGGACCACGCCGCCAAGCGGAGCAGGTCCGGCGCGGTACCGCCGGAGAGCGAAGCCCAGAGGCGCAGGTCGGGGTCGGGGGGAGGCGTCCACTCGAAGCGCTCGCCTACGCCCGCGACCAGCTTCCTCCACGCAGCCGCGAACGGACCGTCGGCCAGCCGCAGCTCGACGTGGGCGGAGGGCAGCGTCTGCTGATCACCGATGTGGAACCAGTACCGGGCGGTCTGCCAGGCCGCGGGGATGCGCGCCAGCCGCTCGATGCCCTGGATCGGCGGGAGCGTGGGATCGGCGGCGAGCGCCGCGGGGTCCGTGCGCGTCACGCCGAGCCCGGCAAGCAGGGCGTCGTACGTCCCGCTCCCCATCTCCGCCAGAGCGAGGGCCACGAGCCGCGGGACGTCGGCGACGACGGCGAGGTCTTCGCCTTCGGAGGGCAGCTCGAAGCGCGCGCCCGGGTCGCTGGCGTCCGGTGGAGTCGTCGTGATGCTCGCGAGGTCACCGCGCACGCGAAGCCACATCGCATGCCGGGGCGTCGTCAGGTCGATGCCGTGCTCGCGAAAGCGCTTCTCGAAGCGCCCGGCGTCGTCGAGCGGCAGCGTGAAGCCCTCGCGCGGGAAGGGCCCATAGGGCTCCTGCCGCCAGCGCAGGACGGCGGCCTCGGGGTTGACGCCGACGAGGTCGGGCACGTTGACCCGCTCGCCGAGCGCCCGCACGTAGTCGAAGGCGTCCGGTCGCTTGCCGTCGGGAAGCGCCGGCTCGCGCATGGCACCGAAGACGGCGAGCACGGAGAGGTTCCGCCAGCGCTCGACCCACGCGGCGTCCGAAGGTGCCGTCTCGAGCAGCGGCGGTGTACCGCTGCCCAGCGTCACGGCCAGGGCGTACGCCACGCCGGCGAACGCCGGGAGCAGGGCCAACGCGAGGGCGCGACGACGGCGCCGCGGGGCGGGCGAGTCAGGCGGAGGCTGGGTCAACGGTCACGCTCCAGGACGCTGCCGCCGAGGGGGAGCCCCCGCCTCACCTCGTGGTACAGCACCCGCGATGGTAATCGTTCACCTCCAGGGGTGCGCGCGTGCGACTCGCCGAGTGCTCGGCGGCGCCGGCGCGATCCGCTCCTCGAGTAGCTCGGCTACGAGTCGTCGCGGATCGCTTGGCGGCGCCTTCGCCCTGACGAGCCGACCCGCGGCGCCCGTCTCCCCATCGGGTGCGCGAGGGTCCTCCGACCTGCACGCGTGGCGCTACCCGCGGACGGCACGCCCATGAGAGCCCCGGAGCTTGGTCTGGGCCGCCTCCGCGAGCAGTTTGACGCCGTGCTGCTGGACATGGACGGCACGCTGCTCGACGACCATGGCCAGGTCACGCCGCGCACGCATCGCGCCGTGCGCCAGCTCGCCGATGCCGGCCTCATGGTCGTGCTGTGCACGGGTCGAAGCCCCCAGGGCGTGAGCGAAGTCCACGACGACCTCGGCCTGGAGACGCCGATCGTCGCCTACAACGGCTCGTGGATCGGACCGGCCGGCGGCGAGCCGGAACGCCTCATCGACTTGGCACCCGAGCGCGTGCACGACCTCGCGCCCGTGGAAGCCCGCGCCGACTTCGGCTTCCGGCACGAAGCGACCACGAAGTGGACGGTCGCCAGCGAGCACGCGGACCACCCGAGCGTGGCCGCCTGGTACAGCAACGTCCGCTTCGCCGAGGGCTGGCACGAGATGCCGCTGCACGGCTTGCTGCGCATGACGCTGTTCTTCGACCTGCCGGTGGCCTTCGACGGCGAGGTTCCGCCGCACGAGTCGGCGTGGAGCGTGCTCTCTGCCGAGGCCGCCGCGCAGCTGCGCCGCGAGACGTTCCCGCTCAGCTTGTTCCGTCCGTACCGCCACTCGCGTCTCCACATGCTCGAGATCCAAGCGGCATCGCGCGGCAAGGCGGAAGCCCTCGTGTGGCTGGCCGAGCGGCACGGCGTGCCCGCCGAGCGCGCCATCGCGATCGGGGACCACGTCAACGACCTGCCGATGCTCGAAGCGGCCGGCCTGGCGATCGCCATGGGCAACGCCGTTGCTGCGGCCAAGGCGCATGCCGACCTCGTGCTGGCCTCGAACGACGAGGACGGGATTGCCCAGTGGGTGGAGCAGGGTGCGCCGCTGCCGACCGACGGAGCTGCCGGCGAGCGCGCGTGAAGCGAGCCATGGGCCTCTCGACCGCGCCGCTCGGCGAGCGGCCTGCCAGCGAGGCCGTCCTCGGGTGGCTCGATGCGTGGCGGCCCGACGTCGTCGTGGTCGGCCACGGCGCCGATCGCCCCACGCGGCTGGGTGAAGGCCTCCGGGCGAGAGGCTCGCGCCTCCTCGGCTGGGCCGTGCCCGGTACGTCCGAGGCGCCCGACGAGGGGCGCTTGGAGGCGGCGGCCGACGAGGCCAGCCGGGCCCGGGCCTCCTGGGTGGCCGTCCGCGGCGGGCGTCGACCGCGCGAGGGCGAGGACAGCGCGCCGGCCGTCGACCGCCTTGCGAGGCGCCTCTACGGCCCGCTCCGACGCGGGGTGCCGCTGGCCGTCCTCACGGGCGGGGCGGGCGATCTGCTCGGAGCCGACGAGCTCGGCTGGCTGCTCGACGACCTGCCGGCCTTGGGCGTGGTGTTCGACGTCGCTGCCGCCGTCGAGCGGGCCCGGGACGTCGGCGGCCCGGAGGCGCCGGACGCCTTGGCCAGCGTCCTCACGCGGGTCGCCTGGCTGCGCGTGGCAGGTCGTACGTCCAGCGGGCGGGAGGGCGCCCATCCCGAGGAGGGTGGGCTCCCGTGGGGTACGTTCTCCGACCGGGCGCCGCGCGGCTTGCCGTGGGTGCTCGACCTCGCGCCGGGAACGCCGAGCGACGAGGTGGACGACGCATGGCGGTGGCTGGGGTCCTTCTGACGCCAGGCCCGCGCAAGGAGCCGAGCATGGGACACGCCCACGACGAGTCGCACGACGCGCCCCACGACGACGGCCCCGCCGTGATCCCCCCCGAGCCGGCCGAGCGCAGCATCACGCCGGCGGCGGAGGACTTCGCGACCACGGCGCCCACGGCGCTCTATGTCTGGCCCGTCGTGTGGATCGCGGTCATCGCGCTGCTCGGCTGGGGCATGTTCGCCTACGCGCGCGGCACCGGTTTCGCCGAGGTCAACCCCGACCACGAGTCCCACGCGGACGGTGAGGGCGACCACGCCGAGCCGGGGCACGGCGAGTCGGCACCCGAACCCGGGCACGCGCACGACTGAGCCCATGTCCTAACGAGTGAGGTTGCGCGCGAGTCGCAGCCCGGTCGAGGGCTCGCGGTCGCCCGCGCCCAGCACACGCCACGCGTAGATCGCGCCCGCGTCGGGCGCTTCGCCGACACCGGCACCCTTGACCACGACGTCCCCCTCGGTGGACGTACGGATGGACGGCGTGACCATCTCGCGTGCGTTGCCCAGCATGCCGCGCGCGCCGTAGGGCGAGATGTCGCGCGTGTGGCCGCCGGCGTCGGCGAGCGGCGGGATCAAGTGCGCGTCGTCGCGCTCGCCCGCGAGACCGCCTGGCAGCGTGTAGCCCAGCGCCCCGCCCGCGGCGAGCACCCACTCGGCCTCGGTCGGCAGGCGCCATGGCTGGCCGTCGCGCTCGGCGCGCCAGGCCGCGTACGCCCGCGCATCCGTCGGACGGATGCCGACCACGGGGCGCAGGTCGGCACCGTTGGTGACCTGCACGCCGCCGTCTTCCGGACCCACGGTGATGCCGGAGAGCGGCGCGCGCTCGCCGCGCTCCTCGGGCGGCAGCGTGCGCAGCCACGCGGCGTAGTCCTGGTTGGTCACCTCGGCGCGCCCGAGGAAGAACGGGGCCACGTCCTCGGCCGGCGAGGACGGGCCGAAGGGTACGTCGCGGGCCTGGACGCGCCCGCCCGCCACCAGCACGACGTCGCGCGGCACGTTCGCCGGCGCGATCGGCAGCCGGAGCGTGCTCCACGCCGGCTCCTTGTCCGGCTGCGCCTCCAGGCTGGACTCGCGGATCTGCATCGGGACGGCCAGCGGGATGCGGATGTCGCCCGGCTGGATGTCGATGTCGTAGAGGCCCGGGGCAAGGCGGTTGGGGCCCGGCGCCAGGGTGGTCGACGTCGCGAAGCCTGCCAGGCGGCAGCGCGCCTCGGCCGTGACGCCCTCGGGCAGGTCCACGAACAGCAACGCCGGGGCGTAGCGGTTGGTGACGAACCGCATGCGGTCGCGCACGGAGCGCACGCGCGGCACGTCCGGCTCGCCACGCATGCGCGTCTCGAACGCCTGCTGGCGCTCGGCGAGCGTCTCGAACAGGAGACGCTGCTCGAGGGGCGTGAGACGTCCGGCGGCAAGCGACAGGCGGATGCGGTCCAGGTGGCCCTCGAGGCTCTCGACGTCGTTCTCCACGTCGGCGACGCGGGAGGAGGGCGGGGACTGGGGCGTGCCGGCGAGGACCTTGCCGATCAGGTAGCCGGCCGCAATGCCCAGCACCGCGACGAGCGCCGTCATGAGATGGCGCTGGACGGCGCGTCGCGCGGACTCCACGGCGGCGGCCTTGCCGCCCACCTCGCGAAGCGCACGCACGCTCCCGCCTTCGAGCCACGACGAGAGGTCCGCCACGAGCTGGCGCGCATTGACGTAGCGATCAGCAGGGCTGGCCGCCATGGACTTGTTGATGACGGCCGCGACGGGCGACGGCGTGCTGACGGGCAGCGGCGCGTAGCGGGCATCACGCGCATCGCGGAAGATGTCGTCGATCGTGCGCAGATCGGGTTCTTCGAGCCGTGCGAGCTTCTCGTCGATCAGCTCGAGCTTGCTCGTCTCGTTCTTGCGCTCGGCCGATGCGCGCGCTTCGCGCAGCTGGGCCAAGCGGCGGCCGAGCTCGGCGCGCGTGATGCTGGCTGCACCCGCTATGGGCGGCTCACCCGTGACCGCGTAGCGCAGCAGCGAGCCCAGGCCCCAGACGTCCGTGCGCGCATTGACCGCGCCGGTGACCTGCTCCGGCGCCAAGAAGCGCGGGGTGCCAACGATGCCGGCGTCTTCCGTGGTGGGGGCGACGACCGCGTGGCCTGCTGCTCCCTTCTTCTCGAGGACGTGGCAGATCCCGAAGTCGATCACGTAGGGCCGCAGCGTGCGGCTGTCGACGAGCACGTTGCCGGGCTTGAGGTCGCGGTGGATCACGCCGTTCTCGACGTTGGCCACGTAGATGCCCTCGGCGACCGGCACCAAGACCGACTTGACGAGCCCCTCGAGCTCTTGCAGCGGACGAAGCGAAGCCGTCTTGGTCAACGTGCCCTGCAGGCGGCGGTCGGCGATCTCCTCCAGCGTGATCGGTCGGTAGAGGAGCTCCATGGTGAAGAACGGTCGGCCGTCGGGGAGCGCGCCGCGATCGAACACCGGCATGATGTTCTGGTGGCGGATGTTGGCCTGGACCTCGATCTCGCGCAGGAAGCGCTCGCGCATCGCGTCGGCCAGACCCTTCTTGAGGATCTTGAGGGCGACCGTGCGGTTGGTCGTGGGGTCGAACGCGCGGTAGACGACCGACGTGCCGCCTGCGGCGATGGCATGCTCGATGAGGTAGCGACCGACGTGCTCGCCCTCCTCGAACTCCGAACCCGCTACGGGGGCCGGGTCACCGTCCTCGTCGACAGCTGCAGCGGCGTCCGCTTGCAGCGGAGCCGTCGACTTGCCGACGGCCGTGTCCGACGAGGCGGGCGCCGGGACCGCGGTCGAGCTGGCAGCGGACGACCGCTTGCCCTTCTTGCCCCGCGAGCCTCCCTTGTCGCGTCCCGACGACTTGGACGCCTTCTGCGCCTTGGGCGCGGGAGCGGCCTCCGGCGCCGGTGCCGGTGCCGTCACGTCGGCCGTCGTATCGGACGCCAGCGTGCAGGCCAGGGTCCCGTCGGCGTTCAGGCTCACGGCCAGCCGCTTCGTGCACCCCGAGCACGAGACGCGCAGCACGGCGCCCGGGTTGGCCAGCAGGTTGTCGATGGGGGCGCGGTGCTTCTGGCCGCACGCCGGACAAAAGAACGGCGGCGGCTTCTTGGTGTCGCCCTCCACGGGTCACCTCCGGTTTGACTGCCCCGCGCCGCCCCGTGGCGCTGGCCGGAGAGACTACCGCCCCTCCCAGGCGGTATGCCACCAAAGGGTGAAGATGGTGCCGCGGCCGACGCGGCTGGACACGCGGATCGTGCCGCCGCTGTCCTGGATGATCCGGCGCACGATGGCCAGGCCGAGACCCATGCCGCTCGTCTTGGTGGAGAAGTGGGGCTCGAACAGGCGCTCGAGGTTCTCGCGGGGGATGCCGACGCCGGTGTCGGTGATCGAGATCGCCACCCCCGGCCGACCCTCGCGCTCGGCGGCGTAGGCCTTGAGCCGCACCACGCCCCGGCCGCGAATGGCCTGGATGCCGTTGCGAACGAGGTTGATGAGCGCTCGACGCAGCTCCTCCTCGTCCCAGTAGATGGGGGGCAGCCCGCGCTCGACCTCGCACGTCACGGCCACGCCGCGGGAGGCCGTGCCGCTGTGCAGCGCCGTCACCTCTTCCACGAGGGCCGTCGGGTCGATCTCCGTCTGCCGCCGCTTGGGCAGGCGCGCGAAGTTGGCGAAGTCGCCGGCAATGCGCGTGAGCGTCTCGATCTGGCGGAGGACGACAGGGGCGGCGCGTCGAATGGCCTCCTGCGCCCGCGCCGGGTCGATCGCCTCCGCTTCCATCTGCTGGATCATCAGCCGCATCGGTGTCAGCGGGTTCTTGATCTCGTGGGCCACCTGGCGCGCCATCTTGCGCCACGCGCTCTCGCGCTCGGCTTGGACGGCGCGAGCCGTCGTCTCGCGCAGCTCGCGCGTCATGGCATTGAAGTTGGCCACGAGCTGGCCCATCTCGTCGGCGCCCTCACCGGGCAGCTCGACGTCGAGGTCGCCGGTGGCCACGCGCCGCGTACCGGCAGCGAGGAAGGCCAGCGGCCGTGCGATGCGGTTGGCGGCGTAGATCGCGCCCACCAGCACGAGCACCAACGTCAGCAGGTACGCCGCCATCAGCACGCTGCCGCTGACGGTCACCTCCTCGTCGAGGCGGTCTTGGTCGTAGAGCAGGGGGATGCCGACGGTCGCGCGCGTGTGGCCCGTCGAGTCGAGCACGGGTTCGTAGCCGAACCACACGGGGCGCCCCGCGTAGTCGGCGTGTTGCTGCAAGAGGCGTCGCTTCTCGAGAACGGTGGCCCGGTACACCTCGGCCGGCAGTCGATCGGGCAGCAGGTCGGCGGTCAGGAGGCCGGGCCGGCTGGCCGCCTGGACCACGCCTTCCGCGTCGTAGAGCACCGTGTCGTGGCCCGTCTGCGGCGTCCAGCGCTGGAGCGAGGCCGAGTCCGCGCGTTCGTGCAGCTGCCCGCCCAGGCGCTCGAGCTGGCCCCGCATACGCGCGAGGTCCGTGCCCAGGCGCGCGTCCAGACGCCGCTCGAAGCGCGTGCGCGCATCGCGCGCGCTGGCCAGCCCGAGCAGCACGAGCGGGATGACGGAGATGATGAAGTACGAGACGAGGATGCGGTGGTGCAGCTGCGGCCGGAAGCCCCGCAGGCTCACGACGAGCGCAAGCAACGCAGCGACCGACGCGAGGCCGACGCCCAGCAGGATCACGCGCGAGAGCGCCAGCATGGCCTCGCCAAACCCGGGCCGAGCGCGCCGGATGGCATGCACGCTGCCGCGCGAGCGCGTGTACTGCGCATAGCCCTGGAAGTCGTCGTCGCGCCACGCCAGCGCGCGACCTCGGCCCTCCCCCGACTCGCTCCCCTCACGCTGCAGATCGAGCAAGTCGGGCGGGCCAAAGCGATCGGCGCGTCGCGAGACGGTGGGATCGCTGGCGCGCAGCACGGCGCCCCCGCGCAGCTCGGCGAACTGTGGACGCGCGGTGGCCGCGTCGTCATCGCTCTCGTCGCTGGCCACGGCGCGAAGCCCGTCGTGCAGGCCGCGCACTTCCATGTCGAGGCGATCGGGGGCCGTGAACACCACCGCACCGAGCGGCTTGCCGTCGCGGCGGATGCGCACGCGACCGATCACGGCACGCAGACGCACCCCGTCGCCGTGATCCACGTCCAGCTGGTCGTCCATCTCCGGGCGCACCGGGGGGGCCGGGGGGAGTAGGAGCGTGTCGGGCAGCGCGCCCAGCGAGAAGCGGTCCACCACGTGGTCTCGCGCGTCGAGCACGCTGACCACGCAGGGGTGGCCGCTTCCGCGGAAGTCGCTCATCAGCCACAGGTGGTAGGCCACGCCCTCGACGGGCATGCCGGCGGCCGCAGACTCCAGCGCACGACGGACGCGTGGGTCCTCGCGCGCGTCTTGGAGCGCATGGAGCATCGACTCGATGTTGGACTCTTCCGTCGCCAGCAGGTGGCGCAGGGTGCGCGCGAGCTGCTCGCTGTCCCGCGTGGCGACCTGCGACCACAGCAGGGGATAGGCCAGGAAGGTGCTGGCCACGCCGACGAGCAAGATGCGGCTTGGCAGGGCCAGGCCGAACAAGCGATCGCGCACCACGATGCCCGAGGCGACCACGGGCAAGGCCAGCACGACGATGTCCGGCCGACCTTCGCCGAGCGCAACGAACCACGCCACGGCGCCCGCGCCGGCGGCCAGGAGCAGCCCGGCGCCCCAGGCCGCGCGTCCGCGGCGATCCCACGCACGTCGCGCCACGCGAAGCGCAGCGGTGGCTGCGAGCAGCGCGGCGGCCGTCGCCGCCACGACGCCGAGCAACATGAACGCCGTACCGGCCCGGGGCACGAACGAGTCTGCGCGGAAGAACGACGTCTTGCCGCCGCGCACGGCCGCGGCGACCAGCTCGTGCCACCACCCCGTGACGAGTCCCGCCGCCACCATGCCGCCGAGCACCGTGCCAGCGCGCCAGCGCGGGTGCGCCGGTCGGGGCAGACGCCACACCGCCGCTGCGAGGAAGAGGATCGACAGCAGGAAGGCGATCGCGGTGAGCGCGAAGTCGGCCGGTGAGCGCAACCAGCCGAGGGGGAAGTCGATCGCGAACTCGGCGGGGGAGAACGCGTCGAAGAGGCCCGGCAAGGCGTCGGTCACGGGGACGCACGCCAGCGCCCCGCGTGCGAGCAGGACGAGCACCGCGGCAGCGACCAGGCGCCAGCGCGCACTGCGCACCTTGAACCCGATCAGCACACCCAGACCGGCGACGAGGACCGCCCAGCCCAACCACAGCAGCCACGCCCGCTCGCGCAACGACTCCTCGGCGAGCTGCTCGCCCACGATCTCCGGATCGTGCGCCCGCACCTCCACGACGAGCTGCGTCTCGCGGCTCATGCCGGTGGCGCGAATCGTCACGCGTCGCGTCAGCTCGGCGGCCTCGGCCGCTGGGGGTGCCGTGTCCGGCGGCAGCAGCCGCACGGCGTCCAGCTCCAAGCGCGACCGCCAGCGCTCTTCGAACGGCGGGTCGTCCCGTGCGTCGGCGTCACGGACTTCGAGGATGAGCGCGGCCGAGGCATGTCCGCCCAGCACAGGCCGTGGTCCGACCACGAGCGCGCGCAGCGTGGGCGCGTCGTAGTAGCCCAGCTCGCCAGCCCGGAACGAGTGGTGCCATGGAGCCGGGGCCGGCAGGCTGCGTGGGTCGACCGGTCGTCCGGCCCACACGGCGCCGCCACCCGGTCCCTCCCACGACAGGCCGGAAAGACCATGGCGGCGACGGATCGTCTCCACGGCGGCGAACCGCTCGTCGACGTCGTCGATGCGCACGAACGCTTCTTCGAGCTCCTCGAGCGCCAGGCGTGCGCCATCGAGGTAGCCCTCGATCTCGCGGGAGACCACGTCGCTGGCACGATCCAAGCGCGCATCGATCGTGCGCTCGATGGCCGCTTCGCTCGCACTGCAGGCAGACAGCGCCAGGGCAACGAGAACGAGCGGGCCTACCGCGAGAGCGCGTCGCCCTCGCGCCCGGCGTCCCGGCGACGTCACCGACGATCCGGGTCTTGCTCGTCGCGGCCCGGTAGCTCGATGACGCTCTCGAGAACCCAGCCACCGCCTTCGGCCTGTGCCACGCGCACCTGGAGGCGACTGGTGGCGGCGCTCTTGCCCTTCACGCGGTACGTGTAGTCGTACGTGCGCACCGTCGGCACGGTCTCGGTGTCGAGGTTGGAGCCGCGGTCGCGCTCGTCATCGGGACGACGCTCGGTCAGCTGCAGACGCTCGACGTGGTCGAAGTACTGCTCGAGGCTCGTGCCCGCGCGGTCGGCGAGCATCGTGTACGTCTCTTCGCGACGGAACGGACGCTCGAACAGGCGCACGCGGAGCCGTCCGCGCTCGGCCATGCACTTGACGATGGCCGCAGCGTCGCGACCTCGCCACGCGCGCTCGAAGCGGGCAAAGCCGAGCGGTGCGCTGGAGGCGGCGCCCTCGTCGGCGCTGACACCGCGGGTACCGGGAACGATCGCCAGCACGCCGATCAGGGCACCACCGACGACCAGGGCGGCCAGGGGACGGCGCCACGCCGAACGCCACGCCGCGCGGGACACGTGACGGACGGGGTGCGAGCGTCGAAGCGACCCGGAAGCGGAGGGAGGACCCACGTACGGAGGCGGGGGCTCGCAACCGGGGAAAGCACGCATCGAGAGGCTCCGGAGCCCACGACCTGACGCAAAGCCGGGACCAGCCAAGTCCCGCGCGACGGTTGCCTGCCGAACACCGTACAGCAGGGCTCCTCGGGCCGGGAAGTCCGCAATCCGGCCCGGCGGCTGTCCTCGCCCGAGGCCACGCCTGTCCCCAACGGGGGCCACCTGGGCCCCCTCAGGGCTCACTTGAGCCCGTACCTCTCCATCTTCTTGTAGAGGTTGCTGCGCTGCATGCCGAGCTGCTCGGCCGTCCGCTTGACGTTCCACTCGTTCTCTTGGAGCCGCTGCTGGAGGAACAGACGTTCGCTCTGCTCCTTGAACTCCTCGTAGGTGGTGGCGCTCTTGAACAGGTCCATGGACCCGCCCGCCGCGGCCGCCGAGGGGCTCCCCAGGCCCTCGAGGTCCTTGACCTCGATGACGTTGCCTTCCAGCAGGATCAGCGCCCGCTCCATCAAGTTGCGCAGCTGCCGGACGTTGCCCGGCCACGGCTGGCGCTCGAGCCACGCCTTCGCTGCCTCGGCCAGCTCGGGCACCGGCACGCCCATCTTGGAGGCCATCTGCTGGAGGAAGCTCATCGCCAGCACCGGGACGTCCTGGGCCCGGTCGCGAAGGGGCGGGATCAGCACGGGCACGACGGCCAAGCGGTAGTAGAGGTCCTCGCGGAAGTGGCCTGCATCGACCTCCTTGCGGAGGTCCTTGTTCGTCGCTGCCACCAAGCGGACGTCGACGGGGATGGGCTGGCTGCCGCCGACACGCTGGACACGTTGCTCTTCGATGACGCGCAGCACCTTGGCTTGCGCGTCGAGTGACATGTCGCCGACCTCGTCGAGGAACAGCGTCCCCCCGTCGGCTTGCTCGAACTTGCCCTTGCGTTGGTCCACGGCGCCGGTGAACGAGCCCTTCTCGTGGCCGAAGAGCTCGCTCTCGAGCAGCTCCGCGGGGATCGCGGCACAGTTGACGTCCACGAACGGCCCGGCGGAACGGTCGCTGAGCTCGTGCACGAGGCGCGCAGCGAGCTCCTTGCCGCTGCCGTTCTCGCCCATGATCAGCACGCGGGCCTGCGTCGGCGCGACCTTCTGGATGATCGTGCGCACCTTGTGCAGCGCCGGGCTCGAGCCGATCATCTCGCGCGACGTCGCGCTCAACCGCGTACGCAGGATGCGGTTCTCGCCTTGCAGCCTGCGCACTTGATGCGCGTTGCGGACGACCAGCAGCACGCGATCGCGATCGAGCGGCTTCTCGAGGAAGTCGAAGGCGCCCTTGCGCGTGGCCTCCATCGCCGTGTCGATGGTGCCGTGCCCGGAGATCATGACGACCGTGGCGTCGGGCCGCCGCTCGCGCATGTCGCCCAAGATCTCGAGCCCGTCGCGGCCCGGCATCTTGATGTCGAGGAAGACCAGCTCGATGGTCTCGTCGGCGGCCAGCGCGTCGAGGCCCTCCTGCCCGTTGGAGGCCGTGACCACGTCGTGGTGCTCGAAGCGCAGGACGAGGTCGAGGCTCTCGCGGATGGCCTCCTCGTCGTCGACGACCAGGATTCTCACGCTGGCTCCTCGGCTGCACGGACCCCGGGGAGGCACATCTGGCCGCCGCCGGGTCGAGGCGGGGGCCCGGACCCAGCGTCCAGGACCTCCCGGCCCGCGCCGCGGGGGGAGGGCGGATCCTACCGGAGGCTCCCTGCGGGGCAGGGGCCCCGTTGTCGTGGGACTATAGTCCCTGCCGCCCCCGGATCCCGGAGGAACGGCTGGCGCAAGGCGAGGCGGGGCGCGTTCATGAGGGTGTCCATGGCCCCGTCCCTCCCCCCGCCCTCGTCGGACCTCCCCCCCGCCTCTGCGGGGTCGGGCGGTCGGCGCATGTTCCGGGCGCTGGGCGACGACGAGCTGATGGCGGCCTGCGGGGCCGGCGACACCGCCGCCCTCGCCGAGCTGATGCGCCGCCATCAGGCCGCGGCCTGGCGCTACGCCTGGCGCATCTTCCGCGATCACCATCTCGCGGAGGACATGACCCAAGAGCTGTTCGTCAAGCTGTTCCGCAACGCGGCGCGCTACCAGCCTCGGGGTCACTTCACGACGTACTTCTACCGCGTGCTCGCCAACCTCTGCTTCGACCTCCTGCGCAAGCGCAAGCGCCGCCGCGCGGTGCAGGCCGTGCAGCTGGACCCGATCGAGAGCGAGGGGACCGAGCTCGAGCCGCGCGCCATCCAAGACGAGCCCGAAGCCCCGCTCGATCGCGTGGATGCACGGGAAGCCGTCAGGGTCTCCTTGCAGGGCCTGCCCGTACGCGTGCGCCAGGCGCTGGAGCTTCGCGAGTTCGAAGGGCTCCGCTACCGGGACATCGCCGAAGTGCTCGATCTCTCGCTCAACGAGGTCAAGGTGCTCCTGCACCGCGGACGCAAGCTGCTGGCTCGCGAGCTGGCGCGCACGCCCGTCGGTCGCGACTGGCTCCGCACCGAAGGGGGGACGGCATGACCATGCATCGCCTGCCCTTCTCCGACGGCCCGCGTCCCCCGGCCTGCGCCGAAGTCGCCGACGCGCTGCCCCTGCTGCACGACCACGAGCTGGGTGTCGCCGAGACGGCGGCCGTCGAGGCCCATCTGGCGACGTGCGCCGCCTGCCAGGACGAAGCCGAGGCCTACGCCCGCCTCTCGTCCGCGCTCAAGCGACTCGACGCGGCCGACATGGTCGTGCCGCTGCCGTCCGACCGCCTGGCCCGGTCCGTCATGGCCCGCGTCGGCGACACCGCCACGTGGCGCCGCCGGCAGGCCCGCACCCTGAGCGTGGCCCGCCGGGCCTGGGCCGCCGCCGTGGTGGCCGCGCTGGGCGGCGCCGTCCTGCTGGGCGCCACGGCGGGTCGGAGCAGCCTGGCCCCCGCGCCGGGCGCCGCGACCACGGCCGTGCTGCCGACGGGTGCCAACGACACGGTCCCCGGTCCGGCGGAGGCCGCGCTGGCCCGCCTGCTCGCCAGCGCCCCCGTCGAATCCGCCGCACCCGAGGTGCTGCGGCCCATCGAGCCCGCGCCCGGGTTGCCCGAGCGCGCCATCCAGGAGGGTCCCGCGTGGACCCGTCCCGTCGAGGGCACCACGCCGGCGCTGCTGGCCGAGCTCGAGCACGTGCGTCGCGAGGTCGATCGACGCTCGCGTCTGCAGGGCGAGCAGATCGTGGCCTACGCACTGCCCGGGACGGGCCGCGATGGCAGCGCGAGCGGTCGCGTCGCCGTTCGCTACCTGCCGCTGCGCATCCTGCGTCAGCTGGAAGGCAGCGGACTGCTCGCCGTGCTCGAAGACGCCGCGCGCCGTCGCGATGTCGAGACCTCCTCGCCGACGGTCGCGGGCCCGACGGGTCGCGTTCCCACGGCCCGTCCGGCCGACCTGCTGACCGTTGCGCTGGACGAGACGACGCCCCAGGTGGCTTTCCCCGCGGCGCCGGGTGCCGCCGGTCTCCTCGACACCCGTGCGTGGCGTTCCGCGGCGCCGGGCGTGACGGCCCTCGACCCGATCGAGGCGCAGGCTCGCAAGGTCCTCTCCTTCAAGGAGGAGGACGGCCGCGGTGAAGACGTCGTGGTGGCGCTCGTCGGTCCGACCCGTGCGCCGATGCTGCTGCTCGACGGCCAGCTGATCGTTGGCGGTCGCTTCGACCGTGTCGTGGCCGAGCCGGTCTGGCTCCCCGCCAGCTCCGAGCCGGTCCCCGTCCTCGTGCCCTGCCGCCGCGTCACGTGGGGCGCGCCGCGCGCCGGCACCGAGGGCGGGCCGCGCCTCTCCGCGCTCGTGGCGGGCCCGTCGCTGCGCGCCCTGCTACGCAACGGCGCCGATGCCGTGACGATCCTCGAGCACGTGCAGACGCTGGTGCGCACGGCCGACCCGGTGGGCTATGCCGAGCGGCTGCGCCGCGGCGGAGGGCTGCTGGACGCGTACGACGCCCTGCGCCCGTGGCGCGAGAGCGGTGGCGCTCGCGCCTCCCTCACCTTCCGTGACCACGCTGCGGGGGCCGAGGCCGACCTCGCCCGCGACCTCGCCAGTGCGGGTATTGCCGGCTTCGAGGCCGTCCAGCGCGCACCCGGCCTGGAAGGCGCCTGGCTTGGCGTCGAGCAGGTGGGCGTGGGCGGCCCCGCCCGCGGGCGTGCCCTGGCGCGGCTCTGGCTCGGCTACGAGCTCGAGGGCTGGCTTGCGTGGCGAGCCGTGCTCGCCGCCCAGCAGGGTGGAAGCGTGACGGTCCCGCCGCGCGTGTCGGCCCCTGCGGCCCGCGACGCCCTGCGCAACGCCGCGGCACCGCTGCTCGCGCGGCGTGACGCCGAGGGTGAGCTGGGCTTGGCGCGGGGTGAAGTCGACACCGGGCTGGCCGCGGGCCGCCTCGGCGTGGTCGCCTTGCCGGGCGCTGACGAGCAGCTCGTCGTCAGCGCCGTTGCGCCGGCCTGGACTCGCTAGCGTGGTGTGGCAGACGTCCCTTTGCATCTCCAGGTGCTGCGGGCTGGGCTGGGGGCGATCAGGCCGCTTCGTCAGCCTCGAGTAACCGATACGAGTCGGCCTCCTCATCGGCCTTCCGCTCCCCATCCAGCCCGCCGATCGGCGTCGGTCGTCCCAAGCACTCAAGAACTGGGAGTCACGGCCGTGCGGCTTGGTTCATGTCACCGGACTTCTGGAGCGGGACACTGGCCGTCTGCACTGCGGCCGCGAGACCGGGCCTGCGGGCGCGATCGCTGGCCCGCGGCTCGAGGCCGCACCGTGCGACGCCGCGCTACTCGATGTACTGCGTGACCGGCTCGCCGGCGCCGTTGTAGGCGAAGACGCTGGCGGGATGGCCACCCTTGGCGGTGACCAGGCGCGCGACACGGGCGCAGAGCTCCTTGGCTGCGGAGTGGCCGCACGCCGGATCGGCATCCAGCCGCACCACGAAGCGCCCCTCGTTCCGACGCCACGCCACGTCCTGCAGGCCCCACGAGCACGGGTCGTCCTTCATGAGCTCGATGACCTGTTCTTCGAGACGCTCGAGCAGCTCGGGGTCGGGCCGCTTCTCCTCGCCCCGGATCTGCTGGTTCAGGGCCGGCCAGTACCTGTAGACGCCCCACGCGGCGGCCCCGAAGGCAGCCAGCAGGAGGAGCGTCTTGGCGGGGTGGCGGGAGCGTCGGGTCATGGGGGGGACCGTGGGGACGCAGGGCGCCCCCTTCTTCCATCGACCGGACGCCACCCCGCGTTGAGCCGGGCCGCGGGTGGGGGGCAGGCGGCGGTGGGCGCGGTATGAAGTAGGGATGGGTCGCGAAGTCCCCCCCGACGGTCCCCTCCGGGAACCGCCCCGCGGCGTACCGCGCTGGTTCTGGCCGCCTCCGGGGGCCGTCGTCGAGGAACGACGGGTCCGCGAGGTCTACGACGGGGCCGCCGCGCCCGCCTACTCGGCGCCCCGCGGCGCCCTGCTGGAGACGGAGCACATTCGTGCGCTCCGCTGGCTGCTCGACGAGCACGCCCGCAACCCGCTCCCCGAGGGCGTGCCGTCCGACGTCGAGGTCGTCGTCGAGGTGGCGCGGACGGATCTCGGGGGTGGCCGCGTGGGCACGGCCTACGCGATCGACGGAGGGCCGCTGGGCGCCCCGTCCGGCGGTCTGGCGCGTGGCGTGCTCTGGCGGTACATCCACGCGCGCCTCGCCGCCGAGGCGACGTGACGGACGGCCCACCACCGGTCGCGCTTCCGACGGCGACCGCAGCCGAGTAGGTTCTTGCCTCGCCGGGGGTCGGGAGGGCGACGGGTCGTCATGAGCTTCCTGTTGACCTGGCTCGTGATGGGAACGTTCTGGTTCCTCCTGTCCGGGTTCACGGACCCGATCCACCTCGGGTACGGCGCGGTCAGCACGACGATCGTGGCGGCGCTCTCGCACAAGCACCTCACGCAGGGCGGCGCCATCGGGCTCGGCATCGCCCGTGCGTTCCGCACGGCCGCCTACCTACCGTGGCTGCTCTGGCAGATCCTGCTGGCCAACCTGGACGTGATCCTGTGCGTCCTCGGCCTGCGCCGCATCGAGCCCCGTGTCTTGCGCATCCGCTCGGGCATGCACAGCACGTTCGGGCTGGTCGCGCTCGCCAACAGCATCACCCTCACGCCCGGCACCGTCACGGTGGACGTGGAGGGTGACGACCTGATCATCCACGCGCTCACCGTGGGCGCGGCCCAAGGCGTCGAGGACCGCGTCATCGAGAAGCGGCTCCTGCCGGTGGAGGGCTCCGCGCCCGCCGCCCCTGCTGCGACACCGACCCCCGCCACACCGACCCCCGCCGCACCGTCCCCCGCGACACCGCCGTCCGATGCCCCGGGGGCGTCGTCGTGAACCACGTCTACATCGCGGCAACCGTCACGGTGCTCTTCGGGGTGCTCGTGGTGCTGCGCCGCGTGATCCTCGGGCCGACGGTCCACGACCGCATCCTGGCCGTCAACGTGATCGGCACCAAGACGATCGTGCTGTTGGCCTTGGTCGGCTTCCTCTACGGGCGCCCGGGGTTCTTCCTCGACATCGCCCTGGCGTACGCGCTGATCAACTTCATCGCGACGATCGCCGTGCTCCGCTACATGGAGCGTCGGGCTGCCCTGCGCTCGCGGGGCGCCGCGAACCTGGCCGAGGAGGACGACCAGTGACCGTCCTCGAGGTCATCGCCGCCGTGCTGGTGGGCATCGGCGCACTGGTCATGCTCGCGGGCGCCGCCGGCGTGCTCCGCTTCCCGGACGTCTACACACGTCTTCACGCCGCAGGCAAGGGCGACACGCTGGGCCAGGCCCTGATGCTCGTCGGGCTCATGCTGGTGGCCGGGCTCACGTTGGTCACGGTCAAGCTCGTGTTCATCGTGCTGTTGGTCTTGCTGCTCAACCCCACGGCCACCCACGCCTTGGCGCGAAGCGCCTGGGTCGTCGGCATCAAGCCGTGGGTTCGCAAGGACGCGCAAACCGAGCTGCCGCCCGAGCCGGAAGGGGGGTCATGGAAGACCTGATCCTCGCCATCCTCGTCGGTCTGGCCCTGGCCGCGGTCCGGCTGAAGGACCTGCTGGCCGCGACGGCCGTGCTCGGCGCCTACAGCCTCATGATGGCCGTGCTCTGGGCGTGGATGAACGCGCTCGACGTCAGCTTCACGGAAGCCGCCGTGGGCGCGGGCATCTCCACGGTGCTCATGCTGGCCGCCATCGTGCGCGTCGGGCGCCGCGAGTCGTCGCGCGACCGGGCCCCGCTCTTCCGCACCTCGCTCGGCACCTTCCGCAGCCGGATCAAGGACGAGGGCGGGCGCGCGGCCCATGCGCGGGGCGCGCGCTTCAGTGCCTTTGCCGCGTGTGCCTTGGTGGCCGTGGGTCTGCTGTACGGGATCCCCGACATGCCGCCCGTGGGTTCGCACGACGCGCCGGCGCTCGTGCATCCGGACGTCGCCCAGCGCTACCTGCACAAGAGCCCCAACCGCGAGGACGGCACGCTGGGCGAAGTCGGCCCGGCCAACATCATCACCAGCGTGCTGGGCGACTACCGCGGCTACGACACCATGGGCGAGACCGTCGTGATCTTCACGGCCGCGCTCTGCGTCGTGCTCTTGTTGCGACCTGCGCCGCGTCGTCGCTCCAAGGACGGGGAGGGTGCATGAGCCATCACACGCCCAGCCCGATCCTGCGCTACGTCGCGCGCCCGACGGTGCCCTTCATCCAGCTCTACGCGCTCTACGTGCTGGGGCACGGCGAAGACGGCCCGGGCGGCGGCTTCCAGGGCGGCGTGATCTTCGCGGCGTCGATCGTGCTCCTCGCCCTCACCGAGGGCTGGCCGTACGGCCGGGGCCAGCTCAAGCGCGGCTTCACGGATGCGCTGATGCCCTTCGGCTGTCTTGTCTACAGCGGCGTGGGCGCGCTCTGCCTGCTGGGCGGCGGCGCCTTCCTCGGCTACGAGGCGCTTACGACCAGCTTGGACCCGCACGTCCGCAACCACATGCACCACTACGGGCTGATGGCGATCGAGGCGGGCGTGATGATCACGGTCACCTCCAGCATGCTCACGCTCTTCTTCGAGATGAGCCGACCCGAGCCGGGCGACCCGTGGGAGCTGGACGAGGAAGACGAGGCAGGAGGTCAGCATGGATGACCTGCTGCGGGAGCTCGTCCGCCACTACAAGTACGTCATCTACGCCCTGCTCATGGTGATCGGGCTCTACGCGATCATCGCCAAGGGCCACCTCGTCAAGAAGATCATCGGCCTCAACCTGCTGCAGACGGCCGTGTTCCTCTTCTACCTCTCGATCGGTCGCGTGAAGGGCGGCACGGTGCCCGTGCTGTGGGAGGGCGACGGCGCCCCGGTCACGCCGATCTACGAGAACCCCGTGCCGCACGTGCTGATGCTGACGGCCATCGTGGTCGGCGTGAGCACCACGGCCGTCGCCCTGGCCCTCGTGGTGCGCATCCACCGCGCCTACGGGACCGTGGAAGAAGTCGAGATCCTGGCCGCCGACGAAGACGAAGCCGACGAGCCGACCGGGGACGCCGGCGCCTGATGCACGAGCACCTGCCCGTCTTGGTGATCGTCGTGCCGTTGATGACGGCGCTGCTGATCCCGTTGCTGTCCCGCTTCGGCGGGGTGCGCACGGCGTGGACGCTCGTGGCCGCCGCACTCGGCTTCTCCACGTACGCCAGCTGGGCCCTGCTGGCCCGCGTCGGGCAGGAAGGCTTCGTCCGGTACGCCATGGGCGGATGGCTTGCGCCGACCGGTATCGAGTACGTCGTCGACCCGCTCAACGCCATGGTGCTGGTCATGGTGTCCAGCGTCGGCGTGCTCGCCACGCTCTGGATGGCGCGCGGTCTGGCCGTGGACCTCGCGCCGGAGCGCCGCAGCGGCTACCTCACCGTGTTCCTCCTGTTCGTGACGGGCCTCATGGGCATCACGATCACGGGTGACGTCTTCAACCTCTACGTGTTCCTCGAGATCTCGTCGATCACCTCGTACGTGCTCATCGGCATGGGGCGTCGGCGCCAGGCGCTCTACGCGGGCTACAGCTACCTGATCGTCGGCAGCATCGGCGCCACGTTCATCCTGCTGGGCATCGGCTACCTCTACCAAGCCACCGGTACGCTCGCGATGGCCGACCTCGCCGAGCGCCTGCCCGAGCTGTTCCACCAGCGCAACGTCCTGACGGCGTTCGCATTCGTCACGGTGGGCCTTGCCGTGAAGATGGCGCTGTTCCCGCTGCACGGGTGGCAGCCCAGCGCGTACAGCCAGGCGCCGGCGGGGGCGAGCATCTTCCTCGCCGCCACGGCCACCAAGGTCTCGGCCTACACGCTGTACCGCTTCGTCTACACCATCTACGGTCCCCGGTTCCTGATCGACGTGCTGCCCACGGCGCGCGACCTGATCTTGGTCTCGGCCTGCGCGGGCATCGTGTTCGGTCCGCTCTTGGCCCTGCGCCAGTCCGACCTCAAGCGACTGCTCGCCTACAGCAGCGTGGGACAGATCGGCACGATCGTGCTGGGCGTGGTACTGCTCGACCCGGCCGGCACGGCGGGCGGCATCCTGCACATGTGGAACCACGCGGCCGCCAAGGGCGCCTTGTTCTGCGTGGCGGGCGCCTTGGCCGCGCGCACGGGCGGAACGCGCGTGAAGGATCTCGCGGGCCTCGGGCGACGCGCGCCGTGGACCGGCGCCACCGTGACCATCGCCGGTCTCTCCATGATCGGCGTGCCGTTGACGGCGGGCTTCCAGAGCAAGTGGCTGCTGGCCACCGGCGCCCTCGAGGCGGGCATGCCGCTCGTCGTGCCCGTGCTCCTGCTCTCCAGCCTGTTCACCGTGATCTACGTCTGGCGGATCGGCATGCTCGTCTGGTTCGCGCCCGATGACGTGGAGCCCAAGGTCACGTCCGAGGTGCCCTGGTCGATGCGCATCCCGGGCCTCGTGCTCGCGGGTCTTTGCCTCGTGCTCGGCGTCACGTCGTGGGCGGGGACGTGGGCGCAGGCCGCGGCGGAGGCGTTGCTGCGATGACGCTCTTCGGTCGCCCCCTCGCCGAGATCGGCCCCGTGGTGTCCATGGCGCTCTGCGCCGGCGCCGTGCCGCTGCTCGTGCTCTTCCGCAAGCTGCCCAACCTGCGCGAGGCGACGAGCCTCCTCGTGGCCGTCACGAACTTCGCGCTGGTGCTTTTCCTCTACGACGCGTGGAAGCGCGGCGTGCCGATCGGCACGCACATCGCCACGCTGGCCCCAGGCTTCCAGCTGGCGTTCCGCGCCGACGCGCTGGGCCTGTTGTTCGCCCTCGTCGCCTCGGGTCTCTGGATCCTCAACACGCTGTACTCGATCGGGTACATGCGTGCGCACCACGAGCAGCACCAGACGCGCTTCTACGCCTGCTTCGCGCTTTCCATCGCCGCGGTGATGGGCGCGGCGTTCGCCAAGAACGCGTTCACCATGTTCGCGGCCTACGAGGTGCTCTCGCTGGTCACCTACCCGCTGGTGATCCATGCCCAGACGCCCGAGGCCCGCGCTGGCGCCAAGCGCTACCTGACCTACCTGCTGGGGACCTCGATCGGGTTCCAGCTGCCGGCGCTGTTCCTCGTCTGGCACCTCGGCAACGGCTCGCTCGACTTCACGACGGGCGGTCTGCTGCACGGCTCCACCGCCAGCGCGGGCCTCCTGACCTTCACCTTCGTGCTGTACGTGGCGGGTCTCGCCAAGTGCGCGGTGATGCCCTTCCACGGCTGGCTGCCCGCCGCCATGGTGGCGCCTACGCCCGTCAGCGCCCTGCTGCACGCCGTGGCCGTGGTGAAGATGGGTGTGTTCGGCGTGTCGCGCGTCGTGCTCGACGTGTTCGGCACGGACACGCTGTCGCGCATCGGGGCCAACGACATCCTGATCGGCGCGGCCTGCTTCACGATCGTCGTGGCTTCGCTGATCGCCCTGGCCCAGGACAACCTCAAGCGGCGACTGGCCTACAGCACGATCAGCCAGCTCTCCTACGTGCTGCTCGGGGTGGCGCTCCTGGTGCCTGCGGGCGTGACGGGCGGCATCGCCCACATCGGCGCCCACGCCGTCAGCAAGATCACCTTGTTCTTCGCCGCGGGCGCCATCTACGTCGCCGTGCACAAGACCAAGGTGAGCGAGCTCGACGGGCTCGCGCGGCGCATGCCCATCACCATGACTGCCTTCGCGGTGGGGGCCCTGGCCATGATCGGCCTGCCGCCTGCCGCCACGATGATCAGCAAGGACTGGCTGCTCAAGGGTGCGGCCGCTGGCCCGAACGTGTTTGTGCTCGTCGTCCTGGGCACGAGCGCGTTGCTGAACGCCGCCTACTTCCTGCCCATCGTCTGGCGTGCGTTCTTCAAGCCGCTGCCCGAAGGCGCGCCGACCGGGCGTCAGGAAGCACCGTGGCCGTGCGTGGTGGCGCTGGCCGCCACCGCCTTGCTCACCATCGCGCTGTTCCTCTTCCCGGACGGCCTGCTGCACCTCGCGCAGGAGGCGGCCGGGTACGTCGCGACGCACGGAGGTGGCCATTGAGCTTCGCCACCCACCCCGGAGCGGGCTCCGCGCACGCCGACCACCACGGCCACGACGCCGTCGAGGTGCCCGTCGAGGCCTGGGGGCACGAGCTGCCCCGCGCACCGCGCGTGGCCGCGGCCGAGCGTCGGCCGCCGGGATCGCCGGCCGCCCGCCGCCAGACCAAGGCCGTGCTCGTGTTCGTGGCGGTCGTGGTGGGCGCCATCTTCGGACATGCGTCGCGTTGGGGGCTGGACCCGCTGGCCGGCAGCGAGCTGTGGCCGGGCTGGATCGGGCTGGGCGTGCCGCTGGGCCTGATCGTGCTCGCGCACATCGCCCGCATCGTGCTGCTGCCGGCTCCGGGACACGGAGAGGAGGTCGTCCACGATGACTGACCTGCCGATCTCCGTCGTCCTGCTCGCCGGTGCGCTGGTGGCCCTGCTCCTGCCGATGCGCAGCCTCCTCGTGGCGGCTCTCGCTGCGGGGCTGGCCCTGGTGCAGGCGTTCGTCGGCTTGGTGCCGGGCCCCGAGCACGTGCATCTGCTCGGCGAGACGTTCGCGCTCGGCGGGCCCGCCGTGTGCCAGCAGCTCGTCGCCGTGCTCGTCCTCGCCGCCGCGATCGCGATGCGCGACGACGTACGCCGCGTCACGGGGACCGCGCTGCTCGTGCTGGGCGCGGGCCTCGCGGGTGCGCTGGGTGGCCAGAACCTGCTCGCGTGGTTCACCTGGATGTCGGTGGCCTCGACCGCCGGCGTGGTCTTGGTGCTTGGCCGTGCGGATCGCGCGTCCTACGACGCGGCGCTGCGTGGTTTCGTGCCGCTGATCGTGGGCGGCTTCCTCGTGATCGCGGGTGCCGTCCTGCGCTACGTGAAGCTCCACACGTTCGACCTCCTGCCCGCCGGGGCCGGAGGCACGCTCCCGGGCTTCTTCGAGTCCCTCGGCCGCGCACCCGAAGGTCTGGCCCTGGGCCGCGACCCGGCAGGCGGCGTGCTCCTGGTCGGCCTGCTCGTGCTTGCGGCAGCGCCGGTGCTGCACGGCTGGTGGATCGAGTGGACGACGGCATCACGCCCGGCCGTCGGCGCCGTCCTGCTCGGCCTGCCGCTCGCGGCCGCGGTGCTGGCGGCCCAGGCCTTCGCCCAGTCTGCAGGCGACGTGCTGCTCGTGGTGGGGGCCGTGGGTGCGCTCGGCGCCCTGGCCTTCGCCGTGCTCTGTGACGACTTGCGTCGGCTGCTGGCCTACGGGGCGATCTCGTGCGTGGGCCTCGCGCTGTTCGTCGCCGGGCGCGCCGGCGACCAAGCCCCGGCCGCCGCCATGGCCGCCCTGGGCGCGCAGTCGCTGGCGCTCGCGGCCCTGGGCTTCGTAGCCGACGTGCTCGAGCGCCGCGTGGGCACGACGCACCTCTCGCGACTCGGCGGGCTGCTGCGCGAGCGCCCCTTGCTGTTCGGGGCTGCGGCGGGCGGCGCCTTGGCGGTGGCGGGAGCCATCCCGTTCATCGCCCCCGCCGCCGTCGCGGCCGAGGCCGGCCTGCGGAGCCCGCCGCAGCTCGCCTGGGTGCCCTTTGCGAGCCTGGCCGGGTTGTTCGCCCTCGTGGGCCTGAAGCTGGTCGTGGGCACCTTCCTGGGCCCCGACCGCGGCTGGCGCCCCGCCCCCGAGGGCCGTGTCGCCGACGCGTTCGCTCCCTTCCTCGCCCTCCTGGGCTCGGCCGCCGTCGCGGCCGCCGGCGACCTCCCGGCCCCCGGCTGGGCGCTGGTGGGGAGCGGCGAGGTCCTCCTCGTCCAGCTCGTGCTGCTGGGCGGGCTGGCCGCCTTCGTGTTGGCGCGCGGGGCGATCGTGCCCTCCCAGCCCCTGCCGGCCCCCCTCGACGTCCACGTCGGGCAGCTGCGGGCGGCCGAGGCCGTGCTCCGCTTCGTGCGGGGACCGCTCATGGCCTTCTTCGGCGGGCTGCACCGCTTCGCCCACGAGACCGTGCCCGGCACGCTCTGGACCGCCGCGCGCAACCCGCCGGGGGCCATGATGCTCGTCTGGCGCCGCGTCCGGCTGGCGGCCGCGAGCCTGGTCGGCTCCCGGGCTGACGTGGCCGAGGCCCAGTCCGCCCTGGCCCGCGACGAGGCCCGCTACGAAGCCCGGTCGCCGGCCACCTCCTGGCCCATCGGCAACATCGTGCTGTACGTGGCGCTCGTCTTCGTCCTGTACCTGGTCCTCGAGCTGCTCTGAGCCTTCGAGCCGTCTTCGACACCCGGGCCCCGTTCGGCGCCTTCGCGGACCGTTCGTAGACTTCCGGGCCCTCCGCGGGAACCCCGCCGGGCCCGCGGGAGGCAGGAGGGATCCTCATGCGGCTTCCGAACGAGGCGTTGTGGGCGATGGTCGCCGGCGCCGTGGGCCTTCTCTTCGCGCTGGTCACGTCCCGTCGCGTCCTCTCCAAGGACCGCGGCAACGACCGCATGAAGGAGATCCAGGACAACATCTCGCTTGGCGCGATGGCCTTCCTGCGCCGCGAGTACCGCGTCCTGTCGATCTTCGTCCTGGCCGTCGCGGTCGTCTTGGCCGTGGGCCTTTCGGCTGACGACATCGCGGGTCTCGGCTGGAAGACCGCCGTGGCCTTCGTGGTCGGCGCGCTGTGCTCATCGCTCTGCGGCTTCGGCGGCATGAAGATCGCCACCGCGGCCAACGCCCGCACGACGCAGGCCGCGACGCGCTCCTTCAACGAGGCCCTGAACGTCGCGTTCCCCGGCGGCGTGGTCATGGGCATGCTCGTGATGAGCCTGGGCGTGCTCGGCCTGACGGCCCTCTTCTACGTCTTCGACGGCATGGAGGGCGACCTCACCCACGCCGGCACGATCCTCGCCGGCTTCAGCATGGGCGCCTCCTCGATCGCGCTGTTCGCGCGCGTGGGTGGCGGCATCTACACGAAGGCTGCCGACGTCGGCGCCGACCTCGTGGGCAAGGTCGAGGCGGGCATCCCCGAGGACGACCCGCGCAACCCGGCCGTGATCGCGGACAACGTCGGCGACAACGTCGGTGACGTCGCCGGCATGGGCGCCGACCTGTTCGAGAGCTTCGTCGGCGCGCTGCTGTCGGCCGTCGTGATCGGCCTGGCCCAGTTCGCCGCGGTGCCCGCGGTGGCCCAGGCCGCCGTCGGCTTCGTGTTCGCCTGCATCGCGGCGGGCGTGGTGGCCTCGATCGCCGGCGTGTTCGCCGTGCGCGTCCGCGAAGGCGGCGACCCGCAGGCTGCGCTGCGCAAGGGCACGATCCTGTCGGCCGTCCTGTTTGGCGTGCTCGTCTTCGTGCTGGCCTCCGTCATGTTCGGCGATGTCAAGACGGAGGCCATGGCCTACAGCGACCCCATCAAGTGGGCCATCGCCATGGTGCTGGGCCTCATCTGCGGCATGGGCATCGGCTTCACGGCCGAGCACTACACCAGCGGCAAGACGGTCGAGGACCTCGCCGAGCAGAGCGACAACTACGCCACCAACATCATTGGTGGGCTCGCGTTGGGCTTCAAGTCGGCCGTGCTGCCGCTGGTGATCATCGCGATCGCCGTCGTCGGCGGTTGGCTGCTCGGCGACATGTTCGGCATCACGATGGCCGCCGTCGGCATGCTCGGCACGCTGGGCATCACGGTGGGCGTGGACGCCTACGGCCCGATCGCCGACAACGCCGGCGGCATCGCCGAGATGGCGCACTTGCCCCCCGAGGTGCGTGAGCGCACCGACAGCCTCGACGCCGCGGGCAACACCACGGCCGCCATCGCCAAGGGCTTCGCAATCGGCTCGGCGGCGCTCACCGCGCTTGCCCTGTTCGTCGCCTACAAGACGGCGCTGGCGAAGTTCGGCGTCATCCTGGACCTCGACGCAGGCCACCCGGTCGTGCTGGCCGGCCTGTTCCTCGGCGGCGTGATCCCGTTCCTCTTCTCGGCCGACACGATGAACGCCGTCGGCCGCGCCGCGCAGTCCGTCATCCACGAGGTGCAGCGCCAGTTCCGCGAGACCCCCGGCCTCAAGGAAGGCGACCCGAACGCCAAGGCGGACTACGCCCGCTGCGTGGACATCACCACGGCGGGTGCCTTGAAGGAGATGGTGCGTCCCGGACTGCTGGCCGTGATCATCCCGCTCGCCGTCGGTTGCCTCCTCGGCCCCGACGCCCTCGGTGGCCTCCTCGCGGGCTCGCTGATCGCGGGCGTCCCGCTCGCCATCATGCTGGCCAACGCCGGCGGCGCTTGGGACAACGCCAAGAAGCACATCGAGAAGACCGGTGGCAAGGGCACGCCTCGCCACAAGGCGGCGGTCGTGGGCGACACCGTGGGTGACCCCTTCAAGGACACCTCGGGCCCCTCGATCAACATCCTGCTCAAGCTGATGGCCGTGATCGCACTCGTCTTCGCCCCGCTCATCGTGAACGTCTTCGCGAAGATGCCCTGGGCCGACACCCTCAAGCCGGCCCAGACCGCCGAGGCGACCGCCGAGTAGCGACGCACGCCTCCCGGCCTCCGGCGCGCCGCAGCTCACGCGGGCGCGCCGGGCCCGGTGACGCGGCCGGGAAGGGCGGCAAGGCCGTCCGTCCCGTGTTCGGGGCCTCCGAGACCTGACAGCCGCGGTGCGTTCGCACCCAGGGGTCTGGCAAGCGTCCCCGTCCGGGGGACACTGCGTCCACGGCACGCTCCAACCGACCCGAAGGGGAGCGGGGGCGCTTGGGGCGCCTCGCCGCAGGAGGCTTCCGCCATGGACAGGGCTCCCACCCCTTCCCACGGCTCCCTTCCCGAGGACGGCATGGCGCCGCCGCGGGTGGGACCCATTCCCCCCGGCACCGGCAGGACGCTGCTGCTGCTCGCGCTGGCCGCGCTGATCGCGTCCGGCGCGTTCCGCATGGGCGAGGCCGAAGGGCGCCGCAGCGTCCGCGAACGGCGCCGCACGGCGGTCGTCGACTCCGTGCGCCATGCGGCCCCGGCCGTCGTCAGCGTGACGGCGCGCACCCAGACCCGCCGCACGATCACCGAGGGCGCCGGCGCCGGCGTCATCGTGCACCCCGCGGGCTTCGTCGTGACGAACAGCCACGTCGTGAGCGGCGCCCAGCGCGTCATCGTGCAGCTGTGGCAAGGCAACGGCACGTTCGACGCCGACGTGCTGATCAACCGCCCGCAGGACGACCTCGCGATCTTGAAGCTGCGGACCAACCGCCGCTTCCCCTACGTCAGCTGCTGTTCGGGCAGCGACGTGATGCTCGGCGAGACGGCCATCGCCATCGGCAACCCGCGTGGGCTCGGCGACACGATCACGGTGGGGGTGGTATCCGCGATCGGGCGCGACGCCCGCATGAGCACCGGGGTCGAGCTGACGGGCCTGATCCAGACCGACGCGTCGATCAACACGGGCAACAGCGGCGGTGCGCTCCTCAACCTCGACGGCGAGCTCATGGGCGTCATCGTGTCGTTGCTGCCCGAGTCGTCCGGCATCGCCTTCGCCATTCCGGCGAGCAAGGTGTGCCCGCTCGTCACCCGGGTGGCGGGCTCGAGCCCCGAGGCCAACCCGTTGCCACCGCAGCCTGCCGAGGTGGGGGAAGGGCGCATCGAGCGCGCGGAAGAAGAGCTCGAGCAGTCGCCCTACGCAGCGCCGCGTCCCGCGGCTCCCGCCCCGCGACGTCCCGCGCCGCCCTCCGTCGGTGGGCGCGACGCGCCCGGACGCGTCGAGGTGGGACCCGACGCCGGCGCCCAGCAGGGCACGATCCCGGTGGGGCCCGCGGAGATGGGCTTCGCGCTCGAAGACTTGCCGACGGGTCTACGCATCCGTGACGTGCGACCGAACACGTCCGCGTGGCGTGCTGGCGTCTTGTCGGGCGACATCCTGCTGTCCATCGACGGCCGTCCGGTGGAGCAGTCCGCGGAAGTGCTCGAGGCGTTCTCGCAAGCGCGACCCGGTCGCGTGTACCACCTCGGCGTGCGCCGCGGTCGCGAGTCACGCATGCTGCGGATCGAGGCGCCTGGCGCGTCGCGATGAGCCGACGCCGCGGCGTCGGCCCTTCGCAGTACCCGGCGGACGGCCTCTTCGCGCGTCTTCGACGGCGCTGGCGCTGGCATGCCGGCGGTTACGGCCGCCTGGCGCAGCTGCTTCCGAGCGAAGGGCGGATCGTGGACCTCGGCGCCGGCTGGGGCCTCTTCGCGCACGCGTTGGCGGCAGGCGGCGAGGCCCGGCGTGTGCTGGCCGTGGAGGCGGACCCGCGGCGCGTGGCGGCACTGCGGGCGAGTGCCGCCGAGCTGCCCATTGCCGTCCTCGAAGACGATCCGCGCACGGTCTCGCTGCCGCCGACCGACGCCGTCGCCTTGGTCGACGTCCTGCAGCACCTGGATGAGGAGCAGCAGGCCGACGTCGTGCACCGCGCGCTGCGGGCGCTTCTCCCCGGAGGCATGATCCTGCTGCGTACGCCCGATGCCACCGCCACGTTTCGCATGGTGTGGACGCGGCTTCGGGAGGCGATGATGCCGCGCAAGCGGCTGCCGGGGCCGCGCGCTCGCGCCTACCGCGCGAGCGAGGCCTGGGTCGAGCTGCTCGAGGGCTACGGCTTGAAGGCGCGCGCTCTACCTCCGTCGTCCCTGTCGCCGTGGGCGGACCGCGTCGTGGTGGGCACGTGGACGTGAGCTGTCCCGGCTGCTGTTCGTCGCGCCAGGCGTTGCCCTGCCTGAAGGCGCGTGACGCCGTGCTGGTGAAGTGTCCGGACTGCGGTCTCGTGCGCGTCGATCCCTGGCCCGCGGAAGAGCAGGTCCTGCCGCTCTACGGGCTCTCCTACTTCCGAGGGCCCACGCGCGGCTACCTCGACTACGCCGCCGACGAGCCCGTGTTCGCTCGCGAGATGGGGCGACGGCTGACTGCGCTCGAGGGTGTGGGATGCGGCGGGCGCGGCACGCGCCTGCTCGACGTCGGATGCGCAAGCGGGGTGCTGCTGCGCATTGCGGCAGGTCGCGGCTACCGGGTGACGGGGCTCGAAGCCGACCTCGAGGTCGCTCGCTGGGCTTCGGAACGCAGCGGCTTGGTGGTGCAGGCGGGGTCCGTCACGCAGGCGCTGTTGGGTGCGGCCAGCAAGGACCTGATCACGCTGTTCGACGTGCTCGAGCATCTGGTCGAGCCGCTGGACGTCCTGCGTCGCCTGCGTCAGGCGGTGATGCCGTCGGGGGCTGTCGCCATCACCGCGCCCGACTTCGGCGGCTGGTGGTCGCGCTTGACGGGGCGTCGCTGGCCGTTCGTGACGCCCTGGGAGCATCTGACGTTCTTCACGCGTCGGTCGTTGGCCGGGCTGCTCGAGCGTGCGGGCTACGGGGACGTGCAGTTCTTGCATGCACGAACACCATGCTCGTGGCACACGCTGGCGCAGCGACTGCGTCTACCGACGAGCTTGGCGCGCCGCGTGAGTGGCCGCGGTCTGGCGTTGCCGTTCGGGACGCTGTTCGCGGTGGCGCGGCCGTAGACAGGGGTACGGAGTCGGGTGAGATTCCAACCTCACGCTGCCCTGTGCTCTCCCATGCGAGCGCGCTCTCGAGCGTGGGGTTGGAATCTCACCCGACTCCGTACGGGAGGGACGCCGCGCGTCATGGCACCCGCTCCAGATGCGCCTCCAGCCACGCCCAGCCGTCGATCTCCATGTGCTCGATCTCGATGGCGTGGCGCCCGGCCTCGAGGTCCAGCTCGACCTTGTCTTCGGTAGGCCCGTGACGCGTCCAGTTGACCAGCACCTCGCGACCGTCCACGCGCACGCGAACGCCGTCGTCGCTCGTCACGCGCAGACGCCAGCGGCCCGCCGGCAGGTCGACCTCGGTGCGTGCGCGCGTCGCGAAGCGATCGGCGCGCACGCCGGGCGGTGAGCCCGCGCGCCAGGGGAACAGCAGCGCGTCCACGCGCTGCCTCGCGACGGGCTCACCCGCGAACGCGCGGCCGACCGACTCCGGTTCCGCGAGCGGATCGGCATCGAGCAGGTACCAGGCCACGTCCCACACGACGGGTAGCAGCTGACCGGAGACCGGGAACAGCTCACCGGGCATGCAGATCTCGAGCGTGAACGGCAGCGGTCGGGCGGGCGCCGACGCGGCCGCGCGTACGACGACGCGTCCGTCGCCGGAGCCCCTTGCCGGCTCCACCTCCACGTCGCCGCTCGTGGTGCACACCTCCCACGGGCCGGGAGCGAACACGAACAGCGTGGCGCTACGTCCGCCCTCCAGGCTCTCGGGAAGCACGGCCGCATCGGACGGTTGCAGCGGCCCGTAGGGCCCGATGCGGAACGCATCACGCCCCATGGGCGCCGCGACCGGCTCGGGCATGCGCCGCGGCTGCGCCACGTCGGGGGGCGCGGGGCGCCGCACGGCGGGCCGGGGAAAGGCGCGATTGGCGACCAGGGCCGCCACGTCGGGTCGGTCTTCGTCCGCCAGGCGCAGATGACGCGTGTTGCGGGGGTCCAGGGCGAAGCCATCGGGCGCTTGGAGCGCGCGGGGCGCCTCGCCACGTCGACGCCGCGTGCCGACGAAGCGGTTGAAGGCCAGCTCGCGCGGGCGCGTCGTGCCCTCCAGCTGCAGCCCGACCGCGCTGGCGCCGAGGTCGTTCCAGCGCACGGTGCTGCCCTCGTCCTGGACGAGGCGTAGGGCGATCTCGGAGCCACGGATCGTGTTGCCCTCGACCGTGTTGTCCGCGCTGCGCGTGTCCTGCTGCTGCCCGTAGGGCCCGGCAAGCAGCTCCTTGTCGTCGTCCCACCAGAGGTGGACGCCGTGGCGACCGCCCTCGATCTCATTGCCCACGATGCGGTTGCCCACGCCGTGCTCGATGGAGATGCCGGCCGTCATGCAGTCCACGGCGCGCTGCTCGACGATCAGCGTGTCCCGGCTGTACCCGGCCCACACACCGTGGTCGGAGCCACTCACGTCGTTGCCGGCGAACACGTTGCCCGTGCTGAACGTGGCCTCGATCCCGTTCGCCACGGCGAAGCGGAAGTCGTTGTCCACGACCACGTTGTGGTTGCTTCCACCTCGGCCCGTCCGCTGCGTGGTCTCGTGCCCGGCGTACAGGAACAGCCCATCACCCGAGTGGGTCGCGTGGTTGCGGTACACGACGTTGCTGCAGCATTGCTCGAACAGCAGGATCGCGGCGCTGTCCTGCCCGCGGAAGTACACGCCCGGGCTCATGCCACGCACGCAATGATCGAGCACGTTCCAGGCGATGATGTTCTCGGAGGCCCGCCACAGCGCCACCCCCCAGCCACTGTTCCACGCGAAGTCGTTGCCCACGATGCGCACGCGCCGCGAGGAAGCCAACAGCAGGCCGTTCTGGCCGCGGCGGGCTTCGCAGCCCTCCACGTGCGCCAGGTCGCAGCGCGTGAGGCTGAAGCCCGCGCCGTAGCGCTTGGCCCACTCGTCGTCGTCATCGTGGTGGGGCCAGAGCCAGTCCTCGCTTGCCTCCCGCGCGGGCGTGCTCGCCAAGCGGTCGCGTCGGCCCTCGTCGGCGTTCACGCCGAGCAGCCTCAGGCCCGGCGCGTCCATCGCTTGAACGGCCACGCGGTAGCCCCGCAGGCGCCCGCCGCGGATCGTCACGTTGCGCGCACCGATCACCTGGATGCAGATGCCCCGGTAGGCCTCGGGCGCCACATCGTCGCGCTCGCGGCCATCCAACACGGCGTCGCCCAGGTCCAGCTCCGTCCCGTCCTCCGTGATGCGCAAGGCGCCGTCGTCGCCCGCATCGGGCACGCGCCACGTACCCGTGGCCAGACGCACCGAGCCGGCCACGGCCAGGTCGTCCTTCGGCTCGAGCGTCGTGGGCTCGCCGGTCACCACGTGCGGGGACGCAGCGAGCAGGGCCAGCAAGGCAAGTGCGTGAAGCAACCTGGGCATGCGCAAGAGCCTACGCCGTGGGACCGCGCGAGCTTACGGAGACAGGATCGCGTCGAGGGGCGCCGCCACGCGATCCAGGAGCGGCGACGCGTCACCGGCCTCGGCCACCAGCACGTCCATCGCGGCTCGGAGGGCTCGCAGCTGCTCGTCGCGCGCCTGCGACGCCATGTCGACCTGGGCGAGGCGGGCGAGCACGTCGGCGGGCAGCTCGTCGACGCCTCGTCCATGGTGGGGGGCAAGCCCGCGCTTCGCGCACGCGAGCGAGATGGCCAGCTGCTGCACCGTCTGGATCCAGAAGGCCGCCTGCCAGGGGCGGCCACGCTCCACGGCGATGCGTGCCCGCAAGGCGTGATGTACGGCTTCCCCAAGCCACGACGCGACGGGTGCTGCCGCCGGGGGCGGCGGCGGGCTCGCGGTGCCGAACAGCAAGCGGAAGTCGGGGCCCTTCGGCCCGAAGCCCTCGGCGGGCGAGAAGGAGAGATCGACCTGCAGCGCGTCGGGGAGCAGGAACACGCGGTAGATCGTCAGCCCACGCGAGACGTCGAAGAGCGCCACGGCCTGCAGCTCGCCCTCCATGCGCGCCGTCCAGCGGGCGAGGGTGCCGTCGCGCGCCGCCACGTCGTCGACCGCGAACGTGAGGTCGATGTCCGACCAGCGGTCGACGGCGTCGCGCGCTTCCGAACCCACCACCGCAGCAGCCACGATCGCCGGATCCTCGTCGGCCCAGCGCCATAGCACGGCTTGGACCTCGCTGCGCCGACCCGGTGCAAAGAGCGACATGTCGGTCCCCTCCTCCTCACGCGCGTGTGCGAGAGCGCGAGCGCCAGTCTTCGGCCAGCAAGGCCCACCTCTCGTGATCCCGCCAGCGGCCTCCGATCTTGAGATACCGCGGCGAGTAGCCCTCTTGGCGGAAGCCGAGGCCTTGGACGAGCGCAATCGAGGCCTGGTTCTCCGGCTGGATGTTGGCCTCCACGCGATGCAGCTTGCGCGGCCCGAACACCTCGGCCAACGCGTCGGAGAGGCCCTCGTGCATGAGGCCCTGTCGCTCCTGGCCCCGGAAGGCGTAGTAGCCGAGGTAGCCCGAGAGGAAGCTGCCCCCGACGATCTCGTTCAGGTTGATGACGCCCACCAGGGCGTCGTCGTCGCGACGTCGCACAAGCCAGCTCGCGTTGCGTTCCGTGTCCAGGCGGGCCAGCCACGTCGCGTAGCGCTCCGGCGTCGAAGGCGGGTACGCCCACGGTCGATGCAGCGCGCGACTGCGCCGAACCGCCTCGAGGAAGTCGACTTGGTCGCGCGGCGACGGCGTCGTCAGGAGCGTCCTTCGGCGTGTCATCAGCGTGTCCTCGCGCGGTTCCGGCGTGTGGATCAAGGCTGCCTGCGCCTGGCGGGTCGGACCCTCCGACTCCCCGGGGCACGCTCTGACCATGCCGCTAGACTGCCGCGATGCCCATCCCGTTTGCCCTCCGGATGGTGCTGGTGTCCGTGCTGGGGGCCCTCCTTGCCAGCCTCCTTCCGGGGGCGGTCGGACGGCGAGCCCTGGCCGACCCCGCACCCGTCGTGGACGACGCGAAGGCCCGTGAGCAGCGCCGCGTGGACTTCCTCGAGCGCGCCCGAGCCGCCGTCCGCCCCGAAGACCCTGCCGCAGGCGGGATGGACGACATCGAAGCCGTCTTGGCCCGCGAGGCCGATGCCTGGGCCCTCGTGGCCCCCGAGCAGGTCGAGCGCGCTCGCGAGCTCGTCGGCACCGAGGAGGCACCCGGCCAGGTGCGCCAGGGCGCCATCCTCTACCGCTGGGTGACCCAGGGGCAGGGCCTCCCCTCCCTGCTCCTCGTGGATCCCGAGAGCGGCGGCAAGGACGTCGCGAAGCTGGCCCTGGGCAAGCTCGACCAGCTGGCCTCGCCGGAGACCCTGGGCGAAGAGGGCGCCGACCTCCTCAAGCGTCTGCTCACCGCCGAGCTCGACGTGGCCCGTCGCCCCGATCGCCAGGTCGTGGTGGAGACCACGGATGACCAGGGGCCGGCCGGTGGTGATGCCGTCCCCGCCCTCCGCACGGTGCAAGGCGGCTACCCGTTCGCGCGCGACGCAGGCGGGTCCAGCCTGACGGCCCTGCCGCACAGCCCGCTGCTCGCCGACGAGATGATCTCGCCCTGGTCGCGGCCGTGGCTGCGCCTGCGCAAGGTCCAGCTGGCCGAGCGGCGCCGCGTCTGGTCGGCCGAGAAGCCCTCGCGCGGGCTCGAGAACGAAGAGCGCGTGCGTCGCAAGCAAGAGCGCGTCGATCGCCTGCGCAAGGAGATCAAGTCGCTCGAGGAGCGCCGGGCGTTGGTGCTGGCCGGGCTGGACCAGATGGTCGAGGTCGAGCAGGACCTCGTGACCCAAGGCGGCATTCGCGCCTTCGAGATCGAAGACATCGAGTCGCGACTGGAGGGTGCGGCACCGCCGCCCTCGCCGGGGGGCGAGCCCGAGGGCGATCCCGCTCCGCCCCAGGGCTCGGACGAGGACCGCCGCGAGCTGGAGAAGCTCCGCGTGGCGCAGTGGGTCGGCCAGCAGGAGCTGCGGCTGCTCTACATCACGGCTCGTCGCGCGAACGAGCGCCTCGCGATCCTCGACGAGGGCCTCGTCATCGCGCGCGAAGAAGAGCGCATCGCCAGCGAGATCCTCGCCACGTTCGTCGAAGAGCTCAACCGCATCCGGCGCGAGCGACAGCTGGGCCGTCTGCAGGCGCAGGTCCTCCAGCTGGAGCGCGAGCAGCAGCTCGCCGAGAAGAACGCGGCCGCGGGCGAGGGCCCCTCCGCCGCGGCGTGGAGCTCACGCCGGCAGGTGGTGGCCGAGCTGCTCGAGCAGAACGGGCTCCTCCGCGATCTCGTGTCGCTGCGCCAAGAAGTCGAGGCGCTGGTCCAAGGCCCGCGAACCGACGAGACCGCGAACAAGCCCGAGGCTGCCAAGCCGGCGTCTGGCGAGATCGGAGCGGCTGCCGTCGCGGCCGCCGCGTCCGACCCGCGGGCGCAGGCCCTCGACGTGTTGCGCAAGACCACCGCATCCACGTTGGGCCCCAAGCGGGTGGCGCTCGCGCTCGAGCACCTGGACGCACTGCCTGCCGAGGTCGTGGCGAGCCTCTTCGCTGCCGCCGACGAACGCATCGAACAGCTGGCCGCCGCCGGGCAGGTCTCGGCCCAGCTGCAGGGCCTGCAGACCCGCTTCGAGGAGCAGGCCGCCGAGCTCGACAGCGCCATGCGCGGCCTCCAGGTGAAGGCCGACGCCGCGCCTCGCTGGGAGCGGAGCACGCATCGCTCCATGCTCGCGACGTGGCGCAAGGGCGTGGTCGAGCCCAACGTGGCGGCGTTCCAGCGCGCTCGGGAAGGCGTCGAGCAGCAGGTCAAGCTGGCCGGGGAACGAAGCTCCGCCCTGCAGGGTCTGCGCCGTGAGCTGGGCAATCTCGGTACGCGCAGCCTGGGCATCCGCGTCGAGCGTTCGCTCACCGGCGAAGGCCTGCGCTCCGCGTGGGACGACGTCCAGTCCGCCACGGGCCGCGCCGTGTCGTTCGTCACCTTCCAAGGCGACTACCACCTCGGCACCTTCGTGGTGGACCACATCACGGGGCTGCTGCTCACGCTCGTGCTGATCGCGGCGTGCGTCCTTGCGGTGCGCCTCAGTCACCGCGCCATCGACCGCTGGCTGGACCGCATGGCCCAGACGGTGCCGGCCTTGCGCCGCGTCGGCCTGTCGCCCACCGCGGAGACGGCTGACGCCAAGGCGGCTGCGGAACGGATCGAGGCCGAGAAGAAGGCCGTCGAGGAAGCCGCGCTGCGCAAGGCGAGCGGCGAAGACGCAGCGAAGCCGCCGGCACGGCCCGAGGAGCAGGCTCCCGCGGCAGCGCCGGAGCAGGCGACCACCGAGGCCGACACGCCCTCCGGCGAGAACGACAAGGGGGGTGCGCGATGAACGTCGTGTTCACCTCCGCACCGCTCGTGCCCGGCGTGCGCCTCGTGCGCGTGTTCTGGCGCCTCCTCACGCCTCTGGCCGTGGTCCTCTGCCTGCATCTCGTTCCCGGCTGGCTCGGTGCGAGCGACGCCCTGGCCGAGCAGGCGCGTCGCTCCTCGTGGTTCGTGCTCGCCTACGCGTTGGCCGTGGCGCTCACGAAGGAGGTGCTCTCCCCGCTGCGCCCCGGCTTGCGCCTCGTGAAGGTGGGTGACAGCCGCGCGGAGCGCATCAGCAACATCCTCAAGGGTCTGGCCTTCGTGGTGCTCGCCACGGAGCTGGCCATCTGGCTGATCCACGTCAACGGCTGGAGCCCCGCGGCGGCGCGCCTGTTCGAGGTCGCGCGCAACGCCGGGCTCGTCCTGGTGGGCGCCGCGCTCCTGGCACGCCTGGGCTTCCTGCGATGGATGCGCCCGCCGAGCAAGGACACCTGGCTCGGCTTGCTGCGGCACTTGTTCGTGCGCATCGGCTGGCCCGTGGGCATCGCGCTGGCGTTGTTCTACGTCGTGGCCCGTGGCCTGGGCTACCTCGGGCTCGCGCGCTGGGTCGCCGCCAGCACGGGGCTCACGGTTCTCGGGATTGCCGGCGTCGTCTTGGCGGTCCGGTTCGTCAACCGCCGCCTCGGGCGGGCCCTGCACCTCATGCAGGCGGAAGCCGCCGAAGAGCGTGGCGACACGGAGTCGGGGCCGTCCCCCGCCTTCATCGGCATCGAGCGCATCCTGATGGGGGCGCTCAAGGTCGGCGGGTGGATCGCGGCGTTCTGGCTGATCCGCCGCGCATGGGATCCCACCGGCCAAGTCGTGGCCGAGCTCAGCACGACGCGCTTGTTCGGCAGCGGCCCCACCTGGGGCGGGTTGTTCGGTGGCTTCGTGGGCGTGGCCACGGTCATCCTGGTTGGCGCGCTCCTGCGCAACCTGCTGATCTTCCTCGTCTTCCCGCGCATCAACCTCGATACGGGCATCCGCTACGCGGTGCTGACGATCCTGCGCTACGTCGTGTGGGTCGTGACGGCCATGCTGCTGCTCGAGACGCTGGGCATCGACACGTCGGCCCTCGCGGTGTTCGCTGGCGCGTTCGGTGTCGGCTTGGCGTTCGGCCTCCAGGACATCTTCGCCAACTTCTTCAGCGGCTTGATCATGCTGCTCGAGCGGCCGGTACGCATCGGCGACACGGTGGAAGTCGGCGGCACCTCGGGCACGGTCGAGGCGATCCGCCTGCGTGGCACCAAGATCCGCACCATGGACCAGACGACCGTCACCATCCCCAACCGGGAGATGATCGGCGAGCGCCTCACCAACCTGTCCTACGACATGCCGACGGCGCGCATCGTGATCAACGTCGGCGTGGGCTACGGCAGCGACATGCGCGCCGTCGAGGAGGCGCTGCTCGAGGTGGCGCGACGCGATGGTCGGATCCTGTCGGACCCTGCGCCGCACGCACGCCTGCTGGGCTTCGGCGACTCGTCCGTGGACTGGGTGCTGCGCTGCTGGACGGGGGCCTCGTCGGATCGCTTCGCGATCTCGAGCGACCTGCACCGCGCGGTGTTCAGCGCCTTCCAGCGAGCGGGCATCGAGATCCCGTTCCCGCAGCGCGACCTCAACATCCGCGAGTGGCCCAAGGCCTGGCCCAAGGCGGGCAAGGCGCCGGGCAGCGACGAACCCCGAGCCTGAGGCCCCGACGCTACGCGTCGAGTTGCTTCAGCAGGTCCGTGTCGCCGAACGCCTGCACGCCGTCACGGGCCGCCGCGCGCACCTCGGGCTGGGCGTGGGCCAGGCCCGCGGCCAAGCGCTCGCGGCTCGTCGCGATGGCGGCGCGGCCGAGGAACCGCCACGTGTCGGCCCACACCGGGCGACCGGCGGCCTCGCGCTCCTGCGCGAAGTCCTCGAGCATTTGCGAGAGCTCGGCCGTCGCGTGGTCGAGCACGCCGTATGCACGAGCCACGGGCAGGTCGAGGAACGCGAGCTTGAGCACGAGGCGGTGCAAGTCGTCCTGCGAGAAGCCCGTCATGGGGCCGCCGGCCTCGAGTGCGCGCACGGCGAGGTTGGCGTCGAGCACGCCCGCCTCGACGTGCCGCACCGTGTTCGTGCGCTGCACCTCGCCGAGCAACGCGATGGTGTCGGGGCTGATGGGGCGTAGCGTCATCGCCTTCAAGACGATGGTGCGCTCCTCGAGATCCCCGCGCAGGAAGAGGTCGGTGGCCGGCCCGTCGTGCGAGCCCGCCGCTTCGAGCAGCACATGGCCCGCCGCGTCGCAGGCGCGCCACGCATCGAGGTCCACGAGGTAAGGGGTCTCGCGGAACATGCCGGCCGACAGCCCGGTCGTGCCGATCCGCCGCCGGAGCGCGGGGAAGAGCTCGGGCAGGGCCTCTGGCCCCTCGTCGCGGGCGCGGGCGAGCGCCTGGTTCCACCACGTGCGGGCGCCGTCGGGCAGCAGGGCCTCGGCGTGG
This sequence comes from Planctomycetota bacterium, assembly GCA_020631815.1. Lineage (GTDB taxonomy): Bacteria > Planctomycetota > PLA2 > PLA2 > JAEUHO01 > JACKGW01. The sequence continues at coordinate 4,066 of JACKGW010000013.1, read as the reverse complement.
CCCGTCAGGTCCGGGACGTGATCGGTCACGGCTGGAGCGCGGCGGGGTCCTGGCCGCGCAACACGCTGTTGCCCTCGAACGTCTCGCGCAGGTCGGCCGAGGCGGGCCAGGCGAGGTCGTTCTCCTGCAGACGTCCGCTCTGGGCGAAGAACGCGATGGGGTTCTTCCAGACCAGCTGCTCGATGTCGGCATCGGGCACGCGTGCCTGCTGCAGCTTGACGATCGTGCGCGGGATCATGAGCGGGTCGCTGACGCCCCAGTCGCACGCGCTGTTGATGATCATGCGGTCCACGCCGTACTCGACGACGATCTTGCTCATCCGCAGCGGGTCCATCTTCGTGTTGGGGTAGATGGAGAAGCCCGAGTAGCAGCCGAGGTCACGCGTGAGCTTGATCGTGATCTCGTTGCCGTGGTCGAGCAGCACCCGCTCCATGGGGATGCCACTCTCCTTCAGGATGTCGATGCAGCGCTCGAAGCCCTTCTTCTTGTCGCGGTGGGGGGTGTGCACGAGCACCGGCAGGTCGTGACGGATGGCCAACTGCACCTGCTCGGCGAAGAACTTCTCTTCCTTCGGCGTCTGGTCGTCCAGCCCGATCTCGCCCACGCCGAGCACGCTGTCCTTCTCGAGGTAGCGCGGCAGGACGGCGAGGACGTCGGCGTTGACGCGGTCGTCGTTGGCCTCGCGCGGGTTGAGGGCCATGGTGCAGAAGTGGTGGATGCCGAACTGCTGCGCGCGGAAGCGCTCCCACCCGAGGAGGGTGTCGAAGTAGTCGACGAAGGTGCCCACCGACGTACGGTTCTGGCCCAGCCAGAAAGCCGGCTCGAGGACCGCGCGGACGCCGCAGAGCGCCATGCGCTCGTAGTCGTCCGTGACACGGCTGAACATGTGGGCGTGGGGCTCGAAGATGCGCATGGAGGCTCCTGGGCGGAATCAGGGGCATCCCGCCGCCGGGCGGTCCATGCTAGGGACGTGGGCCCGGATCCCCCCGTCCGTCCGGGCCGTCGGGCCCCGCGGGACCGCCACGGGACCGAACGGATGGCTGACGCCGCGGTGCGAGCGGAGGTAACCCATGGCCGAGCGCCACGAAGGCCGGTTCGTCGAGATCCGTAGGGTCGCCACCGCCTTCGAAGGCGAGCTCATCGTGGGCCGCCTCGTGAGCGAGGGCATCGACGCCCGCCTGGACACCCGGGACGGCCTCATGGACGAGTGGGCCGCCACCCAGCGGGCCATGGGCGAGGGCCTGATCCGCGTCTTCGTCCCCGAAGCCGACCGCGCCCAGGCCGAGGAGATCCTCGCCACCCCGGCATCCTTCCCCGACGACCCCGACGACGAGCCCCCCGCCGACGACGAGGGGGGCGATACCCCTTCGGTGGGGTAGCCCGGCCCGCCACCCCGCCAATCCGTCCGACACCAGGGGCGGCCGGTGTACCCTCCCCGCCCGCGCCAGATCGGGGCGTAGCGCAGCTTGGTAGCGCGCCTGCTTCGGGAGCAGGAGGTCGCTGGTTCGAATCCAGTCGCCCCGACCACTTTTCGCTGGGGCTCCGCCCCAGGACCCCGCTGAAGGGTGAGCGGACGTCGCCCGAGGTAGGGACAGGGCCGCGTCACGAGGGGCGCTGGTTCAGGACTCGCCTTCTGTCTGCGGGCGCCCTAACCAGCGACCGGGTGAGGGGGTAGCGAAGCGTCTGCGCGAATGCGCAGCGCGGCGCGTAGGGGGAGTCACATGACTCCCCCTGACGACACGATCGCGCTACGCCCCCGGAGCGCAGCGGAGGGTGGCGTTGGTTCGAATCCAGTCGCCCCGACCATCTTGGGAGCCCGGTAGACACCTGTCTTCCGGGCTCCCGCCATGTCCGCGCCGATGCGCGCCCTCGGATGTCGGGGGCAGTCTACCGCGCGAGTACCCCGCAAGTACCGCGGAAGTCGCCATGGCTGCTGACGAATTGCTGACGATGCAGACGGGCGTAGCCTGCGGGGAGAGGGGGCGAGACGTTGGCCAAGGCAACCAGCAGGGAGATTGGCCGGCGGGCCACGAGGGTCTTTCAGGAGGTCTGCCCCAGCAACTGGGTCACGCGCAGCCAAGAGGACCAAGAAGACTACGGCATCGACTTCGAACTGGAGGTGACCCAAGGCGACAAGCCCGTGGGCGCGCTCTTCAAGGCGCAGGTGAAGGGGACTGAGGACCTGCAGCGCAACCCACAAGGCCCGGTACTGCATGGCCTTCCAGTGGAGCGACTGACCTACCAGCACCGCCTCCCGCTTCCCGTTGTCTACGTTCTCGTCGATACGCTGCAGCCGCGCGTGTACTGGACACTGCTGCAGGGCAATCGCGAATTCGAGACCGCGCTCCGTCAGGCTCGCGAGAGTGGGCAGGACACGATGACGGTCCAGTTCTCGGACGACCGCGTGCTGCCTGAGGCAGTAGTGAGAGTCCTTGAAGCAGTCGGCAAGGGGTATGAGGACATTGCGCTGAGGGCCGCCGCCGCACTCTCTGAGGCATCGGTCGCACGCCTGCTCCGCGATGACGATGACATAGATTCGACTGCAATGGCGCTGCGCTCAAAGGCGGAAGTCGCCCGCTGCGAGCAGATTGAGCGGATGATCCGGCGCGAGGAGTATGTCGAAGCCCAGGGCGCCGCAGAGTCGATGCTTACGTCCAACGAGACGAGTACCCGCGGGCGCGTACAGGGGGCAGAGTTTCTAATTCGCAGCAACATGCTGGCGACCGGTACACGCGGAGATCACTCCGCGCACCGAAGACTGTACCTTCGCACCGCGAACCTACTGATCCAGATCGTTCGGGCAGATGCGGACGCCGGCCCGTTCCTGCGTGCGTACGCGCGGCTCCTTGCACGCATCGCTCGCCTGCAAGTCTTGGTCGAAGCAGACTGGGGTCTCTTCCTGAGCGCGAAGAGCCACGCCGAGTTCGGCGATGCGGCTGCGAAGGCCGTCGTTGCGATTGCTCGGAATGCGACGATCGCGCGACTCAATCGCGCGCTTCACCGGCTCCATACAGCAGTGGCCTCGGTTACGGCCCGCGGTGAAGTGACCGCAGTCTCCCTACTTTTCCCGAGCATGTGCCGGGCAATCTTGCCCGCCCAAATCCGACTCCGCGACGCTTCGACGGTGGACACCCGAAAGTCCATCCTCGCGTGGTTCGACTCTGTGCGTACTTTGGCGGTGGAGGCGGCTCTACGCGGCCACATGTGGAGCCACGCTGCTCTCTGCGCAAGCACGTTCATGACCCTGGCCGATCCAGATGATGCGGACGATGTGGGGCGCAGAGCAGAGCAAGCCAGGGCAGTAGCAGCACGAATCCTGGATGACCGTGTCCGTGCCGACCTAGAGGATGACCTCGATCGGGCAGTGGCTACGTTTGCGGCCGCACCGCCTGATGGCCCCAGTATCGAGGACGAGGCGCACATGTACCGCGAGATCATCGCTGGGTACGGCATCGACCTCGCGGACCCCAAGGATCCACGTGCCGCCCTTGCGCGTCAGGGCTTGCTCGATTTGAACCCGGAGCGCGCTCTGAGGCATTGCGTCCACGCCTACATCGCATGTGGCCCCTTGAACGCCGTAGCATCGCAACTGCAGATGCCCAGCGCTGCCGTCAAGAGGTTGGTCTGCACGCTACACGGCTACGAGGTCGAGAACCTGGTCCTCGACGACGCCGCCCGTGAGTTCAAAGAGCGGTTCTGCACGAAGTGCCCAGACCGATCTCCACACTCCGAAGCCTGGCGCTGGACTCGCGCGTGGCAGGCTCGTCAGGACAGCCCTCCGAAGTCCTAGCAACTTCCGCCCGCCGCGGGAGAAGTGCCTCGGGCTGGAGATGCGCGTACGAGGTGCCACGCTTGCCCCACATCGAGCACCCGCGGCTCCCTCAGAGTACGGAGTGCGGGCAAAGTTCACGAAAGTTGGCTCCCAATGCATGCGAATTGCCCGCACTCCGCAGCCGGCCTATGCCCACCGAATCGGATTCCCCGTCCCCAGGGCGGCCTCGCATAGCTTTCGAAGTGGGGCAGTGATGTACGCGAAGTCGGCAGGCACCTCATCCTGCTCTTCGAC
>JACKGW010000012.1 GCA_020631815.1 Planctomycetota bacterium | reverse complement strand
ATTTCGAACCCCCAGGGTGTACCCCACCCTGCACATGCCTGTTAAACGGCCCAAGGCTCTCTGCGGCCAGGGGAGAGTTTGAGAGGCTCGCGGAGAGGCCGGTTGTTCAACGGTGGGTCAGCCGTCGAGGGCCCGGAATCGACCACCCCCGCCAGGGCCTAGATTCAGGCGCCTGTGGGTGGCACTTCGCGGCTGCGTTGGCGCCGCGTTCTCTACGCCTCTCTCGGTTCGAACGAGAGGGTGGCTCCCCGGGCTGGGCTCGAACCAGCGACCTGCGGATTAACAGTCCGACGCTCTACCGACTGAGCTACCGGGGATCGGCTAACGCGATCGGGCATGATGCCACAGGTCGGGGAGGCCCCAAGTCCGGAGCGCGGAGCCTCGGGGAGCGGCTCGGGTCAGGCCAGCGGGCGGGCGAGGACGCGGTGGGCGCCCAGGCCCGGGATGTCGAACTCGCTGGAGACGGCGACGAGGCTGGAGGCCTCGAAGAGCGGGATCTGGCGCAGGCGGACGTTGGCCCACAGCTCGGCGGCACCGAGGCGCTTGGCGCCCTCGAGGGCGGCGTCGAGAAGCAGTGCGGCGAGGGCCCGGGCGTGCTCGGCCGCTTCGTCCAGCGCCAGGCCGCGCGCGCGAAGGCCCGGGTGGCCGTAGGGACCCACGCCGGCGACGCGGTTCTCGAGGTGGAAGCTGAGCACGCCGAGCAGCTCGTCGTCGCGCCAGGCGCCGAGGTGCTCGGCGCTCGTCTCGTCGTCCGTCTTGTAGGTGACGCCGGACTCGCCCACGCCGGGGCGGAGGAACTTGAGGCGCAGGGGGCGCGCCTGGTCCACGTCCACGGGGCGAACGCTCACCCCGGGCGGCGGTGTCGGGGCGGGGTCCGCGGCCTTGGCGTTCATCCGTCCGTGCCGGTGGCAGGCGCGGGTTCTTCGGCTTCGGCGGGACGCTTGGGGCCCAGGTAGTCGAGCAGCATGCCCACGTCCTTCTTCATGTCGCGACGATGGACGATGCGGTCGATGTAGCCCTTTTGGAGGAGGAACTCGGAACGCTGGAAACCCTCGGGGAGCTGCGTGCGGATGGTGTTCTGGATCACGCGCGGGCCGGCGAAGCCGATGAGCGCCGCGGGCTCGGCCAGCGTCACGTCGCCGAGTGCCGCGAACGAGGCGCTGACGCCGCCCGTGCACGGATCGGCGAGGATCGCGATGTAGGGCAAGCCCGCCTCGCGAAGGCGCGCGAGCACGGCACTCGTCTTGGCCATCTGCATGAGCGAGAGGGCGCCCTCTTGCATGCGTGCACCGCCGGACGTGGCCACCACGATGAGCGGGACCTTGCGCGCGAAGGCGTCGTCGGCGGCCTGCGCGATGCGCTCCCCCACGACCACGCCCATGCTGCCGCCGCGGAAGCTGAAGTCCATCGCGGCGACCGTGACGGGATGGCCATCAAGCGTGCCGCGGGCGACGGAGACGGCTTCCGTGACGCCGGCCTTCTGGCGCGACTTGGCGAGCTTCTCGCCGTAGGAGCCGCCCTCGTCCTGGAAGCCGAGCACGTCGACGGGCTCGAGCTCTTCGGCGAAGCGGTCGATCGAGCCTTCGTCCAGTAGCTGGGCGAGGCGGGTCGGACCGTTGACCTTGAGGTGGAAGTCGCAGGACGGGCAGACGGACAGATTGTCCTCGACAGCCTTGGTGAACTGCATCTGCCCGCAGCTCGGGCACTTCATCCACAGGCCTTGGGGGATGTCCTTCTTGCGGCGGAAGAACGCCATGGATCGGGCTCCACTCCGGAGGGGGGAGTGTAGCCCGGAGGGGCGCTCGGGCCGCCCCCGAGGCCCTGCGGCCTGCCGATAGGGGGGACTACGCGCCCTTGCGCAGCGCCCGGATGGCCGCGGCCCGGTCGGGGCGGCCGAACACGGCGGTGCCCGCCACCATCACGTCGACGCCGGCGTCGATGGCCTGGGGCGCGGTGGCCTCCGCGATGCCGCCGTCGATGGAGATCTCGCCCGGCCAGCCCGACGCCTTGAGCTCGCGGACCTTGTCGAGCACCTCGGGCATGAACGACTGGCCGCCGAAGCCGGGGAACACGCTCATGACGAGGACCAGGCCCACGTGGTCGAGGTGCGGGCGGATGCGGTCGAGCGGCGTGTCGGGGTTGAGCACGATGCCAGCGAGTGCGCCGCCGTCACGGATCAGCTGGATGGCCTTGGCAATGTCGTCGGGCGCTTCGACCTGTACCGAGATCCAGTCCGCACCCGCCTTCAGGAAGTCGGGGATGTACTTGACGGGGTTGTCGATCATCAAGTGGCAGTCGAGCACCGCGTCCGTGACCTTGCGGACGCTCTTCACGACGGGCGCGCCGAAGGTGAGGTTGGGCACGAAGTGGCCATCCATCACGTCGAGGTGCAGCAGGTCGGCGCCGCCTTCGAGCACGTCGCGGATCTCGGCCTCGAGGTTGGCGAAGTCGGCCGAGAGGATGCTCGGGGCGATCTTGACGGTGCGGATCGGTGCGGCGGTGTCGGGGCTCATGGGGTCCCATCGTAGGGCCCGCGCCGACGGGGTCAGGCTTGTGCCCACCAGAGCACGGCGAGCGCCACGAACAGGGCCGCCACGGGCATCACGAGCGGCAGGTAGAGCGCATGCGGACCGCCCTCGCGGGCCCGAAGTGCCACGCGGTAGAGCACGTAGAGACCGAGGGCGCCGAGAAGCAGCGAGGCCCCGGCGGCCAGCCACCAGGGCAGCAGCAGGGGATGCACCTCGATCGGCGGATCCCGGCGCGGGGGCAGGAGCCGGTTCAACAGCTCGCCTTCGATCGGGATCGGCTTGCGTTGGATCAGCAGACGGACGGGCTTTCGCAGCAGCAGCGAGCGCTCGAGCGTGACGAGGCGCAAGCTGTCCGGGCCGATCGCCGCGTCGTAGAGCGCCCGCCGGGCGGAGACCGTGCGTCTCGATCCGTCGGCGAGGCGCAGCTCGACGAGGTAGGAGCCGCCGTCGCTGTCGACGGGTCCTCGCGTGGAGGGCGAGGCGCCGTCGCGGGCCTCGCGGCCGACGATCTCGACGGGCTCGGGCGTGGTGGGCAGGACGGCGGCGAAGGCTTCCAGGGCCCCCATCGTGGCGAGGCCCAGGAACAGCCCGATCAGCACGCCTCCGACGACGTGGCGCATCGCGCGCCCGGGCGTCCTCAGCCCGCCATCTTCACGAGCAGGTCGACGCAGCGGCTCGAGTAGCCCCACTCGTTGTCGTACCAGCCGCAGACCTTCACGAGGTTGCCGCTGGCCATGGTGAGCGGGCTGTCGAAGACGCAGCTGTACGAGCTGCCGATGATGTCGGTGGAGACGATCGGGTCGGTCTCGTACTTGAGGATGCCCTTCATCGCGCCGTCGGCGGCAGCCTGCATGGCGGCGTTGACCTCTTCGATCGTGACGTCGCGCGCAAGAACGGCCGTGAGGTCCACGATGCTGCCGTCGCAGACGGGTACGCGCATGGAGAGACCATCCAGGCGTCCGGCCAGCTCGGGCAGGACCTTGCCCACCGCGCGGGCAGCGCCGGTGCTGGTGGGGATGATGTTCTGCGCGGCCGAGCGGGCGCGGCGCAGGTCCTTGTGCTCGAGGTCGAGGATGCGTTGGTCGTTCGTGTAGGCGTGGATCGTGTTCATGAGGCCACGCTCGATGCCGAAGGCCTCGTGCAGCACCTTGGCCATCGGGGCCAGGCAGTTGGTGGTGCACGACGCGTTGCTGACGAGCTTGTGCTCGGGCTTCAGGATGTCGTCGTTGACGCCCAGGACGACGAGGGCGTCCACGGCGTCCTTCGGCGGGACGGTCAGCAACACCTTCTTGGCGCCCGCGGCGAGGTGCTGCTCGAGCTGCGCACGGGCGCGGAACACGCCGGTGCTCTCCACGACGAGGTCGGCACCCAGCTCCTTCCACGGGAGCTGCGACGGATCGCGCTGGGAGAGGAGCGGGAAGGTGTCGCCGTTGACGGCCAGCTTGTCGCCGTCGAGACGCACGTCGCCCTGGAAGGTGCCGTGCGTGCTGTCGTACTTGAGGAGGTGGGCGAGCGCGGCGGGCTGGCCGAGGTCGTTGACCGCCACGACGTCGAAGCGGTCGCGCTGGCTGTTCAGGATGCGGAAGACCTGGCGGCCGATGCGGCCGAACCCGTTGATCGCGACGCGAATCGTCATGGCGCTCCTCCGGTCCGCGGGGCGGAGGGAGGGCCCTGCGGGGGTCGGGAGTCTACCGCTCGTCGGCCGCGTTCCCGCGCCCTGTCCGCGCGCTGGCGGGCAACGCCGCGTGCCCCGAGGATGGGCGCGTGGACACGGCTCCGAAGACGCCCGGGCAGCTGGTCGATCACGTGCGGTCGCGCCTGCTCGCGCTGGCGCCGGAGGCCGGCGCGGGGTTCTACGTCGTGGCCGTCAGCGGCGGCGCCGACAGCAGCGCCCTGGCCATTGCGCTGGCCCGTGGCTGGGGAGCCGAGGCCGGCCGCCGGCTGGCACTCGCTCACGTCGCGCACGGCTGGCACGACGCGGAAACGGCACGCCGCGAGCGCAACGCGGTGAACGTGCTCGCGCACGAGCTGCGGCTGCCGGTGGCGCATCCCCCGGCTCCGTGGCACGGTCCGGCGCTGCGGCAGACGGAGGATGCCGCGCGCCGCTGGCGCTACGCCACGCTGGAGCGGTTCGCATGCCGCCTCGGTGCGCGCTTCGTCCTGACGGGCCACCACCAACGCGACCAGGCGGAGACCGTCTGCCTGCGCGCCCAGCGCGGCAGCGGACGTGCTGGACTGGCGGGGATCCCGCCGCGACGGGCGCTGGGGACGCATGGCGTCGAGGTGCTGCGGCCGCTGCTCGACGTGGATCCGGGCGTGCTGCGCGAGCTGCTGACCGCCGAGTCCCTCCCGTGGTTCACGGACCCCGCCAACTTCGTCCTGCACCACGACCGGGCCCGCCTGCGCCATGCGCGTGGCACGTCGCCCGGGACCGACGCACGGATTGCCGCCTTTGCGGCACGCCAGCGCACGCGCATGGCGGCGCGCGAACGGGCTGCTGTCGAGCGCTTGGGTTCGGCACTGCGCCTGCATCCGCTGGCCTCGGCGGTGGAGGTGGAGCGCGCGGCGTGGCCTTCGCTGTCGGGTCCTCTGGCCGAGGCTGCATGGCGTCGGATGGGGCGCGCGATCGGCGCCGACCTCGACGGACCGTGGCTCACGCGCGCCCACGTCGAGCGGCTGCAGGACGCGATGGCGCGCGGCGGCGGCGTGTCGCTGCCGCGTGGCGTGCGGTTGCATGCGCGAGGGCCGCGGGCGTGGCTCTGGCGACGTTCCACCGGGCCGTCGCGCGCGTGGCTGTCGACGTGGCGAGGGCCGTCCGGGGGCGAGCGGGTAGAGACAGGTGCCCAGGCCACGGCGCGCATCGATGCACGACGCGCGGGCCCGCGGCCGGTCCTCCGGCGCGTGCAGGCCGGGGATCGCTTCCGCCCGGCCGGTCGCGAGCCCGATCGCGAAGTGGACGTGATCGCGTGGATGAAGCGCCGCGGGATCCCCGCGTTCGTCCGCGCGCAGCAGCACGTGGTGGAGGCCAACGGAGAGATCGCCTGGGTGGTGGGCCTGCGCGTGGACCGTCGCTACCTCGTGGCGGACGACGCGGACGATGTGTGGCACTTGCGGGTTGGCCGTGCCTGACCCGGCGCTGCGGCGCCGCGCAGCGGCAACGCGAGGCGGCGGGTCTGGCTCGGTTGACTCGCGCTCGCCGGCGGGAGGGCCTGCTCCCGTTCGAGCGCACTAGGGCGCCCTGGGGTCCGGGAGCGCTACCACGGAGCCAGACCCGGACGCCTCGCGTCGCTGTCGCTCCGCAGCGCCGGATCAGGCACCTGGCTTCCCTACGTCGTCGGGGCGTCCTCGCCGCGGGGCAGGTCCTTCTTGGAGGCGCGCTCTTCCTCCTCGAGGGGCTCGTTGAGGCCCTTCTTGAAGCTGCTGATGCCCTGGCCCAGGCTGCGGGCCACGCTCGGGATCTTCCTGCCGAAGAGCAGCAGGAGGATCAGCAGGATGACGATCAGCTCCCAGCCGCCCGGAACCCCGGCGACGAAGAGCGGCAGCGCGGTGAACGGGTTGGGCATGGGACCTCCGGAAGGCACGGTCGCTGCGGAGTGTACCCCCGACAGGGCGGCCTCCGCGCCCTTGCCCGCCGTGGAACCCCACGGCCCCCGCCCGGTCGCGGGCGGGAGCAGGCAGGAACCGGGCATCCCTCGGGGCGTCTCGGCCCCGGTCGCGTGGGCGACTACTTGGGGATGGCGGCGACGATCGAGCCGTCGGACGTGGCGGCGTAGAGCGCGCCGTCCACGCGGTTGGTCGGGATGAGGTCGAACATCCCCAGCTCGAGGCGCTCCTCGGCAGCGGCGTAGCCCTTCTTCGCGTTGCGGAAGGTCACGTTGTTCTGCGCGTCGAGCGTGAGCAGCCAGTCACCGGCGCGGGCCAGCGGGCGGACGGCGTTCAAGTCCTTGAAGATGCCCTCGCCGGAGGCCAGGTCGAAGGCGTGCAGACCGCGCACGTTGCGCACGATCGCCATGCCCACGTACTTCGTGGTGCGGATCGGGTCCGCGCCCTCGATGCCCGTGTCGGTCTCGACCGTGGTGACGCCACCCATGATCCACGGCGCGGCGGTGGGCTCGTCACCCACGCTGCCGATCCACTGCATGTCGCCGTTGTCCAGGTCGAGGCAGGTGACGACGCCGTCGCGCGACGCGACGACGACCTGCTCGGGCGACAGGCCGGGGCCGTACTTCATGTTGTTGCCGGTCGTCTTGTCCCAGTTGGGACCGCGCGGCGGCAGCGCACCAGCCGGCAGCGAGATGACGTGGCCGTTGTCCGTCGTGAAGACGACGTTCTTGCCGGCGGCATCCATCTGCGGAGCGGCGAACACCATGCCCGGGGCGAGGTAGCCCCAGCCACCGCGCCCGTCCACGAGGTTCACGCTCTCGAAGGTCTTGTTGTGATGCGCCGCACCAAGGCTTCCCATGAACGCCATGGAGGCGTTGGCGGCGACGCCGGACGAGGCCGCGAAACCCAGACGACGGGGGAAATCGGGGCCTTCCTCGCCGGACCGCTTGCTGATGGCGTGCAGCCAGTACTGCCCGCGGTAGTCCTTGCACAGGAACGTGAAGTGCGTGGCGCCCTCGGCCGGCGGCTGGAACAGCGGCGCGCTGAGCATGTTGGCCCAGCGGGGCTCGAGGTTGAAGCGGTCCAGGCACCACACCATGCCGCTCTGCGCGACGACGATGAGGTGGCGATCGAAGACGTAGAAGCCGGCAATGGCGACCGGGCGATCGCGGCTGAGATCGGCGCGCAGCACGTGGACGTTCCACGGCAAACGCTCCATCTGCATCTCGCCGATGTCGCCACGACGCGTGCCACCGCACGGCTGCGGCGGCTTCAGCAGGCCATCGCCCGCGGCGCTGCCGCCGCCGAGCATGAGGAGGCCGCCCAGGGCCAGCACGGCCACCACAAGGGCCCGCCGCGTCGTCGTCCGGAACGTCTGCATGGTGCTCTTCCTGCCAACGTGGCGAGTCGTCACGCGCGGCAACGCGAACGAGCTTGGCGCGCGTCGCGCACTGCCCGTCTGCGTCCCCCGCCCGCCGGCCCTGCCGTGTGCTGCCTTCCGAGTGCCCCGACACGCGCGTGTCCGCGGTACGGACATGACCACGCGCTGCACGGCCGTGACACGGGGCTGACGCCCACGCCTCGACCTGCACAACCACGCTGCCACGCCCTCTGCGGGACGCTGCATCGGGGACCCTCGGCTCCCATGGTGCCTGCGGGAGGCCCCCGATGCCAGCGATCGTCCCCTGCTGGGGCCGATGGAATCGGGCCGGGCCGCCTGACAGACGCCTTCGCTCCCGAGTCGGCCAGGCCTCCCTGCCCGGTCCCTCCCGCTCTGGAGCGTGCGCCCTTGTAGGAGCGCCTCCGGAGGGTGTCAAGGTCGCCGTGGAGGCCCCGCGGGCCGTGGAAGTGCCGCCCTGGCAACGACTTGGCGACCCCGTTACCGGCCTCGCGTGACGGGCCGGTCGGGAGCGGACGACATGGGGGCAGCGCGTACCATGCGCGCTTGGCACCCGAGCTGCCCCCCCACGAGGCCGAGCACGTCGCCCGCAACGTGGCCGCGGTGCGCGAGCGCATCGAGGCGGCTCGGGGCCGCGGGGCCCATGCGGCCCCGGCGGTGCGCCTCGTGGCCGTGACGAAGTCCACCTCCACGGCCTGCTACGCCCCTCTGGCCCGGGCGGGCGTCCGCGACCTCGGCGAGAACCGCGTCCAGGACGCCGCGTGGCGCAAGCCCGACGCCCCGCCCGGCCTCACCTGGCACGGCATTGGGCACTTGCAGCGCAACAAGATCGCGCAGGCCGTCGCGACCTTCGACGTGTTCCATGCGCTCGACAGCCTGCGCCTGGCGGACGCCCTCGAGGCCCACCTCGCGGACCGGGGTCGTCGCTGGCCCGTGTTCGTGCAGGTGAACGCGTCAGGCGAGGGGCAGAAGGGCGGCTTCGCCCCCGAGGAGGCGCTCGGCGTTCTCGAGCAGGTGCTGCAGCGGCACCCCCACCTCGAGCCGGTCGGCTGGATGACGATGGCCGCTTTCGGGGCGCCGGAAGGCGACCTGCGCCGGACATTTCGTACCCTACGAGCCCTCCGCGACGACGCTCGACGTCGAGGCCTCGGTGACCCGCCGCCGGGCGAGCTCTCGATGGGCATGACCGACGACTTCGAGCTGGCCGTCGAGGAGGGTGCGACGGTGGTCCGAGTCGGGCGTGCGCTCTTTGAAGGCGTTGCGTCAGGGGTGGACGTGCCGCCCCCCGCGACCGGAGACCAGGCGTGAGCATCCGCGTACGACTCGAACACGGTCAGGGGGCGGGTGCCACGTGGCGGCTGGCGCTGCCGGGCGTCTACACCCTCGGCCGCGTCCCGCAGTCGAGCATCCAGGTCCTGGACATGCGTGTGTCCAAGGAGCACGCCGAGATCCACATCGGCGAGAACGGCACCGCGGTGCTGAAGGACCTGGGCAGCACGCACGGCTGCCAGGTCAACGGCCAGCCGGTCAACGGCCAGGTCCCGCTCAAGGCCGGCGACGAGCTGCGCTTGGGCCTCTCGATCCTGCGCGTCCTGTCCGACGGCCAGGCCGACAAGGACGCCACGCCCGCCGAAGGCCGCACGGCCAACACGGGCAGCGTCCCCAACCCGGCTGCCGTGGAGACGCATCGCACGCTGCCGCCGGACGCCCTCGTGGGCAAGGAGCTCGGCGGCTACCGCGTGGAGCGCAAGGTGGGCGCGGGCGGCATGGGCGGCGTATACGTCGCCGAGCAGCTGTCGCTGCACCGCAAGGTGGCGCTCAAGGTCCTCAGCGAGAAGTTCGCCGCCGACCGCGACTTCGTCGACCAGTTCGTGAACGAAGCGCGCGCCGCGGGCGCCCTCAACCACCCCAACGTGGTGCAGGTCTACGACGTCGGCCAAGCCGACGGGCAGTACTTCTTCTCGATGGAGGTGATGCCCGGCGGTTCCATCGAGGACAAGGTCAAGGGCGGCGCCGTCGAATGGGGCGACGCGCTCAATTGGTTCCTCGATTCGGCCAACGCGCTGATCTTCGCGCGCAAGAAGGGCATCCTCCACCGCGACGTCAAGCCCGACAACCTGATGCTCGCCGAGGACGGCAGCGCCAAGCTGTGCGACCTGGGTCTCGCCAAGAAGAGCGAGCACGGCGACTTGATGAACCAGGGGATCATCGGTACCCCCCACTTCATCTCGCCCGAGGCCATCCGTCGGCGGCCCGACATCGACCACCGCACCGACCTCTACAGCCTCGGCTGCACGTTCTACCGCATCCTCACCGGCAAGAACCCCTACCCGGGCACCACGGTGAAGGAGATCCTGCTCGGGCATCTGAACAAGCCCGTGCCCCGCGTCAGTGCGACGAACCCGGACATCCCCAAGGACCTGGACGACATCGTCTACAACCTGATGCAGAAGGAGGCGGACAAGCGGTTCGCCACGCCCGAAGACCTGCTCCAGGCGCTCGACAAGGTGCGCTTGCAGCACGGCCTCGAGGCCCACGGCATCAAGCCCGGCAGCAAGAAGCCGCTGATCATCGCAGCCATTGCAGCGTTGGCGGCCATCGGTGTCGGCATCTTCGCGTTGACGCGCGAGGACAAGGTCGTCGTGCAGCCGAAGTCGGTCGAGGAGCTCGCCAAGGAGCGCCAGGCCGCCATCGGCTTGGTCGAGGGCAAGGTCACGACTGCTACGGCCCAGGCCACGGTCCAGCTGGGCAAGCTCAACGGCAAGCTGGTGGATCCGACGTTCCCGCTGAGAACCAGCGGCGACAACTGGAAGGACGAGCGCTGGGGCAAGCTCGCCGCCGAGATGCGCACGGCGGCGGAAGGTTGGGACGCCGAGGTCGCTACCTACCGGGATGCGGCCGCGAAGGCCGAGATTCCCGAGATCCGGAGCTTCTACGAGGACGGAGCGGACACGCTGGCCAGGACAGCCGCCGATGCCCGCGGCCAAGCAGACGACATCGATTCGTACGTCAAGCGCCGTCGCGAGAAGGCCAGCGAGATCGCGCAGCAACGCGAGCAAGCGCGCAGCGACGTCGCGGCCGTGCTCGACGCGCACAAGAAGAAGGTCGAAGACGCGATGGCGGCGGACGACCCGATCGCCCTGGCCCTGCTGCTGCGCGTACCCGTCATCCAGGGCCTTGCCGCCGACATTGCCAACCGCAAGTACGACGACGACATCGAGCTGATCAGCGCCAAGGACATCGAGGAAGCGACGCAAGAGCGCTTCGGTGCGCGCCTGCCCAAGGCCGAGTACTACCGCACCGACCTCCTCGACGAGGCGTCGGTGGCCCTGCAGTCGCGCTTCGAGGAGATGGACAAGGCCGTCGCGGCGAAGACCAAGGAAGACGCCACGCCGGCGACCCTCGGTGAGGCCCTGCAGCTGCTGAAGACCTTCCTGATCTCGCTGCCCGAGGTACCCGATGCCGCTCGCGAGGAGGCCGGGAAGATCGCCACCGAGATCGACAACCAGCGCGCCGAAGCCAGGCGCCGAAAGACCGCCGTCGAGAAGCGTCGCAAGGACCTGATCGACGCCTGGTATGGCGCGGACAGCAAGGCGTACTGGGCGCTGCTCAACAGCCTCTTCCGCCCCAGCTCGGCGCGCGGCCTCTTCGCGACGTTCGACACGGCGTCGGCCAAGGTCGCCGCGACCAACTTCGTGCGCGATGCCAAGACGCAGGAGTACCGCGACCTCGGCCAGTGGTGGGTCACGGCCGCGGACGGCGTCTCGGCGGCCATGGACCGCCTCGTGAGCGCCTATCCGGCCGAGTGGACGTCGGACAAGGTCCCGGCCATGGACGAGCGCGGTCGCGTCGACCAGGTCAAGGTCAAGTCCGTGGACCGCGCCGGCATCGAGCGCGACAAGGAGAAGGTCACGTTCGAGGGCCTGGGCCCCGTGTACGTGGTGAAGTTCCTCTTCCGCGACGGCGACCAGGCCCGCGTGCCGCTCTCGGGCGACCAATACCTGGGCTTCGCGGTGCTGGCCGAAGTCGCGGGCGAGTACGACCTCGCGCTTGACGCGTACCGGGCGTGGCAGGCCGCGGGCGTAGGCGACGAAGCGGCGACGGCGGGCGTGGAGCGTCGCCTGGCGGCTCTCGAGCTGGAGCGCCGCGCAGCCTCGCGCTGGAACGACCTCGTGCGCCGTCTCGGCGAGCTCAAGAAGCAGATCGACGCCTTGGACCCCGCCCTGATCGGCATGAACGCGTTCGGCAAGGAACAGCGCGAAACGGTCGCCGGCAAGGAACACGAGTGGATGAAGGCCCTCCAGGACATCGGCACCGATGCCGGCGCGCTCCTGGAGAACAAGGAGCTCAGGGGCACGGCGTGGATGGCGGGCCTCTCCTCGGCCGCTCCCGACGGCGTCGCCTACGCCGGTGAGGGTGGCGACGACAAGGACGGTCCGTGAGCCAGGACGCGATGGCCGGCACCCCGGCACGCATCGCGTTCCTCCTCTCGGGCAGCGGCTCGACGCTGGCCAACCTGCTCGCTGCGATCGAGCGCGGCGACGTCGCCGCCACGATCGTGGCCGCCGTGGCGGACCGCACGTCCGCAACGGGCCTCGAGCATGCGCGTCGGGCGGGTGTTCCGGCCCTCGTGGTGCCACGGCGCGAGCACAAGGGAGCGTCCTACACCGACGCCCTGCTGGCCGCGCTGGCCCCCCATCGACCCGACTGGATCGTCTTGGGCGGGTTCCTCACGTGCTTCCCGCTGCCGCCGGACTGGGCCGGTCGCGTGGTCAACGTGCACCCGAGCCTGCTGCCAGCCTTCGGGGGCAAGGGCTGCTACGGGCATCACGTCCACGAGATGGTGTTGGAGCGTGGCTGCCGCGTGAGCGGCTGCACGGTGCACCTCGTGGACGACGTGGTCGATGGCGGGCCGATCGTGGAGCAAGTGGCCGTGCCCGTGCGCGACGACGACACGGCCGACACCCTCGCGGCACGCGTCCAGGCCGCCGAGCGCGACGTCTACCCGCGCGTCATCGACAAGCTCGTGCGCGGCGTCTGGCGCCACGAGAACGGCCGCGTCGTGCGCGACGAGGAGTAGACGCGTACGGAGGCGGGGATTTCTTCCGCAGCTTGCCGAAGGAGACGCCCGACGGCGCGGAATGCTGGCGGCAAGCTGCGGAAGAATTCCCCGCCTCCGTACTGCCCTTCCGCCGCCTACCGCTTCGCCGGCTTCACCAGGTTCGTGAGCACCGAGCGGATCAGGTTGGGGCTCTCGTCCATCCGCCTCCGCAGGTACGCCGTGGCGTCGTCCCACGACAGCGCAAACGGCACGTAGCGCCGGACGGGCAACACCACGCCGAACTCGCCCGCCGCATGCCGCCTGAGGAACCCGCTACGCGGCACGCCCAGGAGCATCTGCAGCTCGCAGCGATCCGGCGCGATGGGCGCGACGTCCTGCAGGAAGCTCGCCAGACACGCCTCGTCGTGGGTGGCGAACTCCACGTAGACGCCCCGCTGGAGCAGCGTGCGGGCGTAGGCCAGCATCCGCTCCTTCATGGCCACCTTGTCCTGCAAGGCGTAGGGCGCGGGCTCGGGGTAGATGCCGATCACCAGGCGCAGGCGCATGCCCGCCGGGATCTGGTCCAGGTCCGCTTCGGTGCGGTGGAGCCGCGTCTGGAACACCGTGCCCACGTCGTGGCCGTGGCGGAACAGGTCCACGGCCCAGCGGATCGTGCGCTCCGTCCAGGCCCGGTCTTCCATGTCGATGGTCAAGGCCACGCCGCGCGCCCGGGCGCGGTCCGCCAACGCGGCAAGTCGAACGCCGGCCGCGGCCGGCTCGCCGGTGGTGAAGGCCGACGGCTTCACCGACACGGTCGGCCGCGTGGCCCGGTCCTCGAAGCGCGGGTCCTGGCCCAGCGCGTCGATCAGCGACTCGTAGGCCGCGACGTGGCGCAGGACGTGGAAGTCCTCGTGCACCGCCTCGCCGAGGAGGTCCATCGTGGCAAGACTGCCCTCCTCCTCGCGGAGCGCGAGGGCAGTTTCCAGACCCGCCGCCATGCTGCCGCCCGCCACATAGGGTCGCGCGAACCAGCGGACGAGCGGGCCTGGCACGAAGCGGGAAGGTCGCACCATGCGGCGCGGATCATACCGGTCGGCGCCGCAACTCCGAGGAAGCGCCTGCGCTCCTGCACGCCGTTCTCGCGGTGACGGACCGGACGGCTATAAGGAAGCGCGATCTGCCTGGACACGCAGTCTCGCTGCGCCATGCGAACGGGCGAGCGGGCTCGGGGGCGGGCACCTCCCGCGCCCCCTCCGGCCGCCCCGGGTCGGTCGACTGCCCGATTCCCTGCCCCACCCGGCGCCAGGAGCCCCCGTGGCCTCGAAGAAGAAGTCCGCTCGCTCGAAGACGTCCGGCAAGACGTCCCGTGGTGCGCCCAAGCGCCGCGCCGCTGCCCCCGGCCAGGGTGTCTACGACGAGTCGGCCATCCAGACGCTGGACGCGCTGGAGCACATCCGCCTGCGCACCGGCATGTACATCGGGCGTATCGGCGACGGCTCGCACCCCCAGGACGGCATCTACGTGATGCTGAAGGAGGTGATCGACAACGCCATCGACGAATACATCATGGGCCACGGCAAGCGCATCACCGTCCACCGCGACGGGCCCACGGTGGAGGTCCGGGACTACGGGCGCGGCATCCCGCTCGGCAAGGTCGTCGAGTGCGTCAGCCAGATCAACACGGGCGGCAAGTACAACGACGACGTCTTCCAGTTCTCCGTCGGCCTCAACGGCGTGGGCACCAAGGCGGTCAACGCGCTCTCGAGCTCCTTCGAGGTCTGCTCGTGGCGCGACGGGGCCTTCCGCCGGGCCCGCTTCCACCAGGGTCGCCTCGACGAGGACAAGAAGGGCAAGGAGGCGGGTGTCCGTGACGGCACGCTCGTGCGCTTCACGCCCGACCCGGAGATCTTCGGCACCTACGGCTGGGACGAGGAGACCATCGCCCACCGTCTACGCTACTACGCGCACCTCAACGCCGGTCTCACGCTCGAGTACGGCAAGGAGAAGTACGTCAGCCAGAACGGTCTGGCCGACCTCCTGCGCGACGAGCTGGGTGACGCGCAGCCGCTCTACGACGTCGCCCACTGCCGCATGGACCGGCTCGAGTTCGCGTGGACGCACACGAACACCTACGGCGAGACCTACTTCAGCTTCGTCAACGGCCAGTACACCAACGACGGCGGCACCCACCAGTCGGCCTTCCGCGAGGGCGTGCTCAAGGGCGTGAACGAGTTCGCGGGCAAGAGCTTTGCCGGCGAGGACGTGCGCGACGGGCTGCTCGGGGCCATTGCCGTCAAGATCCAGGACCCGGTCTTCGAGAGCCAGACCAAGAACAAGCTCGGCAGCACCGAGGTCCGCGGCTGGATCGTGCAGGAGGTCAAGAACCAGGTCGTCCGCTGGTGCCACTCGCATCCGGAGGAGGCCGCCGCACTCGTCGACAAGGTCAAGGCCAACGAGCGGGTGCGCAAGGAGCTCAGCGCGATCAAGAAGGAGGCCCGCGAGCGCGCTCGCAAGGTGGCGATCCGCATCCCCAAGCTGATCGACTGCAAGGAGCACTACGACGACCCGCGCAGCAAGCGGCGCGACGAGACCACGATCTTCCTGACCGAGGGCGACTCGGCGGGCGGCGCCATGGTGCAGGCCCGGGACGTGCACACGCAGGCCATCTTCAGCCTGCGCGGCAAGCCGCTCAACACGTTCGGCGCCAAGCGCGACGCCATCTACAAGAACGAAGAGCTCTACAACGTGATGCGGGCGCTCGGCATCGAGGACGACCTCGACCGCCTGCGCTACAACCGCGTGGTGATCGCCACCGACGCCGACGTCGACGGCATGCACATCCGCAACCTCCTGCTCACCTACTTCCTGCGCTACTTCGAGGAGCTGGTCACCAAGGGCCACCTCTACATCCTCGAGACGCCGCTGTTCCGCGTCCGCAACCGGCAGGAGACGCGGTACTGCTACACGGAGGCCGAGCGCGACGAGGCCATGAAGGCGCTCTCCAAGCACGAGGTCACGCGCTTCAAGGGCTTGGGCGAGATCAGCGCCAACGAGTTCAAGAGCTTCATCGGCAAGGACATCCGCCTGGAGCCCGTCGCGATCAAGCAGATGAGCGAAGTCGGCCGCTGCCTCGAGTTCTACATGGGCAAGAACACCCCGGAGCGCCGCGCGTTCATCGTGGACAACCTCATCTCGGACGTGGCATGAACCCGCTCACGGCCAAGGACCCGATCTAGACGACATGGCGCACCTCGAACCGCTGATGCGGCGCAACTTCCTGGAGTACGCCTCCTACGTCATCGTGGACCGGGCCATTCCCGATCTGCGCGACGGCTTCAAGCCCGTCCAGCGCCGCATCCTGGCCACGCTTCGCGCCATGCACGATGGCCGCTTCCACAAGGTGGCCAACGTCATCGGCGACACGATGAAGCTCCACCCGCACGGCGAGACGTCCATCGGCGACGCGCTCGTCACGCTGGCCAACAAGGACTACTTCATCGAGCGCCAGGGCAACTACGGCTCGGTCATCACGGGGCACGGCGCCGCCGCCCCGCGCTACATCGAGTGCCGGCTCACGCCGCTGGCGCTGGAGACGCTCTTCCACCCCGAGCTGACGGAGACCATCCCCAGCTACGACGGCCGCAAGATGGAGCCCGTGGCCCTGCCGGCCAAGCTGCCGGTCGTGCTGCTGCTTGGCGCCGAGGGCATCGCCGTGGGCATGACCACGCGCGTGCTCCCCCACAACTTCGGCGAGCTGCTCGAGGCCCAGATCGCCCTGTTGCAGAAGAAGCCCATCAAGCTGCTGCCGGACTTCCCGCAGGGCGGCGTGGTGGACGTCAGCGAGTACGACAACGGCAAGGGCAAGGTCCGCATCCGCGCCAAGATCGAGGCCGACGGCGACAAGGAGATCGTGATCACGGAGATCCCCTACGGGACCACCACGGAGAGCCTCGTCGCGTCGATCGAGTCCGCCGCCCAGAAGAACAAGGTCAAGATCGGCTCCATCCAGGACTACACCACCGACAAGGTGGAGATCCGCATCGCGCTGCCGCGCGGCGTCCACGCCGACGAGACGATCCCGCAGCTGTTCGCCTACACCGACTGCGAAGTCAGCCTGACCAGCGCCGTCACGGTGATCCGCGACCGCCACCCCGCGGACCTCGGCACCGACGAGATCCTCGCGTGGCTCACCGACGAGCTGAAGGCGCGCATCAAGCTCGAGCTCGAGCACGAGCTGGGCCTGCTCGAGGACCGCCGCCACACGCTCACGCTGGAGCGGATCTTCATCGAGAAGGGCGTCTGGCGGGATCTCGAGAAGGCCAAGACCGACGAGTCCGTGCGCGAGACCGTGTGGAAGGGCATGCGTGCCCACAAGAAGCTCTGGGCCCGCGACATGGTCGAGGAGGACGTCACGCGCCTGCTCGAGATCCGCATCCGCCGCATCTCGGCCTACGACATCGAGAAGTACAAGCAGCAGATGGACGAGATCGACGCCGAGATCTCCGACATCCAGAAGCGGCTGAGGAGCCTCGTCAAGACGACCATCGCGTACCTGCAGGACCTGATCAAGCGCTACGCCTCGCGCTGGCCCCGGCGCACCAAGGTGGCTGGCTTCGACACGGTGGACCTGAAGGAGGTCGCCCGCGCCCACATCCGGGTGTCCTACGACGCCGAGAGCGGCTTCTGGGGCAGCGGCGTGAAGGGCGCCGACCACCACCACACGATGAGCGAGTACGACAAGGTGCTGCTCGTCAGCAGCGACGGCACCTACCGCATCGTGGGACCCGAGGAGAAGGTGCTCGTGCCGGGCAAGCTGGTCTGGTGCGCCCCCTTCGACCCCGAAGCAGGCCAGCACGCAGTGGTGGTCTACCGGGACAAGGGCAAGATGTGCTTCGGCAAGCGCATCCAGATCAAGGGGTTCGTGCGCGGCCGGGAGTACCGCTTGATCAAGGACGCCGGTGGCACGCTGGACCTCTTCGTGGACGAACAGAAGCCCGGCGAGGTGCACCTGCGCTTCGTGCACAAGGCCCGCCAGCGCGTGGCCGAGGCCACGTTCGACCTGGACGAGCTCGAGGTGACCTCGCCCGGCGCCAAGGGCCGACGCCTGGCGCCCAAGCCCGTTGCCCGCGTGAAGCGGTTGTCGGGGAAGGGTCGCTGACCGTGGCCGCGCGCCGGCGCCGCCCCGCCCGCACGCTGAGCGAGGAGCTGAAGCTCTCGCGGCCGTTCCCCTCGGAGGGCACGGAGGCCTATCTGAGCCTCGTGCGCACGGCCCATCTGCTGCAAGACGAGGTTGCCGCGCTGCTCCGCACGCAGGACCTCTCCCTGCCCCAATACAACGTGCTGCGCATCCTGCGCGGCGCGGGCGACACGGGCCTGCCGTGTCTGGGCGTGGGTGAGCGCATGGTCGCGCGCGTCCCGGACGTGACGCGGTTGATCGGCCGCTTGGAGGATCGCGGGCTCGTGTACCGCGAGCGCTCCCAGACCGACCGTCGCGTCGTCACGGTGCGCATCACGCCCGACGGCTTGGATCGCCTGGCGCAGCTCGACGATCCCGTGCGCGAGCTCCACGACGGCCAGCTCGGCGCCCTGTCGGCCAAGGAGCAGAAGGTGCTCCTCGACCTCCTCCAGCGCCTCCGCGCCCCGCGCGAGTAGGGCGCGCGGGTGCCAGGCTCGCGGCGGCGCCGCTCTGCGGCGCGGGCCGCGTGCCTGGCTCCCACGTGCCTCGCGCTGACGTGGCGGGGAAGGCGCTGCACGCCTGCGGCAGGCTTTCCCCGCTGGTGATGACGCACGGACCAGCCAGGCACCTCGCGCGCGTCGCGGCTGCGCCTCTCCGCCGCAAGGAGCCAGGCAGAGCCCGCGCCCGCGCCGCAGGGGCACCCGCCTCACCCCCGGCGTTACGATCGCCCCTCCTCGCCCTCGACAGCCCCCCGGAGTGTCGATGACTGCTCCCGATTCCGCTTCCCCCGTCGCCCCGCGGCGCGCCCGACTTCCCCAGGGTGACGCCGGGATCACGCGTGAGCCCTTCCCGGCCTCGCGCAAGATCTACGTGCCCGGCAGCCTCCACCCCGACGTGCGCGTGCCCATGCGCGAGATCCGCCTCTCGCCCACGCCGTCGCGCGTCGCGGGCGAGCCGGCGCGGCCCAACCCGCCGGTCGTCGTCTACGACACCTCGGGCCCGTACACCGACCCCGACGTCGCCATCGACGTCCGTCGTGGCCTGGCCCCCCTGCGCCAGGCGTGGATCGAGGGGCGCGGCGACGTCGAGGCGCTCGAGCGCTCGAGCTCGTCCTTCTCGCGCGCCCGCGAGGCCGCGGGCGAGGGTTTCGCCTTCCCGGTGAACCGCCGTCCGCTGCGCGCCAAGCCCGGTGCCCGCGTCACCCAGATGCACTACGCCCGCCGCGGTGAGATCACGCCGGAGATGGAGTACATCGCCATCCGCGAGACCCAACGCCGCGAGGCCATGCGCGAGCACCTCGTCCGCGAACACGCCGGCCAGCCCTTCGGCCTCCCCATGCCGATCGAGATCACGCCCGAGCTGGTGCGCGAGGAAGTCGCCCGCGGCCGCGCCATCATCCCGGCCAACATCAACCACCCCGAGCTCGAGCCGATGATCATCGGCCGTCGCTTCCTCGTGAAGATCAACGCCAACATCGGCAACTCGGCCGTCACGTCCTCCATCGCCGAGGAAGTCGAGAAGATGGTGTGGTCGATCCGCTGGGGTGCGGACACGGTCATGGACCTCTCCACCGGCGCACCCATCCACGAGACGCGCGAGTGGATCCTGCGCAACAGCCCCGTGCCCATCGGCACCGTGCCCATCTACCAGGCGCTCGAGAAGGTCGACGGTCGTCCCGAGGAGCTCACCTGGGAGCTGTTCCGCGACACGCTCATCGAGCAGGCCGAGCAGGGCGTGGACTACTTCACGATCCACGCTGGCGTGCTGCTGCGCTACGTGCCGCTCACCGCCAAGCGCTTGACGGGCATCGTGTCACGCGGCGGCTCGATCCTGGCCAAGTGGTGCCTTGCGCATCACAAGGAGAACTTCCTCTACACGCACTGGGACGAGATCTGCGAGATCATGTCCGCGTACGACGTGAGCTTCTCCATCGGTGACGGGCTGCGCCCGGGCTCCATCGCGGACGCCAACGACGCGGCCCAGTTCGGCGAGCTCCAGACCCAGGGCGAGCTCACGCGCCGCGCGTGGGAGCACGACGTCCAGGTCATGAACGAGGGTCCCGGCCACGTGCCCATGCAGATGATCCGGGACAACATGGACAAGCAGCTCGACTGGTGCCACGAGGCGCCCTTCTACACCTTGGGCCCGCTCACCACCGACATCGCTCCCGGCTACGACCACATCACGTCGGCCATCGGCGCCGCGCAGATCGGCTGGTACGGCACGGCGATGCTCTGCTACGTCACGCCCAAGGAGCACCTCGGCCTGCCGGACCGCAACGACGTGCGCGAGGGCGTGATCGCCTACAAGATCGCCGCCCACGCAGCGGACCTGGCCAAGGGCCACCCCGGTGCGCAGGCTCGCGACGACGCGCTGAGCCGCGCCCGCTTCGAGTTCCGCTGGGACGACCAGTTCAACCTGTCGCTCGATCCCGAGCGCGCCAAGTCCTTCCACGACGAGACGCTTCCCGCCGACGGCGCCAAGGTCGCCCACTTCTGCTCCATGTGCGGACCCAAGTTCTGCAGCATGGAGATCACGCAGCAGGTGCGCGAGGCCGCCGCAGCGGCCGGCATGGGCACCGACGAGGCCGCCGAGGCGGGCATGGCCGAGAAGTCGCGCGAGTTCTTGGACGGCGGCGCGGAGATCTACCGCGACGCCTGATCGGGCGAGGCGCCGGCGGCCTTGACGAGGGCCGGCACGTCGTAGTCGATGGCCGGCTCCTTCTCCACGCGCGAGCCCAGGCGGGCCATGCGGATGTGGAGGTGGCCGAGCGCCGGCTCCCCCACCGTCTGGTGCAGCGTGCCGAAGCCGTTGGTGCGCTTCACGCCCAGCACGCCCGCGGCACGCTCCAGGTTGCCCTCGCCGCGGGGGAAGGACGCGCGGCCCATGCGGTCGAACAGCGCCGCCACGTCGAAGGCCAGCGGCGTGTCGC
Source organism: Planctomycetota bacterium (assembly GCA_020631815.1). GTDB lineage: Bacteria > Planctomycetota > PLA2 > PLA2 > JAEUHO01 > JACKGW01. The sequence continues at coordinate 81,938 of JACKGW010000012.1, read as the reverse complement.
TGTGCGCGCCCTCGATCAGCAGGGGGTAGCGCCAGCACTGCGTCGGGCCGGAGCGAACCAGTCCGTCGCGCAGCAGGTGGTCGTTGGTGCACGCGATGAGCGGGTCCGAGCCACCTTCCAGCGCGGGCACGCCTTCTTCGGGCGTGCGCTCGGTGACACCGTCCTGGACGTCCTCACGACCGTCGTACTCCATGACGGCGGCGATCGGCTCGCCTTCCTTGGCATGCCCGGCCATGACCATGAGGTTGTTGCCGTACATCGTGGGCCAGCCGGCCAGGAGGGTGCGGGCCTGGGTGGTGGGTGTGTCGCCCTGCACGCGCTCGAGCAGACGGCGCAGCGCGATGAGGCGCGGCACGTTCCCCTCGCGAAGCTGGGCGGTCGGAGCGCGCACGGGGACGTCGTGGACGCTCACGAAGATGCCGCGCTCGCTCTGGCCCGTCATGAGGCCGATGCAGCCGGGGTACGTGACCGACACGCTGCCGGCGTACTCGCCGTCGGCGGCGCGCACCACGATGAGGCCGTGGTCGGTGACGAGGTCGAACGCGGGGAAGTCGAAGTTGCGGCCCACGCGCGGCGTGCCGTCTTTGCTGTGACGCCCCCACACGGCGAGCGACGAGCAACCCATGCCGTACCAGTCGCCGAACGTGTTCAGCGCGATGAGGTCGGTGAGGTCGAACTCGCGACCCAGCGCTTCGACGCGAGTTCCCTGGTCGCCGCGCTTCGCCTTGAGGCCTTCGATGAGGCCCTCCATCTCCTCGCGCTCGCGCGCGTCGAGCGCGAAGTTGGGCACGATCTTGCCGCGCACGAACGTCTCGTACATGGGCAGGAAGGGCTTGAGGAGCTCGCCGAAGTCGTGCTCGGCGGCTTGCAGGAGGCTGTCGGCCACGAGGTAGCCCTGCGCGAAGCCGCGCTCACGCGGCGTCCCCCAGAGCGTGAGGACGGTCTGCGGCCCACGCTTCTCCAGGCGCCCCGTCACCTGCACGGCCTCGGCGACTGCGGCGCCGGGCTCCTCCGCGCGCAGCGAGGCCAAGGGCCACGCGACCAGGGCGACGAGGGCAAGGAAAGGCAGAAGGCGCTGCGGCTTGGACATGGGCGACAAGCCTACCCGGTCCCCCGAGGGCGCGAAGCCGACGGCTGGCACGGAGGTGCTTGCCACAGCACTGCGTCACCCGCCAGGGGTCAGACCCCGTGCCCGCGGCGCTGCTACGCAGCACCGCATCACGGGTTCGGACCCCAGGCTTGCGCGGCGCCTCCGCGCGGAGGTGTCTGAACCTGTGCCGCGGAGCGACAGCGACGAAGGCACGGTGTCAGACACCAGAGTGCGGCGTTCGATGGCCGGCGTAGCGCCCCCTACGTGTCGGTTCGTCATGCCTGGGGCAAAGCCCGTACGGAGGCGGGGAACTCTTCCGCAACTTGCCGGGGGGCACTTCCGCATGCCGAAGAGCAAGGCGGCAAGTTGCGGAAGAAATCCCCGCCTCCGTACCGCGTCCGCGTTGCCGCGGCGCGGCGCCGCCGCAAGGGTCCTGACACAACCGGGGCTGCGGCACGCGCCGGCCTACCGCGGAAGCCGCAACCTGACCGTCAGCTGGTGGTCTCGCGACGTGGCCGCCGGCACGACCACCGCGAAGGTCGCTTCCAGGACACCGTCTTCGGCGGTCAGCATCGTGATCGGCCTTCGGGCGGGATCGCGCTTCGCCCAAACGAGCTCGGCCTGGGCCGCGGGGGCGTCGCCCTCCTTCGCATCCGACACGACGCGGTGGAGCGAACCGCGCACGAGGTTGAGCAGCTCGATCTGCACATGCTCGTCACCGTCGATGCGCAAGATCACGGCGTGCGGGCCCGCCTCGGGCGCACGCGCGGGCAGACCCGGGAGCTCGATGGCCTGCGTGGTGCGCGGCGGCGCATGGAGATCCACCAAGCCCACGACGAGGCGGTTGACCTCCGAGGACTTCGCCGGCGCGAGGTCCCGCCATCGGCGCAGCATGCGGTCGTCGGGCCACACGGCGGTCAACCACGTCGCGCGCTCGGCATCCCAGGCCACGTCGAGTGGCCGGTGCAGGGTGACCGCCACATCCACACCCGCGGGCCGGGGCCGCAGCCTGAGGTCGACCTCCCCGCGCGGCCCGAGATCGGGTCCCGTGCGAACCGCCGACTCCCAGGCCCCCAGCTCGGTGGGCGCCCACCCGCGCGCAAGCAACCACGCGCTGAGCACGTGGCCTGCCGTCCGGGCGCGCGATTCGAAGCGCGCCAATCGGATACCCGCGCGCTCGAGACGGCGACCGGGGAGCGGCGCGCCAGCCAGTTTCTCGAGCGTGTCGCCGCTGCTTGGCTCGAGCGACTCACCGGGCTCCAGCAGGAAGCCGCGAAAGGTCGGCAGCAGCGCGATCGGGTCGTCGTCCCATGCCGAGCCGCCGCGCAAGGCCACCCACGGACTCCACGCGGGCGTGGTGGTCGGGAAGCGCAGAGGCCGCTCACGCTTGTCCACATTGCCCCAGGGGCCGAGCACTGCGGAGGCCGTCCACTCGGCCACGTTGCCAAACACGTGGGCGGCGTCGCGTCGGTAGTAGCGTGCATGCGGCGCGTCCACGGCAACCGTCGGTACGCGATCGGGATCCAGCGGTCGCCCGCCGTTCACGCTGGGCGGCGGAGGTTCCACCCCCCGCACCAACGGGCTCGATCGCGGGTCCCACGGGACTTGCCTGTCCCCGCGTAGGTCGAGCCTATGGACCCTGCGCGCGGCCAGCTCCCACGTGATCTCGTCGGGCAGCGTGCTGTCGAACCACGCTGCCACCTCCAGCGCCTCGGCGAGTGACAGGCCGTGCACGGGGTGACGGCCCAGCGCGGGGTCCGGCGCCAGGGTCGGCCAGCTGGCGGGCGGCGGACGGTGCGGAACGCGAATCGTCGCACCGCGCGGCGCACGGCGTGCCAGGAGAGCCTCGATCCCCTCGCATTCCGCTCCCCATGTGGCCTCGTCGAACACGTCGCGATGGCTGGCCAGGACCTGCGCGGCGAAGCGTGTCCGATCGACGCGTGACGCGGGGAGGGGCCCCATGGCGCGCACGAGCAGCTCGCCGAAGGTCTCGGCCTCGAGGGCCTTCACCTCGCGAGAGGGCTGGCTGTCGAACCACGCCTGGAACAACGCCTGCGGCAGCTCGAAGCGCGCGATGCCGAAGGTCGGTGCGCTCACACCTCGGGCGTCACACGCCGCGAGGCCCGTGCCCACAAGGCGCGTCCGCGCACCCGAGACCAGTGCGTCGGGGAGCTTGGCAAGGTCCTCGGAGCCCAGATGGTCTGCGGGCTCGCGCATGAGCAAGAACCACGGATCGGACCAGGGGGCCAGCGCGCCCGTCACGCGCTGCGCCTCCGGCGACTGCGCCGCGACCTCGCTGGCCGACACGGTGGGCGCGTCGCCCGTCGGCCGGGCCGCGCGCGAGCCATCCCCCCTGGGAAGGCCACGACCCCTTGGCCTGCCACCCACGGCATCTGCGGCTGGCGGCGAAGGCAGATCCTCGGCGGGTAGCTCGCCGCGCGCGTCGTCCCGTGTGGATCCGGACAGCCCAGGTGGCAGGGTGGCATCCGGGCGCCCCGACATCGCGTCCGCGCGTGACGTCTCGGACCCGAGAGGACCGTCCGCATCCTCCGTTGGCCACCAGAGGACGGCGCCCATGCCCAGCAGCGCGACCAACAACCCGCCCGCGAGCAACGGAGCCCATCGCGCGCCTCGTGGCTGGAGACCCGCCAACAGCGCAAGGCCACGCTCCAGGCCGCGACGGTCGCTGCGATGGTCCACGTCGAGCCGCATGCGCAGCTGCTCGATGCCGCGTCGCACGTGGGTCCGCACTGTCTCCACCGGGAGGTCCAGCCGTGCGGCCACCTCGCGGGGGGGCAGGTCCTCGAAGTAGCGCAGCTCGATTGCCCGCCGGTAGCGCTCGTCGAGCAAGGCGAGGTGTTGCAGCACGCGCGTGCGCTCGGCCACGCTCACGACGTCGGCGGCCGCGGCCACGGCCTCCGGGCGGGCCACGAGGGCCTCGCGGCGGCGACGCCGCGTGGCCTCGCGGACGTGGCGGCGCGAGAGGTTGCGCGTGACGCCGCGCAGCCAGCCCGCGCGCAGCGGAGCGGCGCTGCCGCCCAAGGCGACGACGGCGGTCTCCTGCACGACGTCGTCGGCCTCGTCGTCGCGCAGCAGCCGACCCGCCAGTCGCCGTAGGCCCGGAAGCAGGGCCAGGAGGTCCTGTCGCACGGACTCGGGCCGGGTCGTTTCCATCGGGCTCCTCGGTCCCGCGGGCAGGGACCTCTCCCCTGGTGCCCGCGGGTCCCGGATCCGGTTCAGCGTTCTTCGGTGTCCTCGTCGGGCGCGGGCTCTTCGGCCTCCTCGGACGCCTCGGGCTCCTGCGGGTGCTCGGCGTCCCAGGCTGCAAGCGCCGCTTCGGCGCGGCGGAAGGCAGCGAGGTAGCCCCTGACGTCGTTGCCCCACTTCGAGAGCTCGTCCTCACCCACGAGCACGCAGTCCGCGCCCGCACCGGGACGGATTCTGTCGGGGTGGAGCAGGAACTGACCCGGGCTCACGCGGAACGACTCGACCACGGCCAGGCCCTGTCGGAACAGCGTCACGTGTTGCCAGCAGTCGAGCCCCGGCAAGAGCGGACAGGCGCCGTTCTCGCCCTCGGGATGGGGATCGCGAACCGCGTCGCCGGGATGCATCCCCACCACCATCACCAGATGCTCGTTGACGTACGCGATGAACTGGGGATCGCGGAACAGCTGGGCACGCGTGCGGTCACACTGGCCGCAGGTGTCGTAGTGCAGGCAGAGGAACAGGGGCTTGCGCTCGCGCTCGGCGCGGTCGACGGCGTCCATCCAGTCCGTCTCGAGATGAAGTCGCGGAGCCTCCTCCTCCGTCGGCACGAAGACGGGGCGGTCGTTCATCACCACCCGGAAGCCCACGCTGCGCTCCGCGACACCCAGTGGCTGCATGCACATGTCGAGAACGCGCAGGTTGAGGGGATGCGGGGAGAGCCACGAGCCCCCCTTGATCATGGCGGCGGGCAATCCCGCCTCGGGGCTGACGCGCTCGGTGACGTTGCCCGCCATGTCGAGCACGCCGTAGGGGGAAGCGCCCGCGACGTAGGAGCCCACGCGGACGGGTCCGACCACGGCCGGGCGCCCGAAGCGCGCTCGCGTCGCGTCGGGCGGCGTGTCGCCCCACGGCCAGATGCGGCCGTCCGGTCCGCCCGCGGCCTTCTCCCACTCGGCCTTCGTGGGCAGCCGCCCGCCCACCCACTTCGCGTAGGCGAGTGCACCGTGCCCCGTGAGCGCCGTGCAGGGGAGCTCTTCGGTGCCGGGCTGGAGGCTCCAGGCGTAGGTCTTCTGCGGGGCTCCCGCGACGACATCGCGCACGAAGGGGCTGCCTTCGCCCAAGCTGAACATCGCGGGTCCCTCGCCCGGCAGTGCGGTCGTGTACTTGGCCTGCAGCCAGCGCAGGGCCTGGGCGTTGGTGACCTCGTGGACGTCGATGAGGAACGTCTCCACGTCGACGGGCGTGGGGTCATCGGTCGCGCCATCGGGCTCGTACGGCCGCTGGGCATACGGGCCGCCGGGAATGCGAACCACGAGCGCGCCGTCGCGCACGCGTTGCAAGACCTCGACGTCGGACGTCGCGCCGGGGAGCCCTCGGCGCACGGGTACCAGCTCGGGTGGGAGCGGCTCGCGCGACCACGCCCGGGGAGCGTTCGAAAGGAGAGCCAGGAACGCGGCCGCGAGAAGGGCCGCCCGCAGGTGTCTGGGCATGCCTCGACTGTATGCGGCGAGCGCTTGACGTGACGTGGCCGAGACCAAGGCCACGGATCGTTCCGCCCGTGGAAGGGACCCGCCCCCTCGTGCTGCTCCTCCTTGCCGCCTGCGGCACCCTGCTCGCGGGGTGCTCCCAGACGTGCGAAGGGTCGTCGCTCGGAGCGCTCGAGATCGTCAACGATGCACCCGGGGAAGGGCTCCTGATCGTGCGCGTCTCCGTGTTCGAGGACCAGCTCCTGCCCATCGTGACGAAGGACGACGTGCTCTTTCCGGGCGAGGCCGCGCGGTTCAACCTGGTCGCAGACCACTACACGGTGGTCATCAGCTGGGACGGCGGATCCACGGCCACGTACGACGTAGAGGTGGAGCCCACCCCCGACGGCTACGCGCTGGACCTCGGCTGGTTCTTCGACGACGAGGACGAGGATCCGGAGGACGACTGGCTCGACCAGCCGGAGCTGCTCCCGGACTGTCCGCTGAAGGTGACCGAGCTGAAGGTGACTCCGCCATGAAGCTTGCCCTGCTGTCCTGCGTCGTCTCGCTGCTGCTCGCGGCCCTGGCCGGATGCGGAGGCTGCCTCGGCTCGGACAACGGCATCCTGCGCGTGGAGAACCCCGCCGACACGGCCCAGGGACAGGCCATCGTGGGCACGTCGGTCGCGCGTCCCGGCGGCAGCGTCGTTGCGGCGAGTAACGAGCTGATCCTGCCCGGCGAGATCGCCGACATCGTGATCGCCGGAGGGACCTACGAGGTGACCGTGACGTGGTCAGGCGGCGGCACCACGACGCGCACGGTCAAGGTGGATGACACCCTCGGCGAGACGGGCACGGAAGAGGACACCGAGCCGTGCGACCTCGAGCGCACCCGCGTCCAGTTCGCGCCGCCGGCTGCGTGAAGTGTCGCGGGGAGCGCCGGGCTGTCGGACGCATCGCGTACGACGTGCCCGATGGCAGCGAAGAAGAAGACCGAACCTCGGACCTGGCTCTTCAAGAGCGAGCCCGACGTGTTCTCCATCGACGACCTGCAGAAGGCGCCGAAGCAGACCACGTCCTGGGAGGGGGTGCGCAACTACCAAGCGCGCAACCTCCTTCGTGACGACGTGAAGGTCGGCGACCGCGTGCTCTTCTACCACTCGCGCACCGAGCCCATCGGTGTCGCGGGCGTGGCTGAGGTGGTCCGAGAGGCCTACGCGGATCCGTTCCAGTTCGAGGCCGGGCACAAGTACGAGGACCCGAAGTCCAAGCCCGAGGCCCCCACCTGGGTCACGGTCGACATCCGGTTCGTGGAGCGGTTCGACGAGGTCGTCCCGCTGGCCACGCTCAAGGCCACGAAGGGCTTGGAGCAGATGATGGTGACCCAGCGCGGGTCACGACTGTCGATCCAGCCCGTGCGCCCCGCCGAAGCCAAGATCGTGCTGAAGCTCGGCCGCGGGTAGGCGTCGCGCACGCAGGTGCCAGGCTCGCGGCGGCGCCGCGTGCGGCGCGGGACGCGTGCCTGGCTCCGGAGGGCGACGTGCGCCAGCCACGGCGCGTCCCTCGCTTGGGTTCAGACCCCGTGCCCGCGGCGCCGCTTCGCGACACCGCATCACGGGATCAGACCCCGCGCTGGGCGAGCCGGCGCGCGCGGAGGTGTCTGAACCCGCGTCTGGGAGCGAAGCGACACTGACGCGGGGTCTGACACCGCAGTGCGGCTTTCCGACGCCGGGCGGGACCACCCCCGTGCGCGAAGCCAAGTCACCGAGCTGCGACCACCGCTAGGCGGAGCCAGACCCCGCGCCCCGCGTCGCCCCTACGGGGCTCCGCTGCGCGGGATCAGGCACGCGCCTCTCGCGCACGGAGGTGCCAGGCTCGCGTCGGCGCCGCTTGCGGCGCGGGACGCGTGCCTGGCTCCGGAGGGCGACGTGCGGCAGCCACGGCGCGTCCCTCGCTTGGGTTCAGACCCCGCGCTGGGCGAGCCGGCGCGGGCGGAGGTGTCTGATCCGGCGCAGCGGAGCGAAGCGACGCGGGGCGCCGGGTCTGACACCGCAGTGCGGCTTCCCGACGCCGGGCGGGACCACCCGCGCGCGCGAAGCCAGGTCACCGAGCTGCGACCACCGCTAGGCGGAGCCAGACCCCGCGCCCCGCGTCGCCCCTACGGGGCTCCGCTGCGCGGGATCAGGCACCCGCCTCTCGCGCACGGAGGTGCCAGGCTCGCGTCGGCGCCGCCTACGGCGCGGGACGCGTGCCTGGCTCCGGAGGGCGACGTTCGCCAGCCGACGTACAGCGACCCCTACGTGTCAGCTCGTCGTGCCGGCGGCAAAGCCTGTACGGAGGCGGGGATTTCTTCCGCAGCTTGCCGCCTTGCTCTTCGGCATGCGGAGGTGCCCCTCGGCAAGCTGCGGAAGAATTCCCCGCCTCCGTACCGCGTCTCAATGCGCGCGTCGCGGCTGCCGCCGCTCCGCCGCAAGGAGCCGGGCACCGCCGGCTCGCGGCACCCGCCTTCGCTACTTCACTTCGAAGTCGGCGTCGATGACGTTGTCGTCCTGGTCGCCGCCGGAGGTCGGGGCACCGGCGCCGGCCGGCGCGGCAGCGCCTGCACCCGCACCGTCCTGGCCGTAGACCTTCTGGGCGATGGACTGGCTCGTGGACATCAAGTCCTCGATCGCGCGCTCGATGCGACCGGCGTCGTCACCGGTCTTGGCATCCACCAACGCCTGCTTCTTCGACTCGATCTGACCGAGGACGGCGTTGTCCACCTTGTCCCCGTGCTCCTTGATGAGCTTCTCGATCTCGTAGACGGCGTGGTCGGCCTTGTTCCGCGCCTCGACAAGGGCCTTCACCTTCTTGTCTTCCTCGGCGTGGGCCTCGGCCTCCTTCTTCATGCGATCGATCTCGTCCTTGTTGAGGCCCGAGCTGGACTCGATGCGCACACGCTGCTCCTTGCCCGTGCCCTTGTCCTTGGCGGACACGTTCAAGATGCCGTTGGCATCGATGTCGAACGTCACCTCGATCTGCGGCATGCCGCGCGGAGCCGGCGGAATGCCATCGAGGATGAAGCGGCCCAGCGTGCGGTTGTCACCGGCGCGCGTCCGCTCGCCCTGCAGCACGTGGACTTCCACCTGCGGCTGGTTGTCCGACGCCGTGGAGAAGACCTCGGCCTTCTTCGTGGGGATCGTGGTGTTGCGCTCGATGAGCGTGTGCATCATCCCGCCCTGGACCTCGACGCCGAGGCTCAGCGGGGTGACGTCGAGCAGCAGCAGGTCCTGCAGCGTCTCGTCGCCCGAGAGGATGCCGCCCTGGATCGCGGCGCCGAGCGCCACGCTCTCGTCGGGGTTGATCGACTTGTTGCCCTCGCGGCCGAACAGGTCCTTGACGATGGCCTGGACCGCCGGAATGCGCGTGGAGCCGCCGACGAGCAGCACTTCCTTCAGCGCGCTGGGCTCCAGGCCCGCGTCCTTGAGCGCCGCCTTGCAGGGGCCGCGCAGGCGCGACACGAGCGGCTCGACGAGCTGCTCGAACTTGGCGCGCGTGATCTTCATCGTGATGTGCTTCGGGCCCGAGGCGTCCGCCGTGATGAACGGCAGGTTGATCTCGGTCTGCATCGAGCTCGAGAGGTCGATCTTGGCCCGCTCGCACGCCTCGCGCAGGCGGTGGAGTGCCATGGTGTCCTGCCGGAGGTCGATGCCGTGTTCCTTGTGGAACTCGGTCGCCACGTGGTCGAGCAGGGCCTGGTCGAAATCGTCACCACCCAGGTGCGTGTCGCCGTTGGTGGCGAGCACCTCGAAGACGCCATCGGACAGCTCGAGAATCGAGACGTCGAACGTGCCGCCGCCGAGGTCGAACACGGCGATCTTGCCAGTGCCCTTCTTCTCGAGGCCGAACGACAGCGCCGCCGCCGTGGGCTCGTTGATGATGCGGCGCACGTTGAGGCCGGCGATGACGCCCGCGTCCTTGGTGGCCTGACGCTGGCTGTCGTTGAAGTAGGCCGGGACCGTGATCACGGCGTCGGTGACCGTCGCACCGAGGTGGTCTTCCGCAGCCTTCTTGAGGTGCTGCAGGATGATCGCGCTGATCTCCGGCGGCGTGAACGACTTGCCGCGCACGTCGACCTTCACGAGCTCGTCGCTCCCGCCCACGATCTTGTAGGGGACGAGCTTCTCTTCGGCCTCGACCTCGGCATGGCGACGGCCCATGAAGCGCTTGATGCTGTAGATCGTGTTCTCGGGGTTGGTGACCGCCTGGCGTCGGGCCGCTTGGCCGACGAGACGCTCGCCGCTCTCCGTGAAGGCCACGACGCTGGGGGTGACGCGATGGCCGTCCGCGTTCACGATGACGCGGGGCTCGCCGCCCTCCATCACGGCCACCACGCTGTTCGTGGTGCCGAGGTCGATGCCGATGATCTTCTGTGACATGCTGGTCTCTCGTGGGTGGAAGTCAGGTGGAAGAGGTGCGGGGGACGACCGTTCGCTCGTCGGGGGGCCCGGACCTCGCTAGTTCCAAAGCGATGCGCGTGCCGAACGCCCGTAGGCAGCGGGCCTGCGGCAGATTCGGGCGAATCGCCCCGGGATAGGGCCCGCGAGGCCTGATTTCAGGCTCCGGGGCGACTCCCGGCGCCACGGTCCCGGCACGTCCCCGTGCCGGATCGACACGGGACGACCGACTACCGTGCCGGATCGGCCGGCTGCCTCCGCGAGAGCCCGTACTCGGCGATCTTGCGATAGAGCGTGCGTGAGCTGATCCCGAGCAGCTGCGACGCGCGCTCCCGGTTGCCGCCGACGTCGCGCAGCGTGTTCGTGACGAGCGCGCGCTCGACGTCGGCCAAGCGCAAGCCCGAGAGCGACTTCAGGACGTCGGGTGCGCCGCCCCCGACCGGCCGCACGTAGGGCGGCACCACGTCCGGCGGAATCACGGTGCCACGCGAGAGCAGCACCATGGACTCCACGGCGTTCTTGAGCTCGCGCACGTTGCCCGGCCAGCGGTAGCTCATGAGCACCTCGAGGGCCTCGGGCGAGATGGAGCGCGCGGGCTTGCCATGACGCTGCGCCGCTTCGACCAGGAAGTGCTCGGCCAGGTGCGGCAGGTCGGCCAACCGCTCGCGCAGCGGCGGCAGGCGGATCTCGACGACGCGCAACCGGAACTGCAGGTCCTCGCGGAACGTGCCTTCGGCGGCCATCCCCTCGAGGTCACGGTGCGTGGCCGCGATCACGCGCACGTCGACGCGGATCGGGTCGTTGGAGCCCACGCGCGTGATCTCGCCCAGCTCGAGCGCGCGCAACAGATGCGCCTGCGTGCCCAGCGGCATATCGCCGATCTCGTCGAGGAACAGCGTGCCGCCGTGCGCGGCTTCGAAGCGACCGGCGCGCCGCGCGTGCGCACCGGTGAAGGCCCCACGCTCGTGGCCGAACAGCTCGCTCTCGAGCACACCCTCGGCCAGCGCCGCACAGTTGAGCGCCACGAACGGGCCACCGCGTCGCGGGCCCGCGTGATGGAGCGCACGCGCGACGAGCTCCTTGCCCGTGCCGCTCTCGCCCTGCAGCAGCACCGTCGCGTCGGTGTCGACGATCTGGTTCATCACGTCGAAGACGCGCGACATCGCTTGCGTCGAGCCGAGCAGGCCCGGGAACGCGAACGTCTTGTCGATCGTGGCGTGCAGGTGGCGGTTCTCGCGCTCGAGGGCGATGCGGCGCGCGGCGGCCTTCACCGTCTCGCGCAGGATGCCGACGTCGAGCGGCTTCTGCAGGTAGTGGAGCGCCCCCTCGCGCATGGCGCTCACGGCGCCTTCCACGGTGCCGTAGCCCGTCACCACGACGACCTGCGGCGTCGCGCCGCCTTCGCGGAGCTCCCGGCAGCGGTGCACGAGGTCCAGGCCGTCGCGGTCCTGCAGGCGCAAGTCCGTGATGACGAGGTCCACGGGCCCGCGGGCCAGGGCCGCCAAGCCGGCGCCGCCGCTGTGGGCGACCTCCACGGCGTGGCCCTCGCGGGTCAGGACGTCGTCGATGACTTCGGCGTGCCCGACGTCGTCCTCGACGAGCAGCACCTTCAGGGGGGTCGTGGTGGAGGCCGTCACACCTGACACTCTGGCAGAACTTCGGACGAAACGGCAAGCCCCGACCGCAGTGCGACCCGCAATGCCCGGACGATTCGTCAGGCGCCGGCGTCCGGCGGGCCCGCGAGCGGCAGGCGCAGGACGAAGTCGGAGCCCTTGCCGGGCTCGGAGACGAACTCCAGCGTGCCGGCGTGCTCCTCGGCGATGCGGCGGGCCGTGGGCAGGCCCAGGCCGGTGCCCTTGCGCTTGCGGCTGTACCAGATCTCGAAGACCTTCTGCCCCACCTCGGGGGGAATGCCAGGGCCCGTGTCGATCACGTCGATGCGCACCGTCTCCCCCTCGGTGCGCGTGCGGACGATCAGCTCGAGCGTCCGATCCGGCGGTTCGCTACCGCCCGCCATCTCTTCCATGGCCTGGATCGCGTTCAACAGCAGGTTGAGCACGGCTTGCTTCAGCAGGCGCTCGTCCAGCCGCACCAGAGGCAAGCTGCGATCGGGCCAGAACATCAAGCGCACCCCCACCCGGGCGCACTCGGGCCGCACGAACGCCGTGACCTCCTCCAGCACGCGGTTGACGTCGATCTGCGCGAGATCGAGGCGCCGCATGCCGGCGTAGCGCTGGAAGTCGTCGAGGATCTCCTCCAGCCGCGTCACCTCACGCCGCAGCGCCGTGACACGACGCTGGACCCGCTGGGCCCGCTCGTCGTCCTCCGGCGCGTCGGCGAAGTCCTCCTGCAACAGCTGCAGGGTGATGTTCATCGTGCTCAACGGATTGCGGATTTCGTGCACCAGGCCACCCGCAACGGCGCCCAGGTACTCGAGGCCCTTGGCCGTGGGCGGGGAGTGGCGGACATCGGACACGGCGCGTCACTCTACCCGCCGCGCCCATCCCTCGGTCGGCGCGGTCACGCTGCGGCGCGGCGGCTTCATGGCGGGCCCACGGCCCCTTCCCGCGAGGCCTGTCCGTTGCTTCGGGCGGCCTCCTACGGCCGGTACAGTCGGCGCGTGAGCACACCCGTTCTTCGCGTCCTGGACCGCCACGCCGCCGACGACGAGCTGGCTGCCGCGGGCCGCATCCTGCGGGAGGGCGGCATCGTGGCCTTCCCCACGGAGACCGTCTACGGACTGGCCGCCTCCGCGGAGCACCCGGAGGCCGTCAAGCGCCTCTACAAGCTCAAGGGCCGCTCGCACGAGCAGGCGATGACGGTGATGGTCTCGGACCTCGATGCCGTGCGCAGCCGCGTGGCGTCGATTCCCCCTCGCGCCGCCGACCTCATGCAGCGCTTCTGGCCGGGCCCGCTGACCCTCGTGCTCGACGCCGACGCAGACACGGCCGACACGCCGCAGTCCGTGGCCGGCACGATCGGCTTCCGCCTGCCCTCGCATCCGCTTGCCCGCGGCTTGGTGCAGGCCGCCGGTGTGCCGCTGCTCGTCCCCAGCGCCAACCGTGCCGGTGAGCCGCCCGCGACGTCGGCCGAGGAAGTGCTACGCATCTTCAAGGGCGAGCTCGACCTCGTCATCGACGGTGGTCCGTCCAAGGGCGGCGTGGCCAGCACCGTCGTGCGCGTGCAGGGTGACGACGTCACGGTGCTGCGCGAGGGTGCCATTCCCGAGTGGCGCATCGAGCGCCCGGGCGACGCGCACATCGTCTTCGTGTGCACGGGCAACACCGATCGCAGCCCGCTGGCCGTCGCCATCCTCAAGCGGCGCTTGGCCGAACGCCTGGGCATCGCCGAGAGCGACTTGGCCGAAGCCGGCTTCGTCATCGAGAGCGCCGGCCTGGCGGCCGAGCCCGACCGCCGCGCCAGCCGACACGCACGTGAGGTGGCGCGTCAGCTGTTCCACCCGCCGCTCGACCTCGAAGCGCATCGCTCGCGCAAGCTCGACACGCCCATGGTCAAGGCCGCGACGCGCATCATCTGCATGGAGCGCGACCACCGCGACCAGATCCTCGCGTTCTTCCCCCACCGCGAGCGCGACGTCCTGCTGCTCGACCCCGAAGGCCAGGACGTGGCCGATCCCGTGGGCCGCAGCCTCGCCACCTACGAGCGCCTGGCGCGCCGCCTCGACGCCGCCGCCTCCCTGATCGTCGGAGGTCTCGTCGGGCGGCGGTAGGCGGGCACGGCGACCTCGTACGCAGGCGCCAAGATCCCGTACGGAGGCGGGGATTTCTTCCGCAGCTTGCCGCTGGCTGCCCTCGCCGTCGGGCGCGCCCCTCGGCAAGCTGCGGGAGAATTCCCCGCCTCCCTACTCCGACTCCGTAGGGCTGGCGGCTACCCTGCCCCCATGCGTATCGCCGTCTCTTCGGATCACGCCGCTGTCGCCGAGCGGCTGCATTTGGTCGCGGCGCTCCAGGCCGCCGGTCACGAAGTCGATGACCTCGGCGGCCCCGAGGGCGTCGCCGTGGACTACCCGGAGCCTGCAGCGGCCGTCGCCCACGCCGTCGCCGAAGGCCGCGCCGATCGCGGTGTCCTCCTGTGCGGCACCGGCATCGGCGTCTGCATCGCCGCCAACAAGGTGCACGGCATCCGCGCCGCCACCGTGCACGACGAGTTCACGGCCGAGATGGCCCGGCGCCACAACAACGCCAACGTCGTGTGCCTCGGCGCCCGCCTGTTGGCCGCCGCCGCCATCACGCGCATCGTCGAGCGCTTCCTCGACACCGACTTCGACGGCGGTCGTCATGCGACCCGCGTCGACAAGATCATGGCCCTGGAAGCGCCCGAGCGGGCCGCCGACGCGTGAGCACGAGGCCGCCGGCCGACCCGCGTCGCGCCGTCCCGATTCCAGCGACGGGGTACCTGTGGGCCGAAGGGCTGGACGAGGCCCACGACGTCCCGCCGTGGGTCTTGGTCCACGGCTACGGGCAAGACGTCCCGGACCTGTTGGCCTGGAGCTCGGGCCTGCTGCCGGCGGGCACGCCGATCGTCGCGCCCGAAGGACCCGACGCGTTCTATCGACGTCCGCGCGGTGAGCCGGGCGCGTCTCGCCGCGGGGTAGCGCACGGCTGGCTGGCGGAGCCACGCCGCGCCGATGCGGAGCGGCGCAACGACGCCCTTCTCGGCCACGCCGTTGATCTGGCCCTGCAGGGCCGTTCGGCCGCCGGTGCGTTCCTGTTGGGCTACAGCCAGGGCGTCGGTGTCGCCACGCACTACGCGGTAGTGGACCGGCCGCGGGTCGCGGGCCTGGTGGGACTGGCCGGGGGCATCCCCATGCTCTGGCGTGACCAGCTGGGCGCCCTGGCCGACTTGCCGGTGCTCTGGGTGACGGGTGCCAACGACGAGTCCTACCCACCTGCGTACGAGGCGCTGGTCGTGGACGCCTTGAGCGTCGCCGGCGCGCGCGTCACCCACGTCGAGCTCGACGCCGGGCACGACCTTCTCGAAGCCGCGGTTTCCCACGTCCGGGCCTGGATGGCGGGCCTCGGGGGTGCCGGGTAGAACCGCCACGCGGGCGGTTCACCCGCCCCGCAAGGGAGGTCCGGCGTGCGCATCGCGGTGCCCAAGGAACGCCAAGCGGGAGAGACACGCGTCGCGCTCACGCCCGACGTCGTGCAGCGCTTGACCAAGCAAGGCCACGAGATCGTCGTGGAGAGCGGGGCCGGCGCGTCGGCCGGAGCTCCCGACTCGGCCTACACCGACGCCGGTGCGCGCATCGCGCCCGACGCCGCGTCGGCCCAGGCCGGTGCCGACCTGGTCGTGCGGGTCAACCCGCCGTCCGCGGCCGAGATCGCCGACGTGCCGCAAGGCGCGCTGCTGACCTCGTTCCTCTTCCCCGCCACGCACGCGGACGAGGTTCGAGCAGCGCGCGAGCGTGGCATCGGCTGGTTCGCGATGGACCTCGTGCCGCGCATCACGCGCGCGCAGGCCATGGACGCCCTGTCGTCCATGAGCACCGTCGCGGGCTACCGCGCCGCGCTGCTGGCGGCGTGGCATCTCGGGCGGTTCTTCCCCATGCTGATGACCGCCGCCGGCACGATCCCGCCCTCGCGCGTCGTCGTCTGCGGCGTGGGCGTGGCGGGCTTGCAGGCCATTGCCACCTGCCGACGCCTGGGCGCCATCGTCGAGGCCTACGACGTGCGCGCCGAAGCGCGCGAGCAGGCACGCTCGCTGGGCGCGGAGTCCATCGAGGTGGACCTCGGCGAAGCGGGCGAAGGCTCGGGCGGCTACGCCCGTGAGCTGTCACCGGATGCGCTGCGCAAGCTCGAGGCGGCCTTGGCCGAGCGCGTCAAGAAGGCCGACGCGGTGATCACGACCGCGCTCATCCCGGGACGGCCCGCCCCGCGCTTGGTCGACGCCGAGACGGTGGCTGCGATGCGACCCGGCGCCGTGGTCGTCGACTTGGCCGCGGAAGCCGGCGGCAACGTCGCGGGCACCGTCGCGGGTGAGGTCGTGAACGTCGGCGGCGTCACGCTGGTCGGCACGCTCAACCTCCCGGCCACGATGGCGCTCGACGCCAGCCGCATGTACGCGCGCAACATCCAGGACGTCGTGCGCCACCTCACACCGGCCAAGCCGGCCGAGGGCGAAGCAGCGCCCGCCCCTGTCCACATCGACCTCGACGACGAGATCACCACCGGTGCGCTGGCGGTGTACGGCGGCGAGGTTCGTCACGCCCCCACGCGCGAAGCGCTCGGAGCCGCCTCGTGATCCTCCACCTTGCACTTCTCTCGCAGTCCCCGGCGCTGCTGTACCTGTTCATCTTCGTGCTCGCGGCCTTCATCGGCTTCGAGGTCATCACGAAGGTGCCGGCCACGCTGCACACGCCGCTGATGTCGGGTAGCAACGCGATCAGCGGCATCGTGCTCGTCGGCGCCATCTTGGTGGCCGGCCAGGACGAGACCACGTTCGGGACCCTCCTGGGCCTGCTCGGCGTGTTCTTCGCGACCATCAACGTGGTCGGAGGCTTCGTGGTGACCGACCGCATGCTGCGCATGTTCAAGAAGGACAAGCGCAGCGAGAAGGGCGGTGGCGCGTGAGCCTCTCCCTCGTCGGCTTCGTCTACATCCTCTCGATCGTCGCCTTCATCCTGGGCCTCAAGC
The DNA here is from genome assembly GCA_020631815.1 of Planctomycetota bacterium. Classification (GTDB taxonomy): domain Bacteria; phylum Planctomycetota; class PLA2; order PLA2; family JAEUHO01; genus JACKGW01. The sequence goes on along the minus strand of JACKGW010000012.1, from coordinate 65,084 downwards.
GCTTGGCATCGCCCAAGACGGCGCCCGCCGGCAACTTGATCGGCGCGTTCGGCATGGGCCTCGCCGTGCTGGCCACCATCGTCACGTGGTCCTCCCACGGCGTGGACGTGAGCGTCCGCCACAACCTCGTCTGGATCTTCGTCGTGATGGCCTTGGCCTCGGCCGTGGGCTGGGTCCTGGCCAAGAAGATCGAGATGACGGCCATGCCGCAGCTCGTCGCCGCGTTCAACGCGTTCGGCGGCTTGGCGTCGGCGTTCGTGGCATTGGGCGAGGTGACCCACGCGCAGGCCCACCCCGGGATCGAGCACATCACGGGCTCCGTACCCGCCGTCGCCGCACTCAGCGTGATCATCGGCGCGATCACCTTCACCGGCAGCTTCGTCGCGTTCGCCAAGCTGCAGGGAATGATCAACACGGCGCCTGTCACCTTCCCCGGCATCCGCTGGGTCAACGGCGCCCTGCTCCTCGTCAGCCTCGTCCTGACCGTCGTCTTCGCGACCAACATGGACAACCAGGGCTGGGTCTGGGCCGTGCTGCCCTTCGCCTTGGTCCTGGGGTGGACGGCCACCAACGCCATTGGCGGTGCGGACATGCCCGTGGTGGTGGCGCTGCTCAACAGCTTCTCGGGCATCGCGGCTTCGGCAGCCGGCTACGTCACGGACAACGAGCCGCTCGTGGTGGCGGGCGCCCTGGTGGGCGCGTCCGGCATCATCCTGACGGCCATCATGTGCCGCGGCATGAACCGCACCCTGGCGCACGTGCTGTTCGCGGCCTTCGGCACGGCCGACAGCGCGGGCGGCGGCGGTAGCGGGGCGGGTGGACCTGCCCGCACCGTGCGCAACTTCACGCCGGAAGACGGCGCCATCCTGCTGGCCAACGCGCGCTCGGTCATCGTGGTACCCGGCTACGGCCTCGCCGTGGCGCAGGCCCAGCACAACGTGCGCGAGCTCGCCGACCTGCTCATCGCCAAGGGCGTGGACGTGAAGTACGCGATCCACCCGGTGGCCGGACGCATGCCGGGCCACATGAACGTGCTGCTGGCCGAGGCGAACGTGCCCTACGACCAGCTGCTCGACCTCGACCAGGTCAACCCCTACTTCGAGACCGCCGACGTGGCGCTGGTCATCGGCGCCAACGACGTGGTCAATCCTTCGGCACGCAGCGACCCGTCGAGCCCCATCTACGGCATGCCGATCCTCGACGCGGACAAGGCCCGCAACGTGATCATCCTCAAGCGCAGCCTCGGGACGGGCTTCGCCGGCACGGACAACGAGCTCTTCTTCGACCCGAAGACGATGATGCTGTTCGGCGATGCGAAGAAGACCGTGCTGGCGCTCGTCAGCGAGGTCAAGGCGCTCTGACCCGGCAACGATGAGCGCGTCGACCGCACACCGCACGCCCGCGTCCTCGGGGCCGCCGCCGCGCCGTTGGTACGACACGCTGCCGTTGCTCGGCGTGCTGCTGGCGGTGTCGTTGATCAGCATCGTTGCCTGGAAGCGCTGGCAACCGGTTCCGATCCGCGAGCGTCCCCCGCAGCTGGGCGAGGAAGACGGCGACGTCGTCGCCCTGCGCCTCGCCGTGGAAGCGCCGGCCGAGGTCGTACCCGGCGCGCCGCTGCAGGTGACGTTGCTCGCGGAGAACGCCGGCTCGCTGCCGCTCGATGACGTGACCCTTGCGCTCGTCACGCCGGAAGGCACGCGCGTGGACGCTGCGAACACCGCGGTCCGCTGGGAGCGACTGGAGCCGCAGACCACGGGTCGCCACGTGGTCGCCTTGGCGTTCGACAAGGCAGGGATCCACGACCTGCAGGCCTCCGTGGGTGACGCCAAGGGCGGAGCTCGCGCGGTGGCACGAGCGCGCATCGAGGTCAAGCCGGACGCCGCGGATCGCGCGCGCCTCGCGCCCGTGCTGGAACAGGCGCTCCTCGTGGTGACGCGGGGGCCGCACCAAGTCAGCGACGAGGCGCCGTTCGAGCTGACGGTCGTCGTGCAGACCCTAGGCGCGCCCCTGGACGACGTGCGCCTGGACGTGGAGCCGGGTTCCGATCTCGAGATCCTCGACGGCGGCGAGACCTCGCGCCGCCTGCCGCGCCTGGAGCCGGACCGCCACGCGGCCCTGACCCTGCGCTTCTTCCCCAAGCGCGGAGGGCGCCATCAGGTGCAGATCCTGGCCACGTTGCCGGACGGGAGCATCCGGGCCGTCGGGGTGCACGTGGTCCGCGTGGGGACGCGGTAGGGCCCTGTCCCGGGGTCCCTGCAGGGTCCGCCCCTGCGCGTACGCTGGAGCCTCGACCTCTGGAAGGATGGCAGGCGTGAGCGAAGCTCCCCCCACCACGGACGCCGCCGCGCGTCCTGCGGACCCGGTGGCCCGTACCGACCGTTCGCTGGCTGGCGTCGCCGTGCTCTGCGGTGCGCTGGTGGCCGGCTTGGGCTTCGGGCTGATCGGCCATCGCCAAGACGAAGGCGAGGTCCAGGAGCCCGAGCACTCGCCCGTGGTCGTGTCGCGCTACGACGTGCCCGACGGCGACCCGCGCCCCGCGCGCACGCCTCCGCCGCCCCCGGAGGACAACCAGTCCCCGGACGCGCCCGTCGACCCGGCGCTACTGCCACCCGACACGCCTGAGCCCGAGGCGACGACCGACGGCATGGGCGCGGCGGGCGAGGACGACTGGAGCGACGCCTCCGACGTGGTGGCCCCGCCGGCTCCGGAGGTCGTGGATCCTGGCGTCACGGTGACCCCTCCGGAGGGCCTGGTCCCCGATGCTGAGGGGTCCGACGCAGCAGGTGCTGCGGCCACCACGCCGGAGCCGACGACGCCCGACGCCCAGCCCTCCACGCCTGGCCCTCCGGTGCCCGACGTGCCCGAGCGGCCGCCGACGCCGCCGATGCCCGGACCGCCTGCCGTCGTGCCGCCCGTCACCAGTGACGCGCCGGCGGCGCCGCCGATCGTGGGCGACCACCCCGGACGTCGTCTCGCCCTGGACCTCGTGGTCGAGCTGCCGGCCTCGGCGGCAGCGGGCGACACGGTCGATGCGGTGCTCAAGGTCCGCAACGCCGGCGAGGCACGTTTGGACGGCGTCGAGGTGGGGTTGTCTTCGCGCGACGACGTCGTCATCCAGGGGTCCCAGGGTGGCCTCTGGCGAGATCGCATCGAGCGCCTGGAGGCCGACGCCGTCGAGACGCGCACGGTACGCGTGCGACTCGGGCGCGCGGGAAGCGCGTCGCTCTTGGCGTCGTGCCGCGAGCCGCGCGGTTGGGCGGCTGCCGGTGCCACCAACCGCATCGAAGTCCTCGCGCGTGGCGCCACCGTGCGGGAAGAGCGCAAGGTGCCGCGTGCGGGCCCGCGCCTGGCGTTGGCACTCGTGTCACACGGCCCGCGCGACGTACGTGCCGAGGAGGCATTCCGCCTCGAGCTCGCCGTCGAGAACCGCGGCGGGGTCAACTTCCGCGGGCTGACCTTGGTGCTCGAGCCCGCCGAGGGTGCACGCCTGCGCGGGGGTCGCGAGCGGATCGAAGAACGCATCGAGCTGTTGGAGGCAGGGTCCCGTCACGTCGTCGACGTGGTGGTGCACCCGGACCAACCGGGCCTGCGCATCCTGCGCGCCAGCGTCCGCGACGACCGCGGCTGGGCCGCCGCCGGCGTCGTCCAGTTCGTCAGCGTCGAGCCCGTCCCCCCACCCGCCGACCTCCCCGCCCCGGGCCGCTAGCGGGAACTGGGAGTCGGAGAGCCCGTACGGAGGCGGGGATTTCTTCCGCAACTTGCCGAAGTGGGCCTTCCCATGCGGGGGTGTCGATCGGCAAGTTGCGGAAGAATTCCCCGCCTCCGTACCGCGTCTTCGTACTCGCGTGACCGCGCGCGGCCACGCGGCGTCGCCCCCGTGTGCCGCGCGCCCGACGACACGACGAACCCGGCCTCTTGCATCACGTGATGAACCGCGGCATCGCGCGGCGCACCGTGTTTGAGAGCGCAGCCGACGTACGGAAGTTCTTGGCGCTGCTCACGTGCGCATCGAGACGAGCCCGAATCAAGGTCTATGCCTACACGTTCATGCTGTCTCACTTCCATCTGCTTGTGCGCAGTCTCGATGGGCAGCTCAGCGAGACCATGCGGCTTGGTCCAGAACAGCTACGTCCGCTGGTTCAATCGCTCCCGACACCGTGACGGCCCGCTGTTCCGTGGTCGCTTCCTCAGCCACCCAATTCGCTCACGCTCCCACGAGCGGACGATCATCCGCTACATCGACCAGAATCCGGTCGATGCGCGGATCGTCTCGCAGCCACACCTCTTCCCGTTCGGCAGTGCCGAGAGAGGATCCGAGCTGGCCATCCACGACGGAAGTGCCTATCCATGGAGCTCATCGACTGGCACAAGGCGAGCATGCCATTCGTAACTGGGACGCCGGAAGAGGTGTACGACGCGCTGTATGGGCCGCGCTTCGAGATCAGAGCAAGTTGCATGGCGCGTTGCGCGCGGTGACACACGACGAACTCTGCTCCGCAGCGACGACGGATGATGGAACTGGGCGACGTCGACGCCGCAGGGGTGCCGGCTTGGGCACGCTCACCGCGCCGCATCGGCGATGCCCACGCAGCCGGGCGCCGTGCTCGTCGCGGCGGAGACCCCTGGCCGCTGCAGCTCTCCGGCGCACGCCAGCAGGACGCGCTGACAGTCGCCCACGCTTCGCTCTTGGCCGACGTGGCCGGACAGTCGCAGGTTGCCATCACGCAACGGCTGGCATGCAGTGCGACGATGCCCGCTCGTTGGATCAGGGCACACCGGCGCGCCATCCACGCGGACCCGCTCTACGCGCGCCGCTATGCCATCCTCGTGCGTCGATGCCTTCAGCGAATGCACGGCGAGCTTGCCTAGGTCCGAACCCCTATCGCTCCAGCACGGCTCGCAGACGCGGTACGGAGGCGGGGAATTCTTCCGCAACTTGCCGATCGGTACATCCGCATGGGAAGGGTCACTTCGGCAAGTTGCGGAAGAAATCCCCGCCTCCGTACGGGCTTTCCGCGTTCCCACGCCCTCAGCGAGGGGAGAAGCGGGTGCGGACGGCGTCGGCGACGCGGGTGCGCTGGTCGTCGGGGGCCAGGGGGTCGTAGGTCTCGACCAGGTCCTGGGCGTGCGGGAAGAGGGCGGCCGCCGCGGCGCGGCGGACGTCGACGTCGTCGTCGAGCAGCCGGTCTGCAAGGCGCGCGAGGTCCGGACGACGACCCGCACGGCCCAGCGCGACGACGGCCACGCGTCGAACGTCCGCCTCCGCGCTCTCCAGGTACGCAGCGACGTCACCCGGATGCCGCGCGATCAAGTCCAGCGCGTCGTAGGCCTCGATCCACCTCGCACGATCACCTGGATCCGCTGCGGCGAGTCGGTCGCCGAGCGGCGCCTGCCCCACGCGCACACGCTCCGCGAGCGCGTCTCGCCAGGGTGCGGGCAGCTGGGCGCTCGCCTCCGCACCCTGCAGCCACGCGAGCAGCTCATCGACGAGCAGCAACGACGTGGCTCGATCCGCCAACCGTCGGAGCGCCGGGCCGCGAGCCGTCTCCGACGCATGCAGGGCCCGCTCCCGCTCCGCGGCGAGCAGGTCGATGCCATCGGCCTGCGGACCCCGCGCCCCTCGGTAGCCCAGGTCCTCGACGACGTGCTCCGACCACGTGGTTCCCTCGGCCGGCGGCGCGTCGAGCGCCGCGGCCACGCGTACCAATCGCTCCCGCTCCGCGTCCGCCCGTCCCTCGGGCGCCGGCCAGCGCTCGAGCTGGTTCGCCATGACGCGCCGCGCCGTGGCGTGACGCCCACGCACCAGCAGGGCCGCCACGAGTCGCCGGATCGTCGGCCCGCGTAGCGACGCCGAGGCGTCGGCGTCTTCCAGCTGGGGCGGCAACGCGGCGGCCAGCATGCGCAGCTCGAGCCCGCCCAGGGCTTCGTCGCCGCCTCGCGCCGCGGCCTCGACGTCGCCCGCACGCAGCAACGCCAGCTCGCGCAGCACGCGCGCACGGCGCGTGAGCAAGACGGGCTCGCCGGGCGCCACGGAGAGCGCACGCGCATAGCCCTCGGCAGCGCGGCTCAACAGGCGCACCCGCTCCTCGAGCGCCTGCGCGCTGACCGGCGCCGAACCCACGGGCGCCAGCAGGTCCGCCTGCGCCTGGGCGTAGCGCGCCACGAGCATCTCGCGCGTGCCTCGTCGGATGCGCTCCGCGGGGTCATCGGCCGTGTCGTCTTCGGGCACCTGCACCAACGTCGCGAGGTACTCGAGCGTGGCCGCCAGGTACGGCGTACGCAGCCGCGCCCGAGGCGTCGGAACCAGCTCGGGGTAGGGATCGCGATCGCGCACCAGTCGCTTGGCATCCAGCGGGCCCAGCGGCGGCGGCACCGGCGCGTCGAGCACCTCACGTCCCGACGCGATGCGCGCGATGGCCAGGCGCTCGGGGCGGTCCACGCCCGCTGCGATCAGGTCGGGCAACGCCTGACGCCGCCGCTGCTCACGGACCTCGGGCGTGGGCCCGTCGCCCTTGCGCGCCACCAAGGCCGTGGACTGCTCGAAGAACCACAGCTCGCCCTCGGGGAACACCTCGAAGAACGTCCGCACGAACGCGACGTAGAGCGGCGCGGGCATGGCGTGCACGGGCACCCACTGGCACAAGACGCCGCCGTCGCGCAGGCGGTCACGCGCCAGCTCGTAGACCTCTTGCGTGTACAGCGGCAACCCGGCCGGGCTGTACGGCATGAGGGGCTCGAGGGTGATCACGTCGAGATCCGCATCCGCCAACAGCAAGGCCTGGCGCCCATCTGCGCGATGCACCCGCACACGCGAGTCGTCGAGCACGCCGCGGTGCACGTCGGCGAACCACGGCGCAAGGTCGAGCACGGCGCCGCTCACTTCGACGACGTCGATGCGCTTGGGATCGTCGAACGAGGCCACGGCGCCCGCCGTCGTGCCGGTGCCGAACGCGATCACCATCACGTTCTCGGCGCGCCGCGCTTCGAGGATCGGCAGGATGCCGAGCAGGCGCATGTAGCGGTAGTGACGCCCGGTCGCCGCGGCGGCGAAGTCGTCCGTGTAGAGGATGCGCTCGCCTTCGCCGGTCTCGATGACGCTCGCCGTGGTCACGTCGTCGGTAGCCACGGCAAGGACCGCTCGCTGCCCGCCGTCTTCCTTGGCCCGCACGACATGGGTCGTGGCCAGCAAGGAGCGCGTCGTGGACTCCGCGGGCACCACGAAGACAGCCAGCACCGCGACGGCAAGCGCACCGATCGGCGCCAGGCGACGGAGCTGCCGCCGGAGCATGAGGCCTGCGGCCAGCGCGCCCGCCACCGCCACCAGGAGGAACGCGGCGCCCGCCACGCCCAGGTGCGGAATCACGACGAACGTGATCAGCAGCGGGCCCACGACGCTTCCGAACGCGTTGGCCAGGTAGGTCGAGCCCACGGCGCGCGCCGGCGGCAAGCCGCTTCGTTCGACGAGCGACACGGCCAGGGGAAACGTCGGACCCAACAGGAACGCCGGGAGCACCAGCAGCGCTGCGGAGCCCGCCAGCGCCGTCCAGCCCGACGCCGCGGCGGCGTCGATGGCCGTGCGCACGTCCGCGTAGGCACCTGCGCGCACGGCATCCAGCCAAGCGTCCAAGTGCGGGACCACGACGAACGCAGCCAGCAACAGCGCGACGACTTCGCCGAGCAAGAGCACGCCAAGTGCCCGCGCAGGATCCTTCGCGCGCGACAGCCTCGGACCCAGCACCAGGCTGCCCGCGCCCAGGCCCAGCACGAACATGGCAAGCATGCTCGCGAGGCTGGCGGTGAAGCCCTCGACGAAGAACACGAGCACGCGGAAGCCCGCGATCTCGATGCCCAGACCCAAGGCACCCAGCAGCGCCGCGAGTCCCCACGCTCCGCGGCGACTGAACCCACTCGTGGTCGGTGCCGCGGGCCCTCCCGCCGCACCGGTGGCGAGATCGCCGCCCAGGCGCACGGTCTCCGGCTCGACGCGCGGCGCGATGCCCGCGGCAACGGCAGCCAGCAGCAGACCGAGACCCGCGGCGACCAGCAGCGTGCCGTTGACGCCCAACGGCCCCACCGCCAGCCAACCGGCGAGCAAGGCGCCGAGCACCGCACCCAACGTGTTGATGCCGTAGAGCCACGCTGTGCCCTGCGCACCCTCGCCGCGCTTCGCGCCCCACGAGGCGACGCCAGCGGGCAGCGTCATGCCGAGCAGCGTGGCCCCGGGCAGTACGACGATCGCGGCCAGCAGCAAGCGCCCGAAGGCTGCGCCGAAGGGACCCAGCCCGCGCGCCAGCGCGACATACGGGCCCTCGAGACCGGGGACGAGGACCAGGGCCAACAGGGCCCAGATCGCAGCACCCGCTTCGGCCGCCGCGTAGAGACGCAGCGGACGAGCCAGCGGAGCCGCGCGGCGCCCGGCCAGACGCGCACCGAGGCCCAGGCCCGCGACGAAGAGCCCGAGCACGAGCGAGCTGGAAGCGGCGGTGCTTCCGAGCTCGAGCAGGAGCAGCCGCGACCAGACGACCTCGTAGGCGAGGCCGACGGCGCCGGACATCAGGAAGAGGCCCAGCGCGATGGCGCGGCCGGACCCCGAGGCGGCGGGGGCGCGGGCCGTGTCGCTCATCGCGGAGGCTCCCGGGTCACGGGGACAGCCCGGTTGCAGACCGGCGGGTCAACGGACCCAGGCGTCCAGGGCGTCCCACGGTAGGCCACACGAGGCGGGGACGCCGGACGAATCAGGCCCCGCGCAGCGTTCGATCACGCGCAGCGGGGCCTGGGGCGGAGACGCGTACTACTGGGCGAGAAGGTCGCGGGCGCGCTGGGCCAGGCGGATGGCCTTGATGCGCTCGCGCTTGCGACGACGGCGCTTCTCGCTCGGCTTCTCGTAGTAGGCATGCCGCTTCAGCTCGCGGGTGATGCCCTCGTTGTTGCAGAGCTTGCGCAGACGCCGGAGCGTCTTCTCGAGGGGTTCGTTCGCCTTGGCCTGGACTCGCACTGACGTCTCCACGGATCGGACGCGCCTCCGCATGCCGCCGGCGCACCCGGCCCCACCCAAGGAGCACGAGTCCGCGCGCGGGGGCGCTCGACCGTCCGCAAGCCGATGAGGGTAGGGCGTGCCCCCCCAGGGTCAAGCGATCTGGGCTCCGTTTCGGGAGCTTCTTGGGCCCCGCGCGGCCCTTCTGCCCGCCCTCACGACCGGAGCCGCGCTGCGAGGCGTCGCGCGAGTGCGTCGGGCGGGCGACGACGGGCCCCGGCGGGCACACGCTAGCGAGCACTTTCCCGACTCGGACTGCCGACCCGCGGAAGCCGCTCGCGCGGGCGGCGTCGAACCAACGTGACGGGAAGCTCGGCTCCTGTCATCGCCTTGTCTCCGTTTCCGGAACGCCGTTTGACCATCCCCCAGGGGACGGCCAGAATCCGGGGCGGGAGGCGACGTCCCGGCGGGAGGGCCGTGGGGACGAGGCGCGCCCTGTCCGTGGCCGAGCCGGAGGACTGCACCGTGAGCGACCGCTCCACCGCGAGAGGTGGGCCGGGCCGAAGCGCCCAGCCGCCCCGTTGCACGCGACCGTCGCGCCTGCCCTTCGGCTGGGCCGGCGCCGCGCTCCTCCTCCTGCCCACGCTCGCGCTGGCGGCGTGGGTCGTCCTGACGCCCGGCGACCTCTCGGGCCGCACCGGGCGCGCCTGGGCCGACGACGGCGACACCGGCACGATCAACGTCGTCCAGCCGGTCGCCATCCAGGACTTCCTCCGCGCCATCGCGCAGGAAACGGGCAAGCCCATCCTCTGGGACCCCGAGAACAAGCAGATCAAGTCGGAGAAGATCCAGGGCGCGCTCAAGCTGACCGGCCCGAAGGAACAGCTCTTCGACATGGCCCGCGCACTGCTGACCTTCTACGACCTCATCATGGTCCCGGTCGGCCCGCCCGAGTTCCAGGCGCTGCTCGTCACCGACAGCAAGTCCGGCCAGACGACGCTCCGCTTGAAGCCCGAGTACGTCAAGCTGACCGACGAGAACGTCGCCATCTACGAGCGACTCGACGGCCAGTTCATCACCACGACCATCCGCGTGGAGAACATGCGGGACCTCAAGAACGCCCGCGCCGCGCTGCAGCGCATCGTGTCGCAGGGCAACGTGGGCAACGTCACCGAGGTGCCCCAGGCCCGCGCGTTCGTCGTCACCGACTTCGCGCCCAACGTGGCCAGCGTCTACCGCCTGCTCAAGGAGATGGACGTCCAGCCGCCCAGCAGCGCGCTGGGTTCGAAGTACTTCCAGCTCAAGCACGCCACCGCCGACGAGATCGAGCCCATCCTCACGGACCTCTTCACGGGCCGTGACCGCCTCACGCGGGGCAGCCAGCAGCCGGGCGGCCGCAACCAGCCCGCCAGCAGCGACGATGTCGAGGCCGATCCCGAGCCGCGCATCATCAGCGACCCGCGCACCAACCAGATCATCGTCTATGCCACGCAGGCCGACATCACCGAGATCGGTACCGTCATCGACAACCTCGACGTACCCACGCAGGTCATGGACGACCGCATCCACGTCATCCGCCTCAAGAACCTCGAGGCCGTGGACACTGCCGAGGTGCTCACCTCGCTCATCGAGGCCGCCAGCATCTTCGGCAAGGAAGCCGGCACCTCGACGTCCTCGGGCGGCAACACGGGCCGCGCCGCCAACCTCAGCAGCGACAGCGTCGACCCGCGCGAGGAAGAGAAGCCCGCCGTCGTGGCCGACGAGAAGAGCAACAGCATCATCATCGCCGGCACGCAGCGTCAGTTCGAGGAGATCAAGAAGGTCCTCGACGAGATCGACGTCCAGAAGGACCAGGTGTTGATCGAGGCTGCCCTCATCGAGCTCACGCTCGACGACAGCTACCGCCTCTCGGTCGAGCTCGGCGCTGCCGACGACAACGGCCTCGTCAAGAACGACAAGGTGTCCGGCTTCGCCTTCAACAACTTCGGCCAGACCGTGTTCGCCGACAAGGACGGCGACACCTTCTTCACTGACCGCATCCCGCCGTTCGTGGACAGCGACTCCAACGTCGCCCCGCGCGGCCTCGTGGGCGGCATCTTCGCCTTCGGCCAGGTGCCCCTCATCTTCAACGTGCTCAACAGCATCCAGCGCAGCCGCATCCTGCAGCTGCCCAGCATCCTCACCGCCGACAACGAGGAAGCGGTGATCCAGGTGCAGGACGAGCAGGCGTTCTCGGAGTCCAACGCGACCACGGGTGGCGCGGTCTCCGGTGGTCTGGGTGGCTTCGAGACGGCCGGTACCACGCTGCGCATCAGCCCGCACATCGCCGATGCCACGTACCTGCTGCTCAACATCAACCTCGAGGTCAGCGCGTTCGTCGGCGAGCCGCGCACGCTGCCGTCGGGCGACCAGATTCCCGCCGACCGTATCCGTCGTTCGCTCACCACGGTCGTGACGGTCCCGGATCGCCACACGGTGGTGCTCGGCGGCCTCATGGGTCGCACGCAGCGCAGCACCGACGACAAGATCCCCTACGTCAGCGAGCTGCCCGTGCTTGGCGAGCTCTTCAAGAGCACCAGCCGCAGCGATCGCGAGACCAGCCTCTTCCTGTTCGTGACGCCGACGATCATGCACGGCGGCCAGCAGGCGTTCGACATCCTCGACATCGAGAGCTGCCGTCGCAAGCAGAAGGCCGACGAGCTGATCGGCTACACCGACATCTACAACGCCAAGTTCGTCGGCTGCGAGCAGCAGGACAGCGCTACGGGCTGCTACACCGGCGGCGCGTCCGGCGGCACCTACGAGAGCCGCCGTCCGGCCTGCGTCCCGGGCGTCAGCAACGCGGCACCGGCTGCCTCGACCGAGGGGACGTACTACGTCCCGGGCTCCGGCAGCGCGTCGGACCGCATGGACTCGATCGGCATGCTCGAGGCCACCCGCTTCCACGCGGTCAGCGCCGAGCGCCTGGACGCCGAGCGCAATGCCCGCCGGGCAGCGCTTCGCACCAGCGCCCCCACCGACGGCAGCCGCATGGGCAGCCCGCGCGGACGGGGCCTGCCCCAGCCGCAGGCGCGCCGCGTCGGCAGCCGCCCGGCCGGCTGGCAGGTCGGGCCGAACCAGCCCGCGCCGGCCGCCAACAACGGCTGGACCACGCCCGCAGCCAGCGGTAGCTCCAGCGAGGGCATGCTCAATGCCCGCGGGTACTGGAAGACCGGGGGCACCTGAGGCCCCACCGGCTGCGCCACCGGTTCGGTGCGCTAGTTTCGCAGTGTGCGCCGCGGCCCCCCACCGGGGGGCTGGCGGGCGTCCGTTGGGGGTCCCCGCCGTGCAGAACCCGCTCATCCTCGCCCTGAAGGAGAAGAACCTCCTCACGGACGCCCAGATCGAGCAGGCCATCGACGCCGAACGGGAAACCGGTTGGCCGCTGGACAAGGTCCTGCTCTCGCGTGGCTTCGTCAGCGAGCACGACCTGCTCAAGGCCATGGCCGAGGGCCTGGGCATGGCCTACGAGGAGCGCCTGGGGCACGCCGCCGTGCCGCCGGTCTTCGTCGACAAGGTCCCCGTCCAGTTCGCGCGCAACTACTACCTCGTGGGCCTCGAGCAGGTGAACGGCTCGATGCGCGTGGCCACGGCGTCGCCGTTCGACGCGTATCCCATGGACGACTTGGCCGCGATGCTCGGCATGGAGCTGGACCCCGTCCTGGCTCCACGCACCGAGATCACGAGCCTCATCAACAAGGCCTACAAGAACAAGCAGGACATCGTCGAGGAGTCCGTCGGGGACTTCGCCGGCACGGACATGGAGAGCTTGGCGGAGACGCTGAGCGACAGCGAGGACATCCTCGACGTCGCCAACAAGGCGCCCATCATCAAGCTCGTCAACATGCTGTTCTTCCAGGCGCTCAAGATGCGCGCCTCGGACATCCACCTGCAGCCCTTCGAAGACCGGCTTCAGGTCCGCTACCGCATCGACGGCATCCTCTACGACATGGAGACGGTGCCGAAGAAGCTGCAGGACGCCGTTACCAGCCGCCTCAAGGTCATGGGCAAGCTCGACATTGCCGAGCGCCGGCTGCCCCAGGACGGCCGCGCCTCGCTGCGGCTGGGCGACGCCGAGGTCGACGTGCGTCTCTCCAGCGTGCCGACCAACTACGGCGAGCGCCTCGTGATGCGCCTGCTCGACAAGACGGCCCGCCTGTACGAGCTCGAGGAGATCGGCCTCCTCGAGGGCAACCTCGAGCTGGTGGACCAGTTCATCCACTACAACCACGGCATCATCTTCGTCTCCGGCCCCACGGGCTCGGGCAAGACGACCACGCTGTACAGCGCGCTCAAGCGCATCAACAGCACCAAGATGAACGTGATGACCATCGAGGACCCGATCGAGTACCACCTCGCGGGCATCAGCCAGATCCAGGTCAACGAGAAGAAGGGCCTCACCTTCGCCAGCGGTCTGCGCTCCCTGCTGCGTCAGGACCCCGACATCATGATGGTCGGTGAGGTGCGTGACGTGGAGACGGCGCGCATCGCCATCCAGGCCGCCCAGACCGGTCACTTGGTCTTCAGCACCATCCACACCAACGACGCCCCCACCGTGACCACGCGTCTGCTCGACATCGGCATCGAGCCCTACCTCGTGGCCACCTCCGTCGTCGTGGCGATCGCCCAGCGCCTGGTCCGTCGCATCTGTCCCGACTGCCTGGAGCAGATCGATCCCTCCGACGAGGAGATCTGGCAGCTCAAGCAGCTCGACATCACGCCCGACCAGCTCGAAGACGGCAAGATCAAGCGCGGTCGCGGCTGCGGCAACTGCTACGGCAGCGGCTACGTCGAGCGAATCGGCATCTACGAGATCCTGCCGATCGACGACCCCGTCCGCGACCAGATCGTCAACCTCGCAAGCGCCAGCGCCATCAAGCGCCAGGCGGTCGAGCGCGGCTTCCGCACGTTGCGCCAAGACGGCGCCCTCAAGGTGCGCGTAGGCTGGACCACCCCGGAGGAGGTCCTCCGCGTCACCCAGATGGACGTGATCTAAGCCGATGCCCGTCTACGACTACAAGGGCCTGACGCCCACGGGACAGAACAAGACGGGCATCATCGACGCGGACAGCCCGCGTGAGGCCCGTCTCAAGCTGCGCAACCAGAACGTGATGGTCACCGAGATCACGGCCCGCGCGGCCGCGGTGAAGTCCACGGAGCGCAAGCAGAAGGTCCTCGACTTCAGCCGCTCGGCCAAGGGGAAGCACGAAGTCCCCATGTACACGCGGCAGCTGGCCACGCTGCTCAAGGCCGGTATCCCGCTCGCTCAGGCCATGACGGCCATGATCGAGCAGTGCTCGATTCCGGATCTCGAGGCCGCCTTCCGCGACGTCCGCGAGAAGCTCACCCAGGGTCACGGCTTCGCGGAGTCGCTGGCCTACCACCCCGAGTACTTCACCGACCTCTACGTGAACATGGTGAAGGCGGGCGAGGCCTCGGGTCGCCTGGACGCCGTGCTGTCCCGGCTCGCCGACTACCTGCAGCGCCAGGCCCAGATCCGCAACCGGGTCACGGCCGCCCTGGCCTACCCGATCGTCATGATCCTGGTCGGCATCGTGATCGTCATCATCCTCATGACGTTCGTGGTGCCCAAGGTGCTGGCCGTCGTCCAGCGCTCGGGCCAGACGATCCCGCTGCCCACGCAGATCCTCAAGAACACCAGCGACTTCCTCGGCTCCTACTGGATGTTCCTGTTCGGCGCCGTGCTAGCCATGGCCATGCTGCACCGCTACATGATGCGCAAGGCGGACTACCGCTTCCGCGTCGACAAGTTCAAGCTGGGCATCCCCGTCCTGGGCGACCTGTTCCGCAAGTCCGCGGTGAGCCGATTCGCCGTCTCCATGGCCACGCTGCTCAAGAGCGGCGTGCCCGTGCTGGATGCCCTGCGCATCGTCAAGGACATCGTCAACAACCAGGTCCTGGCCCGCACCCTGGACACGGTGCAGAAGCGCATCGTCGAAGGCGCCGACATCTCCACGCCGCTCAAGAAGTCCGGCGTGTTCCCGCCCGTCGTGGGCTACATGGTGGCCGTCGGCGAGCAGTCCGGTGAGCTCGAGGGCATGCTCGAGCAGGTCGCCGCCGCCTACGACGAAGAGGTCGAGGTCCAGACCCAGAAGGTCACGAGCCTCCTCGAGCCGCTGATCATCGTGGCCATGGCTGGCGTCGTCGGCTTCATCGTGATCAGCGTGATGCTGCCGATCCTGCGGATGAGCAACCTGCGCAACTGACGCGACCTCGAGGTCGCCGCGCTGCCCGATCGACGGTAGCGCCGCGCAGGCCCGCGTCTTCGGCGGCGTCCAAGACCCCGTAGGTCTCGCGGGGGCAGCCATGCCGACGAACGAGGAACCCGCCAACACGTGGAGGGGGCTCCTTGTGGTCGCCCTCGTCGTCGCCGTCTTCTTGGGCGGCCTGGCTGCCTGGATCGGGCCCGCGCAGTGGCGCATCCGCGGCCCCACGCGCCGCGCCGACGTCGCCAGGTCCGTCATGGACAACATCTCGCAGGCCATCATCATGTACAAGCTGGACGAGAAGAAGCTGCCGGACACCCTCGAGGAGCTCACCCAGCCCGACAAGACGTCCGGTGAGGCCTACATGGCGTCCGTGCCGCAAGATCCGTGGGGCAACGAGTACGAGTACCGCCGGGTCGGCCGCAACCAGTACCGCATCCGCTCGGCCGGTGACGACGGCGCCCTGGGGACCGACGACGACATCGTCTTCGACTCCGACGAGCGCAACCGCGAGCGGTAGCGCCAAACCCGGCCCCCACGCCCGAGGGCCCCAGGTTGCCCGGGCGGCTTCCTCTCACCCCCGCGTGTCTCGCCGCCCGCCCCTGACGCACTGCTCCCCAGGGGTTCCCCGCCCCCCCGAGGGGGGTAGGATCGCCGCGGACGGTCCGCCGCCGGGCCGTCGTCCAAGTCCGGTCCAACGCCCTCCGGAGGCTTTCCCATGCGTTCTTCCCGCCAGCGCGGCTTCACGCTCGTCGAGCTGATGGTCGTCGTCGTGATTCTCGGCTCGCTCGTCGCCCTCGTAGGCCCGAGCGTCTGGCGCGCCCTCTTCCAGTCGCGCCAGGGCGTCGCCGAGACGCAGATGAACAACTTCTCGCAGGCCATCAGCATGTACAAGCTGAACGAGAAGAAGCTGCCGGACAGCCTCGAAGAGCTCACCCAGCCCGACGAGAAGTCCGGCGAGGCCTACCTGGCTTCCGTGCCCCAGGACCCGTGGGGCAACGAGTACGAGTACCGCAAGATCGGCCGCAGCCAGTACCGCATCCGCTCCGGTGGTGAGGACGGCACGCTCGAGACCGACGACGACATCGTCTTCGACTCGGACAAGAAGAACGCCGAGCGGTAGTCCCCCCCTCCTCGGAGAGCCCGCGCCCCCATGAGCCGTCGCGCCTCGCATTCGGGGTTCACCCTGCTCGAGCTGATGGTCGTGGTCACCATCATCGCGGCGACGTTTGCGCTCGTTCCCATGAGCATGGACTCGTGGGGTGCGCGCTCGCGTCTGGAGGCCACCGCCAACTCGCTGGTGGCCGCACTGAGCCAGGCGCGCACGCAGGCCATCTACGACGGCTGGCCGGCCTACCTCGAGCTGGGCTATGCCCCGGACGAGGAGGGTGAGGACAAGGACCGCTTCGCGTTCCGCATCCGCTTCACCAGCCAGATCTCCACCACCCAGCTCGAGTCGTCCGACCCCGAAGAGCGCCGTCGTCTGACGGCCCAGCTGGAGCGCGAGCGGACCGACCTCTGGACCGACTGGGACGAGCTCCCCGATGGCATGGTGCTGGTCGGCATCAGCGAGGCCAAGGGCGAGTGGCAGAAGCCGTCGCGGGAGAAGCCGTTCGAGATCGGGTTCACCTCCGACGGCAACGCCATGGGCGCCGTCGCCATCCGCATCGAGGCCACCGACATGGAGGTCAAGCGCGAGTTCCGCACGGCCACCGTCACGCTGAACGCCCTGACCAGCCTCGCCACGTGGAGCGAGGGCGAGGGCGAGCTCGAGCGCAAGCGCGCGGCGTCGGAGTTCCGTCGATGAGCGGCCCCCGTCGTCGAGAGGCCGCAGGCTTCACGCTGCTCGAGGTGATGTGCGCCTTCGCCATCCTCGCCATCGTCAGCGCGTTCATGGTCGTGCTGTGGACGCAGAGCCTGGACAAGGCCGGTACCGCCATCGACCGTCGCGAGATGCGCGAGATTGCAGACTCGTTCTTCTCGCGCGTGCTCTACGAGGACACCGAGCACCGCGACGGGGACAGCGGCACGATGGACATCGCGTACGGGCAGTGGGCCGACTTGCCTCAGGCCCGCCGCGACCGCTACCGCGACTACCGCTACGTGCTGGAGAAGCGCCTCGTCACGGCTGCCGGCACGTCGTCCACCGACAGCGACGCCGAGCCGCTCTTCGACTCCTCGCGAGACGGCACCGACGAGCGCGGTACCACGTCCACCACGGGGGGTACGACCTCGGAGGAAGGCGATGCCGCGGGCGGCACCAACCTCTGGCGCGTGACGCTCAAGATCTTCCGTCTCGACGATCCGCAAGGGGAAGAGAACCCCCTGATCACGCTGCAGACCTACCGTCGGCCGGCGGATACGGGAGCGAACCGTGCCGCGACCCGCTGACGCTGGATCCATGCCGCGCCGTCCGCAGGGCGGCTTCACCCTCCTCGAGCTGCTGATCAGCATCTCGATCCTGGTGTTCCTGAGCGGCCTGATGGGCCAGATCATCACGGGCACCATTCGCGGCGCCGACACCACCAACGAAGCGCTGCGCGGCCCCACCGTGGCCAACGCCATCTTCCAGCAGATCTTCAAGGACTTCCGCTACATCTACTATGGCGGTCTGTCGGCCGACGCGGGCTTCAAGGGCCACAACGACACGATGGGCGGGCAGCCGGCGGATCGCGTCGACTTCATCACCACGCGGCGCACGCGCACGATCGGCGCCGAGGACGACGGACGCATCAGCGAGAAGGACCGCATCAGCCCGCTGACCGAAGTGGGGTACGCGCTTCGCAACAGCGACACCAACCCGGGCTACCGCGAGCTGTGGCGCCGCGAGGACTACTTCGTCGACGACCAGCCCACCGAGGGTGGGCAGTACAGCCTCGTCTACGACCGCATCCGCTCGATGAACTTCCAGTACTTCCCCATCCCCGAGCAGTCGCAGGTTCGCGAGGGCTTGGAGGAGTGGGACTCGACGCAGAAGAAGGGCATCCCCTACGCCATCCTCATGCGCCTCGAGTTCGACGTTCCGGGCACCAGCACCGCCGGCGAGAACCGCGGCCCGGACGACTCCGAGCCCGAGCTGATCTACCGCCTGATCCTGCTCCGCGGCGCCTACAGCGTGCCGTGGCCCTCCGGCAACGCCCCCGCCACCTCGGGGCGGTAGGTGCCTGATCCGGCGCTGCGGCGCCGCGAAGCGGCAACGCGAGGCGCCGGGTCTGGCTCCGTGGAACCGTGTCCGCCGGCGTGTAGGCCCCGGGAGCGCGAAGGCGAAGCGGCTTGCTGGGGTCTGCAGGCGCTACCACGGAGTCAGGCACGCCCGCGTCGTCGCCAAGCTCCGCCGCAGCGAGCCAGACACCCGTGCCCGTCCGGCAACGCCCCCGCCACCTCGGGGCGGTAGGCGGATCGGCAAGCCGGGGGTCTGATCCCGTGATGCGGTGCTGCGAAGCAGCCCCGCGGGCACGGGGTCTGATCCCTGGCGAACACTGCACTCCGGTGTCAGACCCGGCGCCCCCCGTCGCTACCTCGGTCAGCGGTTGAGCCAGAGGCGTACGACGCGGCCCGAGGAGGGACGGCGCCTTCCGATTGGTTCCGCGCTCCCGCGCGGACTCGGTGCTCCGGCTCCGCCTTCGCAGCAGGGGTGCTGGTTCCGCACCACCCCTGCACCCCTCACGGTGCTGCGCCGGATCAGACACCTTCGCGCGCGAGCGACCCCGGCCGTGTCAGAAGCCTTGCTGCGGAGCCGCGCAGCGGCGACGCGGGCAAGGTGTCTGACACGTAGGGGGCGCGGTCCGACGGCAGGCGGACGCCGCACTCGGGTGTCTGACACCGTGCCCCCGTCGCTACCGCTCCGAGGCACAGGTTCAGACACCTTCGCGCGTGCAGGCGGGTGCCTGATCCCGCGCAGCGGCGCCGCAACGCGGCAACGCGGGGCGCGGGGTCTGGCTCCGCCGGGAGGTGGGCGCAGCCCGTGAGGCCCGTCGCGGGCGATGGCGAGGAAGCCCTTCCGGCGGCGGGCGCCGCACGCCGGTGTCAGACCCGGCGCCCCGCGTCGCTTCCGCTCCGCTGCGCCGGATCAGACACCCTCTTGCGGCTCATCGTCCTTGTCGGGCATCGAGATGACGTGGAGGTCGCGCTGCGGGAAGGGGATGGTGATGTTCTCTTCGCGGAAGCGGGCGTCGATGGCGGCGTGCATCGCGCTGCGTGCGCGGCGGCCCTCGGGCAGCGGGGCGAAGTACCACAGCTCGAAGTCGAGGCTCGATTCACCGAACCCCGTGAAGTAGATCTCCGGCGCGGGCTTGCGCGCCACGCCCGGCGTGGCCTTGGCCACCTCGTCCAGGATCTTCAGCACCAAGGCCACATCGCTTCCGTAGGCCACGCCGACGGGCAACGTCCACCGGATGTGGCGATCGTTGCGCGTCCAGTTGGTCACGTAGTTGGTGATCAGCTCCTTGTTGGGAACGATCACGATCTGCCGATCGCGGTTCTCCACGATCGTGGCCCGCGCGCTGATCTGGCGGATGGTCCCCCACGAGTCTCCCACACTGATCGTGTCCCCTACACGCACGGGACGTTCGAGCAGCAAGATCAGCCCGCTCACGAAGTTGGCGACGATCTCCTGCAGGCCGAAGCCGATACCCACGGAGGCCGCCGCCAAGAGCCAGCCGATGCTGGAGAAGCTGAACCCCAACGTGAGCAGGGCCGCCGAGTAGCCGATCAGCAGCACGGCGTAGCGCAGGAGCGCGGCCAGCACGTACATGCCGCTGCCTTCTTCATCCCCCACCACGGCGAGCTTGAGGAAGGTGAGGATGGCGCCCAGGTTGCGCACCAGGAAGTGGGCGCCAGCGACCCACAGCGCCGCCACCAGCACGTGCCAGAGCGTGAGCGCCGACCCGTCGTCGTGCGTCACGATGCTGGCGCTGCCGAGCACGTTGCGCACGAGGACATCGAGGTTCCAGAAGCGCGCGAGCAACACCACGGCGACGGCGAGCACGGCCACGCTCACGACGCGTGTCAGCTGCTCGAACACGGCCGCCGACACCTTGCGTGCCTCGTGCTGCCCACCCTCCTCGGTAGCCCGCGCCAGGACGCGCCCCGTCATGCGATGCACGAGCCGCTGCAGGAACACGTACAGCAGCCCCAGGAGGAGCACGGCCACGACGGTCTGACCGACGTTCTCGAGCAGGAACGACGCGCCGATGCGGTAGCCCAGCGCGTCCATCCCTGCGATGCCGAATAGGACGAGCAGCAACACGGGGCCGAGCACCCCCCACAGGGCGTACGCAAACCGCGAGCGGCGGACGAAGCGCTTCACCAGGGGTCCCGAACGCGGCAACAAGCGCCCGATCGCCCAGGCCAGGGCCAGCAGGAACAGCGTGTACAGGATGCGCGGCAGGTTGACGGCCTGGATGGGCAGCGAGTCGAACGGCGGCGTCTTGAGCAGACGCCACGGCAGCAGCAGCGTGGAGGCCGCCAAGGCCGCGAGGCCGATCGAGCGCCCCACTTGCTGCGCCAGGTCGGCCGCGAGGCCCAGGTGCTCCTGGGCCACGCCACCGGGCTCCAGGACGCGCCGCGCCAGGCGACGGACCATCTCGATGCCGGCGAGCAGCTTCAGGCCCGCCAGGAGCGGGCGCAGCACGTCCGGCAGCGGGTCCAGGCCCTCCAGGACGGCGACCAGCCCCAGGAGCAGCAGGGGCACGACGGACGCCGCGACCAGCGTCGCGACCCCGTGCACGAGCCCGCGCCGCCACGGTCCACCCCGCAGCACCCACGCCGCGGAGACGTGCCCCTTCCAGCGAGGCATGAGGACCCACGCCAGGACGAGGGCCAGCGCGAGGAGGCCCGCCAGCACCCACCGCAGCGGCGCGGCGCCCAGGCTGTCGCTCAGGGGCGCGAGCGTCGCCGGGCGCGAGAGCCACGTGCCGATCCGCTGGAGATCTCCTCCCGCACCGGTCACCGTGGACCACGAGACGGGGTCGTCCGTGCGCACCCAGTAGATGTGGCGCATCACGAGCGCGATCACGTCGTCGAGCGCGTCACGGCGCCCGAAGGCCTTGGACTCCACCGTCGCCAAGTCCGCCTGCAGCGCCTCGAGGTCGTTGACGTGGGCGTTGAGCGCACCCACCAGGCCGTCGGCACCGAACAGCTGCTTGCGCAGGACGATCTGCGCGCGGTCGCGCTGCTCGTCGTCGACGTCGCCGAGCGCCGCCTCCAGCTCGAGCCACGCAGCGTTGTCTTCGAGCAACGTGGGCTCGACCTCGTAGAGCCGCTCCTGCACCTCGGCCCGACGCTGCTGCACCCACTGCAGGCGATCGTCGATGGCCGGCAGCTCGGTGCGGGCCAAGCGCTCGCGACTCAGGCGCAAGCGACGCAAGGTGGTGCGGAACAGCTCACCGGTACGCGTGGAGCCCGTGGCGGGGCTCGCGAACCGCTGCTCCAAGACGGTCTGTTCCGTTGCGATGCGCTTGCTGCGGCGCTCTTCCCGCTCGACCCAGGTGGCCACTTCGGTCGCCGTGCGCTGGGCGCGAAGGGACGCCACGCGCAGGCCCTGGCGCTCGGCTTCGACACCCAGCACGAACCGCTCGAGGGGGTCCGTGGCGGCATCCCGGGCCGCGATCGCCTCGTCCCAGGCCTCGCGGGCGCGGGCCTCGTCCTGGCTCAGCGCCCGTTCCAGCGCTTCCTGCGCGCCCGTGAAGGCGTCCACGGCGCGCTGGTGCTTGGCCTCGGCCAGACGCTCTTCGCCCGTGAGCGCGGCCAGCTGGGCCTCGAAGCGCGGGCGCTGCTCGGCGACGCGTCGCTCCTCCTGGAGCACGCGCTGTTCGAGACCCGCCAGGCGGAAGGCGGCGCGTTCCGCGTCCGTCGCGCCTTCTGCCGGCGGCGTCCCCAGCAGCGTGCGCAGCTCTTCCAGCCGTGCCGCGCTCTCCTCGGACGCGCTGCTCGTCAAACGCTTGAGGAACGCCTCGACCTTGGCGCGCGCGTCGCGCGCGGCATCCCACGTCGTGCGCGCCGAGTCGCGCTGCTCGATGTAGGGCCTGAGCTGGTCCTCGTGCAGGACCACGGGCGGACGGGTCGAGGCGGGCGGCAGGTCGGCCAGCGCCTGGGAGGCCACGTCGCGCCGACGCTCCGACACGGCCTGCGTGGGCGCCGACTTCTCCGCGGCCAAGGCGGCCAGCAGCCGATCGAGCAGCTCGACTTCGCGGGCCAGGACGTCGGCACGAGCCGCGGCCTGGGGGTCGGTGGCCGCCGCGGCCGCCGCCGCGGCGCGCTCCCCCTCGGCGGCGCCCCGCCGGGCCTCGAGCTTGGCCGTATCGAGCGGCTCGGCGTCCCAGGCTTCCTCGGCGTGCGCCCAGGGCGCCCCGAGCAGGCATGCCGCCAACACCACCACCAGCAGGCCGACGCGCCGCGCCAGCGTGAACACGGCGAAGCGCTCCCTTGCTTGCATGCGGGCAGGGTAGCAGGGGCGAGGCGCGCCAGCCGCCCGGACCCGGTCAAGCCGGGACAGCGGCCGCGGCTCGCGGCTCAGCTCTTCGGCTCGAGCACCTCACGTCCACCGAGGTGCGGACGCAGCGCCGCGGGGATGCGGATGCTGCCGTCCTTCTGCTGGTGCACCTCGAGCAACGCAATCAGCACGCGGGGCGTGGCGATGACGGTGTTGTTCAACGTGTAGCAGTGGCGGACGCGACCGTCCTCGTCGCGGTAGCGCAGGTCCATGCGGCGGGCCTGGTAGTCGCGGAAGCGACTTGCGGTGTGCGTCTCGCCGTAGGCCCCACGGCTGGGCATCCAAGCCTCGAGGTCGTACTTGAACGTGGCGGCACGGCCGATGTCGCCCGACGCCGTCGCCATCACGCGGTACGGCAGCTCGAGCAGCTGCAGCATGTGCTCGGCATTGGCCACGATGGCCGCGTGGTGATCGAGCGTCTTCTGCTCGTCGGCCACGTCGATCACGACCTGCTCGACCTTGTTGAACTGGTGCACGCGGTACAGCCCGCGCGTGTCCTTGCCGTAGGTGCCGGCCTCACGGCGGAAGCAGGGGCTCCAGCCGGCGTAGCGCAGCGGCAGGTCCTTCACGTCGAGGATCTCACCGGCGTGCAGCGCCGTCACGCTGACTTCGCTCGTGCCCACGAGCCAGCTGTCCTCGTCCTCGGCGGTGGGGTTGGCGATCTTGTAGGTCTGCTCCTCGGCGCCGGGGAAGTACGCCGTGCCACGCAGCGCCCACTCCTTCACGACCACCGGAACGGTGAGCAACGTGAAGCCGCGGTCGCGAATGACGTCCATGGCCAGCCGCAGCACGGCCTGCTCGAGGAACGCCGCCTCGCCCTTGAGGACGTAGCTGCGGCTGCCGGCCAAGCGACCGGCACGCTCGATGTCGACGCCGTCCAGACGACGAAGCAGCTCCACGTGGTCCAGCGGCTCGAAGTCGAAGGTCGGCGGCTCGCCGTGACGGCGCACCTCGACGTTGGCCTTGTCGTCATCGCCGTCGGGGACGTCCGGGTCGGGCGGGTTGGGGCAGGCCAAGAGCAGCGCGTCGATCTCGGCCTGCACGGGTGCCAGCGCATCCGTGTGGCGCAGCACGTCGTCCTTCAGCACCTTGAGGCGCGTGAGGGCGAGCTGCTGGGCGTCGCCCTGCAGGTCCTTCACCTGGCGCCCGAGCGCCTTCTGCTCGGCGCGGGCCTCCTCCTGCAGGCGGATGAGGCGGCGGCGGTCCTCGTCGAGCGCCAGGAGGCGGTCGACGTCGAACGCGATGCGCTTGCGGCGCGCACCCTCACGGATGGCGTCGGGGTTCTCGCGGATGGCAGCCAGGTCGAGCATGGGACGGTTCCCGTCGGGACGCGGTGTCGCGTCATGGAAGCAGCGCGCGGGCCAGAAGGGGAGCCGGGGTCAGGCCGCCCACGCAGCGCCTCGTACCCGTCGAACGAAAAAGGGCCTCGCCGGATACCGGCGAGGCCCAGGATGAAGAGGCTGGACGCGGCGAAGGCGTCCGAGCCGAGAGACCGTTCGCCCGGTGCTCCGTGCGCCCCCCTCCCACTGAAGGCGCGCGGACCCCGGGAGCCAACTCCGCCCTGGTCCGACCTCTCGGCGCCTCGCGCGCCGGGGCCGCGGACGGCCTCCCGAAGTCCGATCAGTACCCGACGAGGCAGTCGCCGCGGTACGGGTCGTCGATGTCGTAGTTCAGGAAGTGCTTGTCGATGAAGCGCTCTTCGTAGCGAGCATCGCGAGCCCACTGCCCGAGGATGGCGCGGTTCTTGTCGCCATAGCTGCCGCAGCCGTGGCAGTCACGGCCGGAAAGGGTTTCCAGCCCCGACGCGACGCCGTTGCAGCCGACGAGGCTGCTGCTGGCGGCGATGATGAGGGCGAACAGCGACAAGCGCTTGAACATGGCGCGAGCTCCTGCTTGGCGTCGGTCCTCGAGGCTCCTCGACGGACGACGCGGCTTCCCGGGACGCAGGCCCGTCGAAACGTCCGTGAGGACGCGCGCGACGCCCGGTAGGCCCTCCCTGGCCCCGTGCGACGCACACCGACGGATGCGTGTGCTCCAGACTCCCTGGACCGTGGCGCAAGGCCACGACCCCGCGGAGGTCCCCACGAAGGGCCCTCCCACGAGGGGATAGAGGTACCAATCCCCCCTCCGAAGGTCAACAGAATCGTGCTGGCGTGATCGGGGTCCGAAGCCCGAGATTCCGGCCTTCGGCGGGGTGACAGAGGCGTGACGCAACGGCGGGGCAGGCGTCAGGCCGAGGGGGGCGCCGCAGGCCCCCTGTAGAGGGCGTGTTCGGCGATGTACTGGCGCACACCGGACGCCAGCAGGTCGCCCACGTCCTCGCCGGCCGCCAGGCGGGCCCGAAGCGCCGTGCTGCTCACGTCGACCTGCGGGGCCTCCAGGCGCACTGCGGCGATCCCCAGGCTCTCCAGCTCCGGCGGGTCGACGAGCGTCGTTCCCGGGCGCGCGGCCACGACCAGCTCGACCATCGTCAAGATGCGCCGCCACTCGTGCCACGTCGCGAAGTCCGCGTACATGTCGGCCCCGAGCAACAGCCGGAAGCGCGTGCCCTGCGGGTGGCTTCGCCGCACCACCTCGAGCGTGTCCACGGTGTAGGAGGGGCCGCTCCGGCGGCCCTCCAGCTCGAGCACTTCCGTGCGCGGCAAGCCCGTCACGCCGAGCCGGGTCATGGCGACGCGATGGTGGAACGGCGTCACCTCGCTGGCTTCGCCCTCTTCGCCGGCGAACTTGTGCGGTGCGCTGCCGGCAACCACCACGAGCAGGCGGTCGTGGACGCGCAACGCGGCTTCACAGAGCGCGCGGTGTCCGCGATGGAACGGGTCGAACGATCCGCCATAGACGCACACGAGGGGCCCCGTGGGCACCTCCACGACCGGCTCCGGACGCGACGCCAACACCTGGACGGCCATGTACAGCGAGCCCGCCAGCAGCAGCCACGTGGCGCCCGAGGGCAGGACCCCCATCACGGCCAAGAGCCCGAGGATCGCGAACAGGGCCGCAGCGCCCAGCATGATCGGCCGCGCGAGCGGCGGCAGCTTGCCCAGCGGCACCAGGAACGCGAGGGCCACCACGAACCAAGCACACGTGGAGGCCAACGACAGCGACTCGGCGCGCGGCACGAGCGGCACCAGCAGCAGCGCCACACCCAGGCCGAACGTCCAGAGCCGCTTCGCGCCACCCTTCATGCGGATGGGCAAGCAGGCCAGCGCGCCGCCCAGCCCCACGACGGCACCGAGCACGCCGGTGAGCACGCTGCCCGCCGGATGGACGAGGTGGCCCGCCAAGAGCGCCAGCCCGGCCGCGGCGAGCGCCAGCGGGACCCAGAGGTCGCGTTTCTCGCTCAACGCCAACCCCCGGCCGGCCACAAGCCGCGGCGAACCCTTCGCGCTGCGGCGGGGCCAGCCTAACCGCGGGTTCCCACGCTGGCGGCGGGCCGTGGATTGGTGAATCGCCCTCCCCCGCCGAGGATCGACGCGTGCCCGACGTGCCC
Source organism: Planctomycetota bacterium (assembly GCA_020631815.1). Lineage (GTDB taxonomy): Bacteria > Planctomycetota > PLA2 > PLA2 > JAEUHO01 > JACKGW01. The sequence goes on along the minus strand of JACKGW010000012.1, from coordinate 38,862 downwards.
TCCACGCCCTGTCTCGTAGGCCCCACCGGCAGTGGGAAGTCCGACGTGGGCGTGCTGCTGGCCCGCGCGGCCGGACCCGGCAGCGAGGTCATCAGCTGCGACGCCTTCGCCGTGTACCGCGGGATGGCCATCCTCACGGCCGCGCCAGATGCCCCGCCGGACGTCCCCCATCGCCTCGTGGGCATCCTGGGCCCCGACGAGGTGTACGACGCCGCCCGCTTCGTGACGGACGCGGACTACTACGTGGGACGCGCACGCGAGGCCGGCCACACCGCGCTGGTCGTGGGTGGAACCGCGCTCTACCTGCGCGCCTGGCTCAAGGGCTTCGACATGGAGGCCCCGCGCGACGACGCCTACCGTGAGCACCTCAAGGAGGTCGTGGCCGCCGAGGGCCCCGCGCGACTCCACGCCCTGCTCACCCAGGTGGACCCCGCCCGCGCGAAGGAGCTGCACCCCAACGACCTGCGGCGCATCGTGCGCGCGCTCGAGATCCACCACGTCACGGGCACGCCGGCCAGCGCACAGCGTGTGAGCTGGAGCGGGCCCGATCGGGTTCCCGCGCGGGTCGTCTACCTGGAGCGTGACCTCGCCGACCTGGACCGCCGCATCGACGCGCGCACCGAGGCGATGTTCGAAGCAGGGCTCGTGGACGAAGTGCGCGACCTGCTGCAGCACCCCATGAGCCCGCAGGCCCGGCAGGTGCTGGGCCTGGCCGAAGTCGAGTCGTTGTTGGCCGGCGAGATTGACGAGGCGGAGGCCAAGGCGTCGATCGCACGCCGCACGCGCCGCTTCGCGCGAAAGCAAGGCACGTTCTTCCGCGGCTTCTCCGGACTCCAGCGGCTACCGGTCGCCGAAGGCGAAGACGCGGCCAGCATCGCGAAGCGGGCGGGGGAGTTTCTGTAGCCCGAGTACGGAGTCCGGTGAGATCTCCACTTCGGGCCGCCAAGCGCACCCGCATGGGAAGGCGCCTCGCGGCCCGAAGGGAAGATCTCACCCGACTCCCGGTGGACTACGCCGCGGCTTCGTCCTCGTAGAGCGAACGCGTGGCGGCCACACGCTCGGCGAAGGCCACGGCCAGACGCTTGGGCTCCACGATGTGTGCGCGCGCACCCAGCTCGGCGAGCCAGCGGAACAAACCCTCTTCGCTGCGGACGGCGACCTCGAGCAACCCCGTCCCGTCGTCGTTGACCGTCAGCGACCCCGTCCCGCGACGTCGACGCTCGAGCAGCCACGTGGCCACCTCGTCGAGCGCGATCTTCACGGCGATCTCGGGGCCGTCGGCCAGCTCGAACTCTTCCTGCGCGAGGTGGCGGTCGATGTCGAAGCCTTCCGGCACCTCGAACGCCCCGGCCTCGCCCTTGGCGGGCTTGTCGAGCACCTGCAGACGACCGGTGATGCGGTCCAGGCGGAACTGCCGCTCGGCCTTGCGTCCTTCGTCGTAGCCGACGAGGTACCAGTTGCCCTCGACCAGGCCCAGACCGTAGGGCCGCACCGTGCGCTGCTCGGTGCGCTGCGCGTCGACGGTGTGGTAGCCGAACTTGACCCGCTGCCGGCGGGCCACGGCCTCGCCGATGACCGTGAGGTGGTTGCGGGCGACGTCTTTCTCGGGGCGGCCCAGCGACAGCAGGTGCTGCTCCCCCACCGACGTGCGCAGCGGCTCGGGCAACTGGCTGTCGATGGTGAGCTTGGCGAGCGCGCTCTTGAGGTTGCGGCCCAGGCCGTCGTCGACGATGCCCAGCGTGCGCTGCAACACGGCCAGCAACATGGCGTCTTCCGGTTCGAGCTTGGTCTCGCGGAGGAAGTAGCCCTTGGGGTCGATGACGTAGCCGGAACGGCCGAACGCATCACCCGCCACGTACTCGATGTCCACACCGATGTCGCGGAGGTCGCTCTTGTCGCGATCGAAGCGCTTCTCGACGGCGTCCGGCGTGGCGTCGTCGTCGTAGCCCACGACACGACCGCGGATGTCGGAGAACGGCACCGGTGCACGTGCCGACAACAGGTACGACACGAGGTTCAGCTGGCGCTCGAGCTTGAGGACCTTGGGGTCGCCGCGCTTCACGGAACGTGCCTCCGCACCGGCCGTCGTGCGCCGCGGGAAGCCGCCGCCTAGCGGATCTCCTTGCGCGCCCAGGAACCGAAGCGGAACCATAGCACGTACACGATCGCCACGGCGAGGTGGATGGCGACCGCTGCCAGCCACAGGCCGCGCAGGCCGAAGCGTCCGGCGTTGTCCGCGGCCCATGCCGTGAGCGGGTAGCCGATCGCCCCGTAGGCCACCACCTCGATGAGCAAGGGGAACTTGGTCGCACCGGCCCCGGCCAAGGCTTGGGACAGCACCACCGCCACGGCCAGGAACACGAAGCCCGAGGACGCCACGTAGAGGTAGGTGCGGCCCAGGGCGTGGACGATGTCGGCATTGGCCGAAGCGGCCGTGCCCACCCCCACGTCGAAACCCATGAGCCCCAGCAGGAAGTCGGCGAACAGCACGTACGTCGCGGCGAACACGCACATCATGGCCATGTTCAGGCCCAGTGCGATCCACGACGCGCGCACGGCCCGGTCCACGCGGCCGCGGCCCAGGTTCTGGCCCACGAGGGTGGCGGCGGCGGCCCCCCATCCGAAGCCGCTGAACAGCGCCAAGCTGTCGAGCCTCAGCCCGATGCCGAACGCGGCCTGCGCGTTGGTGACCGCGTCGGCGACGTGCGGCAGGGCCTTCGGCGCCGCCACCTCCACGAACCGCAGCGTGTAGAGGTAGGCCGCCATGCGGACGAGCCACTGGATGCACGACGGCACGCCGATGGCCAACATCGAGCGGATCATCTGCCCGCGCCAAAGCCACCTTCGGATCTTGATGCCGAGGAAGCCCCGGTAGAGCAGGGCCAGGCCCGCCAGCGCGAAGATGCCGCGCGCCACCACGGTGGCCCAGGCCGCGCCGGCCACGCCCATCTCCGGAAGGCCGAAGCCGCCGAAGATGAACCAGATGTCGAGGATCACATTGAAGAGGTTGGCGCCGCCGAGCAGGATCAGCGGCACCAGGCTGTTGCCCACGGCGCGCAGAGCGCCCGTCACCGTGAGCAGCAGGAACATCGTCACGGTGCCCGCGCTCATGATCGCGAGGTAGTCCGTGGCGGGCGTGATGACGTCGCCCTTGGCCCCCAGCGCCACGGAGATCGGTTCCGCGAAGATCCAGGGCGGGATGCCGAACAGCAGGCTCAAGAGCAGGGTCAGGATGAGGCCCTGGCCCGTGGCCACCGACGCGCGCTTGTTGCGCCCGAGGCCGTGGTAGCGGGCGATCAACGCGAGCATCGCGTTGACGATCCCGTTGAAGATGATCATCGGGATCGAGTTGACGAGGCTGCCGATGGTGACCGCGGCCACCGCCACCTCGGGCGACTTCCACTTGGCCACGATGAACAGGTCGACCAGGTTGAAGACCGAGCCGAGGGCCATGGCCACGACCAGGGGCGTGCCGAACCGGACCGTGGTCCGGAACAGCGGCTCCTCGCGGCGATGGGCGACGGCCTGCACGTCGGGACGAGCCTCCGAATCGGGCTCGACGGCCCGGGGTCACCCTACCCGCGAGGCCGCGGAGGACCGCGGAACCTCGATGGCCCCCGCCGGCCGTTCGGCGGGGGTGTCGATGGCACGGGCGGAACCGTGAAGATCAGGCCAGGGCGTCGACCGCCGGCACGTACGGCATGTCGAAGGCTTCCGCCACGCCGCGGTGCGTGACCTTGCCCTTCCACACGTTGAGGGCCGTGCGCAGCGGGGCGTTCTCGCGCACCGCGTTCTCGCCGCCCATGCGGGCCAACGTACGGACCCATGGCAGGGTCGCGTTGGTCAGCGCGTAGGTGCTGGTCCGCGACACGGCGCCCGGCATGTTGGCCACGCCGTAGTGCACGACGCCGTCCACGACGTAGGTCGGGTTGGCGTGCGTCGTGGGGTGGATCGTCTCGACGCAGCCGCCCTGGTCGACGGCCACGTCGACGATGACGGCGCCCTCGCGCATGAGCGCCAGGTACTCGCGGGGCACCAGCGTCGGGGCGCGGGCGCCTTCGAGCAGCACGGCACCGACGAGCAGGTCCGCGTAGGGCACGCGCGTGCGGATGTTGACCGCCGAGCTGTACACGGTGGTCACGTTGGCCGGCATGACGTCGTCGAGGTACCGCAGGCGGTCCAGGTCGATGTCCATGATCGTGACGTGGGCGCCCATGCCCGCGGCCATCTTGGCCGCGTTCGTACCCACCACACCGCCGCCCAGGATGAGGACGTTGGCCGGGTCGACACCGGGGACGCCGCCGAGCAGCACGCCGCGGCCACCCTGCGCCTTCTCGAGGCAGTGCGCACCGACCTGGATCGCCATGCGACCGGCGACCTCGCTCATCGGCGTAAGCAGCGGCAGGCGACGTCCGATCTCGAGCGTCTCGTACGTGAAGCAGAGCGCGCCCGAGTCGATCATCGCGTCGGTGAGCTCGCGCGCCGCCGCGAAGTGGAAGTACGTGAAGACGAGGAGGTCCTTGCGGCAGCGGCCGTACTCGGCCGGCAGCGGCTCCTTCACCTTCACGATCATGTCGACCATGGCCCACAGCTCGTCGGCGTCGTCGACGAGCTTGGCGCCGGCTTCGATCAGTTCGTCGTCGCTGATGCCGCTGCCCAGGCCCGCGCCGCGCTGGACGAACACCTCGTGTCCATCCGTGACGAGCGCTTCCACGCCTGCGGGCACGATGGCGATGCGGTTCTCGTTGGCCTTGATCTCGGTCGGCACGCCGATGCGCATGGGAACCCTCCGGAGAGCGGTCGGGCGCCTTCGGGCGGTCGCCGCTCGGGGCCGGGAGTATAGGTCTCGCACCCGGTCGCGCCGCGTGGCGACCAGGGAGACGGAGCCCGGTTTGGAGGGAGCGCCGGGGCCCGGCGCCGAGGCGCTCGGCTAGCCGTCCTTCTTCTTCTTGGCCGGGTCGTCGTAGGCGCGGAAGAACCCGGCCGTCTGGACCAGCTTGGCGCTGAAGATCTTCTCGGCCTGCTCGGCCCCGACCATGTTGGTCATGCGGTCGCGGAAGCGGGCCCGGAGCTGCTCGAAGGCCGGCTTGCGCTCCTCTTGCGCGCCCGCGAGCCCCAGGTGCTCGAAGCCGCGGATCAGCTCCAGCGACTCGTCCTGGTACTTCACGAGCTCCTCGACCACCTCCTGCAGGCGCTCGGCTGGCAGGTCGACCTCGGCGCGCGCGAGGTCCTGGCGGAACAGGTTCTGCCGCGCCTCGGCGACCTCGCGGCGCTTGACCTCGTCGAGGTAGGTCCGGAGCACCGCGATGGTCGGCTCGTTGAACGAGCCCTGCTTCACGGCCTCGAGGTCGCTTCCGTTCAGAAGGCCCCCGCGCGCAGTGCCGTCGCCCCCTGCCGTCTCGGCATCCAGCCGCGCGACGACATCGTTGAAGAGCTTCTGGATGGCCGTGATCTTCGCCTCGAGATGGGCCATGCGCGCCGTGAGCGCAAGGACGTCACCGCCACCGCGAAGCGACGGGGCCGATGGGCCTGCCGTCTCCACCGAGCCCAGGTCGGGCTCGGTCGCCAGGTCCGCGCCCGTCGGGGACGTGGACGCGGCGGGCGCTCCGCGCAGCTGGTCGTAGAGGAACAGGCCCCCCGCAACGAGGGCGACCTGGAGGAGGATCAGGGGCAGGACCTTCATGGCATCTCGCGGGGAAGCGCCGTCCGCGGCGCAGCCCCCCACCGTACCCCCGCCCCGGCGCCCGTCCCGCCCCCGGCGAGCGCTCGCCGCCCCCCTCCCCCCGGATCCCAGGGCGCTCCCCGCGGCGAGCGCTCGCCGCGGGCCGACCTCAGTTGGGCATCGCCCGCCCCTCTGGCATACTCCCCGCCCTGACCCGGGCGTTTAGCTCAGTTGGCTAGAGCACCAGCTCGACAAGCTGGGGGTCACTGGTTCGAGCCCAGTAACGCCCACCATTCTTCGCCAGCGCGTCCTTGATCGCAACGCGCCCCGAGCCGCGGCAGTCTGCTGCAAGGGCTCAAACCAGTGCCCCCTGGGCCGCGTTCTGTGGGGGCTCCGCCCCCACACCCCCGGGGTTCGAGCCCCAATTCGATTGGTGAGAGCTGTCTCTCGATACCCAGCCGGGGGAGCCCCGGGCGAACGCAGTGAGCCAAGGGGCGGCCCGGGGGCAGCGCCCCCGGCGACTTCACGCGGGCAACCCCGCAGGAGCGAGCAAGGCGAGTGGCGCGGGGGTTGCGTTCCGAACGGGCGCTGCCCCCACACCTGTCAGGCCACCCGTACGCCGCCGGCGGGTGCCTGCCATGAACCGCGGGCAGGGGTACCTACTGCCGTGCGTCGAAGGCATGCCAGCGGCCGTCCCGGCGGACCATGAGGCCTTGCCAGAGCTCGCTCGCAGGTTGGACCTGCGCGTCCTTCACGCGCTGGCGCAAGTCAGCGAGTCCTCCGGGATCTTCGGATCCCGTCAGGAAGATCAGGTCGCGGGCCGGGACGCATGCGACGAGGTCTCCTGCGACCTGCTCCGCGAGTCCGTCGCAGACGTCGTCCATCAGGAGCAGACTTGCTTCGTAGTCGCCCCCGGCGCACAGCTGGATGCAGCTGCCCTCGCTGCTGTACGCCCTGACCTCAGGGAGCACCTTCCCGAGATTCTCCACCGCCTGTGCCAGCAGGCCTTGCGCCTCGTAGCCTAGCTCGTTCAGACGCTCCATGGAGGTCACGTAGTAGAAGCGGGCCCCGGCGTCGAGCGCGTACACCACGACAAGTGGACCGCAGAAGCGGGTGAACAGATCCCATCTCACCTCATGCGAGTCAGCCCCTGCCGGAACTCGTTCCCGTGGCACCTGCATGAGCTCTTGCGGACGGAGCAGCGGAACGAGGACTCGCTCGCTTTCCGGGATGTCCGGCGGCTCGAGACAGGAGCTCACCCACCGATCCACTTCTGCCGCCAGCGCCACTGCGCCCTTCGCCTTGCAGCTTTCCCACAGACGCTCGGTCTCAAAGGAATGCGAGTCGGCGATCAGCGACCACGGCCCGACAAGCCGCAGCCCTTCGACCCCTGAGGCCGCGAGGCGCGTTCCGACGAAGGCGGTGAATGCCGATCCACCCCGCATGGCGGCCGCGGGCGTCGTACCCGTGGCCCCAGGCAGGTTGTGCTCATGACTGCTGACGCCGTCGACGAACGTCGTGGTCCTGAAGCCGACGCCGTGTCGCTCGCCCAGGGCGACGCCCATCGCCTTGACCGTTGCCTGGAGGTCGAGTGGGATCGGATCCATGTGGGCCAAGTCGATCGTCGTCTCGGCGCGCCACCAATCAGGAACGTGATCATCGATCTGCCCCCGCTCCAGGAACCCCAAGTAGCCCATGATCTTGCGCTTCAACCGCTTGTCGTCCCCCGTCCCCCATGGCCGACTGTGCATGATGACGAGCACCGCCTCGCCATTGGGTCCCCGTAGCACCTGGTCGACTACATCACCCGCGTCGAGGCCCTTGGGTTCGGGCGACGGTGGAATGCGCCTGGTCCTTCCACTGCCACCACGCCGCGGCCTACGCTTGTCCTTCCCAAACATCCGCTGCCTCCGGCAGTATGGTCTCGCACAGAGTCATAGCACCGACCGTGAGCTGGCGACGAGAGCGTGGTTCACCACAACCGCGGGCTCCTGTTCGTCTCCCTGGAGCCACGATTGTCGAGTACCCAATCAGCCATGATCACTGACTGGTCAGCGCAGATCCCGTTCCATGAGCTCAGCTCACCCGACCTTCCGGACACGCCGGGCGTCTACGTGGTGTTTGATGGGGACAAGCTCCTCTACGTCGGCATGGCGGGCCGAGACGGGAGGGGGAGTCTGCGCCGCCGCCTGAGAGATCACCGTGACGGCAACATGGTGAACATGCTGAAGCAGTACCTTTGGTTTGCCCTCGTCCAGCATCTCGACAGCGAGCCCGCGAGGACCCCACAGGAGGCTGCTCGACGCTGCCGAGCATTCATGATGAGTCGACTCTCGTTTCGCTATCTGACGTGCGCCGACGGCGCACACGCACGCGCCGTAGAAAGCGAGATCAAGCGGGGCAAGTCCAAGTGGGGCACGCCTACACTCAATGGTACGGGTTTCGAGGCCTGAGGTCGGCTGGCATGGGGTTGCGGAGGGGGTCCGGAGGGGTACGGAGTGCGGGCAATTCTCATGAGCTAGCCTCGATGGTCCGTGGGATATGCCCGCAGCCCCTACACCACCAGGCGTAGGCGTCCGCTCCGCGATGGACCCACCTGCTACCATCATCGAATGGCGGCGCATGAAGTGATGAGGTTCGCGAGCCTGGCACGCTGGGGTGCGGCGATCGTGTTGACGGCACTGTGCGTCGGGCGGGCAGGGCTCCCCGCTGCTGCCGAGGACGAGGGCCTCGCCAAGCGTCGGGCAGCGGAGTGGCAGGAAGCCCTCTCCACGCTGACCAGGCATGCCACGGACGTCGACGCCGCGCTCTTGGCCCGCCTCGACGATCAGCTTCCGTCGCTCGACCCACGGCGCCTGGAAGAGCTCGCGCGCAGCCACGAGGTCAACCAGCTCGCGGATCGGCAGGGTCGACTCGTGCGCCATGGGCTTCGCTCGCTTGCGTACCTGCGCAAGATCGGGAAGGACCTGGACGCAGGTCCCGCCATCTGCCTGGCCCTGGGCGAGACGACGGACTTGGGGTGGGCGCGAGCCTTGCTCGAGCTGTGTCGGGAGCCCTTCGGCCAGCGGCTCGGCCGTGTGGTCGAGGTGCTGGCCGTGGACGAGCGGGGCCCCGTGCGCCTGATCGCGGGACGGTTGGCGGGCTACCTGAATGCGTTCTGTGGTGGCCAGGGGAGCGAGTGGCGACGTGACTCGGCCGAGTGGGACGCCACGCCGCTGGCCCGCTCCGTCGCCAGGCGCCTGCTCGCTGATCGCAATCCAGCCGTAGCCGTCGTGTTCGCTCTACAAGACGCCTACGCCTTCGAGGACGTGACGATCGTTGACTGGATGGTCGAGCAGATGGGGTGCGATCGACAAGCGCCGCGCGTTGCGAGCGGGCTCTTGTGGACGACCGAGATGACGATTGGCGAAGCCTGCCGCCAGGCGCTCGACGGCCAATTCATCTTCTACCGCCGCCCGTCGAGGGGGCTGCCCGGGCTCCCGCCCGAGCCGCCCGAACGGCGTGTGGAGACCTTGCCCGACGACGACTCGGCCGAGGCCATCGGCGCGTGGTGGGGCCGCGTCCGCGACGCGTGGAGCTTTGCGCCGGATGGAGAGGGTTGGAACCTGGTTCTCGACGAGATTCTCGTGCTGCCCCGTTCAGGAGCCACACGAGTCAGCTCTCCCGTCGGCACGCTCACACTCGAGATCACCGAGTATGAAGAGGTAGTGAGCACGGATGGGCCGCAGATGTCGCTGTCCATCGATGTCGCACGGGGAGAGGAGTGGAGCTTTGGCGGCGGCAACCGACGCCACACCATCGGATACGTGTCGAGGGGAGCTTCGAGGTCAGGCGGATGGGCCATCCGCAGGAGCTTCAAGTGGGCGCCGGCAACGCCCGAGGGCATCCGCGTGAGATTCCGGTTGCACGAGCGGGCAGAGAGGCGCTAGCAGCGGACGACGCCCCGCGCCCGGTGACGTCCAAGACGCGACTTGGGCACCATTCCCGGCAGCGCGGGCGCCACGCGGGTAGATCAAGCGTGGCACGCCCCAGCTCGACCATGAGAGCTCTACGGATCCTGCGGCGTGTGACAGACGGCCTCGATGTTGTGGCCGTCGGGGTCCAGGACGTAGGCGGCGTAGTAGTTCGCGTGGTAGTGCGGTCGCAGGCCGGGCTTGCCGTTGTGCGTGCCACCTGCGGCAAGTGCCGCGGTGTAGAAGTCGCGGACCTGCTGATGGTTGTCTGCCCGGAACGCGATGTGGAGTCGCGGCGTGGTCCGCTGCCCCTCGCTCATCCAGATGTCCGTCTCCAGGGGGTCGCCCCACCCCAGATACCGCACGCCCTCTTCATTCGTCTTGGGCGTGTCCATCAGGCGCTTGTACCCAAGCGGCGCGAGGGCCTTGTCGTAGAAGGCTTGGGTTGCATCCAGGTTGCTCACTTCGAAGGCCATGTGGTCGATCATCGCCGTGCCATACCGGAACCTGGGGGTCTTGGCAATCGGGAAGGTCTTGCGCAGCGCCTTGCAGCTCGCTGAGGCCGACGTGCAGCCAGCGTGTCGCTGGCGGGCTCCGCGTACTGGCGTTGGCCCAAGCTGGCGCGCGGCAACGTACGATGGTTCGGGTCCTAGCGAGGAACCTCATGGCACAGCGCGAAGAGATCATCGAAATGCGCGCGAAGCTCGCCATGGACGCCATTCGAGCGTCCGTAGGGACGCCCGAGGCCGAGTACGGCGTGGACGGGTTCATCTCCCATCACCTCGAGCAGCTGGAGCCGGAGTGGTGGATGGAGCATCTGGGGACCTCGAAGCCGACGCCCAACCAGGTCCTGGGCCTGCTCACGCTCCGGTATCCCCACCCCGACGACGATCCCGACGTCCTGGACTTCACCCTGCCCGACGACGTAACGCAGTATGTCGTGGCCGTGAAGTTCGACGAGCAGGGACGTGTCGAAGCGATCGACATGGAGAGCTGATGGGCTGGATGGCCGCCCCGCGACGCGAGAGGCACGCCCTGGGAGCTGCCCGCATGTGGCCCTTCGCGGGGCTGCTGGGCCTTGTCGCCGCAGTCCTCCTGGCCGGTTGCGGTGAGACGAACGCATGGCCTGCGGCAGCCATCCCCCCCGGTGTCGAGGCGCCAGCCAGCGCTGTCGAGGCCGTGCGCTTGGCGATCCGCGCGCACCCGGACGACCCGATCGCGCTGGGGCGAGCGTGGGGCGCGTTGCTTCGAGACGACGTCGCCTGGGCGGGGCTCTGCGTCGTGCTGGACGATGCCCAGCGCGAGAGCCGTGACCTGTCGCTGGTGCTGGAGGCGCTTGCGCGTCTGCGGGGCAAGGTCTCGCCGGCGCCACCCAGTATCCAGGCTCGGCTGTTGTCCATGGCGGAGCACCGTCGGGACGGCGCGCGCCATGCCGCTTGGCTTGCCTGCTCCGTGCACGTCGTCCCTCGCGCCACCATGCAAGCCCATGTCATGCACGTCCTCGGTTCCCCCGACCACGACGTGCGGAACCATGCCCTCCAGCTGGCCACCAGCTTCGCGATGACGGATCTGGCTTCCCTGTTGGAGCTCTCGCTGACGCGCGACTCCCCCGCCCAGGACGCCCTGGCGTCGACCCTCTGGCTCCGCGCGAGCGACGCGAGCGGCGACCTCGTGGACCGCATCCCGGCGCAGGAGCTGTTGGCGCACCTCGCAAGACACGCACGCACGCGGCCGTCCGCCCGATCCCTGGCCGAGCTGTTGATCCGCATGATGAAGCGCGTGGGCGACTGGCACCTCGAGTAGGCGAAGAGACGTCGACGGGCGCCTCGTGATCAGGGACCTCGCCGGCGCAGCGGGCCCGATGTGATGAGCACCCAGCTGGATCGACGCGCGCGTGAGGCCGCCGCAGCGCCAGTCGAACCTAGCGCTTGGAAGGGGCAGGCAGCTGGAGCGTGACCGTCACGCGCGACGCGGTGGGCGTCACGCGGACGCGGTCCGAGCGCAGGGTCTCTCCGCCCTCGACGCGTTGAGCCTGGATCTCGAGCGGGTCGTCGGGGTCAAGACCACGGATGGTCGCGTGTCCGAGCGCGTCCGTCATCTGGTTCACGTTGGTGCGGTCCCGCTCATGGAAACGGTAGACAGATGCGCGCACCGGGCGTCCCTCGGCGTTGATGACTCGAACGTCCAAGGTGTACGCCTTGGGCAGGACCACCGTCTTCGTCCCGGGCCGCCACGGCTTGATCGTGATCCGCCCAAGGTCGGGCCTGGCATCGCCGCAATCGATCTCGAGGGTCAGGCGGCGGCGCGGGTCCAACGGGGGGACGTTGATGCGCCCCTCGGAATCTGCGCGACCCGAGGTCACCAAGTAGGACTGGTACCCGCCGTCCCACTCGTCGAACTCCTCGACGACCCACGTGGCCCCCGCTACCGGGCGTTGATCGGAATCCACGACGAGCACTCGCGCCGGTAGCGCCAGCGGGGCTTCCAGCACGATGTCCGACGCCGGAAGATCGAGCTCGACGAACGGGCCCTCCGCCCAGAGCCGCCCGGCTTGGATCTGGAGCTGGATCGGCCCTGCGCCCAAGCCGACGAGGTTGAACATGCCACGCGCATCGGTCGTGGCGTCCGCGAGTGGATCCATGGGAACCAGTCCCCTGTTCCCCACGGCCCGCGCGACCACGCGGGCACCGGCCAAGGGCTTGCCGCCCTCGTCCACGACGCGCCCCGTTGCCTTGACGGCCCGAGGCATGTGCAGGCTCACGTCGAGCGCATCGCCGTCGGCGTCGACAACCACGGGGGCCCAGGGAAGGGGATGACCCGACGCGTCACGCGCTGCGTAGGCGACCACGCGCACGGGCCCCTCGCTCGAGGGAAGAAGCCACACCGCCGCCTCTCCCCGGATGGCGATCGCCCCCGTCAGGTACTCGCCGCGACCGGCCAGCACATACGCCCGCGCGGGCGCGGACCCGTCGGGGCCGCGCACGTGGACGCCGATCGCGAGGTACTCCGATTTGGTGGGCGGAGTCCAGACCGTCAGCGTGAGCTCATCGGCCCCCAAGGCCGCGTCCACGAACGGCGCCTTGGCCTCGCGAAGCACCTCCTCCCAGTCCGAGCCCGCGTGCAAGGGGATGGCCAAAACGCGAAGCGGCACGCTGGGCAGCCCACGGAGGGTCTCGCGTGCGTAGAGGGGGGTGCAGCCGCTCTGACGTCCGTCCGCAGTTGCCCAGACGACCGCGGCAAAGAGAGCCACGCCCTCGGCATCCACGACCGTGCAGTCGATCACACGACCCGCAGGCAGCTCGACGGGGACGCCCGCGCGCGGATCCCACACCTCGACCGTCGTGGCCGCCAAGTCCGGCCGACTTGCGGGCGGTTGCACGTCCAGCTTCACCGTGGCAGAGAGCGAGCCACCATCGAGGCGTGCCGTGCCGTCGGGCCCCGTGACCTTCACGGGAACGGGGATCGCGCCGAACGGGTGGCCCTCCACGTACACGCGGGCCCCCGCCACCGGCTTGCCGGCGGTGTCGACGACGCTCACGCTCGGGGGCACTTGCTCTTCACCGGCGCCGGCACTCGCGGAGCCGAGAACGAGCAGCAGGACTCCGCTCCACGCACGCAACATCGGCAGCTCCCCGGACTCGTTGGCGACGCGGGCCCACGGTACGAGGCTGGGGAGCCATCCGCACGCAGCGGGCGGCCAGGATCCAGCGCCTCAGCGCGGCTCTAGCTTGAGGCCCAGGTCGCGCCGGGGAACCTCGACGCGGTAGGCGGAGGCGGCGCAGGGCTGGTCGCCGATCGTGGCGGTGGCGGTGACTTCGTCGACGAGCGTCGTGGTGGTCGGGAAGAGCAGGCGGAAGGTGCCGTCGAGGTCCGTGCGGCCCTCGGCGACGACCTCGCCGGCGACCCTCGCTTCGACTTGCCAGCCGAGGCCGGACTCGTCGGCGGGGCCCACCACGGTGCCCTCGAGGACGTTGGCTGGGCGCAGGCGGACGTTCACGGTCTGGCCCGCCGGGCGCACGGTGAGGGGCTCGGGCATGAGGAAGGGCGGCGGCTTGAACAGCGGCGAGGAGAAGCGCAAGACCACGTCGGCGTCGGGAAGGCGATGGACCTCTGCGCGCCCACGCCCGTCGGTCTTGGTCTCGTTGCCCTTGACGCCCTCGGTCAGCACGTAGATGAACTCGGCCGGCGTACCGTCGGGCTCCGTGACGACAACGGTCACGCTGCGGTACGTCTCGTCGCGGTGCGTGCGGATCACCACGTTGGTGTCGCCTGCGGAGATCCCCGTGGCCTCGCCCGACAGCGGCAGCGTGTAGTCCTCGGGTGTACCCACGCCCATGCGGACGATGCGCCCCTCGAAGCGGAAGTCGCTGATGGCGCCAGCGCGCTGGGCGATCGTGAACGTGCCGTCGTCTTCGGCGTGCGCGTTGAGCACGCGGGACTCGCCTTCCTCGGCGACACGAACGATCGCGCCGCGTAGCGGCTGGCCGTCGGGATCCAGGACGGTGCCCTTGGTCAAGAGCGCGCGCTGCATCACCAGCGTGGCCTCCGTCGCGTCCGCGGCCACCTGCAGCATGCTGCCCGAGAGGTAGGGGCGTCCACGGGGCACGGAGGCAATGAGCCGCACCGCCTGGCCGCGCGGCAGGTCGATGCGGGCGACGCCGTGGGCATCGGTCCCATGGAACATGTGGTCGGCCATGCCGCCGCCGTAGACCGAGACGTGGAACTCGGGGAGCGGCGTGCCTTCGTCGTCCACGACCTGCACACGGACGGTGCGGACGTCCACCACCTGCAGATCGACCTCCAGCACAGGCGTGTCGCCGTCCACGCGCACCTGCCGTCGAACCGCTCGGGACGTCCACGGCAGGGCCTGCACCTGGTAGGTGCCCGGCGCCAAGTCGGGGAACGAGAAGCGGCCGAGGTCGTCGGTCTTGCGTTCGACGGTGCGTCCGTAGCTCATCTGCGCGGGCTCGTCCGTCTCGGCGCGCAGGCGCACGCGGTCGTCGTTGGCGCCCTCGCAGGTGACGTCCGCGTTCGGCACGGGCGTGCCGTCGGGCGTGGTCAAGGTGCCGCGAACGATGCACGCCCGACCGAGCGGCAGGGTGCCCACGTCGCGCTCCGGCAAGGGAGCACACGCATCGATGTCGAAGAGGCATCGTCCGTGTCCGGCGGCGGCCACCGAGATCGTGTGCGGAAGCCGGAGATCGAGATCCTCCAGCGCGAAGCGTCCGTCGTCTCCCGACTCGACGGCGGCGAACGAGAGGTGCTGCGTCTCGCCGTGGAAGTCCGTACCCACGGCGGCTACGCGAGCGCCCCCCACCGGCTTGCCCGTGCGATCCACGACCTGCCCGCGCAGGACGCACCCGCGCACGAGGCGAAGCTCGACGGGACTACCGACGCTCGCCATCTGCATCGTGCGTGCGTAGCCCGGGGCCCACGCTTCGATGTCGTTGCGCGAGCTCGATGCGCGGTCCACGAGAGGCAGCGTGAAGGCGCCGCCCTCGTCCGCGCGCACCTTCGAGGTGACGTGACCACAGCCCACGCAGATGGAGGCGCCCTCGATCGGACGGCCCGTAGCATCGTCCAACACCCGCCCGGTGAGCACGGCCGCGCGCGTCAGGTCCAGCCTGGCGGCGTGGGAAGGCGCAAGCGGCAGGTCGACGGACATCGCATCGTCGAGGTGCCAAGGCGTGCCTTCGAGCGTCGCCCCCAGCTTCACCGTGAGGCCCTGCGGGAGGTCCGCAAGCTCGGCCGCGCCCTCCGCATCCGTCGTGGCCGTCGAGCGCACGCGCTGGCCCGTCGCGCGATCGCGGTACGAGGCGTGCACCTCGATGCCCTCCAGCAGCTCCTCGTCCGGACCGCGCACCGTGACGCGCAAGGTGGCGGCGGCCGCCAGGACGATGCGCAGCCTCTCGCCGGCTCCCGTGTCGTCCACGTAGAGCGGCGCATAGCCCGTGGCGCGCACGCGCAGGCGTCCGACTTGGTCGCGGTTCCACGGCAGGCGGAACGTGCCGTCGCGTGCACTGCGCCCCGACGGCCCCTCGACGCTGCGACTCTTGAAGCCCCCCGTCCAGAGATCCACACCCCCCCACGGGTAGCGCACGAGCTTCAGCTCTGCACCCGCAACGGGTTGCCCCGCCGCGTCCACGATGATTCCGTGCACGTCGCGGTCGCGATCGACGTTCTCGAGTCCGGCCGTGGCGGGCAGGTCGATGTCGGCTGCGCCCGGCGCATCGCCCAGCGCCACCGCCGTCGGCGCCGCTTCGAGGGTGGGCGCGCGACTCGATGCCGTTCCCGACTCGAGGGACGTCGCTGGATCGGCGTCGTCAGGCGCGTGGCTCGGCAGCTGGATCAAGCCCGTTGCGAACAGGGCCGGGACGAGCAGGACCAACAACCACGGCGCGAGCTTCTTCACCATGAGCGCTCCAGGGATCACGGGGGTGGCCAGCGCGGGCGCGGCGGTTGCCCCGGCAGCCGCCCGCGTCAGGACGGCGCGACGCAGGCCGTCGAGGCCCAGCAGGGGCAGGAGCACCACGGCGGGTCGCTGCTCGCAGGTCGTGGGCAGCGTGCGCTGCAGGCGCAGCAGGCCCCTGTGCAGATGGCTGCGGACCGTCGCCGGTGCGGTCGCCGTCACGTCCGCGATCTCGGCCGGTGCAAGCCCGTGCCGGTAGCGCAGCACGAACGCCTGCCGCCACGCGGGCGGGAAGGTCTCGACCACCTCGGCGATGCGATCGGTCCACACCAGCTCGTCCAACGCGCGGTCGAGGACGGACGTGGGCTCGGTTACGGACTCGGGGCCCTCGCCGTGCGCCAGCCGCTGCCCCTTTCGTCGCTGCTGGCGGACGACGTTGCGGAGGATGCCCACCAGCCACGGCATGAGGGGGCGGCCGGCGTCGAACGTCTCGGCCCGCTCGATGGCCACGAGGAACGTGGACTGCACGGCGTCCTCGGCGAGGGACGGACACCTCGTCAGGTGCAGCGCTACCCGGATGAGGTCGGGAGCCGCCCGGTCGAACACGTGCCCCAGCGCCGCGACGTCATGCCGCGTCCGGTAGCGCTGGAAGAGGGAGGCAAGCCGGTCCACCTACCCCCTCTTGCCGCAAGCGGGCCGCGCGTTGCAACCTGCCGTCCGCTAGTGACCCAATTCGGTGATCGTGGCGAGGTTCTGGTCGCAGACGTCGATCTTGCGGGGCAAGAGGTCGAGGACCTCGCGGTGCGTGGCCGGCAGGAGGCCGTCGTCGGCCAGGGCCTGGTGGACGGCGAGGCTCTCCACGAAGAGCTCGCGCGCGGCCTCGATCGGGGCGCGCTTGTCCTCGGGCGGAAGGGCCACGGCACTGGACCAGCGGGCGATGCCCAAGGCGTCCAGGGCTTCGGCCCAGGAGAGGCGGGCGCGCGCGTCGTCGGGGTGGGCCTCGACCAGACGCTGGGCGAGCGCATGGGCCTCTTCGAACACGGGCACGGCCTCGGCCACCCGCTCGCCGCGCGTCAGCTGACCACCAAGATGGTTGAGCGCGATGCGCAGCTCGAGCTGGGCAACGAAGGCATCCGGGGCTTCGTCGGCGAGCGCGCGGATGATGCCGACGGCCTCGGTCTGGAAGTCGATCGCGTCGGGCAGTCGATCCTGGGCCTCGCGCAGCGTCGCCATGCGGGCGAGGTCGATCTGCAGGGACTGTTGCGCTTGGCGATCTTCGGCGTCGCGCGCTGCCTGCGCGCGCCCGAGCTCGAGCGCCTTGGCGAGATGGGCCTCCGCCGTCGCGAGGTCGTTGGCACGGAAGGCGAGCACGCCCAGCTCGCCGTGCGCCCTGCCCAACCGGCTGCCCGCACTCGGATCTTCGGGATGCCCCTGGACGAGCTTCTCGAAGGCCTCGAGGGCCGCCTGCAGCTGGACGCGCGCTTCGTCGAGCTTGCCTTCGTCACGCAAGATCTCGCCGAGCACGGCGTGGGCGTAGCCGCGCGTGCCGAGCGTGACCGTGTCCTCGGGCGCGATGTCCTCCAGGGCTGGCAGGTCGGCAAGCGCGTCTTCCAGCGTCTCGATGGCCGGCTGGATCTGCTCCAGGCCACGCTGCATGCTGGCGAGGCGCGTGCGTTGTCCGGCCAGCACATCCCGGATGCTCGTCTCGCCGGGCGCCTCGCGGTGCAGGGCTGCGAGCCGGTCTACCACATCGAGAGCTGCATCGCGGGCCTCGGTCGTGCGGCCGAGAAAGAAGTCGACGTCGGCGGTGTACCCGAGCGTCTCCGCGAGATGCATGCGATCGATGAGGCTCGCTTCCGGGTCGCCATCCACCTGCTCGAGCACCAGCTCGAAGGCGCGGCGCGCTTGCGCAAAGGCTGCCAGGGCCGCCTCGGGCCGACCAAGGTGGTCGCCGCCGGTGCGGAAGTTGAGCAGCCCCACGTGCATGTGCACGAGGCCTGCGAGCCTGAGCACGCGTGGATCGTCGGCGGCGTGCAGCTGCACCGACTGCATCCCGGTCTCGAGGCGGCGGACCAGCGCCAGCCGCGCGGGCAACGTGCCGGGCACCTTCTCCAGGTCGTCGTACAGGTCGGTGAAGAGCGACCGGACCAGGTCCTGGCTGCCGACGAGCAGGCCGGTGGCCCGCTTCTCGGAAGCCACGGCGCGACGCGCCTGTTCGGCTTCCCGATGCGCGGCCCGCAGGCTGAACCAGGTGGCTGCGCCCAGCGCGAGCGCCACGACCATCGCCGCGGCCACGCCCACGCGATGACGCCGCGCGAAGAGGCGCATCTGGTAGGAGACCGAGGGCGGACGAGCGCGGATCGGCTCGTTGGCAAGGAAGTGCTCCACGTCTTCCGCCAAGGCGTCGACGGACGCGTAGCGGGCGTCGGGCTCCTTGGCGAGTGCCTTCGTCACCACCAGCGCGAGGTCGCGCGGCATGTCGGGCACGTAGCGCGTGGGCGGTGTCACGGGCTGCTCGAGCGTGGCGCGAACGGCCGCCAACACGTCGAGGTTGCCGAGGTCCAGCGGCGTGTGGCCCGTCAGCAGCAAGTACAGGAGCGCGCCCAAGGCGTACACATCCATGCGGACGTCGTCGGCGCTGGCCCGGCCGTCGAGCTGCTCGGGCGCGATGTACCCGAACGTCCCCATGAGCAGGCCCGTGGCCGTGACGGCACTCGGCGCCAAGTCGGCGGCCGTGATGCGGGCGATGCCGAAGTCGACCACCTTGACGTGGCCCGCGTCGTCGACGAGCACGTTGTCGGGCTTGAGGTCACGGTGGATGATGCCGCGGCGATGGCCCGCTGCGACAGCGGCGGCCGCATCGAGGAACAGCTGGAGTCGCCGCTTCAGGTCCAGGTGGTGGGCATCGGCGTAGGCCGTGATGGGCCGCCCGCCGCGAACCAGCTCCATCACGAGGTAGGGCACGCGCTCGCCCGAAGCGGCTTCGTGCGTGCCCACCCCGTAGAGCGCCGCGATGCCGGCGTCTTGGAGGTTTCCCAGGATGCGCGCCTCGCGTTGGAAGCGACTCCGGGCTTCCTCCGAGTCGAGGCCTGCGCGCAGCACCTTCAGCGCGACGCGCCGCTTGGGTTCGTCCTGCTCGGCCTCGTAGACCACGCCCATGCCGCCGGAGGCGATCTCGCGCACGATGCGGTACGGCCCGAGGTGGCGGTCCGTGGCACCTTCGCCTGCGAACCACCCTTGGAACGTCCGTGCATCCGGCACGGGAAGCGCTGCCTCCGCCTCGCGGCACGCGTCGAGCAGCGAGCCCACGTCCTCGCGCAGCTCGGGCTGGTCCTTGGTGAGCGCGTCCAGCAACGCGGCCCGCTCGTTCTCCGCGGTCTCCGCCACCTCGTTGCAGATGCGCTTGACGGTCGCCCAGCGTTCGGCGGCCTCGCTCACGAGACCCCCTTCGAGAGCTCGCGCTGCAACCAGCCGCGTGCCGCGACCCAGTCGCGCTCCACGGTCGCTACGGATACATCCAACATCTCGGCGATCTCGGCCTGCGTCAGGCCGGCGAAGTAGCGCAGCTCGACGATCTGCGCGGCACGGGCGTCGAGCTGCGCGAAGCGCTTCAGGGCGTCGTCGAGCGCCAAGAGGTCCACGCGGTTCTCCTCGAACCAGGCCACGGCGGCGTCCAGCGGCTCACGCTTGCGGTTGCCCCCACGCTTCTGCGCGCCGCGGGCGCGGGCGTGATCGGCGAGGATCGAGCGCATCGCGCGTGCGGCCACGCCCAGGAAGTGCCCTCGGCTCTCCCAAGGCGTCGAGCGTCCGACGAGGCGGAGCATGGCCTCGTTGACCAGGGCCGTGGGCTGCAGCGTGTGCGAGGGCGCAAAGGCCCGCATGCGGGCCTGTGCGATCGACTTGATCTCGGCGTAGAGATGCTCGAGGGCCTGCTCCAGCGCCTGCGCGTCCCCCTGCCGGGCTCGTTCGAGCCACAGGGTCACGTCGGGGCTCGGGCGGTCGGCGGTCGGCATCGCGACCGCATTCTGCCGAAGCGCCCCCGAGGACGAAAGGCGCCACTGCGCCCGCCTTCACGGGCCGTACGTCACGTAGACCTTGAAGCGGAACTCCCCGAAGCGGTCCTTCATCCAGTCCACGGTCGTGTTGGGCGCCGCGATGTTCTGGAAGCCGGCCGAGAGGCCCACCAGACCCTCGTCCGCGCTGGGGATGTAGCTGGTGCTCGGCGGCGTCGCCTCGATGACGTCGTCGGGGCCCAACGACCGCACGGCGCTTGCCTGGACCGTGACGTCGATGTGGGAGCCGTAGAACGCGAAGTCAAAGCCCCCGTCCCCCACCACGCGGTAGCGGATGGCGTCGGGCTGGGGCGCGAACACCACGAAGGCCGTCGTGGCGATGGTCCCGAACGCGTCGGTGGGCTCGATGACGACCTGGAACGTGCCGGGAATCACGCTGCGCCGTTCCTCGACGAGCACCGTCGCCGTGGCCGTGCCGACCGACTCCGCAGGAGCCACCGTGCCGTCGAAGATCTCCACGGAGATCGTGTCGCTGGTGCCGTAGCTCGCGCCGTCGTCGACGCGGTACTCGAGGAACTCCGTCACCGTCTCCATGTCGAGGATCGGCGAGCTGACGGTGCCCTGGTCCTGGGTCGCGCTCCAGCGGAACGTGTAGCCATTGGGGAAGCCTGGTGGCAGGGGGTTGATCAAGGCCTCGAAGAAGCCCTCGTCCCCCGGGTGCAGCGAGACCTCGTCGGGCGCGATGTAGACCTCCGCGTCACGGATCTCGATGGGCGCGCTCGTCTCGGCGAGGAGCTCGCCGTCCGGGTCGTAGACGGTCAGCGCCAGTACCTCGTCGCCCGTCGAGCCGTCCGGTACGAACTCCACTTGGTTGTCCGTGGTGTCCAGCGTGGCCATCGGCGGGTCCTCACCCCGGCGCACGCCGCCGTGCCCGTTCTGGACCTGCCAGACGTAGCGCAACTGCCCCGTGGGAGGGTTGGCCACGGTGGCCGTGAACCAGCGGATCGGCGTGTCAGGATCGGTCCGTGCGCGAGGCGGCGAGAGCGTCACGCGCCCGCGGTTGGAGCGGACCATCCAACGATCGGCAAGATTGGATTGCGAGACGTGACTCGCCTGGAACGCGGTGTCCACGAGCGTCAGGGCGATGTTCACCACCGTCAGCCCCGCCAAGGCCTGCTGCAGCGCGGCCCCCGTCAGCACGGTTGCCGGAAGGCTCTCGCCCACGGCGCGGAAGATCAGCCGGACCACGGAGTCGATGCAGCTGCCCAGCGCCTGACGGCCCGCTTCGGTGTCGAGGACGGCTTCGAAGAGGATCCGCATCGCATCGCCGGTGTTGCCGCCGCGCATCGCCTCGATGAACTGCGGGATGACCGCGGCAACGAAGCTCGTCAGCTGTCGAAACGAGTCCAGGCTCTGGGCTGACTGCTCGATGCCCGACGAGCGGAGTGCGGCCACGCCCGTGGGCAACGCCACGTTGAGGAAGATCGGCAGCATGAAGTCGAACAGGCCCGCCTCGGCGTAGATGCCCTCGACGGCCTCGAGCTGGGCCAGCGAGAGCTGGTCCCAGTCCCCGCCCGAGGTGCCGAGGCCCGCGACGAAGACCTCGTAGTTCGTGGCGAGTGCGTCGGTCGGCTCGATCGGTACGGGGACGGCCGCCGTGACCGGCTGGTAGATGCCCCGTCCACGTGCGATCTCGTAGACGGTGGCCAACGCGGAGGACAACCCCACCGTCGGGGAGACGCGATGACTCACGATGGGCTCGCCGGGCGTCTCGACCAGGTTGCCGTTGGGCGTGCCATCGTCTTCCACGTAGCTGATGCGCTGCGTGATCGCGATCGCACGACGACGGAAGCGGTTGACGATCTGCAGCATGCCCGCGGACTCTTCGTCCACGCGGATGCCGCTGCGCTCGCCCGGCGGGAGGATCTGGATGGCGACGGGACCGTTGCGGCGCCGGGGGTCCAGCAGCGAGGCGCGGGCGGCAGCCACGGCGGGTGCGATCGTGTCCGTACCCTCGGCCAACGAGGTGGCTCCACCTGTCGTCATCGCCTCGCGTAGCACCGCAGCCAGCTCGACGGCCTCGGGCTCGTTGCGCAGGAGCGCCAGCGCCTCGACCTGCTCCTTGGGCGTCAGGTAGTACGCACCGATCGTCGTGTAGAGCAGGGCCACCGCCGTGCTGTGCACGTCGATCGTGGTGTGCGCGTCATCGCAGTAGCCCATGAGCGCCACGTCGCCGGAGGCGTTTCCGACGAACACGAGCATCGATCCTGGCCGGAGGCCCTGCACGTCGAACGCACCGGACGCATCGGGACTCGCGGCGCCGTAGGCCGTCCACACGGTGAGGTCGCCGATGGCGGGCCCTCCCTTGGGGGGCGCCACGATCCCCACGATGCGCACAGCCTCGAGCTCCCCCGGCTCGGGAGCAGTGGGTGCCGATCCGCGGCCGTGGCCGCATCCGAGGAGCACGAGGAAGGCGAGCAGCAACAGCGCGGGATGAAGCGACGGGCGACGCATCGGGGCCTCCGAGGACCCGGCGCCACAGGAGCGCCGGCCTCCAGAGGGGTCCCCGCATTCGCGGCGCCCCGAACCTCACCCTGTTTCGAGATTCCGCGGTTCGCCGACTCAGATGCGTCGGTAGACGATGGCGACGGCGCCTCCGCGGGCCGCCAGCTGGCCCTCGCTCACGCTGAGGTGCGTCGTCGGCCCACCGCAGAGGAGCTCCACGCGGTCCCCCCGGCGGCTCCAGCGACCGCGGGCCGACGTGCGCTCCGAGCGGGACTCGGCCCGGCCATCTGGGGCCAGGGTGAGCACCGGGTGGCCGAAGCGCGCGCGCAGGGCCTCGATCGCCCGCGCGCGACCGTCCTCGGGGACCAGGCCACGGCCCACGAGGTCGTCCACGATGGCGCCGTGGTCCAGGGCCCAGCGGCCATGGACGTCGACGCCGAGCGAGCGCATCGGAGCTGACACGGGGCCTCCTCCCGGTGCCCCACGTGGGGCCTCCAGGAGGCATGTACGGATCCGCGCTCGCGCATCGCAGGGCGGGCGAAGTGTCGGAACGTTACGACAACTTTAGTCCCGGCCATGCCTGATGTCTGGGCTCTGCGGGCCGACAAGTGTCCGGACGTTCGGACAACTTTGGTCCCGGTCGCGCTGGCCAGGGGCCCTACTTCGTGTCGTCGACCCGCAGGCGGACGTTCGTCGCGCCGGCCTCGACGCCCTCGAGCCGTGCAACCCGACTGCCGGCTGAATCGCCCATCCAGACTTCGAGCGTGTATCTCCCCGGCGGTAGGCCCGCGATGCGGAACCGCCCGTCGCCTCCTAGGCGCGCCGAGCTCATCGCCAGGGTGCCAAGCGCACTCACGTGCGTCGTGCCGGCCGTCGTCTCGCCCTCGACGACGCCCTCGATGACGTGGCCTGGCTGCAGCGTGATCTCGAGGTTCGACCGCGGAGGTACTACGTGCTCGACCAGCCCGAACTGGTTGGAGCTCGCGTCCACCAGCACGAGTGCGCCCTCCCCATCGCCCGAGACCGCGATCCGGAACGTCCCGCCAGAGCCCATGCTCGCGTACGTCGCGCCCCCCGTGGGCCGACGAAACACGAGCTGCGCGCCCTGCCCCAGGTCTCCCAGGACACGGCCTCGCAGCATGGCCCGCGCGGGAAGGCGAAGCACGACATCGCGGGCACCCGAGCTCACGTCTGCGACGCGCGCCGTGCCGTAGGGTTGGTCGCTACGCGGCCGTGCCTGCACCGAGCCTGAAGCGTCAGAGGGCAAACCGCCGAGGGTGAACGCACCCCGCTCATCCGAAACGGCGTGCGACGCGGCTCCTCGGAACGCCCCGAAGACCTGGACGCCTGCCACGGGTTCGCCCGCCTCGTCGACCACGCGCCCGCGCACCTCGGCCCCACCCCGCGGGATGACGAGGCGGATCTCCTCCTCGCCCACGAGGACAGGCTCGAACATTGGCATCGCGAAACCCTCGGGCACGGCCTGGGGCGTGATGCGCACGCGTTGGCCCGCTTCCACGCCCCCAAGCGTGAAACGACCCTGCGCGTCGGACGTGATCTGGGTCAGGCCGGAGCTGCCGGTTGGATCAACCTGGGCCGCCAGCCGAACGCCGGGAATCGGGGCACCCGAATCGTCCACCACGACGCCGCGCACGTGGGGCAGGCGATCGAGCACGATGCGCAAGGGCTCGCCGGCAACGTGCGTTCCTCGCCAAGCGCGCACGCTGGCGCGCGTTCCGTCCAGCTCGTAGACCTCGTCGACGCGCAGCAGCAGCGCTTCGAGGTCCCCTTCGGTTGCGATCTCGAACCCTCCCGCGTGTACGGGATGCATCTGCCACGAGGTGCGACCACCTGCCGATGCGACGACGTGGACGACGTTGCCGCGCGGCACCGGCGTGCCATCGGAGAAGGTGATGACGCCTCGCGTGATGCGCTGGCTCGTGCCGACGGCGAAGCGCAAGGCGCGCGCATCGTCGTGCACCTCGACCGCGTCGTCGCTCCCCTCAGCCGTAACGCGATACCCACCCACGGGAACGCGCACGAAGTGGAACCCCCCCTCGGCGTCGCTCCTGCGAGTCGCTCGCCGGTGTTGCCCGGTGAGCTCGGTCAGGGTGACCGTCACCCCGGCGCGCGGCGCTCCGTCCGCGTGCACGACACGACCCGCAACCTCCAAGAAGGGCCCTGCGTGCAGCTCGACGTCCCGAATGACCTGCCCCGGCGCCACGTCCCACGTCAGCGCCTGACCGGCAGGGTCGTTGAAGCAGTCCTGCACGAGGACCTCGATGGGCAGGGCCTCGAGACCGCGCACGACGAACGTGTCGTCGGCCGCCAGCGAGACGGACCGTGCGCCACCGCCCCGACCGCGCCCGTCCCCTCCCCCAGGGCGACGGACGATCACCTCATGGGCGCCCGGCGGGGGCCCGCCTTCCCAGACGACCCTGCCGTGAAGCTCGCCCATCGTGGGCACGCGGAGCTTGTGGAAGGTGCCCGCGGTGAGGTGCTGCACCCGATATGCATCGCCTGCGCGCAAGCGCACTTCGTACTGCTTGGCTTCCGGGAGTCCCGGGAAGCGGAAGCGTCCCTCGGCGTCGGTCGCGACCACCTCGAACGCCGGATAGCGCTTCCACAAGGTGGACGGGCCATGCAGCGTCAGCGTCGCGCCCGCGATGGGTCGGTCATCCTCGTCAAGGACCACCCCTTCCAATGGCGTGCCTGCCGTGAGCTCGAGCTCGACGACGTGCGCGTCGCCCGCCCTGCCCAGCGAGACGGTCGTTGCCTCGAGGTCGGCCACGAACCCCGCGGCGCGCGGCGACAGCTCGGCGGCACCCGCCGGCAAAGAACCGAGCTCGTACGCGCCGTCGGCGTCGCACGTCGCACGCCCCTGCCACGCCAAGCCGCTACCCGGTGAGCGCACGATTGCGTCGACGTAGGCGGTCGGGATCGCGTCGCCTGCCGACGTGCGAACGTGTCCACGGATGGTGCACCCGGGTGCCAAGACGAAGTCCTGCTGGAGGCTCTCACCCGACCGCAGCTCGCGGCGCAGGAGCAAGGGCGCCGGCCCGACCAAGCCCCGCGCGCCGCACTCCACACCCAACAGCGTCCCCGGTGGGAGACCGTCGATCCGGTAGGCTCCCGAGGCGTCGGTCTCGACCGAGCGCACGGTCATCGGCTCGAAGGCGTGCTGGGAACCCGAGTGGGCCACGATGCGCGCGCCGGCGACAGGATGGCCTGCCGCATCGCGCACGCGGCCATTGAGCGTGGCCCCGGGCTCGTCGCGGAGGTGGATGATGACCTCGGCGGTCGCCGGCGCGTGAACGAGCACGCCGGTGCGGCGTGCTACCCCGGGAAGCAAGACGTCGGCGCGGAAGGTGCCCGCCGGCACGCCCGCAAGGCGCAGGGATCCCGCCGCGTCCGTCCAGCAGGGCCCGCTCGACCAACGCGCCGAGGGATCTTCGTCGCTCGAGGCAAGCACGAGGCTGACGACGGCAGGCGCATGCTGGCCGTCCGGACCGACGACGCGCAAGCGGAGCGGCGTTCCGGTACCCAAGCGCAAGCGCACGACGGCCAGCCCATCTCGCGCCGCGATCCCGCGCGCAGCCGCCATCACGAGAGGCGGGCCTGGATCGGCAAGTACGCGGTACTCCACGGTCGGGTCGAGCCGCTCGAAGCGCGTGCGACCGCCGTCACGCGTGACCTGGCGACCGATGTCGTGCCCGCGCAGCTCGTAGGGGTCGTCGACCATCTCGCCCAGCGCCCCGGCCTGGAACGAGTACGTAGAGGCGCGGTCCCATGTCTGCAGGCGCACCGGCACGTTCGCGAGGGGCTGACCCCGGATGTCGACGACCTCCACGTCGATGTGGGCGAACCCCGTAGGGGCGGGAGCCTGTGTGGTGACGGAGGCCGCGGGCGCCGGGCCCCGACCGACAAGCGACGGCGAGGACATGCCATCGCCCTGCAGGGGACCCACGTCGACTTCGAGTGCGGGGTCAACCTCCTTCTCGTCCCACGGCCTCAGCCAGACGCCGGCTCCGACCAGCGCCGCGAGCGCCGCACCAACGGCAAGCGCCTTCTTCCCCATCAGCATTCCCCCTAGCGACGCGGCGGTCGTCGTGCCCGCCAGCCCGAGCGGGCTGGAGGCGAGCGGCAGCAGCGCTGCGCGCCACC
This sequence comes from Planctomycetota bacterium, assembly GCA_020631815.1. Taxonomy (GTDB): domain Bacteria; phylum Planctomycetota; class PLA2; order PLA2; family JAEUHO01; genus JACKGW01. The sequence continues at coordinate 12,156 of JACKGW010000012.1, read as the reverse complement.
CACCCGGCGCGTCCTCGTGCGTCGACTCCAAGCGTGTGCGCAGCTGCGCCAACCCACGCTTCACATGTGTTCGTGCCGTCTCCACCGGCACGTCCAGCGCGCGCGCCATCTCGCGCGGCGCCAGGCCGTCGAAGTAGCGCATCAAGACGGCGCGACGGTACGGCTCGTCCAGTGAGACGACGGCAGCGGCCAAGCGACGTCCGACCTCGGCGCGCGCCAGCACGTCGTCAACAGCTTCACCGGACGCGGGCCGCGAAGCCCGAGCCTCCCGGGTGCGCGTGGCCATGCGTTGCCGGACGAGGTTGCGCGCCCGCATGCGGGCTACACCCCCAAGCCATGCGCGAACCGGACCGCGAGGGCGGGACGTCGCTTGTAGCGCCGCCAGCATCGTGTCCTGCACCACGTCGTCCACGAGGTCGTCGCCGCGAAGCGCCGCGCGAGCCACATGCCGCACGAATGCCGCGTGCTCGATCAGGGCGTCGGGGTCCAGGGCGGGTCGGGAGGACATCGGCACCCTCTAGTGGTAGCCGATTGCAAATCCGGTTCATGCGGCACCGCGAATCGGGGGTCGCGTGTCCCTGCCGGCACAGGGCAGGGAGTTCTCCCTCTGGAACCACGTTCTGGAGGTCGATCCATGCGCTCGCTCGTGCTGCTCCTTGCCTTTGTTGCTCCCCTGGCCGCCTGCGGAGGCGGTGGCGGAGGCAGTGCCGCCGCCCCCGACATCGAGGCCCCGCCCGCCCAGCCCGGGCCCGTCGATCCGCCCGCGGACCCGCAGGCGGCGTCCCTCGCAGGCCACTGGCTGCTCGAGTCCGGCTCGATGCTGCCGACCTTCATCAAGGGCTTGGCCACCTGGACGACGACCACGGACGTGACCGCGCTGACGGTCGGAGCGGACGGATTGGCCAAGGTGTGGTTTCGCGATCGCCTGACGGACGCCATCACGAGCCTGCGTGCGTTCGTGCTGTACGACGGCGAGACGATCGTGCTCGACTTCTCGGCCGAGCCGACGTCGGACGTCGCCTCCAACATCGACATCGAGCAGTACATGTTCTTGTTCCCGTACGTCGTGGTGCAGGAGGACGCTCTGGGCGTGGCGGACGAAGACGGACGCATCGCGCTCTTCTCGCGCCAGACCGAGCTGCCGGAAGATGTCGTCGCGGGCCAGCTGCAGGTCCTGGAAGAGCACGACGACGTGCCGCGTCCGCAGTTCTTCACCGACTTGGTGCTCTACAACAACGACCTCGTCTATGCTTCGGACCAGGGGTTCCTGGAGCGGTTCGACCCGGGCACGGGCCTGCTACTCAGCCCGTTGGCCAACACCCAGAGCCGACTGCCCCAGACCGTGCAGGGCTCCCACTTCTGGACCCACTGCGGTTGCGGAGGCAGCCGCGATGCCTACCGTCGCTCGCTCGGCACCGTGTACGACACCGTGAGCAGCGAGAGCGAGATGGGTGGGCCCATCACCTTCCGCGCCATGGCGTACGTGCCGAACACGGATCGCCTGTGGCTCCACGGCCGCGCGTTCGACGACCAGTTCGGCCGCTTCTACGTCATGAACACCCTGTCCGAGCCGGACGTGGTCGAGACCACCGTGCCCTTCAACCGGGACTTGCGCGCACTGGCCGTCGACGGCGCGTTCTTCTGGGGCCTGATCACCGTCGGCAGCCAGGCCGTTGTGCTCATCGACCCCACGACGGGGAGGGTGACCGCTTCCTACGAGGTGCCCGACGAGAACGTGTCCTGGAACGGCCTGGTGGTCGTCGGCAACGATCTGTGGCTCGTGGGCACCGACCTGCTGGGCGGCGGACGCCTGGTGCGGGTCGCGCAGCCTGACTGACCGCTCAGACGCGGCGGAGCCACCCGAAGGTGTCGGGGGCTTCGCCGCTCTGGATGGCCATGAGGGACTCGCGCAGCTTCTTGGTGACGGGGCCCATCTGGCCGTTGCCGACGGCGTGGTCGTAGCCGCCGCGGATCAAGGTGCCGACGGGCGTCAGGACGGCGGCCGTGCCCGAGAGCGCGGCCTCCGCATCCGTGGAACGAGACATCAGCTCGTCGACCGTGAGCGGGCTCTCGTCGACGCGAAGGCCGAGGCTTGGGGCCAGCTCGAGCACGGACGCGCGCGTGATGCCGTGCAGGATCGTGTCGTCGAGCGGCTTGGTATGGACCGCGCCTTCCTGGATGAGCAGGAAGTTGGCCGCGCCGGTCTCCTGCACGTCGCCGTCGGGGCAGAACAACACCTGGTCCGCCTTCCACGCCTTCTTGGCGTGGAGCACGGGGCGCAGGGCCGCGGCGTAGTTCGAGCCGGTCTTGACGCAGCCGAACCCCGGGGCGGCACGACCGCGGCGCTCCTCCAACGCGATGCGCAAGGGGCGGATGCCGCCGGCGAAGTAGTCCCCCACCGGGCACGTCATCACGACGAGCATGGCGTCGGTGCTGGGTGAACCCGCTGCGCCCACGCTCTCGAGCGTGCCCAGCAACAAGGGGCGGATGTAGAGCGCACCGGGGAGCGCGGGGATCTCGTCGCGCACAGCGTCCACCACGGAGAGCACCATCTCGGTGAGCTGCTCCGTCCCGGGCTTGGGGAGGCACAGCACGTCGGCGCTGGCCTGCATGCGCGCCACGTGGCGATCGAGGCGGAACACGTGCACCGAGCCGTCGGCGTGTCGGTAGGCCTTGAGGCCCTCGAAGCACGAGCTGCCGTAGTGCAGGCCGTGGGCCCCGGGGTGCAAGGCCAAGGGGGCCAGCGGCTCGAGGACCGCGGGCGACCACGCGCCCTCCCGATACCGGGCCACCGCCTGGGTGCCGCAGAAGACGCTTCCGAAGGAGCTCGCCATGGCGCGCACCCTACGCCATGGCCTCGCGCCACGGTAGTCGCCGGCACGCCGCGAATCCGAAGCGGGCTTCAGGGTGTCGCAAGGCATGGGGAGCAGATTGGTCCGGTCTTGGAGACCCTCCCATGAAGTCCTCCCGCTCCGCACGTCGGGCGCGTTTGCGCCCGGTCCTCCACGCCCACCATGACCACGCCCCCGACGGGGGCCTCACCGAAGACCTGCGGCGCATCGCCGCGCGCCTGGACCGGCGCACGATGCTGCTGCGCGCCCTCGCGTTTGGCGCCGGCGCGGCCTTCGTCGGCTGTGGCGGCGGCGGCTCCAGCTCGGGCTCGGGCACCATCAACCCGCCCGGGGACGGCCTCTGCACCTTGATCCCCTCGGAGACGAACGGCCCCTACCCCGCGGACGGCTCCAACGGCCCCAACGTCCTCGATGACGCCGGCATCGTCCGCAGCGACATCCGCTCCACCCTCGGAAGCGCGGGTGCGACGGCCGATGGCGTGCCGCTGACGCTGCGCTTCCTGCTGACGGGGACGGACTGCGAGCCGCTCGTCGGCTACGCCGTCTACGCATGGCACTGCGATCGCCTGGGGCGCTACTCGCTCTACTCCAGTGGCGTCACGGGGGAGAACTACCTGCGCGGCGTGCAAGTGACCGACGCCGAGGGTGCCGTCACGTTCACCAGCATCTTCCCCGGTTGCTACCCGGGTCGCTGGCCGCACGTGCACTTCGAGGTGTACGAGAGCCTGGCCGTGGCCACGAGCGAGAACAACGTGCTGCGGACGTCGCAGCTGGCCTTCCCCGCCTCGTCGTGCAACGACGTCTACGGGACCGCGGGCTACGAAACGAGCGCCCAGAACATCTCGTCCCTGTCGCTCCAGACAGACGGGATCTTCGCGGACAGCTACGCCTCCCAGCTGGCGGCCATGACCGGAACCGCGCTGGCGGGCTACCAGTCGGAGCTCGTCGTCACCGTGTAGCGCTTTCCGGGCGCCGGGCCCCGGCGTGGGCCCGGTGCCTTCGCTACGCTGGCCGCGTCCTCGGAGGGTCCGGGGTCGGAGGCGAACGTGAGCGAGGTCGGGTGGTACGGGACCGTGCTGGGAGCGGACGACAAGCCCGCCGCCGGTGCGTCCGTGCACATCGTGCCCATGGCCCCCGAGCTGCCCGTCGACCAGCGCGTCGAGTTCACCTCCAGCCCCGAGGGCGAGATCGTCCTGCTTCGCTCGTCCGAGCTCGCCAAGCTGCTCGGTCGTGCACGCCGCTCCCTCCACGCCACCAGCGGTCCGGACGGCACGTGGCGCGTCGCGACGGCCGACTCGCGCTTGGCCAACAAGGGCGACCTCGAGCACGTCGTCTTTGCCACGCACGAGGGTGAAGTCACGACGCCCTGGCGAGGGTCGCTCGACGCCGTGCCCGAGCTGGGGCTCGAGCTGCGCCTGGGCGGCCACATCCAGCCGCGCCTGCGCGCCGTGACGCGCACGGGCCGTGGGCTGTCGGGCGTGCGAGCCACCGTCGTCGCTTCGCGCGATCGGCTGGACTTGCCCAGCTACGAGCGGGAGATCCAGGTCCTCGACGCGCTCAGCAACTCGCACGGCGAGATCGAGTTCCCACCGCTGGCGGCGCACCCGGACTGGCACCTGCAGGCCTTGGTGCGCACGCCGGGGCGTACCCGTTGGCGTGATCGCCACGTGCCCATGGAGCGCCTGCTCCGGCGAACCCCTTCGTGCGTCGTGCTGCCCCCGTCCGTCACGGTGACCGGTCGCGTGGAGCTGCCCGCGGACGTGACGGCCCGCAGGCTCGAGGTGTACGCGCTCGAGCCCGACCTGCACCCGCTCGCCGCCGTGGAGACATGCGCCGAGGTCGCCGACACGGGTGAGTTTCGTCTGGAGCGCGTGCCCATGCCGCGCGCAATCCTCGTCGTGCGTGCCAGCCGCAGGTCGTTCCAGGACGATGGCCGCGCCGTCGCCGGCTTGGTTCGCCCGCTGGACACGCGGGAGGGGCGCACGATCAACCTGGGCACGCTGCGCGTGCCCCGCGTGACCTCGCTGTCCGGTGTGGTGCGCCGTCCGCCCGGTGCACCCGAAGGCGGCCACATCCGGGCCCGGCACTGGTTTCCCGCGGCCCAGATCGAGCGGGGTGGAGCGTTCCACCTCGAGGGCGTCCCCGAGGGGCACCACGACCTCATCGCGTTCCTGGGGCAACCCAACCTGCTGGCCGGGAGCGGGATCTGGCACGTCGAGCCCCACGTGCAGGCCGGTCGGAGGGACGTCGTGATCCAGGTGCGCGCGGGCGGGTACCTCGTGTTGTGTCCGCACGACATCCGCTTCGGGGACGAGTTGCTCGTGCTGGAGCACTGGGCCCTGGCGCAGCGCGGCGAAGTGGTGGCCCGTGGTCAGGCCGATGCCGAGCCCTGCTGGCAGGGTCGGCCGGGCCCCTACGCGGGGCTGGTGCTGCATGCCGCCGGGTACAGGCCGACGCGCCTCCCCGACCTCGACCTGCCCGCCCATCAGGTGCTTCGGCTGGACGTCGCCCTGGAGCCGTGGGACGCCGGGTGACGCCTGGGGCCCGATTGGCTATCTTCCGCCTCGCGGCTTGGTGACCGGGGGGGTACCCAAGCGCGATCGAGGGCGGGCGTGAGGCCGTGGCTGCTGCTCCTGTTGCTGCTGCTCCTCGCGCTGGAGCCGCCTGCCGTGGTGCGCCGCGGCCGTGAGCGACCCATCTGGCTCACGCTGCTGCTCGGGGCGGGCGCGATCGGCGCAGCCCTGTTCGCGATCGTGGATGCGGTCCGCACACCGATCGCGACCACGCCTCCCCCGGCGCCGGTGGAGCAGTCGGCGCCACTCGACCCGCTCCAGCTCCTGGAGTCGGGGAAGGCGCCCGTCGACCTCTTCCTCGCAGGTCCGCAGCCGGCCGTGGTGCCTGACGCCGATGCCGGCTCGCGCTGAGCCCGGCTAGGTAGCGACGACCGAGGGTCGCCAGAGCGCCAGCACGTGTCCGTCCGGGTCGAGCGCGTAGGCGACCTCGTGGCCCCACGTGCGCGGCAGCGCTTCATCGAGGGCCGTGGCGCCGGCAGCAAGCGCGCGGGCGAGGGCGCGCGCCGGATCGTCGACGGGGAGATACACCTCGGCGCGTGGAATGCCGCGGGCGCGCGACGGGTCGGGCAACGCATCGCCCAGCAACCGCTTGATGCCGCTCTCGGGCATGAGACCCAACACGGCGCCGCCGGGGAGGTCGAACTCGGTCATGCCATGCACGTCCAGCCGCGGCGCCCGGCCCAGCACCTCGCGCCAGAATGCCTTCGACCGCGCTGCGTCCGCGACGTAGAGGATCAGGTGGGTACTGCGTGCGGGGCCCGGCACGGTGGGCCTAGCGCGACTCGCCCGCTTGGGCCGCCGCACGCTCCGTCACCAGTCGCTGCACCTCGGCGTAGGGGCTGCCCGGCACGTCGCGGATCTGGGTGGGGTCCATCTGCCAGGCCTCGAAGGAAGCCCATTGGCGGTCGCTCATGGTGCGACGCAGGGAGTCCTTGAGGTCGCCCTTGATGCCGTCGATGCGGGCGCCGTACGTGGTGTTCGCACCGGGAATCGGCTCGCTCACGACGCGCTCGAGGAACGCCTTCCAGCCGATGTCCTTGCCGGGCTTGCGCGCGCCTTCGACCATGAGGTCCACGAGGCGATCGAAGAACACGGTGCCGTCGTCTGCAGGCGTGCGCAGCACCTGCATGATGGCCGACTGGGCTTGGGTGATGTCTTGCGTGACGCGCTCGCTCTGCGCCTCTTCCAAGTCGAGGACTTCGGAGAACGTCGAGTAGGCGGGCCGCTTGTCGCGAAGCGCGAGGACGTTGCGCACGCCCTTCTGCACCGCCTCGTCGAGCGCACCGTCGACGCGCTCGCCCACCGCGCGGTCCACGAGCTTGCCGAGCTCGGCCTCCGTGGCCGGCGACGCCTCGGAGGACGGAGCCCCGGGGACCAGCGCGATCCCGCGCAGCGTCGGCGCGGCCGACGTCGCATCCGGAGACGCGTCCCCGACGGGCACGTCCTCGCCCGCCAGCCGACCGCTCGAGGTGCTGCCGCCCGACATCGACACGGGGTCTTCATGAAGCGCCCCGAGCTTCTGCTGCGAAGCGAGTTCCTCACGCAGCACGCCCAGCTCCGACGTGGCATGCCAGGCCACGGCCAAGGCGCCCGACGCGACGAGCAACGACAGCACGGGGAGGAAGCGCGACATGCGTGCCAGCCTACTCCTGGGCAGGGCTCTCCGCTGGCCGCCCGCGAGCCCGGATCCGGTAGGCTCCCCCCCCATGCCCCGGCCTCCCTCCGCCCACCGACCCTCCCCCGAGGCTGCGCGCGCCGTGGCGGGGCTCGCCGAGCAGGAAGGCCCGCGGCTGCACGCCCTGGCGCGACGCCTCTGCGGGAAGCCCGATGAAGCCGAGGACCTCGTGCAGGAGGTGTTCCTCGCCGCGCTCAAGGGCTGGGACGGGTTCGAGGGGCGCGCGGCCCCGACGACGTGGCTCTACACGATCGCCGCTCGCGCCTGCCAGCGCATGCATCGAAAGCGCGCGGGGCAACCGCAGCACGTGCTCTCGCTGGACGTGCCCCTGCCGTTCGGGGCCGGCGACCTGCCCACGCTCGGCGCCCACGAGGGTGGGCCGCCCAGCGAGCAGGTCCAGCGCGAGGCGCTCGAGCGCATGCAGGCCGGCATCGTGGCGCTCCCCGTCACCTTCCGCCTGCCGTTCGTCCTGAAGGAGGTCGTGGGCCTCTCGGTGGCCGACGTGGCGCGGGTGCTGGGCTTGAAGCCCGCCACCGTGAAGACGCGTCTCCACCGCGCGCGGCTGCGCGTGCGCCAGGAGCTCGAGAAGTCCATGGAGGCACGCGAGGTGCCCGCCGCGGCGTACGAGCGTCAGGTCTGCCTGGACCTGTTGGCGGCCAAGCAGGAGGCGCTGGACCGCGGGACCGACCTGGCCCAGCCGGTCGTGTGCGAGCGCTGCCGTGAGGTGTTCGCCTCGCTCGACTTCGCGCACGACGCCTGCCGGCGCCTGGGCGACGAGGCCATGCCCCCGGATGTGAAGTCCCGCCTCCTGGCGGCCATCGCGAAGGCCGCGGCCTGACGATGTCGGGGAATCGGGGGGGGCCGGGAACCTCCTCGCGATCCGTGTCTCTCAGGGGGTGACGGGCCTTGGCGGGTCCGGGGCGTGGGGCCCCGGAGCCGTACCGGGGCCCTCACGGAGGACCCCCGTGACGACCCCTTCCGCCCTCTCCAAGGCGCGGTGGTCGCCGTATCTCGTGGGCGCCCTGCTGGGCGTCCTCTCGGTGATCACCTTTGCCACCATGGACAAGGCGCTCGGTACGTCGACCAGCTTCGTGCAGGTCGCCGGCGTAGCCGAGCGCGCCATCGCGCCGGAACACACCGACGCCAACGCCTACTTCGTCAAGACGATCGGCACGACCGAGAAGCCCAAGCCGTGGCTCGAGTGGCAGCTGGCCCTCGTTCTCCTCATGCCGGTGGGCGCGTGGCTCGGCTCGCGCATGGGCGGCACGAAGTTCCGCGAGGAGCTGCCGGATCTCTGGAAGCACCGCTTCGGGCCGAGCAAGGCCAAGCGCGCCGCCTTCGCCTTCCTCGGCGGCGCCGTCCTGCTGTTCGGTGCGCGGCTGGCGGGCGGTTGCACGTCCGGCCACTCGCTCTCCGGCGGTCTGCAGCTCGCCGTGAGCAGCTGGATCTTCACGGCCTCGATGTTCGCCGCCGGCGTGGCCACGGCGTTCGCCCTCTACGGACGCAAGGGAGCTGACCATGTCTGACGCCAAGACCCTCCTGCTCGGCGCGATCACCGGCTTGGTGTTCGGCTTCCTCCTCCAGCGCGGCGGGCTGACCCGCTTCCGCACGATCCTCGGTCAGTTCCTGTTCCGGGACTTCACGATGCTGCGCGTCATGCTCACGGCGATGCTCGTGGGTGGGATCGGCATCTACGCCCTCCGTGCCGGCGGCATGGAGATCGTGATGCACATCAAGAGCACGGCCATCCTCGGCAACGTGATCGGCGGCCTGCTCTTCGGTGTCGGCATGGCGGTCCTGGGCTACTGCCCGGGTACCGGCGTGGCCGCGCTCGGTGACGGCTCGCGCCACGTGTGGGCCGGCATCCTCGGCATGCTCGGCGGGGCGGCGCTCTACGCCGAAGCGCATCCGTGGTTCACGGAGAAGGTCCTGGGTGTGGGCGCCGAAGGCAAGATCACCTTGGCCGGCGCGACCCACACCAGCGAGTGGCTCTGGTTCGGCGTGATGGCGGTGGCCGCCATCGTGGTGTTCGGCATCGCCCGCACGGTCGAGCGACGCAAGGCCCACCCGGCCAGCGCCTGACAACCCCACCACCGAATCGGATGACCTCGCGGGCTCTGCGGATTCCATCCGCAGGGCCCGCTCTCGTAGCGGAGGAGGTGCCCGGCTCGCGGCGGCGGAGCGCAGCGACGCGGGCCGCGTGCCAGGCTCCGACGTGATGTTCACGCCTCGAGGATGTCGCTCTCGTGGTCGGCCTGGGAGAAGGCCACGAGGGCGCGTCGGGCCTGGGTGTGGCGGTTCAAGCGCACCGCGAACTCCGACTCCCGGCGTCCCCCCTTGGCGCGAACGATGGCGCCTAGCTCACGCCGCGCCTCGAGGCCCCAGCGTCGGACACCGGGCAGCGCCGTGACGATGGGCGCCCACCGCTCGAAGGCCTGGCGCTCGGCGGCCGACCAGCCGCGCTGCGAGCGCACGTCCAGCAGCTCGCTCGCCTCCTCGACCAAGGTCGCCACGCCGCGCTCGCAGTCACCGCCGAAGCGACGCGCCAGATGACGAGCCGCGCCCAGGCTGACGTTCGTCAGCTCGAACAGCCCGATCACGTCGTCGCGCTGGCCATCGGCGAACCAGTACATGTTCTCCGCCGAGAGCGCCTGCAGCGTGGCCGGCGTCGAGCGGTGGCCGGGACGCGTCTTCATGCGCTTGCGCTCGTCGCGCTCCAAGCGCCGGATCTCGGGGTCCAGGGACTCGAAGCCGAGCTTGCGATAGAACCACCACGCGCCGGACGCCAGGCCCTCCGAGTTGTCGTGGCCCAGCTGGTACGGGTCCACCGTGAACGCGGTGGAGCCCAGCAGGTGATGGACGGCCGACAGGATGCGGCCGTAGATGCGCGCGGCCTCCGCGCCGCGGTTGGCTTCGAAGACGTTGTACATGATCTCGGACGAGGCGTTCCACGCCGTGGCCAGCACGTAGCCGATCGGGACCCCGTTCTTGACCGTGATGAAGCCGTAGAGCGTCTCCAGCAACATGCGGCGCTCGGGCACCACGCCGAGCGCCACCAGCTCCAGACCGTCGTCCCAGCCGATGCGCCGCACGTCCGCGGCATCCGCATGGAGGAACGCGTCGAGATCGCGGCTGCGCGTGACCATCGCGTCGCGCGACATCTCGACCAACGCCTCGGCCTCGCGGCCGCGCACCTCGCGCACGAAGTCCGGCGGTTCTCGCAGCACCTTCCCGAGGTCGGGGCGCGACAGGTCGAGCGGCCCGGTCTGGTAGTGCACCCGGCGCACGGGGACGCGCGCCTTGGTGCGGCTCGGCGTCTCGGGCCCCGGCTCCAAGCGCAGCGGCACGACGAGGTCGTCGACCAGCTTCTCCTTGGTGAACGGCTCGACGTCCCAGGCATCGAAGCGCGCGAAGAGGAACTCCGCGCCTGTCTGGTGCGGCCCCTTGAGCATGCGCACCTGCTGCTCCGCCGTCAGGTCGAGCTTGGCCAGCGCCAGCTCCTCCGTGTACGGCATGAGCAGCCACATGCGATCGGCGATCGTGCTGCCCGACTCCAGCTCATGCCACTCGATGTGCAGTCGCCCCGGGTAGCGGCGCGCGAGGCGGCGTGCCGTGTAGAAGAAGAACGCGTAGTGGATCGTGGTGCCTGCGATCCCCGAGTCCGCCAGGCGGTCGCGAAACCGCTCGAGATCGCTGCGCTGCTCGAAGCCCTGCAGCAACGACTCGGCGCGCTCGAGGACGGCTTCGTCATCGGGGTACGCACGCAGGAAGAGCAACAGCTCGTGCAGGTGCAGCACGTCGTCCGCGCGCGCGAGCGGTGTGGCCGCCAAGACGTCGAGCGCATCGCGCTTCTCGCGAGCCGCTTCCCCGCCGAAGACGAGGCGGCGCTCGGCGAGTCGCGTCAGGGCCGCGCGCGCCCCCATGCGCCGCGTCGGTCGAGGTCCCTTGCCCGCCATGCGCCTACCTCCAGCCTGCTCGCGCGGAGGCTACCCGGCGTCTCCCAGGGAGCCGCCCGCCCGTGCCTCGCGCACGTTGGATAGTGGAGCCGGATCGGCGCTATCGATAGCGGCGATCAACCCGACCGGAACCGTCGGGAATCCCGTGGCGCGAGGGCTGCAGAGGGCTAGTGTCCGGGCTCCTGACCCTTCGGAGGAATCGATGGACGCCCCCCTCAGCCCGCTCGGTGTCGGCAGCCACGTGCCCGACTTCGAGATCAACACCTACGAGCCCAAGACCAAGGGCTTCGGCAAGTTCAACCTCGCCGCGCAGAAGGCCGGCGGTCGGTGGAGCATCCTGTTCTTCTACCCGGCCGACTTCACCTTCGTGTGAGCGACCGAGTTTGCTGCTCTGGCAGAGCAGTCCGATCGCTTCGCGAAGCTCGGTGCCGACGTGGTCACCGTGAGCAACGACACCCAGTTCGTGCACCTCGCCTGGCACCGTAGCGAGAAGGAGCTCGCCGGCGTCCAGTTCTCGATGGGCGCGGACCCGACCGGCAAGCTCGGTCGGATGTTCGGCGTCTACGACGACGGCAGCGGCCTCACGCTGCGCGGCACGTTCATCATCAACCCGCAGGGTCAGCTGATGAACAGCGAGGTGAACTTCTACAACCTCGGGCGCAACATCGACGAGCTCATGCGCAAGTTCAAGGCCAACCTGTACCTGTCGAAGAAGACGAACGAGGGCTGCCCGTCGAAGTGGAAGGACGAGGGCGATGCCACGCTCACGCCCGGCCCGGAGATGGTCGGTCGCGTGCACGAGGCGCTCGAAGCGCAGAAGAAGACCCCCGCGAAGGTCTGACCTCGCAACGCCTACGTCGCATCCGACGGCCCGCGGCTCCTGCCGCGGGCCGTTCGCCGTTTTGGGGGCCCTTGGGCGCGTCGGGCGAACCGATACATGGGGCGCCATGATCGCCATTTTCGATGGGCATCGTCGAATCTTCCGACACATCCATCGCATCGCTAGCATCCGCCGCCCACCCCACCCACGCGGAGAGCGACCCATGGACACCCAAGCCCGGCCCGTCAGCGTCGGCGGCCTCGTACCCGACTTCACCCTC
>JACKGW010000011.1 GCA_020631815.1 Planctomycetota bacterium | reverse complement strand
CCTCCAGCAGAAGGACGTCAGCCTCGAGCTCACGCACGACGCCAAGCAGTTCATCATCGACCAGGGCTTCAACCCCGAGTACGGCGCGCGGCCGCTGCGCCGCGCCATCCAGCGCCTGCTCGAGGACCCGCTGGCCGAGGAGGTGCTGCGCGGCAGCTTCCCCACCGGCACGGTGGTGGAGGTGAGCGTCGTGGACGGTCACCTGCACTTCAAGTCGCGCCAGGGTGAGCCCACCCAGCCCGCCCCCGAGGCCGCCGAGGTCGCCCCCGGCGACGACTAACGGAGGTCGTGCCTGATCCGGCGGAGCGGCAACGCGGACGGCGCACTCCGGTATCAGACCCCGTGTCAGTGTCGCTTCGCTCCCTGACACGGGTTCAGACACCTTCGCGCGGCGAGCCCACGAGCCGGGGGTCTGATCCCGTGATGCGGTGGCGCGAAGCGCTGCCGCGGGCACGGGGTCTGAACCCGGGCGGGGGGCGCACGGAGGAGACGGCCACCTTCGCGCGGCGAGCCCACGAGCCGGGGGTCTGATCCCGTGATGCGGTGGCGCGAAGCGTCGCCGCGGGCACGGGGTCTGAACCCGGGCGGACGGCGCACGGAGGAGACGGCCACCTTCGCGCGGCGAGCCCACGAGCCTGGGGTCTGATCCCGTGATGCGGTGGCGCGAAGCGCTGCCGCGGGCACGGGGTCTGAACCCGGGCGGACGGCGCACGGAGGAGACGGCCACCCCCGCGCGGGCCGGGCTCGCATGAGCCGAGCCGGGAGGTGAACCTGGGGGGCCGAGCGGGCGTTTGCCCCCACGACCCTGCACGACCAGGAGGCCCATGAGCTCGCGATTGACCCTCTCCGTGGCGGCGGCCACGTTCCTCGCCGCCCTGGCCGGCCTCTGGCTCCTGCGCGGCGTGCGCGACGACGTGGTGGCCCAAGGTCGGCGCCTCGGCGCGCTCGAAGAGGCCGTCAAGGCCCGCCCGCCGGCACCGGCGCCCGCTCCGGCTCCCGCGCCCCAGCAGCCGCCGGCGTCGCCGGACGGGGCGATGACGCTCGAGAAGCTGGCCCGCTCGCTCGAAGAGCTGGACGACGCGTCCTACGACTACTTCACGACGAGCCAGCAGGACGTCTACGAGATCAAGCGTGCGCTCGGCATGCTGCGCGGCCAGCTGACGAGGCTGCAGAACCAGCTGGCCGAGGGCCACGGCTTTGCGAGCTCGGCGCTGCCGGCCAAGGGCGCGCCGCTCGGCCAGGACGACGTGCGGCGGCTGGCCGACATGGCGGCCAAGCTCGGCGTACGTGTCGAACAGGGACGAGTCACCGTGCGCGGGTTCCTCAACATCGCGCCCAACCACAAGATGCCCATCGAGTACTTCGTGACCCGCTTCCCCGAGTCGGGGCACGAGACGATGGTCCATGTGCTCGGCGACAAGACGCTCGACCAGATCCAGGAGCGCCCGCAAGAAGCCGCCAAGGGCATGGGCCTGGGCCTCTACATGGGCATGCTTGCGGCCGGGTTCCACGAGGGCGAGCCATTCCGTCCCGATCCGGAGAGCTCGCGCGAGAAGCCCGAGTGGCTCTTGCCCGACGGCGACGTCGTGTACCTGTACGTGCGCTACACGCTGAACGGGGAAGACCACCTCGTGCCCGCCACGGAGTGGGTGCTCGATCCCGAGACGGGCAAGCACTTGCCCGACGACGCGTTCCGCTTCACGGGGTCGTTCCGTGTCGAAGATCCCGAGACCGGTGACGAGACCGTCGCGGCCGAACAAGGTGGCTTGCTCGTGTCGGTGTGGCCCAACCGCGTTGCACTCGTCGAGGTCGCGCTGGAAGGGGCGTTGCGCAACGACTACGCGTACAACACCGACCGCATCCCCGACGTGGCGGGCCGCAAGGACCCGCTCTACCTGGACCTCGTCTTCTCGAAGACACCGCTCACCTTGGCCGACCTCGCCGCGCCCGCGGACGGTGACGCGGCCGGGAACGGGAACGCCGGCTCCGGTCCGGACGGGGATGCGGTCGAAGGAGAGTGATCTCCCCCTCGGAAAGCCCAGGGGAACGCACTGGCCCTTCACGGCGTCTACCCGGCTTCCCGTCCGCAAACCCCTCACGACCGACGATCCCAAGTCGTAGGTCGGACTGACCGATCCCCTTGCCGATGGCCCTGACGGGGCCGCCTCCCATGACCCTCCCTCGCACCCCTACCCCCCCCACCACGACCTGGGCCGACTCGGCCGCGGGGCTGGCGCGTCGCGTCAACCGCCGCAGCGTCGCCGAGTCCGCCCTGCGTGCCGCCGGCCCCTGGCTGGCCGTGGGCGGCGCCCTGGCCGTGGCCGCTCGCGCGGCCGGCGTGGAGACGGCGGTCGTGGCCACCTTCGCGGGGGCCGGGTTGGTCGTGGGCTGCCTGCGGGCCGTCCTGGCGGGCCGCCACGCCCCTCGCGTGGCCCTCGGGGATGCCGCGTGGGCGCTGGACCGCCTGGGGCGCCTGGGCGAGCGTGGACTGGCTGCGGCCACCCTGGCTCCCGGGACCGTGGCCGAGGCACCGCCGGTGCCGCCGCAGCCAGGCCTCAAGCCCCCGGGCGGGCTCGCCCTGGCGATGGCCGGCGTGCTGCTGGGGGCACTTGCCTTCCTGGCGCCGACCGCGACCGACGAGGCACCCGCCACCACCGCGCCGGCCCCCGCCGGCGAGGGTTCGGGGGCCGGATCGGCCACCGACGGGGCCCCCGGCGCGCCGGGCGCGGCCTCGCGGGCGGCCCCCCAACCCGACGGCGAGCCCGCATCCCCGGCCTCCCCGCCGGAGGATGCCATTCCGCCGTCGCCGCTCGAGGTGGCCCGTGCCGCGCTGAACCTGCCGGCCGGGACGCCGTTCGATCGGGCGGACCTGATGGCCCGCTTGGCCGACCCGGCCGCCCTGGAGCGGCTGACCAAGGCCATGGCCGGGCACCCGGTGGGCACCCTCCTCGCGGAGGGTGATAATGCCGCGGACTCCGCCGCCGCGGCGCTGCTCACCGAGCAGGCCCAGGAGGCGGAGGCGCTCGAACGGGCGCGGCGGCTCGCCGCTGCGCGCGCGTTGGCCGTGGGCACCGAGCCGGTCCCGCTGGCGCGTCGTCCGCTCGTCGTCCGGTACCTCGAACGGCTCGAACGCTGACGCACGCCGCTTCCGGGCGGCGGGTGTCACCGAGGAGAGCTCCGTGGCCGAGGCTTCGTCGCATCACCCGTCCCCGCAACCCCGCGTCGGGGTGTGGTTGGTCGGGGCCTGCGGTGCCGTGGCCACGCTCACCGTGGTCGGCGCCCGCGCCGTCGCCAAGGGCCTGCGTCGGCCCGTCGGCCTGCTGACCGAGACGCCGCTCTTCCAAGGCCTCGGCCTGCCCGCGGTCGGTGACCTCGTCTTCGGCGGTCACGAGATCCGCGACACGGACCTGCACTGCGCGGCCCGCGAGTTCGCCGAGCGCTCGGGCATCCTCGATCCGGCCCTGCTCACGGTGCTGGCCGAGGACCTGGCCGCCGTCGATCGCGAGATCCGCCCCGGCCACCTCGTCAACCCGAGCGACGCGGTCATGGACTTGGTGCCTGACGCCCCGGGCGCCCCGCCCCGTTCACCGCGCGCCATCGTCGAGGCCATCCAGCGCGACATCGCCGCCTTCCGCGAGCGCAACAAGCTCGCGCACGTCGTGGTGGTGAACATCTCGAGCACCGAGCCGCCCCACCGCCTGCCCATCGAGTACGGCGACCTCGACGCCTTCCACGCCATGCTCGACGAGGCGGAGCCGCGCGAGGGCCTCACGGCCGGCGTGCTCTACGCCTACGCGGCACTCGACGCGGGACATCCCTTCGTCAACTTCACGCCCTCGCCGGGCAGCACGATGCCGGCGCTGCGTCGCCTGGCCGACGAGCGCGGCGTGCCGCACATGGGCAGCGACGGCAAGACGGGCGAGACGCTCGTCAAGACCGCCCTGGCCCCGCTCTTCGCAGGTCGCGCGCTCCGCGTGCTGTCCTGGGAGGGCTACAACATGCTCGGCAACCGCGACGGGTTCGTGCTGAACGACCCGGAAGCGAAGGAAAGCAAGACGCAGAGCAAGGATCGCGCGCTGCGCCAGATCCTGGGCGACGAGGGCACGCACAGCAAGGTCACCATCGACTACGTGCCCAGCCTCGACGACTGGAAGGTCGCCTGGGACTACATCCACTTCGAGGGCTTCCTCGGCGCCAAGATGTCCATGCAGTTCACGTGGCAAGGCAACGACTCGGCGCTCGCCGCGCCGCTCGTGCTCGACCTCGCGCGCTTGGCGGCCTTCGCCCAGATGCAGGGCGAGTCCGGGCTCATGACGCACGCCGCGGCCTACTTCAAGAGCCCGGCCGACGTCGAGGAGCAGACCTTCGTCAAGCAGCTGCAGCGGCTCGAGGCCTACGCCGCGCAGCACCGCGAGCGCCTGCGCCGCCGCGCAGGTCAGTAGCGACGGGGCCCCAGGCCGTGTCCGCGGTGCTCGCCGCAGCCCCCTCGTGGCTGCCGCCCGGTTCGCTGTCGGTTCTCGCGATCCTCGTGGTCGCGTTGTTTGCCGACAAGCTGCAGGACATCCCGCGCCGCGTGTGGCTCGTGCTTGCGGGCCTTGCGCTGGGGCTGCTCGCGTTCGAGCTGGCGCGCTTCGATCACGGCTGGGGCCGGGAGCTGGGCGTCGGCGCGATGATCGTGGCGCCGCTGCTGGTCATCTTCGGCGGCTCCGCGTGGGCGGTTCGCCGCTTCTACGGATGGCCGGACCTGGGCGACGGGCTGCCGCGCGCGGCCTTCGTCTCGCTGTTCATCGCCGCGGGCATGCTGGTCGGTACGCGCCAGCACGAGGCGGACGTGCTGGCTACGCAGGCGCTGGCCGACGCGCAGGCCTTCGATGCGAAGACGGCCGCCAAGGACCTGCCGCTCACGCGCCTCGGCTGGCTGGGCCCGCCGCGACTTCGACGCGGTGCGACCGCCGAGGGCGAGCGCGTCGTCGCGTTCCCGCTCTCCGGTTCGGAGAGCCCGCCGTGGCGCTACCGACGTGCCGGCAGCGACGCGTGGGCCACGTCCACCAGCGCGCCGCCCGTCGACCGCTTCGAGGACGGCGCGCCGTGACCGTTCCCGCGATGGACCGCCGGGCGCAGCTGCTGGCGGCGCGCGTGTACCTGATCGTGACGCCCGAGACGCTCGGCGCCGACGCCGAGGCGCGTGTCGCGGCCGCACTCGCGAGCGGCGCCGTCGACCTCGTGCAAGCACGGACGAAGCAGCCCGGGCGCGACGCCCTGGATCGCTTGGCCGCTTGGCTGGCGCCGCTTGCCGCCGCGGCCGACGTGCCGTGGATCGTCGACGACGATCCTGCAGCCGCCGTACGCCTGGGGGCGGACGGGGCGCACGTCGGCGAGGACGACATGGCACCGGCGCAAGCCCGTGCCGTGCTCGGCCCGTCACGCTTGCTCGGTGTGTCGACCCATGACGCCGACGAGATCGCGCGCGCGGCGGCCGGCCCGGGCGACCACGCGGGCCTCGGCCCGTGCTTCGCCTCGGGGACCAAGCAGCTCGTCCGTTCCCCCCTGGGGCCCGCGGCGGCGGCGGCGATCCTCGCCACGGCGCCCACGACCTTCCCGGTGTTCGCCATCGGCGGCATCGACGCCGAAGGTGCGGCACGGCTCGCGGAGGCCGGCGTACGGCGTGTCGCCGTGGGCGCCGGCATCCTGGGAGCGCGCGATCCGGGCGCGGCAGCCGCCGCGATCCGCCGCACACTTGGGCCTGTCTGAAGCTCGCGCCTGGGGGACCGGTCCCGGGCCCGTCCCGTCTGCGATGCTGCTTGCTCGCCAAGCGGCGCACCGTTCCCCTGGACGGGCGCCATGAACGCATGCGGTAGCCCCCCGCCCCGGAGGACCCGGATGTCCCGAGCCACTCTGGTTGCGTCCCTCGCGTTGCTCCTCGGCCTGCCGCTCGCGATCGGAGGCGCACCGCCTCGACGCGCGGCCGCCGACGGTGCCGCCGAGGCCGCCAAGATGCTGTTGGAGGCCAAGGAGGCCGAGCTCACCGAGGGCGACTACACGCGCGCCCGGCGCCTGTACGAGTCCGTGCTGCTGCCCGACCGTCGTGCGCACCTGACCGTCGAGCAGCGCACCGACGCCCTGCGCGGACGCGCGCGCTGCGCCAAGGCGGAAGACCTCATGCCCTTGGCCGAGCAGTACTGGACGGAGATCCTCGCCGACGTCGAAGTCGCCGCGGACGTACGCGCCTGGGCCCAGCGCGAGCTCGACGCCTGGCACGCGGCCTCGCGACCCAACGCCGACGAGCTGGCCGAAGAGCTCCGCGCCAAGCGTCGCGAAGAGGATCGCCTGCGCGCCGAGTCGCTCTACCAGCGCGCGCGCCTTGCCTTGGACCGCAACGACTTCGACGAAGCACTGGCCCTGGCGCTCGAGGCCCGCGGGCAAGACCCCGCGCACCCCCGTGTCGGTGCCCTCATCGAGGAGATCCAGGCCGCCCGCCCGGACCCGAGCCGCCTGCTTCCGCAGATCCTCGACTTCGTCCGCACGCGCGCACTTGCGGAGCGCGCGCTCGTTCGCCAACAGGTCGACGAGGCGCTCGTGGAAGGGCGCGCCGCCGAGGCCCGCGGTGACCTGGCGGAGGCGGCCCGCCGGCTGACCGACGCCGTGGCGCGCATCGACGCGAGCGGCTTCCTCGAAGTCGGTGTCGCGCGCGGCTTCGCCTCCCTCCTGGAGCGCCGCAACCACATCGTCACGTTGCTCGAGCAAGTCCACGCCAAGGCCCGCGAGGCCGGCGGCCCGGACCTGCCTCCCATTCCCAAGCTGCCGCCGCCCGACCAGCGCACGCCCGGCCTCGAAGGCCAGCTCTACGGCCTCTTGGCCCAGCTCTTCCGCGCCGGGGGCGAGCCCGATGACGAGCTTCGCTTCTACGACCTCACATCGCGCTCGAAGGGCAAGCGACCCACGCTGACCTCGCAGATCCCCGAGCTCATCGTGCGCCAGGAGGACGGCTCGCTCTCGCGTGCGCAGTGGGTCCAAGCGCGCGTCGCCGAGGAGATGGGCAGCACGTGGCTCGATCCGCTCGCGCCGGACTTCGAAGAGGCCGAGGCGCGCACGGAGAAGCGCGGGCAGCGCGCGCGCTTGCTGGCGCGCTTCGGTGACGTCATCGCGGTCCAGCACAAGGAGGCGCTGCATCGCCGCGTGCGCGCGCTCGTGGACTCGTTCGAGATCAACCCGCCGACCATGCGTGTGGACGTCCACGTGTTCGCGGCCCGGGGACCGGGCGTGGTACGCATCGCGGAGGCCCTCGAGCTCAAGGCCAGCCCCGGCGCCGAGGGCTTCACGCTGATCCATCGCGACGAGCTGACCGAGACCAGCGTAGGCCTCATCAACAAGCTCGCCGACGTCAAGCCGCTGGGTCAGGTGCGCATGGTGTTCCGCGATGGCACGGCAACGTCGCTTCGCCTCGAGCAGCGCACGGCCGAGCATCCGATGTTCGTCGGCATGCCGCCTCCGCCGTTGACGGTTCCTGCCGACGTGGCGACCTACGGGCTCGACCTCGACTTGTTCGTCGAGGACTTGCCGCACGCCGCCATGGGCCTGCCGCGCTCCGCCGTGGGTGTCGTCGCGACGACGCGCATGCCGACGCACACGACGATCGTGCCGCGCTTGGCCGAGGGCCCGGACCGCTTCCAGCGCCTGCCGCGCCTGGGCGAACACGAGGTGTCCGCCAACGTCGAGCTGCCGCACTTCGGATCGCTCGTGCTGCTGGGTCTGCCCAACCCGTTCCCGGCCAGCCAGATGGAGTTCGAAGAGCTCGTCGTGATCATCGGCGCGCGGCGTGACGACGACCCGCTTCCCGACACGCCGCCTCCGGGCGTGGATCCGCGCGTGGTGCCGGCCGGCTGGATCCACGAAGAGCACCCGCTGGGCGCGCTGGGCTCCTTGGTGGACGACGACCTCCTGCCGGAAGGCTGGCCCGAGTGGGCGCCCGCCGACCCGCCCGCCGCCTGGGAGCGCCGCGAAGCGCGCGAGCGCTACCTCGCACGGCTGCTGGCCCGCATGGCCCAGCTGATGCCGGACGAGGGGCCCGCGCCCGCCCGCCTGCCCGTGGCGGTGCACCAGGGGGCCGCGGTCGCCACGCTCGAGCCCGAGGAACACGCGCGGCTCGCACGCGCCGTCACGCGGCTCCGCGACCACGAAGCCGACCTGTACGTGGTGGAGGTGCTGGGCGCTGCGGTGCCCGACGCCACGGCCAGCGCCTGGGGCTCGTTGGAAGGCGCCAAGCGCAGTCCAGCGGGCGCCCTGCGTCTGCCGGCCGACGCCGCGAACCTGGTTGCCGAGGCGCTGACCGCTTCGACGTCCGGTGACGCCCTCGACCGCCTCGACGAGCGCACCCTGGCCCGCGCCACGCAGGCCGTGGTGCTCCGTCACCTCGAAGAGCGCAGCATCGTGCGCGACGTGGACACGATCGAGGAAGACGGTCGTACGCGCTTGGTTCCGCGCCGCGATCGCGTGGCGCAAGGCGTGGTCGTGGAAGTGCGCCCGGGTCTCGAAGACGACTCGGGCCTGCGCGACGTGGCCGTGCGCGTACGCAGTGCGCGATGGGAAGCCATCGAGCGCGTGCCCGTGCCGGGCGGCGGTGCGACCGCGGGCCTGACGTTGGACGTGGTGCGTTGGCTACCGGGGACGAGCGGCGTCCTGGCCGATCGTGCGGAGACCGACGTGCTGGCCGACGGGCAGGCTCTCCTGCTGGTCGTCCCGAAGCCGGGGTCCACCGGGGACGTCCTCGCGACGTTGGTGCGCGTGCGCAAGGTGAAGTAGCAGTCCCGTACGGAGGCGGGGATTTCTTCCGCAACTTGCCGCATGGATTGCCCGCATGCGGACGCGCCCTTCGGCAAGTTGCGGAAGAATTCCCCGCCTCCGTACCGCGTCTCTCGTACCTACGCCCGCTTGCGGCGGAACCAGGACTCGAGGCAGGCGCCGTCGATGCCGAACGTGGCGACGAGGCGCGGGACGGGATCGGCAGGCAGCTTCTCTTCCTGTCGGCCGCTGGCGCTGAGGATCTCGATGGTGTGGGGTCGCTCGCCGTAGCGCCAGATGACGTCGTCGTGGCGGCAGGCGATGCGCAGCGGAAGCGATCGACCCCGACGGAACGAGGCCAGCCACGACTGGCGGTACGTGGGCGGCGGCGCGGGCACCGGCAGCAACGAGTACACCGCGCGCTTCCTGGCGTGCGGCCACGTCGAACAGGCCGTCAACGTGACGGTGAGCGTGGCACCGCAGCGCGGCTCGAGACCCAGCAGGCCCAGGGGATCTTGCAGGCTGCCCCCGGGTCGCACGGGGACGGCGCCTCGCACGAGCAGCGCCGGGTCGAAGAGCAGGGGCGCGCCCTGCACGTACACGATGACCGCGGCGTGCGCCTGCTCGGTAACCAGGTTGTAGCCGAGCGTGGTGTGCGCATTGAGGCCGGCACCGCGCAGCAGATCGGCCAGGGCATAGGCGAGCGAGAAGCTGGTTCCGCCCAAGCCGCACCGTGCATTGTCACGCAGCAGCCGGTCGGTGGCGCGAGGCCACGCCTCGGGCTGGTCCGGAGCCTCGGCCACCGCGAGGTTGTTGCTGAGGTTCTCGTAGGGCACCCGGCCCAGGAACGCCTCGTAGACGCGGAGCGCACGCTCGCCCTCGTCCAGCGACTGCAGGGTCGCCGCACAAAGGTCGAGGTGGCGCAGCCGATGCTCGGTGATCACGTCCACGCGGAAGGTCCCGCGCGAGGCACCGTCGGGCGATGCGGCGACCCGCGCCCCCAGTGTAGCAACCGGGCCTACGATGGCTGGGCGGGCTTGGCGCTGCGGCCGGGCCAGGGCGGAGGCCACGTCAGGAAGCGGGGTGCCAGCCGCCACGCCACGAGGGAGAGCGTGGTCCCGATGACGATGCCGGCCAGCACGTCGGTTGGCCAGTGGCGACCGACGTACACACGTCCGACTGCCACGAGGAGCCCGTAGGGAATCGCCAAGAGGCCGAGGCGCCACGAGGCGAGGACCAGCGCCGTGACGAAGGCACCCACGGTGATGCCGTGCCGGCTGGGGAAGGACCGCCGCGTGCTGACGCGGTCGCGGACGGGAAACGCCTCGGGGTGCGAGGCGCACGTGGCCAGCTCGGACTCCGAGCGCAGCCAGCGCTCGTAGGCATGCGGCGGACGCTCGCGGGGAATCGTCGCCCAGAGCAGCGTCGCGATCAGCATGCCGACGCCGAAGGCCGCGGCGCCGGTCAGCACCGTGCGCGCCGCGCGGTGCCCATCGCGGCGGGCCACCAGGGAGGTGGCGAGCAGGAACAGCGGGATGGCAACCGCGTCGCTCTGCAGGACGCGGAACACGCCACCCAGCACCGGGTGGTGCCACGTGCACGTGATGGCGTGGATGATCGCCCGCTCGATCCCGTCCAGGGTCATGCCGGGAGTGTACGCAGGCTGGTGCCCGGCTCCTTGCTGCGCGGCGGCAGCGCCGCTGCGCGGGCGAGGTGCCAGGCTCCGTTGGCGGGCCGCGAGAGCTCAGGGGGCCTCGTTCGTCGATCGCGGCGGGGCATCCCTCTCGGCGGACGTCGCACTCCGGAGCCTGGCACGCGGCCCGCGTCGCTTCGCTCCGCCGCCGCGAGCCGGGCACCTTCGCGCCGGCACTGGCACGTCACCGGAACCGCACGCCGATCGTGGTGCCGCGGCCGGGCTCGCTGTCGACGACGACGCGGGCGCGGTGGGCGTCGGCGTAGCGCTTCACCAGGGCCAAGCCGATGCCGACGCCGGCCGTGTCGCGCGTCAGCTCACCCTCGGCACGCTGGAAGGGGCGGAACAGGTCGCGGCGGATCTCCGGGTCGATGCCCGGCCCCCGATCGGCCACGCTGACCACCGTGCGTTCTCCGTCCCGCGCCACGCGCACGCGGACGGTCTTGTCGTCGCCGCGCGCGCCGTACTTGATCGCGTTGTCCACCAGGTTCAGCACGAGAGGCTTCACCAAGCGGGGGTCGAACACGACGGGCGCCAGCCCCGGCTCCACATCCAGCGCGAGCGTGACGCCCTGCTGCTGGGCGCGCGGCTGCATGAGGCCGACCGCTTCCTCCACGGCCGCCGCGAGATCGCCGGGGCGTGCATGGACCTGCGCGACGCCGCGTTCCAGCGCCGCCAAGTCCAGCACCTGGTCCACGAGATGGCCGAGACGCTCGCTCTCGCCCAGGATCCGGGACGCGTAGCGGTCGGCCGCTTCGGGGCTGCTGACCCAGCCTTCCTTCAGCATCTCGGCGTACATGCGGATGCCCGTCAAGGGCGTCTTCAGCTCGTGGGTGACGGCCGCGACGAAGTCCTCCTTGCGCCGGACGAGTGCGCGCTCGCGGCGCAGCATGCGCACCAGCAGGACGAAGCCACCGGCGACGAGCGCGGCCAACCCGGCCAGCTGCAGCAGGAAGCGATCGCGCATCTTGGACCACTGCTGCTCGATGGCGCCGGGGGCAACGCGCGCTCCGAGCACGAGCTCCTCGTCGCCAGGGACCACGAGCACGCCCCGCGGCCGACCCTTGCCCGGCATGCGAACGGGGACTGCCGGTTCGGCGCCCAGGAGCTCGACCAGGTCGCGGCGAGCCGTGGCGGGTGGATCGCCGTCGAGCTGCTCCCCGCCTCCGATCTCGATGTCGCCCTCGGCTTCCCAGCCGCGCGGCAGGCGACTCGAGATGTCGAGCGCCACGCCTTGGACGAACCACCGGTCGCCGTGGATCTCGCGGCGTTCGGCGAAGTCCCCCGGGACGTGGACCAAGCGCCACGCGAGCAGATGCGGGGCCTCGGTGCCCGCCGGCCGAGCCAGCCAGCGCATGGGCGTGAGGCGGACTTCGATCTCGTCCTTCCCTCGCGTGCGGCGCTCGAAGGAGTCGATGTAGGGCGTCGCCGTGGACGGCTCGGCACGTTGCTGCGCGTTGGCGAGCTGGCGGATTGCGCCACGCTGGTTGAGGTCGAGCAGCTCCTCGATGAGCTGGCCGCGCTCTTCGTTGGCCGCAATGTAGCGC
Source organism: Planctomycetota bacterium (assembly GCA_020631815.1). Classification (GTDB taxonomy): domain Bacteria; phylum Planctomycetota; class PLA2; order PLA2; family JAEUHO01; genus JACKGW01. Next base: position 92,594 of record JACKGW010000011.1, on the reverse strand, counting down.
AAGGGGTAGCGACGAACGATGCCACCACGCCCGCTCAAGGCCACGTCGTGCGGGGCGTGCTCCAGACGGGCGACGAGATCGGCGCCGTAGGCCGCCACGAGCTGGTCGGCCAGACCTTGGTCTTGGGGCGGGAACACCTCGGGGCGCTCACCCATCGGCGCGCCGTCGAGCAGCTCCCACTGGAACCAACCGCGCACCAGGGGCTCGGCTGGTGAGGGCTTGAGCGGCGACTCCTGGAACGCGAGCGCCATTTCGTCCAGGGAGCGCGGCAGCACTTCGTCTTGCCAGTCCGTCGGGTCGCGCAGGCTCTCACGCGCGCGGACGCGCTCCAGCGCATCGACCAGGGCGCCCATGCGACGGTCGAGCGCGGCCTCGGCCAGGCCCGCCATCTCGACCGTGCGCGCGGCATGCTCGCGCTGCACCCCACGCCAGCCCAAGGCCGAGAAGGCGATGGCCGGCGTCACGAGGACGAGCGCGACGACCCAGGCGGCGCGTGGGACGCCGATGCGGCGGGCGCGACCTACCCGCCGCCCCACCGGTAGCCCTTCCCGCGCACCGTGAGGATGAGGCGCGGTTCGGCGGAGCCTTCGATCTTGCGACGCAGCGCGGCCAGCGTGTTGTCCACCGTGCGCGTCTCGACGGTCGCCGTGGGGTAGCGCCACACGTCGAGGAGGAACGCCTCGCGCGTGACGACGTTGCCCTGCTTGCTGCGCAGGTAGGCGATGATCTCGCCCTCGCGGGGGGTCAGGACGATCTCCTCGCCGTCCTTCTGCACGACGAGACGACCCAGGTCGAAGCGCATGCCGTCGGCTTCGAAGACGTCGCCTTCGTGGCGCTCGCGACGTGTCCGGCGGATCTGGGCCGCGACCCGCGCGACGAGCTCGCGGAGGGCGAAGGGCTTGGTGACGTAGTCGTCGGCTCCCGTCTCGAGGCCACGGACGCGATCCTCCTCGGCGCCCTTGGCCGTGAGCAGGATCGTGGGCACGGTGCGACCGGCAGCCCGCAGGCGTCGCAGCACCTCGAAGCCGTCGAGCCGCGGCAGCATCACGTCGAGGAGCATCACGTCGTAGCCGCGACGCATGGCGAGATCGAGACCCCGCTCCCCGTCATCGGCGACGTCCACGTCGTAGCCCTGGAAGCCCAAGGCCTCGGCCAGGCCTTCGGCCAGGGCCGGTTCGTCCTCGACCACCAAGACGCGCGGTTGGTCCTTCGTCACGACGCAGCCCCCTAGTCCACCGCGACCTGTACGACGCGGTCGCGGTGGTGCAACAAGATGGGCCCGTCGAGCGCGAAGAGGTCCACGCCTTCGGGGCCGAGGTCGTCGAGCAATTCGACGAACGCGGGCGTGCCGGGCCGGACGGTCTGGACGCCTTCGTAGCTGTTCACCGTGCCCTCGACCCAGCCCTGGCCCGTGCGCAGGAAGAACGTGCGCCCTCCACGCTGGCGCACGCCGGCCAGACGCACGACCTCCAAGTCACGCCCGCCCGGTGAGCTGACGACGAGCGGGACGTCATCGGCCGGGACGCGCTGGGCGGCGCGCCGCCCCTGGTTGCCCTTGGCCTGTGCCATCGCCGAGGCGCCGCTCGTGAGGCGGCGCAGATCGACGAGCAGCGCGCGCGCGAGCCCCACGTGCTCGTCGAAACGACCGGGGGGCGGGGCGTCGGGGTCGGCCAGCGACGCGGTGTACTCGGTGACGGCACCGTACTGCGCGCCAAGCTGCAGCAAGGCCAATAGCAAGGTGGGGTCGTCGCTGCCGTCGAGACGCAAGCGATCGACGAGGTGGGCGGCACGGCGCACCGCCGACACGCGCTCGATCACGTCCAGGCCCAGCCCCTGTCCAGGTTCGGCGGCCTGGTGCAGCTGGTGACGCTCACGCCGGGTCAGGCCCTCGCGACCGCGCAGCACGATGTCGGCGACGCCCGGCTTCGTGTAGCGGCCGAGCAGCACGATCGGCTCACCCAGGACGAGATCCGACAAGCGATCCGGCGGCGGCTCGACGTCGAGAGCACCGAGGGCAGACAGGTCGACCTCGGGTTCGGCCAGCCACACGTGCCCGAGGCGCTCGAGCACCTCGCCCAGCACCACACCGCCGTCCTCGCGCGGCGAGATGGTCGTGGGCGTGCCGCGCGACGAGAGGGCCAGGCGGTCCAGCAGCGTGCTCGGAGCATCGACGCCAAGGGCGATCGTGTGGACGGAGGCAGGAGGGTCGCCCAGGCCGCGCGCCGCGCGCGCGAGGAGATCGCCCTCGTCGACATCGCCCTGGATGGGCCGACCGTCCGTCACGAGCACGACCTGCGTGACGTGGTCCGGGCTGCGGGGCGCCTGCAGGGCCATGTCGAGCGCTGCCGACAAGTCGCCGCCACCCGCCGGTCGCAACCGTCCGAGCCACGTCTTCACGCCAAGCTTCACCTCGTCGTTCGCCGGCGCGGGCGCGTCCGGCCAGCATTGCAGCTGCTCGCCGTAGGCAATGACCATCAGGCGGTCGCGCGTGCGCAGCGTGGGCAGGATGCGCGTGATGGCGCGGCGAACGCGCTCGATCGAGCGACCGCGCATGGACGCCGTCGCATCGAGCACGAGGATCAGCGTGCGGGCGAGAGGCGCAGGCGCCGTGGCGGTCGGGTTGTCGGCGGCGGGCGGTGCCACGACGCACGCGAACCAGCCCGACTCCGAGCCGCGCGGCCAATGCGTGGTGAGCAGCGTGTGGCCGCCCGGTCCCCCATCGCCCCAGGCGAGAACGAACGGCGCCGAGCGATCGTCGATGGAGCCACCATGCAGGGCCTCGACGTGCTGGGGATCGCGGCGCGTCAGCGTGACGTCGGCTGTAGGCGACCAGAGGGGCCCCGCCGCCTCGGGCCCCACGATCTCCACGCGGACGCGCAACAGGGCCGAGCCCGCGAGGCAGCCCGACCGATGGATGAACGAGCGCACGCCGCCCGCCGGGGCGAGGCGGAGATCCCTCCGCACCTCGACCGTGCGTTGGCGCGGTCCGGCCAGCTCGCCCAGGGACGCCACGAGCAGGTCGCGACCCCAGAAGCAGGCAAGGCCACGGCGGCGCGTTCGCGCCATCGCATCCAGCAGCCACTGCCGTGCGTCCTCGCCCGTCAGCAGCTGCGTGGCGAGGGGCTCTCCATCGACGAGCACGCGCACGTCGTGGCCACCGGAGCCTGCTTCGATGGGCAACACGTACTGCAGGCCGGCGGCGCGCGGCACGATGCCGCCGAACGTCTGGCGCACGGTGACCTGCGCCAAGGCGCCGTTCACGCGCACGTCTACGTCCTCGTGTTCCAGGCGCGCGCCCGGGGCGCCAAGCGGGACCTCGCCTGCCGGCACGATGCAGCCGGAGTCCGCCGAGGCCGGAGCGGCCGCCACCACGACACCGACGACGAGCAGCAGGAGGAGCGTCGCGCGACGGGTCATGGGGCCCAGGCCTTCATGCGTGCATTGAACGCCAGACGGCGCGCCGCGGTCGTCCCCCACGCACGCCCCAGGCAAAAAACGGGGGAAGGGCGCCGCAGGCAGGAGCCAGGCACGCGGCCCGCGCCGCAAGCGGCGCCGCCGCGAGCCTGGCACCCGCCTACTCCGTCGGGAACCAGCGCTCCCAGAGCTCCCCGCTGGAGAAGGCAATGAGGGCGAGCGTGAGCGCCACGAGCAGCAGCAGGATCACGATCTCCTTCACGCGGATGCGCGGGGGCGGCGTCTCGTGGGGTGCCTCGTCCATCACGTCTCCGTAGCCACGTCGGGCGCCGACGGCCCGGTCAGGGATGTGACGCGGCCGCCGTGCACTTCGAGCACGAAGGTGACGGGCCCGTCGTTGACCAGCGCGACCTGCATGTCGGCCCCGAAGCGACCCGTGGCCACCGTCAGGCCAGCGGAGCGCAGGGCGCTGACGACCACGTCCACCAGCCGAGCCGCGGGCTCCGGCGCCTCGGCTCGATCGAAGCCCGGGCGGTTGCCCTTGCGCAAGGACGCCAGCAACGTGAACTGGCTGACGACGAGGCAGCTGCCGCCGACCTCCGCCAACGTCAGGTCCATGGGCGTGCGCCCCGGGAAGAAGCGCAGCGCCGCCACCTTCCTCGCCGTGGCCTCGGCATCGGCCACGGTGTCCCCGACCTCGACGCCGACGAGGAGCAGGGCGCCGCGGTCGATGGAGCCCACCACCTCGCCCTCGACCTGCACGGAGGCGCTGGTCACGCGCTGGAGGACGGTCCGCATGCGCCACAGGGTACGCCTGCGTCTTCCGCAGGCAGAACCCGGCCCCGGGCCGTCCACGCCCGAGGGGGTAGACTCCCCGCGTGCTTCCGACCACGCCGTCCCCGCGCCCGTCCGATCCTGGCTTCGCCACCGGCACCGTCACGCGCCGCGAGATCGAGGCCCGCGAGGACGCGCAGCTGGCGCCGTACGCCATGCGTAGCCAAGACAGCGCCGGTCGCGTCCACGACGAGCCCGAGCACGACTACCGCACGGCCTACATGCGGGACCGCGACCGCATCATCCACGCGTCGGCGTTCCGCAAGCTCGAGTACAAGACCCAGGTCTTCGTCAACCACGAGGGCGACTACTACCGGACGCGGCTGACGCACACGATGGAGGTGGCGCAGATCGCTCGCACGGCGGCTCGCGCCCTGCGACTCAACGAAGACCTCACCGAGTCCATCGCCCTCAGCCACGACCTGGGCCATGGCCCGTTCGGCCACAAGGGCGAGTACGTCCTGCAAGAGCTGATGGCCGAGCACGGCGGCTTCGAGCACAACGAGCACGGCCTGCGCGTGGTCGACCACCTCGAGCTGCGCTATCCGCGCTGGCGGGGCCTGAACCTCACGTACGAAGTGCGCGAGGCCTTTGCCCGCCACAGCCCGCGCGACCTGTCGGCGCACGGCTTCCCGCAGGGGCAGCAGCCGCTGCTCGAAGCGCAGCTGGTAGACGTCTGCGACTCGCTGACCTACCTGGCCCACGACTGCGACGATGGCGTCACGTCGGGCATCGTGACCACGCTGGACCTGTGCGACGTCGATCTGTGGCGCAACCACTGGCAGCACGTGGTGCGCACGGAGCCGGAGCTCTCCCACGAGCGCAAGGCCTTGCTCACCGTGAAGCGCATGATCGACCACGCGGTGGGCGACCTCGTGCAGAGCACCTGGGAGCGCATCACGGCGTCGGGCGTGACGAGCCCCCAGGCGGTCCGCGACCAAGGCGGGCTCTTGGTGGGCTTCAGCAAGGACATGCACCGCATGCAGCGGCACCTGTCCCACTACCTGCACGAGCACTTCTACTGCCACCCGCGCCTCATGAAGATGGGCACGAAGGCGCGACGCATCCTGATGGAGCTGTTCTCCGCCTACCAGCGCGAGCCCCGGATGCTGGACCTGGTCGCTCGCGCGTGGGTCGACGAAGTCGGCTTGGAGCGGGCCATCTGCGACCGCATCGCCTCGATGAGCGATCGCGAGGCCCAGGAAGAGCACGCGCGCCTGTTCTCGCCCTTCGAGCGGATCTAGAGAGGCGAGCGCGGCGGGTGCCTGATCCCGCGCAGCGGCGCCGCGAAGCGGCAACGCGGGGCGCGGGGTCTGGCTCCGCCAAGCGGTGGCCGCAGGTCGGCCAGCCGAAGAGCCTGGGGGTCTGATCCCGTGATGCGGTGTCGCGGTAGCGACGCCGCGGGCACGGGGTCTGAACCCAGGCGGAGACCTCACATGCTCGTTCCGCGCTCCCGCGCGGAGTCGGCGCTCGGGCTCACGCCCTCGCGGCAGAGGGGCTATTCCGTACCCCCTCTGCACTCCTCACGGTCAGACACGGGTTCAGACACCTCCGCGCGCGCGGCGGGTGCCTGATCCCGCGCAGCGGCGCCGCGAAGCGGCAACGCGGGGCGCGGGGTCTGGCTCCGCCAAGCGGTGGCCGCCGCCGGGATGGCTGCTGCGTGCGCGCGCACGGGAGAGTCCCGACGGCGAGAGGCGCCCTTCGGTGTCAGACCCGGCGCCCCGCGTCGCTGCCTCGGTCCGCGGCATGGCTCACACGCGCTCGACGCGACCCGAGGGGGGAGGCCCGTCTCCGATCGCTTCCGCGCTCCCGCGCGGAGTTGGTGCTCCGGCTCCGCCTGCGCAGCAGGGGTGCTGATTCCGCACCACCCCTGCACCCCTCACGGTGCTGCGCCGGATCAGACACCTCCGCGCGTGGCCACACTCGCTCGTTCCGCTCTTCCGCGAGGCGAGCGAGGGCGGCACTCGCGAGCCTGGCACCTTCGTGCGTGACTACTTCTTGCGCGTGTAGGTGGACGTGAACATGGTCACCTCTCCACCACCGAAGTCGCCGTGCATCGCGAAGGTCATGTGGTCGGCGTCGACGACCGTGGTCACCATGCGGAAGGGCATGTCCTTTCCGCCGGGCATCGGCCAAACGCCGCTCATCTCGAGGGTCTTGCCGTCCTCCGACCGCTTGCCCTTCGCGACGCTAGGCGTCGTGCCGAGTGTGTCGAACCAGAAGTTCTGGAACGTCTGCGAGAGGTTGTCGTAGCCCGTGATGCCGTGGCCCTCGTAGGGCATGCCGTGGAACGAGCCGGTGGTCGTCTGCAGCTGGAAGCGCCCACCGAGCACCATCTTGATGCTTGCGCAGCCGGTTCCTTCCACCTTCGTGCCGTCCTGGTTCATGCTCGTAGTGGCCATGTCCCATTCGCCGGCGGCTTGCGCCAGCCACTCGTGCATCGGCCCCGGCGTGGCCAGCTTGATCATCTCGGCTTCCATGTCGGCGCCGGCGGCCGGAGCGTCCTGCGGTTCGTCTTCACCGAACGCCGTGCGACCGATCCAGCCACCTGCGGCGGCAAGAGCGACTGCGGCGGCAATCCAGAATGAGCGCATGGTGATTCCTCCAAGGGTGCGGGATGCGGCCGCGGAGTATCCCCGGAAGCAGATCCCCTCGCAGGTCCGCTGGGGCCGATGGCCGATAGGGGGACGATGGACCGTCTCCGCGGAGCCCCCTTCGCCTCGACGTGCGCGTCCTGCGGCTACGCCCTGGGCCCGGAAGACCCGGTCTGCGGCCTCTGCGGGGCCCTGCCCCAGAGCCCCCTACGAACACCGCCGAGGTCAGCGGCCCCCGAGGCGCCTCCTGCGCCCACGACGTGGGCCACGCCCGAGCCGCGTCCGATCGAAGCGCCGCGCGAGGGCGTCTGGCTGACGCTGCTGATCGGCTTCGCGCTCGCGCCTCTGTTCGCCGCCACGCCGCTGCTGCAGCGCATGGGCTGGTTCCTGGTGTCGTTGGTCCACGAGACAGGCCACGTCGCGATCTCGTGGTTCTTCGGCCAAGCCGCCGTACCGGCCATCCGCCTGGACGGGCACGCTGCGGCCGTGCACGGTCAACAGGCCACGATCTTCGTGGTGGCGATCACTGCCGGCCTGCTGTGGCTGACCTGGGCGCTGCGGCGGCACCGCGTGCTGTGCGCGATCGTGGGCGTGGTCGCTCTCGCCTACCCCTGGCTGGCCATGAGCCGCACGAAGGAACTCCTCTTCCTCCTGGGCGGGCACCTGGGCGAGATCGCGTTCGGCAGCGTGTTCCTGTGGCGAGCCCGCGGCGACGGGTTCACCGGCTCGCGAGCCGAGCGCATCACCTACGCCGCCACCGGCTCGTACTTGGTCGGCCAGACGATGGTCCTCTGCGTCGGGCTCATCACGAGTCATGCAGCGCGCGCCAAGTACGCAAGCAACGGATCGTTCGGCCTCACCAACGACCTGCTGCGACTCGCCCACGACCACCTGCTCAAGCCCCTGCCGTTCGTGGCAGGCATCGTGCTGGTGCTGGCGATCGTAGGCGCGGCCCTGGGCCTGTTCTGGCCGCGGCGGGTACAGGGATAGGTAGTCGGCAGGCGCAGGACGCGGTACGGAGGCGGGGAACTCTTCCGCAGCTTGCCGCCCTGATTGCCCGCATGCGGACGCGCTGCTCGGCAAGCTGCGGAAGAAATCCCCGCCTCCGTACTGCCTTTGCGGACGGTCCGGCGGGCGACGCCCCGGGCCCGACTACTTGCGCGACACGTCGACCTCGACCTCGACGGTCTCGCCCGGATCGGCGCGGAAGGACGTGGGCCGCGCTTCCAGCTGGTCGCTGCTGACGATGATCTCGTAGACGCCCTTGCCGAGGCCCGTGAACACGTCTCCACCTTCTTGGCCGCCGACGGGTGCTTGCGTGGCATCACCGTTCACGCCGTCCCGGAACACGGCGATCGGCCGGCCGTTCTCGTAGATCCGGAACGGAACGGTCATGGCTTCGGTGGCGCGGAAGATGACGCGCACCTTGGCCGCGGGCTCGAGCGTGACCTCGACCGCAGGCGACTCGTAGGTGGTGGCCTCGACCTCCACGCTCACGGGGGCGTAGCGCGGTGAGCGCACGACCAAGCGGTAGCGACCCTCGGGCACGCTACGCAGCACGAGCTCGCTCGAGCCCTCGACGACGGCGCCTGCGGGAAGCTCGGTGCCGCTCAGCATCACGAGCTCGAGGTTGGCCCCGAGGCCGCCGTACGCCACCGTCTGCCCGCCGTCGTCGCGGAACGCGACGCGCGCTTGGGCCGAGCCCAGCGAGGGTTGCAGCGGAACGCGCAACGACGTGCTCCCACCCTCGACCGGCAGCTCGACCGGATCGCTGGTCCACGGCGCGTGCTTCTCCGCCTTGATGGTGAACGTGACCGAGCGTCCACGGCACGGAACCGGCACGGCGACGTACGTCCAGATGCCAGGCAGCTTGCCCTCCTTGGGCACCTCGACCGAAGGCCGCAGCAAGGTCAGTCCGGTCTCGGGTTGTGGTGCATCGGTCCGGAACTCGACCGACGGGTGCACGGGCTCGACGCCGTCGGTCGGGGCCAGCTCGAACGTCACGTACAGGGCGGCCGCCAGATTGAAGTCGAGCGGGCCACTCGTGGCGGGATCGACCGGCCCGAGCTCGGCGGGCAGATGCGAGGGATGCTCGCAGCGCACGATCACGTCGCCGGGCGCCAGGGCTCCGAGACGAAACGACCCGTCGTCGGTGCTCGTCGCCACCGCGACGTGTCGAAGCGACGGGCGCGTTCCGGGGGCTGGCCGCGTCATGAGGCGCGCCCCCACGAGCGGACGCCCTCGCGGGCCGCGCACCGTTCCCGTGAGCTCGAGGCCCGCCTCCATGCGAAGCACGACGTTCTCTCCCGCGACGCGGGGACCACTCGCTGCGGCGAGCCAGCCCGGAGCGAGCGCGAAGACGTCGACGCGTTTCGTGCCCTCCGGCGCCTCGAGGATGCGGAAGCGTCCTTCGGCGTCGGAGAACGCGCCGACGAGCCGACCGTCCAAGCCGAGGGGCGAGCCCGGACCGGGGGGCTTGTCGGTGTCGGCGTTGTAGAGACCGAGGTGGCGCGGGATGCGATCGAGCGGCTCGGCGGCCGGCTCGACCCACACGTGCGCTCCGGCGATGGGCGATCCGTTGACGGCGTCCACGACGAGGCCGGTCAGGAAGACCTCGGCCTCGACGTCCGGCGTGCCCGCTCCCGGAAGCTGGGTGGGGTCCGGCGCGGGCTGGGGGTCGCGCGGAGGCGCAGGACGCCCGGGCGTGCCGTGGAGCGTGGCGCCGCGCCCCTCGAGGAGCAGCTCCTCGTCGGACTCCTCGACGTCGTCCCGATGCACGCCCTCCTCGCGGAGCAGCAACCAGCCGGCGACCGAGGCCCCCAGCACCGCAAGCACGAGGAGGAAGCCGCGCATCGAGCCCATGCTACCGCGTAGGAGGGATGCGGGAGATCGGTAGGGAGATGCGGGCTCCCGTACGGAGTCCGGTGAGATCTCCTCTTCGGGCTGCCCAGCGTCACCGCATGCGCGGGCTCCTTGCGGCCCGAAGCGAAGATCTCACCCGACTCCCCGTCCGCCCGAAATGGCCGCGCACAGTGCGTCGAGGCCGTCCGTGAACGCCGCGGGACCCGGCTGCAGGATCAGCTCGGAAGCGATCTCCCGGATGCGCTCCGGTTGCGCGGCAGGGAGCTGCTCCCACCCGGGGCGCCGGGCGAACGACTCCTTCTCGACGGGCTTGCCGCACCACGAAGCCACGATGACGTCCGGCTTCCGCGCCAGCACCTCGTCCGCTGTCACGGCACGCTCCCGCGCCGCACGGCCCACGGAGCGATCCGCGAAGATGTCCTGCCCCCCTGCGACGGCGATCAGCTCGCTCACCCAGCGGATGCACGAGAGCATCGGGTCGGGCCACTCCTCGAAGTAGACGCGCGGTCGGGGCGCCTCGGCCGGCGTGCGCAGCGCGATCGTCTCGAGCCGCGCCTCGTAGCCGGCCACCAGCTCTTCGGCGCGCGTCGCCTCCCCCACGATGCGTCCGAGCAGCAACACGACGTCGAGGATCTCGGCGATCGATCGCGGGTTGGTGACCAGCACGGCCAGCTGGCGCTTGACCAGCTCGCGGGCGAGCTCGGCCTGGACGTCACTGAACCCGACGACCAAGTCGGGTTGCAGCTCGATGATCTTCTCGACGTTGGCGCCGGTGAAGGCCGACACGATCGGATGCCGCTCGCGCGCTTCGGGAGGACGACACGTCCAGGCGCTGATCCCCACGATGCGGTCGCCCTGGCCCAGCGCGTACAGGATCTCGGTCGTCTCCTCGGTGAGGCAGACGATGCGGCGCGGGGGGTCGCCGCGCAGGCGCAGCGTGTCCAGGTCGGGTGCGCTCACGCGAAGCGCACGCTGTACACGGGCGGCAGGCTCGTGGAGACCGTCGCCCACGTCACGCCGCCGTCCTCGCTGACGTAGAGGTTGCCCGATGTAGTGGCCAGGGCCAGCGTGTCGCCGTCGGCTCCGACGTCGAGTGCGTGGCGGAACGGGAAGTCGTAGGCCGGCGACGGGAAGCCCTCGCGGAACAGGTCCCACGTAGCGCCTCCGTCGTCCGTGCGTGCGACGGCCAGGCGCCCATCGACGGTGGTGCGGACCTCGTCGCTCTTCAGCGGCACGAGCCACGCGCGGTCGTGGTTCGTCGGGTGCACGGCCACGGTGAAGCCGAAGTCGATCCATGGCTTCTGGGTGAGGTTCTGCCACGTGGCGGCGCCATCGGCAGACTTGAACACGCCACAGTGGTTGGCCTGCCACAGCACGTCCGGCTTCGACGGCGCGATCACCACACAGTGCGGGTCATGTCCGTAGTCCGTGGTGCTACCGGGATCGAACACGTTGACCAGACCCTTGTTGACGTAGCTCCAGGACGCTCCGTCGTCCTTGGTCTCGAGCACGCCCGCGCACGAGATGCCGACGTAGGCGTGCCGGGCGTCGCGCGGGTCGAAGCAGATCGAGTGGATGCCGGCCTCGCCGCGGCCGCCCCCTTGCCAGGCATGCTCCTTGCGCAGCGCCCAGAGCGCTTCGTCGAGCGACCACGTGGCGCCGCCGTCCTCGCTGCGGAACAACCCACCCGGGTCGGTGCCGATCCAGACGTGGCCCGGTCGGTCGGCGGGACCGGGCTCGATCACCCAGTAGTACTTGGCGCTCGCGCCGGTGTGTTCGGGGTACGTCGGTGGCGCGGTCTTCTCGAACGTGGCGCCGTCGTCGTCGGAGCGCGCCAGCTTGGCGCCCCAGTGCCCGTGGTCGAGCGAGGCCCAGACGCTGCTCGAACGCGGGTCGCGCACGGCGAACGCGATCGTCTGCCCCGGGAGCCGGGGCTCACCCAGGGCCCAGGCGCCGCCCTGTCGCCGGACATCGAAGAGACCCTTGCGTGTTCCCAGCAGGAAGCGGTCGTTGGTGGTGGCCATCTGCGTCTCCGTTCATCCCCCCGAGAGGGCCTGCATCACGTGGACGACGGCGCCATCGCGAACCGGCTCGCCGAAGCGGGAGCGATCCAACAGGCGCGCGCCATCTACCCAGATCGCCACGTTCTCGCGCAGCGCGCCGCGCTCGTCCACGACGTAGAAGCCCAACCCGGGCCAGAGGTCATCGAGGCGCTGCACCATCTCGGGGAGCGTCGTCGCGTCGACCTGCACCTCATCGGGCACGGGGAAGAAGCGCTTCAAGTGCGGGGTCAGTCGCACGGTCAGCATGCTCTCCCCCCCGATCCCGGATGTCAGTCGGTGCGACGGTTTCCACCGGGCAGGAACGGCCCGACGAGAAGCGCCAGCAGCACGAACGCCCCGAGGGCCCACGGCATCCGGTAGCCGTAGCGGGCGTACAGCGTGCGGCCGCGGTCCACCATCGGGACGGGGCGCACCAAGACGCCTTCCTTGCCGACACCGAGCGTTTCCACGACGTCGCCCGAAGCCGTCACGAACGCGCTGATGCCCGTGTTCGTTGCGCGCACGAGAGGTGCAGCATGCTCGACGGCGCGGAAGCGCGTGAAGTTGAGATGTTGGTGCGGCTCCCACGTGTCACCGAACCACGAGTCGTTGGTGAGGCTCACGAGCAGATCGGGCACCTCGGCGCCGGCCGTCTCGCGAACGTGCTCGGGCAGGATGCCCTCGTAGCAAAGGAACGGCACCACGCGGCGCCCGTTCCACACCAGGGCCTCGGACGGCGTGGGCGCCGGGCGCATCAAGAAGCCCTGCGGCAGCATCGACTGGGGCAGCCCGAGCGGCATCGTCTCGCCGAACGGGATGAGGTACGTCTTGCGGTAGACGCTCCACGCCGGACCGGAAGGGCCCATGGGGCGCAGCGCCGCGACGTTGTAGCGCTGGTCGTTGTCCTGCAGCTGGCGCGCGACGTCGCGCGCTCCCGCCGACCGCGCCGCACCCGGGGGGAGCACCTTGTGCTCGTACGCGCCGACGAGGAAGGTCGCCTGCTTGCCCAGCTCGTCGAGGAAGCCCCAGCCGTGGCGGCTGAGGGTGTTGCGCGTGTTCGCCGCGTCGAACTTGGGCTCGAGCAGGCGGATGGGATCCGTAATGGCCGTCTCCGGCCAGACGATCAGCTCGGCGCCCTTGTCGAGCGCCGCCTGGCTACCCGCCTTGTAGGCGGCGATCGTGGCCGCCTTCTTGTCCTCGTACCCACGTTCGGCGCCGCGCTTCTCGCCGGCGCCGATGTCCGGCTGCACGATGCCCACGACGACGCGCTCGGTGGCCCGCTCGTCTTGCTCGCGGAGCATCTCCCAGCGCACGTGGCCCCAGCCGAACAGGGCCGCCCCCACGACGAACGTGAAGGTCGCCGCCTTCACGCGCGCACGGGCGCGATCGGCGCCCAGGCTGGCCCACATCTCGTGGACGGGAACGATCAAGGCCAGCAAGACGAACGAGACCGCCGGCACGCCCCCCCACGACGCGCTCTGCAGCAGCGGGGGCGCATTGACGGCGCCGTGTCCGGCCATCCACGGGAACAGGCGAATGGGCAGCGACTCGCACGCCACGAACAGGGCGACGGTCACGAGCGGATGCGGGCGCCGGTTGCCGCGCAGGAGCGCGCGGTAGACCACGGCGAACACGATGATGTGGATCGTGCCGACGACGCCGAACAGGGCCGCCAAGGCCCAGGATCCGACCGTGCCGACGCGGCCGCCGCTGAACTGCTCCACGGTCGGCGCCAGCCAGCGGTAGCCAAAGCCGATGCCCAGGGCGCCGAAGAGCGCGATCAACCCGACCAGGTTGCGGAAGCGCTGACAACGCTCCATCACGCGCAGCATGCCGAACATGCCGGGCAGCGTGGCGATCACCCACGGGTCGGGCATGAACGCACCGACCCACGCGAGCGCGACCAAGGCCCACAGCAACGTGCCTGCGCCCCCCGCGGGACGCGAGTCGAGGGCAACAGGCTCGGGCATCTTCCTAGGCTCCGTACTTGACGAGCTTGCCCGCGTTGGCGAGGGCCAGGCGCAGGAGTGCGGTAGCGGGCAAGCGGGCGCCGAGGCGGCCGCGCTGGCAGGCCTCCTCGTCGAACGTGGTCTCGGCGTCGGGCTCGCACCACGGGCCGTGCAGGATCGTGGGCACGCCGTGCCAGCTGTGCGCTCGCAACGGCGCGGGTGTGGCGTGGTCACCCGTCACGACGATGACGTCGGGCTCGAGCGCGAGGAGGCGCGGCAGCTGTTCGTCGACCTCTTCGATGACCTGCGCCTTGCGGGCGAGGTCCCCGTCTTCGCCGGCACTGTCCGTGCCCTTCACGTGCAGGAAGTAGAAGTCGTAGTCGTCGCCCCACACGTCGGTGAGCGCATCCACCTCGTCGCGGACAGGGCAGCCCGGTTCGATCGTGTCGACGATGTGCATGCCCAGCAGGCGGGCCACGCCGCGGTAGGCCGGGTACGCGGCAATCGCGACGCCCGAGAGCTTGGCCAGCTCGCGGTAGCTCAGGATCTCCGGTCGGGCCGCGAACCCGCGCAGCAGCACGGCGTTGGCGACTTCGCGCCCCGCGAGCGTCTCCTGCGCCAAGCGCGTGATCTGGTCGGCGATGCTCGCCGTGCGTGCCGCGGCTCCGTTGCGGGCGTAGGCCGAGAGGATCGGGCGACCGATCTCACCGGAGTCGGTGTCGTCCACGTCCGGCCCCAGCTCGGGCCCGCGCAACACGACGGCGAAGCGATGCTGCAGACCGGCGTGGAACTCGACCATGACGTCGTCGATCGCGGGAATCGCCTCGGCGAGCTGACGGATGAGCGGCCGCGCTTGCGACGTGGGGATGCGACCGGCGCGGCGATCCACGACGCGTCCTTCGGCGTCCACCGTGCAGAGGTTGCCGCGGATGGCCACGTCACCCGGGCCGACGTCGGCGCCAACGCCCAACGCTTCGAGCAGGCCGCGACCTACGTCCACGGTGAGCGGGTCGTAGCCGAAGAGCGCCAAGTGCCCCGGACCACTGCCTGGCGTGATGCCGTCGAGCACCTGGATCGTGCGACCCAACGCGCTCCGAGCCGCCAATGCATCCAGGTTGGGGTGCTTGCTGGCCTGGAGCGCCGTCGGCCCCTTGCCCAGGCAACCGCCCAGCCCGTCCATGACGAGGAACAGGATGCGCGTGGGCGTCTTGCGCGCGAGGCGCGGCAAGACGGTGAAGTTGATGGGTCCCTCCATGCCCGGAAGGGTACGGACGGCGCGCCGCGGGTCCCACCCCCCGCCCGACCCCCTGGACCCGGGACCAGGCGAGGTGGGTCAAGGCCCGACGAAGGCCGGGTCGATAGGGAGGTCCCCCCATGTCCTTCCTCGAACCGACCCCGGCCAAGGTCGAGGCCCTGCGCCAGCGCTGGCGCGGCCAAGGCTGGCGCCTCAGGGCCATCGCCGACGACCTCGTGCGCGGCGGCGACTGGACCCGCCATCTCCAGGGCCTCCCGTACGTGGAGGAGGTCGCCCCCCTGCCGGGGGAGCGCGTGGGACGGGACCTGCGGGGCGCCGACCTCGCCCAGGCCCTCAGGCCCGAGGTCGCCGTTCTCCAGGCCGGTCTGCCCGACGTCGCCTCCATCGCCCGCGTCCTGCACTCGGCCCATGTCGGCCGTGGCCCCCTGGGGGCGGCCGTCCCCATCGGCAGCCCGCCGGAGGACATCGGGGCCCTGGAGGCGGCGATCCGCCGCGGGGACGTGTTCCTCCTGGTGGCCCTGGCGGGCCGGACGGCTGGTGTCGTACGGGTGCTCCCCGCGGCAGGCGCCCGGGCCGCCGACGCGGGCGAGATCGCCGACCTCGCCGTCCGGCCGCGCTTCCAGGGCCTGGGGGTGGGCAGCCGGCTGCTCGCGGAGGCCGAGGCGACCTTGACCAGCTGGGGTCTCGTCCACGCCACGTTGCGAGCCATCCCCGAAGCAGGGCGGGTGGCCTGGTACGAGCGTCGGGGCTATCGTGTGACGCGACTCGTGCAGCGGCAGCCGCGAGGCGGCGCCGCGCACCTCGAAGCGCAGCTCGAGAAGACGATCGTCCCGCAGCTCGGCGGTGCTTCGCAGGCCCAAAATCGGGCCTCCGGGCGCACCGTCCGGGCAAATTCAAACGCGTGACCGAATCCACAACCTGAGAACAGGGGTTCCCAAACCGTCGTAAGGACCTTCAAGTCAATCACTTGTGAAGATCCTGCGAGCACCGCGCAATGTGACATTCAAACACCCTAGAAAGATTTTGGAAATCTGGGGGGTTGCGCGGGCCTGGGCACCCGCTCTACATTGCGCGGCTACAGCAGCGTTTTCGCGTGCGACGCGACGTTGCCGACATCGGGTGGATGGGCCACTCGATCGATCCACCTCGCGCGTCTCCCACAGGACCGCGAACGGAGGAGCCGACCATGACGCAGATCACCTCCCAGCAGGACCGCACCGCGCGGATCGTCCAGACGGGCATCCACATCGAGCAGAACGTCGAGGCGCGCTACCTGCGTGTCGGCCGTGCGTTCACGTACGGCCCGATCCGTCGGCTCTTCGAGGAGTACGCCGCGGAGGTCCGTGACCACGCCCGCATCCTCTCGCGTCACCTGCGTGACCGCGATGGCGGTCGCTCGCTGATCAAGCAGAGCGGTCGTCGCCGTCGTCCGCGCGCGGCCGAGGGTCCGGCGATCCTCACGCCCCCGGCTCTCTACTCCGCCTTCGACGAGGCGTTCCGCGCTGCCGAGCGCGCGATCGTCTTCCACCGCAAGGCGACGGACCAGGTCGATGACCGGTACCTGCGCAAGTTCATGGAGGTCCTGGCGGGCGATCACTCGTTCCACCTGGACATCCTCGGCCACCTGCTGGCCGACATCCGCGATCGTCCGATGCACCTGACGCCCGGCCGCAAGCTGGCCCCCGTCGATGTGCCGTGGGTCGCCGCGATGTTCGAGGGCGTCGTGCCCCCGTGGCGTCGCGAGGCCGAGGCCGAGACCGGTCGCAAGAACTGGTTCATCAACTACATGTAGGGCTCGCCCTGCATCGCCTTTCAAGGGCCCGGCGGAGGCACGTCCTTCGCCGGGCTCTTCTCGTTTTGGGCTGGTTGGTCCTCGTCCCTGGGCGCAGGGGGATCGCTGGGGCCGGGGCCGAGGATCTCGAAGGAGGCCTCCTGACCACACGCCAGACGCTCGAGCAGGGGCCAGCGACGAGGGTCGCCATGTCCTTCGATGTTGCCGCCAAGAGCGACGACGACCGCGCCTTCCTCCGCGCCGTCCTCGCCTGCCAGCGGAGACCACTCGATCGTGATGACCACAACGCCAAAGCGGCCGACGCCGATGGTGCCGCGACGTTCCCCGTCTGACCGGACATCGAAGCGGACTTCGTCCAAGCCTGTCCGTTCGGCGCGTGGGGCGTCTCCGCGTACGACCCGTCGGTAGGCCACACCCGACGGACCCTCACGCAAGCGGAAGGTGGCCAAGGGTGCGTCGATCGGGCCGGGCTCGAGCACACGGACCGCAATCACGTCGCCGAGCTCGAAGGCGTCCATGCGGAGCCATGTGCGCGACATGTCGGTCGCCGGTTCGTGGCCGCCCACGTCCAGGTGCAGCCACGGCCCCAGATCGGCCGCCTCGCAACGAGCGTGCTCCGGAGCGTCGGCGTCACGGGCGCCCCACGTGAGCAGGATCATGAGTGTGCCCAGGCGACCGGTCCCGCACGTCGTCTGCACGACGCCGTTCACCGACACCTGGAAGCGCGGGCTCTCGCTGACGTCCCTCATGGCGGGAGGGTAGCGGATCTCGGCAGGGGTTGGGTGCGGCGCGATCATGCGTCGCCATGCGCATCGAACCGCGGGCAGCGTGGGTGTTGGCGGGGGGCTGTGCCCTCGCCTTCCTGGCGGCTGCCTTGAACGTCGGCTTCCTCATGGAGCTGGGTACGTCGGTGAGTCACCTCACCGGCGACCTGTCGCGCTTCGCGGAGGACTTGGCGCGTTCCGGAGCCCCGCGCGGCGCGCCCATCGGCCGCCTGGCGGCGGCGCTGCTCGGCTTCGTGGGTGGTGCGATGTTGTCGGGGCTGTTCATCCACCACCGGGCGCTGGAGCTGTCACGCCCCTACGGGCGCAGCGTGACGGCCATCGGTGCGCTGCTCTTGGCGTCGTGGGCCGTGATCGACGTCGACGTCACGGTCGCGATCGGGCTGGCGGCCATCGCGTGCGGGTTCCAGAACGCGCTCGCGACGCACCACCGTGGGGTGATCTTGCGCACGACGCATGTGACGGGGCTTCTCACCGACCTCGGTGTGACCGCTGGCATGGCGCTGCGCAAGCGGCACGTGGCAGCCTGGGCGTGGGTCGCGCCGCTGGGCTTGACGATCGCGTTCTTCCTCGGCGCCGTGGCAGGCGCCGTGGCGGCGCTGACCGTCGGCCGTCATGCGATCGCCGCCGTGGGCGTCGCGTACGTCGCGGGTGGCCTGGGCTGGACCGTGATGAAGCGGAGGATTGCGCGCGGAGGTGTCTGAACCCGTGTCTGGGAGCGAAGCGACACTGACACGGGGTCTGATACCGCAGTGCGCCTGCCGTGGTGCGGGGTCCGCTTGGGGTCAGACCCCGTGCCCGCGGCGTCGCTACCGCGACACCGCATCACGGGATCAGACCCCGCGCTCGCGACGCCTCGAGCACGGAGGAGTCTGAACCCGCATCTGACCGCGAGGGCGTCATGCGATTGCCGCCGTGGGTGTCGCATGCGTGGCCGACGGCCTGGGCTGGACCGTGATGAAGCGGAGGATTGCGCGCGGAGGTGTCTGATCCGGCGCAGCAGAGCGAAGCGACGCGGGGCGCCGGGTCTGACACCGAAGTGCATCGCTCGCCGCCGGGCCTTCCGCCTCCGTGCGCCCATCAGCAGCCATCCGAGCCGCGGCCACCGCTTGGCGGAGCCAGACCCCGCGCCCCGCGTTGCCGCTTCGCGGCGCCGCTGCGCGGGATCAGGCACCCGCCCTGCTACTCCCCTTCCGGCAGGGGAGGCAGGACGTAGAGCTCGTAGGCGCGGCGGAGGGTGCCGAGGGCGGTGGCCACGCGCTCGTGGAAAGCATGGGGCCCCGACACGATCAGGTGGCCGCGACCGGCTCTCGTTCCGCCTTCGTACGCAACCTGACCCCTGAGGTCGCCGGCGGCGCTGTGCAGGGCGCTGGCCAGCTGTTCGCCGGGGATGTAGGCGTCCGCGGCAAACGCGCGCCTTGTTCCATCCGGCCAGGGCAGCTCCATGGCGACCGGAATCGGATCGACCAAGAGATCCGACACGTCGTAGATGCGCAGCGTGGCGGCCGCTGCCTCGACGTCACCAGCCAGCGGCGGCTCGAACGCCCACGCCAGCTGTCGACGGAGAAGCGTGAGGGCGCCTGCCACGGCCTGCTGGCCCGCGCGGCTGCCCTTCACGACGATCGTCGTGTTGCCGGGCCCCGTCGTGAGCTCCGTGTCTTCTTGGTGGACGTCGTGCAGCCACGCGCGCAGGCCCTCGACCAAGCCCTCCGCCGTGATCGGCACCCCGGCCTTCACGGCGAGCGACGCGACGGCGGCGCGATCGAAGGCCAGGTCGGTGTCCGTGGGCAGCTCGAGTCCGACGATGTCGGCCACCATGTGGACCTGGACGACGCTGTCGTTCTGTCGCAGGACGGGATGCGAGCCGGTCAACATGGACGGCGGCAAGTTGGGCACCGGCGGACCCGCGACCTCCTCGCCACGACGCAGCTGGACCAGCCAGCGTTCGACCGCATCGAGCAGTGGGCGGTAGCCACGCACGATGAGGATGCCGTTGCGCATGCTCACGCTGGGCTCACCGGGCGCATTGGCGACCCACGCCAGGATGCGCTCCTGCGCCGCGGGTTGGTCCGCCAGGTCCTTTACGTCGAAGTACCGAAGCAACGTCCGCGGCACGCCCGACGACGTGGCCGAGGCCACGGGGGCGGGCGCATCGGGCAGTGGCTCGGCCGGAACCCACCCGGGAGGCGGCGGCGGTGCCGCGCGCACGGCCGGTGCGCAACAGCGCCCACGCAGCCCGCGGCGTGCACCCTGGCAGGCCGTGAGGCCCACGATCGCAACCAGGAAGCCCCCCCACCCGAGGGCCTTGGCCAGCGCACCGATCCCGTGATGTCCCATCGCGTCCTCCCTGGAGTCCCAGCGTGGTTCCCGGCGATCACGCGGGCGTCATGCGTCGGGTCCCCGCGCGCTGCGGAGGGCGCATCGCCGTCAGGCATCGGGGCCCCAGGTCACGGGGCTGCCACGGCCGCGTACCCTCGGAGCGTGCGCTACGAGGGCGACATCTACAGGCCGCCGAGCGAGGCGGAGTCGTGGATCCTGCAGGCCACGATCGGCTGCTCCTGGAACCACTGCACGTACTGCGACATGTACCGGGCCAAGCGGTTTCGCGTTCGGCCCCTGAGCGACATCTTGGAAGACGTGCAGCTCGCCCGCCAGCGCCTCGGCCCGGACGTGGACAAGGTGTTCGTGGCCGACGGCGACGCCTTGGTGATGGAGCTCGACGTCTGGCGCCCGCTTCTGACGGCGCTGCGTGCGACGTTCCCGCGCCTGCGCCGCGTCAGCGCGTACGCCACCGCACGCAACCTGCTGGCGAAGGAGCAAGACGAGCTGGACGAGCTGGCGCGCGAGGGGCTGTCGCTGCTCTACGTCGGACCCGAGAGCGGCGACGACGTCACGATGAAGCGCATCGCCAAGGGCGCGGACCACGCCGAGCACGTGGAGGCGGCGCGCAAGGCACACGCCGCGGGCATGAAGCTGTCGACCATCTTCCTGCTCGGCGCCGGCGGCGTGGAACGCAGCCACGAGCACGCGGTCGCGAGCGCCCGGCTGGCCTCGGCCATGGACCCACGGTTCGTCTCGCTGCTCACGCTGACCGTGATTCCCGGGACCCCCATCGCCACGCTGCAGCAGCGCGGAGCGTTCGAGCTGCCCGACGTGCGCGGCCTCTTGCAGGAGATGCGCACGTTCGTGGCCGAGGCGGCGCCGAGCAACGCGATCTTCCGCACGAACCACGCCAGCAACTGGCTACCGCTGGAGGGACGCCTCCCCCGCGATCGGGACCGCATCGTGCAGGTGCTCGACGCCGCGCTGGAGGGCGACGTCCCGCTGCGCCCGGCGTGGGCGCGGGGGCTGTAGGCGCGCGGAGGTGCCTGGCTCGCGATGGCGCCGCCTGCGGCGCGGATCGCGTGCCTGGCTCCGACGTGCCGTGTTCGCCGGCAGGGAAGCGCCCCGCCGCGCTCCTGCGCGTGTGCAACCGGGCTGCGGCCACCTACCGACGGAGCCTGGCACCTCGCGTGCGTCGCTCCTGCGGAGCTCCGCCGCAAGGAGCCGGGCACCGCCGGGGCGCTACAGCCGAATCGGCGGGACGTAGCAGGTGCGGCCAGGGGCGTGGCAGCCCTCGCGGCAGGCGGCGGAGCCATCGGGGCCGAGGGCGCGGCCCGTGCGATCGCACCACCAGAGCGGCTCGTCCAAGCCGAAGGGCTTCTCGTGCTCGGCGGGCAGGCCGGTGAAGACCTCCTTGGTGAGGAGATGCACGCAGCGCGTGCGCATCTGGGCGCGAACGTCGGCGGTGTACTCGCCGGGACCCCACGCCTGGCCGTCGGTCGGTCGGTTGCTCATCGTGCACCTCCCTTCGCGCCCTCGAGCGCGCGCGTCAGCGCACGTCGCACGGCGACTTCGACCAAGCGCACCTTGTAGGTGTTGCCGCTCAGGGGCGTTGCCCCCTGCGTGGCCGCCTTGGCCGCCGCGGCGATCGGCTCCGCGCCGAAGGCCTTGCCGCGCAAGGCTGCCTCGGCGGCCGTGGCCACCCACGGCGTAGGCGCCACGGAGCCCAGCACGATCGACGCATCGCTCACGCGACCGTCGTCGTCGAGCTCCACGCGCACGCCACACGAGACGAGTGCCCAGTCGAAGGCCGCCTTCTGGCGCACCTCTTCGTAGCCGACACGCTGCGGGCGCGTCCGCGGCGGCACGACGATCGCCGTGATCAGCTCGTCGGCGGCAAGCGCAAGGTCGCCCGCCACGCCCTTCTCCGGCGCACGCCAGGCCTCGGCCAGCGAGACACTCCGTGCGCCCTTCGGCCCTTGCACGCCCAGCTGCGCGCCGAGCGACTGGAGGACGGGGGCCAAGCTGGAGGGGTGCGCCGAAGCACACGGTTCGTTGGCGAAGACCGCCGCCGTTTCCTGCACGCCCGTCTCGGCGCGCACGGGACAAGCATCCGCGCCTCGCTTGAGGCAGCTGAAGGAGGCGATGCGGAAGTAGCCGCAGCGCGTGCGCTGGGCCAAGTTGCCGCCGAGCGTGGCGCGGTGACGGATGGCGGGGCTCGCGGCTTGGCCGGCTGCCTCGGCCAGCGAGGGCAGGAACCGACGCACGACGTCGTTCTCGGCGAGCGCCGCAAGCGTGACGCCCGCCCCGAGGTGCACGCCGCCGTCGTCCTCGAGGGCGATCGCGTCACGACCGGGCACGTCGAGCAGGGTGACGAGGTGCGACGGCTCGTCGACGTGCTCCTTCATCCGATCGAGCAGGTCGACACCACCCGCATGGACGGCGCCCCCCGTCTCGGCCAACGCCGCTACGGCGGCATCCACGGTGCGCGGGCGCACGAAGGTGAAGGCCTTCACGATCAGGCTCCTTCCAGGGCGGCCAAGACGCGGGCAGGCGTCATGGGCAGCTCCGTGACTTGCACACCGATCGCGTCGTACACGGCGCCGGCCACCGCAGCGGCGGTGGGCACCGTGGCGGGCTCGCCCAAGCCCATGATCCCGGCGTTGTTGAACCCGCTGACGACGGACGTCAGGAGGACGTCGATCTGCGGCGTGTCGGCCAAGCCGAGGATGCGATACGTGTCGAAGGTGGGGTTGACCATGTCGCCCTGCGCACGGTCCAGGCGGCGCTCTTCGTGGAGCGCGAACGAGATGCCTTGCAGCACGCCGCCGTTGACCTGGCTGCGTGCCGTGAGCGTATCTACCAGGCGGCCCGCGTCATGGACGGCCACGACGCGCTTCACGCGCACGACGCCCGTCTCGACGTCCACGGCCACTTCGGCCATCTGGACGCCAGCCGTCTCCCCGTAGGGACCCTCGTAGTTGGGTCGGCGCGTGCCGCTGACGGCCAGCCCGCCCGTGCCGACCAGGCGAGCCGCCTCTTCGAACGAGGCCGTGCGGCCGCCGGCTTCGTAGTGCCCGTCCTTCCAGCCGATGTCCGCCACGGGCACGTCCCAGGCCTCCGCCAGCTTGGCGGCCACGCCCTCGCGTGCATGCAACGCCGCTTCACGCGCCGCGGGTCCGATGGACGGCGACGTCGTGCTGCCGCCGCTGCCCGGGCCCGGCGGGTAGTCGGTGTCGCCGACGCGCACGTCGACGCGGTCCACGCCGATCCCGAGCTCTTCGGCGACCAGCACGGCCATGAGCGTGCGCGTACCCGTCCCGATGTCCTGCACGCCGCTCATGACCGCGACGTGTCCGTCGGCGTGGACCTTGAGGTCCACACGCCACGCGCCGCGCCCCGCATTGCTCCAGCGAGCCGCCGCGCAGCCCACGCCGAAGCGCCAGGGCCCGTCCTTGCGTTGGCCGCCGCGGCCGCGCGCCTCGGCCCAGCCGATGCGCTCGGCGGCCAGGTCCCACTGGATGCGACGGATCGGATGGTCGTCGTTGCGCTTGCGCACCTCCAGCGGGTCCAGGCCCGCGGCATGCGCGAAGCGGTCGATGACCCCCTCGAGGGCGAAGGCGCCTTGGGGATGACGCGGGGCACGGAAGGCCGCCGCGCGGGCCGTGTGCGTGCGCACCGTGCGCTGACGCATCGCGACGTTGGGCAGGCCGTACACCATGACGTTGTTGGAGCCGGCACCACCGGCCGCGTTGCCTGCGGTGCCCAGCACGTCGCCACGCAGCACCGTGAAACGTCCGTCCTTGGTGCCCCCAAGCTCCATCTGCTGGATGGAGTCGGGCCGGTTGCCGCCGAGCAGGTGCTCGAGACGGCGCGAGAGCAGCATGCGCACAGGGCGCCTCGTCTCGCGCGCCAGCTCGGCCGCAAGGACATCCCACTCGAGTGCGCCGAACTTGCTGCCGAAACCGCCGCCCATGTGCTCGGTGAGGACGCGGATCTTGGCGGCAGGAACACCGAGCGCACGACTCATCGCCGGCCCCGCGGCAAAGCCGGAGGTTGCCTGCGTGCTGGCCCAGATCGTGGCGTGACCATCGGGCATCACCTGCACGACGACACCGTGGGGCTCGAGGCAGCTGTGGGTCTGGATGGCCGTGCGCCACGTACCCTCGACCTTGACCTCGGCGGCGTCCCACGCGCCCTGGGCATCTCCGCGGCGCATGGTGGCGCGGGGGTCGTCCTCGGGCGGCACGTTGGGCGCCCGGCGGTCGACCTGCGCGGCGCCGTCGGCCATTGCGTCTTCGACCGTCACGGCGGGCGGCTTCACGTCGTAGGTGACGACGACGGCGCGAAGACCGTCGTCGAGCGCCTCCTCGCTCTCGGCGCACACGACCGCCACGATCGAGCCGGGGAAGGTCACCTGACGGCCGCCCGCGGCACGGGCCACCAACACACCGGGGATCTTCAGCGCAGCGGCCACGTCGACCGCCTGCACCTCGGCATGCGCGTGCGGCGAGGTGACGAGGCCGGCGAAACAAAGCCCCTGCGGCTGGATGTCGTAGGTGTACTTGGCCGCGCCCGTGGCCTTGGCGGGCCCGTCGACGCGCGGCACGTCGGTACCGACGACCCGCAGCTTGGCGTCGACGCCCCACGGCGTGGCGTCGTCGTCATGGACGTCGACGGTGATCTCGCGCCGGGCCTGGGGGTGCTGGGCGACGCGTTCGTCGCTACCCACGAGACCGGTCGTGTAGGTGACGCGGCGAGCCATGGCCTACTCCCCCTTCGCGGCGCGAAGCGCTGCGCGAAGCACGTGCGGGTGGGTGCCGCAGCGGCAGAGGTTGCCCGCGACGGCCGCGCGGGCTTGGTCCTCGGTGAGGTCCTTGCCGTGCTGCTTCACGGCGAAGGCGCACGCCATCACCATGCCCGGCGTACAGAAGCCGCACTGCAGCGCGTCCTCCGCACAGAAGGCGGCTTGCACGGGATGCATGTCGCTCGGCGTTCCGAGGCCCTCGACCGTGGTCACCTCGCGCCCTTCGGCTTCGACGGCCAGCACGCTGCAGGCGTAGACCGTCTGGCCATCGAGCCACACCGTGCACGCGCCGCACTGACTGCGCTCGCAGACCGGCTTGGCACCCGTGAGGTCCAGCCGCAGGCGCAAGGCGGAGAGCAGCGTGGTGCGCGGCTCGACCTGCACCTTGCGCTCTTCGCCGTTCACCCGCAGCGTGATGGGCACCAGGCCGGGGCCCTGCGTGCGCACCTCGTCGGCCACGGCGGCCTCTCGGGCGAGCGTCTCGCGGGCGCCCAGCAGCGCGGCACTCACGGCGGCGGCGCCTGCTCCCTTGAACAGACCGCGACGGCTTACCCGCGTGGCGTGGTCGGCGGGCGTCGCGCGCGGCGGAGCGGGTTCGAAGGGCGGTTCCTGACGGGTCATGGCGGGCTCCTCAGGTGGCCCGCGACCCTACCGCGCGCACGAAGGGGCGGTCAACGGAACCCTCCGTCTCTGTCAGCGCTCAGCGAGCGCCGTCCGACCGCCAAACCCCGGACCGAGGGACTCGCTTCACACATCGGGTCGTCAGGGCGAAGGTAGCGCGCGCTCGCCTCCCGCAGCCTGCGCGGCTCGGCTGCTGTGCCTACGGCACCGGCGACCAAGATCGGCGACGACTCGTGGTCCGCGTCGGCCTGCCTTGGCAGGCCGCGCCAAGGACGCTGCCTCGAGGAGCCGATGGCGGTGCGGGACCGAGCATCTGGCGAGCCGCCTGGCCGCACCCCAGCACCTGAGCACGCGCCATCAACGCACGGAGAGGTCAAAGCCGGTGAATCGCGCGCCCGATTCCAGCAGGAGTGGAACGGTGCGCGGCTCGGTCATGCGGAGGTCGGAACGGACCACGCGCACACGCCAGCGTCCCGGCGGAACGCGCATCTCGTAGCCGAGACCCGTGTCGGGCGCCGTGTCGAATCCCGCTCCACCGACCCAAATCCCCTCGGCCTCTTCGCGCTCGGCTCGCACGCGCACGGAATCACGCGAGTCGACGACGCTCCCCACGATGGTGGCAGGCGCCGTGGGCGCCTCCACCTTCGCGGGTCCGTCTCCGGCGGGAATGGTGATGGCGGAAAACGAACCATCGGCCTCGAGCCAGCCGACGTGCTCGCCCGCAGGGACCACGATGGACCAGCCTCCATCGTCGTGACGTTCGAGCGGCACCTGCCCGAGGCGATCCCCAGCTGGCGCACGCAAGAGGACGCGATCCGGGCGCAGGCCCTTGGGCAGGGCGGGCAGCGCCACGCGACGCGGCTCGCTCTTCGGGCCCATGGCCAGCGGGAGCAGGGCTTGTTCCTTCAGCCAGGCCTCCTCGCCGACGTGCCAGCGGGCCAGCTCGCCCCACGCGGGGATCGTCACGTACATCCCCTCGACGTGGTCGCCGAGCCCCGAGAACCATGCGCGGTCGCGGGCGAAGCGCGCCGTCCACGTGATGTCGAGTGGGTGATCGACCAGCTGCAGCTCGGCCTCCGTCCCGTCCTCGACGTGGCCATGGACGAGCTCGACGGTCAGCGGCAGACCCGTCGCTGGCTCGAGCAGACGGATGTAGGGAACGTCCGGCTTGTCGCCGACGGCCAGGGTGACAGCGCTCGTGGGCACGTTGCCTTCGAAGACGGCGAAGGCGCGCAGTCGCGCACCGGGCACCAAGACGTCCTTCGGCAAGCGGACCATGAGCCAGCCGCCGGGCTGCCCTGGGGGTCAACAAACGCCCCTTATCGAACTCCGGTCGCCCCTCGACGTAGCGCTCGACGGCGATGTCCGATGACGCCATGCATCCGCCAAGCGCGGACGCATGTAGAGCGTTCCGCCAGCGCGTGAAAGTCGGCGGACCACCCGGTTCGGCGTGGAACTGCGTGAGCGTCTGGCCGGTCGCGAGCGTGGGCTCCAGCCCGCGTCGTTCCCCGACGCGATAGACACCTTTCGCGGGCGCATCGGACTTTCGTAGAGGTGCATTCCGTCGTCGACACCGGTGGACGCAGCAGCGCGACGCCCCCGGTTCTGGTCCAGGGGCAGGAGCCAGATCGGCTCGGTGGCGCGCCGTCGCCCGGCAAGGTCTGGATGGCGACGCGCATCGCCGCCGAGGAGTCCTCGCCGCAGGCGACCACCCCAGGCGACGGCTCCGATGCGAGCAGGGAGGAACAGGGCGATCCGATGCGCATGGGCCCTGAGACTACGCGGAGGAGCGCCGCGCGTCTGGCGCTGGGGCCGTGCGGCTTCCGCGAGGCGACCTCGTGGCCGTGGTCCTGCGCGCGACGTCGCGCGGCGATCCCAGTGGCCACGCGCCCCTGCGGCGCCGCCTGGGCCCCAGGTCGATGACGTGGGTCCGCGGCGGCAATCAGGTCGGGAGGTGATGCTCGATGACGAGCACCGTGTCGCCGCGCCTGACGAAGGGACGCAGGGTAGCGATGAGGCGGTCCACGTCTGCCGTGCAGACCGATGGTCGGCCTCGTCGAGGACGTAGAGCGTGCCCGCGTGTCCGCTCGGGCCGCGGCGCCCAGCTCAACGGCACGCGTGCATCTTCGCTGCGCCCGCCACCCGGAGAGCGTGGGCGAGGTACGCCCCAGCGCAGTGCGCCTGGAGGCCGATTCATGAGTGCCAGCAGGGGAGCGGACGCGCGGCAGGTCCGCCAGCTTCCCGCCGCCTTCCTCTGAACGTGAGCCTGAGCAGGTCGGCCGCCGACAGCCCCTGCCAGCGATCTCGAGCGTCTCTGGTTCGAACCGCGCGCCGTCGCAGCGCTCGCATGGCACGTGGACGTCCGCGAACGTCATCTCGACGACTGCTCACCCCGTCCGTCGCAGGCGGGGCAGCACCGCCCGGCGTGTTGAACGAGAAGCGCCTGGGGCCGTAGCCGCGGGCCTGGGCCTCGGGCGTAGCCGCGAAGTCGGCGCAAGTCGTCCCAGATGCCCAGGTAGGTGGCGGGCACGCCCGCGGCGTGCTGCCGAGCGGGCTCGCGTCGACCTCGACAAGGCGGCCTACGGCGCCTGGTGCGCCTGAGCTGCGCTCCCCGCCCGGTGCGACGTCGGTCGGCTGCCACGTTCAGGACCGCGGGACCAGCCGCCGGGACGAGCGTGGACTTGCTCCGCGCCTGAGACGCTGGTCACCATCAGACGAGGCTGAGCGGGACATCGACGCCGACGTCCACGAGGTGCCGCGAAACGGAGCGCGAGCATCGTGACCACCGCGCCGGTGGCGCCATCCGACAACGTGGTGCCGGGCTGCGCCATCAGGCGACCTGTGGGCGCGCCTGGCGAGGCGCTGCAGCTCGGCGGGCGCGCCCTGGGCCACGATGTGCCCGCTGCCGTGACGCCCGCCGCCGCCCGAGGTCGATCACGCGGCTCCGCTTGCTCGATGGTTCCGAGGTCGTGCCGACCACCAGAGCAACCCGTTGCCGCAAGGCGAGGCCAGCCTTTCGCGCAGTGCCGCCACCAGGGTGCGGCTGTCGCGCGCATGCAGGCCGATCGTGGGCTCGTCGAGCACGTAGAGCACGCGCCGCGCGGAGCGGGCTGCCGAGAGCTGCGCCGCGATGCGCGAAGCGCTGCGCCCGCCACCGGAGAGCGCCGCCGTCGCGATCCAGTCCCGGTACCCGGAGACCCAAGCGGTTCAACAGGTCGATCCGCCTCGGCGGATCTCGCCGAGCAGGGGCTTCAAGGCGATGAGCCTGGGCCCGCATCCAGGTCCAAGGCCCGAGCGCGGGACCGAGGTCCGCCAAGGGGAGCGCCAGCAGGTCCGGCAGCGTCCGCCCTCCCACGCGCATCATCGGCGCTGGCCTCGGGCCGCAGCTGACTACCGCCGCACGTGGCAGGGATGTCACGCACGATGTCGCCGAGCCGTCGCGGCAAGCCCTCACCGGAGTCGCGGAAGATGTGCCGCGATGCGCTCGGTCAAAACCGGACGAACGCGGGCGCTGCGCCCCTGCCAGGCAGGCCGTTGCGCGTCGCCGCGGGAGTTCTCTCAGCGTGTCTGCGCGGAGAAGCCGGGAACGCCGTGCGCGCCTTCGCGGACGAACGCCTTGCGCAGATCGCGGTCGAGTCGAAGAAAGGTAACGTTCGCCCGGGAGAGCGTCTTGCCAGGATCCACGGGCAAGCGCTCGGGATCGATCTCGGCCCGTGCTCAGGCCGCGACATTGACGGACACCAACCCCGTCGGCTGTTGTGGCTGAATACGCGCGGGTCCATCTCGGGACGCCGATCCTGCGCTCGGGGCATGCGCCTCGCCCGCGTACCAACGCGCTGCCTCGCTGCCGGGTGAGAGGCCCAGCGTGCCCTGCGCTGACCCAGCGCACCGCAACGGCCTGCGCCAAGCGGCCGCCGTCGCGCGCGGCGGCAGATGGGCCACCACTTCGGCGATGTCGTGCTCGCGCAGCTATCCAGCTGCGCAGGGGGATCCAGGGAACGCCACACGCCGGTTGACCCACGCTTCAGCCGCCGTGCGCGGACGATGGCTTCAACACGTCGCGGTGGGGAAGCCCCTTGCGCCCCAGATGCGGGCGCCAGCAGGCGCGCCTCGGCGCGACCGGCGGTGGCGCGCATGACGTCCGCCGGGCGTCGGACTGTTGCGCTGCGAGAGGGACGATCGCAGAGCGGGCAGTGGCCTTGCCGCACGTGCAGCAGCATCGCACGTGGTGCGGAAATCTCCGTCACGGTCGCGACGGTCGAGGGCGTCCGCCGCGGCTACGGTGCGCTACCTACGGCCAATGTGCGGAATGCCATGACGTGGTCCACGTGTCCGCCGCGCCATCCCCGGACGAACCGCCGCGCGCGTAGGATCCAAGCGTCCGGGATGTAGCGGCGCTGCCCCTCGGCGAACACGATGTCGAACGCCAGCGACGACTCTGCCGATCCGCTCGGCCCATTGGACTACTGGTGAAGGATCGCGGCACGTCGATGTTGA
This sequence comes from Planctomycetota bacterium, assembly GCA_020631815.1. Classification (GTDB taxonomy): domain Bacteria; phylum Planctomycetota; class PLA2; order PLA2; family JAEUHO01; genus JACKGW01. The sequence goes on along the minus strand of JACKGW010000011.1, from coordinate 62,823 downwards.
CGTCCTTCAGGTTGCAGGATGGCGTGCGCCCCGGATCTCGATGCCCGCGGTGCCTGGCTGCGAGCGGGGGGCAGCTTGCGGCCTGACGGATGGCAGCCAGCGGGTCACGCAGGAAACGGCGCGGGTCGCCGTGTCCCCCAGGCTACCTCGGCGGGCGTATCACCCGTCGGCTAACAATACCTGTCCACCTTCCGCGCCCGCGCGCCAGGCCCAGCTCGACGAGGCGATCGGGCCGACCAGCAGCTCGGGGTGGGTGCTCCACGACGAGCACGCTGTGGCCGCGTTCGGCCAGTGGCGCAGGCCGCGGAGCAGGCGCGCGCCACGCCCTCCATGTGCAGCCCGTCGTGGGCTCGTCGAACACGTAGAGGCGCGCGGCTTGTGCACGCTTCGCCCAGCGCCGCGCAAGACGGGTGGCGCGCTAATTGCCGCTGGAGAGCGTGCCGCGCGTTGACTGAGCGTGGTGGTAGCCCAGGCCCACACGCGCCACTGGCTCGAGCGCTGCCGCTGCCTGTCGAGCCGACGCTTCCTTGGCCTTTCGCGAACAGGGCCAGCGTCTCGACGCTCAGCGCGAGTAAGTCGCTCACGGAGTGGCCCTGCCAGAGCACCTCCCCTGGACGACGCAGCGCAGCGCACTCCTCGCACTCCGAGCAGACGAGCTCGATGTCGGACAGGAACAGCATCTCGATCTGCTCGAGCCCGGTCGCCCTGACACGCCCCCGCAGCGCCCACCTGACATTGAAGGAGAACGCCAGCTAGCTTGAAAGTTCTTCGCCGCGGGCGTCGCTGCGAGTGGTGCGAATGGCGTCCAGGCCCCTGACGTAGTCGCGCCGGGTTGGCGCGCGACGAAGCCCCTGCTGGCCGCCCTTGGTCGACGAGCACGACGTCGCTGGAGCGCCCTCGCGGCCCGTGCACGGTGCTGTGCGCGCCGGGCGTTCCCCGTCGACCGAGCGCACGCGCCAGCGCCAAGTAGAGGACGTCGTGCCAGTGTCGACTTGCCGGAGCCGCTGACGCCGGCGAGGGGCCGTCAGCTCTCCGAGGCGAACCATCAAGTCGACACCCTTGAGGTTGTTCGCGTCCGCGCCCTTCACACCCCCCACCGTCGCGCCCACCTTCGGGCCGGGTCGCGGCGCCGCAGTTCGCTCGCCGCAAGCCAGCGTCCGGTGATGCCTCGGAACGCGCACGAGGTCCTTCTGTCGTGCCCTGGTGCCACGATGCGGCCGTCAAAGCTCGCCGTTTTCCGGGCCGAGGTCCACGTGACGTGATCGGCGGCGGCTAAGATTATGTGGCGCCGTGCCCACGACTACCACCTCAGGTGCTGCCCCGGCTGACAAGGCGCCGCAGCTGGGTCACCAAGCGCGCCGTGTCTGGGGGTGTTCCACCGAAGGCTCGTCGAGCACGAACAGGGCGCCGGTCAGGTTGGAAACGCCCGATCGCGGCGGTGAGGTGAACGCGTTTAACCTCACCGTGCCGGACAGCGTGCGGCCCGCGCGGCCTGAGCGTGAGGTAGCCGGTTTCCCATCGTCCAGGTAGGCCAGGCGCGCTCGATCTCAAGGCGAAGGGTCGCGCAGCCGGAACGACTCTGCGGGTGATCGGCAGGGAAGCGAGACGAGGCGTGCTCAGCCTCCTCGCGGAACAGCCCACGGGCCGCTGTGACGGAGAGCGCAAGCACCTGGCAGCGTGCGACCGGAACACACGCCAGGCCTGGACCTCGGGGCCCAGCGTCGCGCGCCCCGACAGTCCGGCATGGCGGGTAACCGCGGTGCGCGATGCACGCGCACGTGCACCTTGGTGGCCTGCGCCGTGGCGTGCGCGAAGTGGCCCTCGACGCCATCGTAGCCGTCACCGCTTCCAGGATGGTGCGCGGCGCACCCGGCGGCAGGTCTCCATAGGGACGTCTGTCGGGACGCCGTTCTGCGGCCCAGGCCAGCAAGCGCGAGCGCTCCCTTTGCGGTGGGCCGGGCGTCTCTGAACGGGCCGAACGGCGCCCCTGCTCGGAGCGCGTGGTCCGGGGCAACGGCACGACCGCCGTGATCGACGCCCGTGACACGGCTGAAGCCACTGCAGCGCCTGCTACACGCCCCTGAGCGGGCTGCTGAAGCTGAACGTCGCGGGCCGAGGTGCGTGGTGCCGCAGCCGCAGGCGGGCACAGGCGATTTCCGGCGTTGAAGCGGAGGCGCTTTGTCGCCATCGACCCGATGGCGAGGAGCCGCTGCCGCCGCGCGGAAGGCCGCTCGCTGACGCTGTCGAGAGGCGCGCGCGGCGGTCCTCCCACGACCACGCGATCGGGTCACGACCACGCTCCCCTGAGGGGGCCGCCACCGCCAGCGCGGCGAGGTCGACGACACCGTCGGACGCCCAGAGGCGGCAGGCCCGCGCGGGAGAGATCCTGGACCGCTCTGTCCAGCGCCGCCGTGCGCCCAACGCCGACCTGAAGGCGAGGACCCAGCGTGAGCCCTGGTCTCCGGCTTTGCAGGGCGTCGGCCACCGTGGTGGCCGAAGGTCGGGGCGAACAGGCTCGCCGCAGGCGGTGTAGCTGAGGTCCGCCAGACGCACGAGCAGGCGCAGGGGATCGTGGAGCTCGGCCAGGGTGGCGACGGTCGAGCGTCCACCCGTGAGGGTGCCGCGCAGCCGCTCGAGGGCGAGCGGCGGGGATCCTCCACCGCGTCCACGGCGGGCCGGTCCATGCGCTCGAGGAACCGCTTTGCGCGTAGCCGAGAAGCAACTTCCACGTACCGCCGCTGACCTTCGCATACAGCGCGTGGAAGGCCAGGCTCGACTTGCCGCTGCCCGAGACGCCCGTCACCACGGTCATGCGCCCGACGGGGACGTCCAGGTCGACGCCGCGCAGGTTGTGCTGGCGCGCTCCGCGCAGCCGGATGACGTCAGCGTCGGTCATGGTCGCGAAGTCTACGAGCCGCCTGCGAGACCACCCTCGCTGGCGGCGGACAGCCCACCAACGCAAACGGGCCGCCGCGACATCGTCGCGACGGCCCGCTGACTTGACTTGCGCCTCATGCCTTCTGATGGGCTCGCGAAACGGATCGGGTCGTCAGGGCGACGGCAGCGTGCCACCATCGGCGACGACTCGTGGTCTGTTCACTCGAGGAGCCGATGGCGGTGCGCGGCCGAGCATCTGGCGAGCCGCACTCGCGCACCCCAACGGATCAACGAATCCCTACAGCGCGAGCTGCCACTGGAAGCGGAGGAGAGTCCCGTAGGTCTCCTCGCCGAAAGCGTAGCCACCGATGCCCGTAGGCATCCCAGATCAGCTGGAGTTGGGGTCGTTGTTCTCGAAGAAGCCTTCAGCGTCGAGCGTGAACTTCTGTTGCCGTGGCCGTTCAGGTAGTAGTAGCTGGATCGCGGTGCCAGTTTGACCGAGCCGCCACCACCGGTGATTTGATCGAAGTCGTAGTGCTGGCGCGAGCCGCAAGCCCCAGGCCGTGCCGGGGAAGTAGCCCCAGCCAAGGAGCCAGGCCGTGTAGTCCAGGTGGAAGCTTAAGCTCAGGGACGCTGTCATCCGAACCGAGCGTGTAGGCGCGGTGAACGAAGCCGCCGTAGCCCAGGGCCAGGTCGACGCCGTAGCGGGTGCTGCTGTCGGCCATCACCACGGGCCGGCCGATGTGGTCGGCGTAGGTGAAGCCCCACGCGCCGATCCGCCGTAGACCGCAGGTCTCCGGGCCAGCGCGCCTCCTGGTAGCCGATCGGCTTGGCGAACGCCCAGTTCAGGCGACCGCTGAAGGCCAGACCGTCTGAGGAGCGGTGGTCACATCGCCAGTGGATGCTACCGCTGTCACCGTTGCTGACCGCCAGCATGTGGCTCCACTCGCTGTTGCAGCCGTGAACGCGCCGGATCATCAGGCCGTGGTCACGGTTGCGGTCCAGCCTGGCAGTAGCGGAGCCGACGAACGCGGAAGCCATCGAGATAATGACGAACGCTGCAGCTCGGCTAATTGGGCGAGCTGACGTGTCGTCGGCAGGGCGATCTGGCCCATGCGGTTGAGCGCGTCGCCGCAACCCTCACCGATCCACGCCCCACGCGTGTCGGTTGTAGCCTACGACGAGGAAGACCGAGCCGAGGTTGAAGGGCGAACCCTCCACAGTGGGCCTGAGGGCGTCACGACCGAAGCGGCTGAACTCGAGTCTGGCCACCAGCGGATGTTGCAGGGCGCCTTCGCCTGACAGCTTCAGCGTGGCGGGCAACGAGAAGCCTGGACAAGTCGCCACCGAACTCCGCAAGGTTCTGGCTGGGGTCGATGATGACTCCGGCTGGCCGTGCCTGATGGTCGCAGCCGCCGCCGCTGCGTCTGGGGCTGCACACCTCGTCCCAGTCGAAGGACTCGTAGCGGGCCTGCAACGTGACGTTGGCGCGCAGCAGGAAGCCGCCGCCACGAATCCAGAAGCGGTCGTCGTAGCCGGCGCTGGGTTAACGCACAAAAAGCCATGCCGCCGTGCCGTGGGCCAGAAGCCGCCGGAAAGCGCCGCTCTGATCGTCGCGCTTCCGTCGGCAAGCGCCGCGCAGCGGCCAGACCTTAGCAGCGCGAGGCCGCGAGGCCCAGCGTGAGTGCATGATCGATTCCCCTCCCAATGGAGGAGCAGACTGCGGCTCTGCCCTGGCGCCGCCCTCCCCAAATGGACATCGCCGCTGACGGCAAGAGCCTGCCACGGCGGCGGGGGGAGAGCGCTAGCCGGGGCGGGATTCTCGGCTACCAGCTGACGCCCCCGCCGCCGCTCCCCAAGGGCCTGAGGTTTCAGGGGCTCGCGAGGCGGACCGTGGGCGCGGAGGGCCAAAGGAGGATGGGAACGGGGTTGCCGCAACGGCGCGAGGGCCTCCCGAGCGTTTCAGGTTCTCAGGGCGCCAGCGGCGCGTACCGGGTCGTCAGGGCGACGGCAGCGTGCCGCCGTCACCCCGGATCCGTTCTGCGCTCCCGCGCGGACTCGCTGCTCGGGTCGCCCCTCGCAGCAGGGCACCCCACCCATCACGGTGCGCCCGAGCATGGGCCTCGCCGCGCCGGGGTCCCGCAGACCCGGCAACAGCTGCCCACAACGAACGCGGGCCGCCGCGACATCGTCGCGACGGCCCGATGGGTCAGCTTCCGGCACACGCCGGCTCGTCAGGGCGAAGGCGCCGCCAAGCGATCCGCGACGCCTCGTAGCCGAGCTACTCAAGGAGCGGATCGCGTGGCAGCTGAGGCAGAGAACCCGAGAACTCGTTCCGCGCTCCCGCGCGGACTCGGCACTCGGGCTAGCGCCCTCGTGGCAGGAGGGCTATTCCGTACCATCGCCGTCAACTTAGGGAGCGCTGGGTCGGCCTCCTTTGAGCCTGACGCTCACTGACCTCCTCCGGCAGGAGGGACCTTCCCCGTGGCGAAGGGGCATCTCGAACCCGAGATTGATCTCGTTATGTGACTGAGTTGCTGCACGAGCACCTGACGGCGCTGGGTGGCGTCGGCTCTACGAGGCGCTTCTGCGAGACGAGCGGCGACGGTGACGCTGGAGCGGATGGTGGCCTTCTGACGGCCGTCGTCCGCGGGCGCCGTCGCTGTCGGCGGCGGCCGCGAGGCCTCCGGGGGCCGGATGGGTACCCGCCGGTGGAGTCCTCCCACCAGGCGTTCTTCCAGTTGCGAGGGACCTGCGGTGGGACTTCTTCGCGGGAGGTGTTTGCCGCCTTCCGCGACAGCGTGGCGCGAGCGAGCCGCCCCGCTTTGCGGGCGGCACCGACGCCTTTCGGAGGTGTCTCGGCGATCCACATCTTCGACGGCTCGACGCTGACCCGGTGGCGTGAAAGGGCTGGAAGATCACGCAGGGGCACACGGCGAAAGCCGCTGCTGGCGTGATTCGCCCACATGACCTGCGGCGGACGCTCGAGCACCTGGGCTACTCGCACACGCTGGAGCAGGCCGAGCTGCTGTCGGCGCGCGAGGTGCTCAGCCGGTTGCCGAAGGGCTCGCTGGCCCTGGGTGACTGGCCAGCCGGACGCCCGCGTTCCGCGGATGGGACGCCTGCGGGCTGTCTGGGTGTTTCGCCGCCCGAACAACGGAAGGTGGAGCCGGGCGAGGAGCTTCCGTCACTTGGAGTACCGGGGCGGATCCTGAGGACCTGCTCATCACGCTGGGCGCACGTGCGAAAGCTGCCGGCGGCTGGTTCGCTTCACGCTCGGGGCGAAGACCTACGAGTTCGTGACGAACGTGCTGATCCGGAGCGCCTCTCGGCGGTGGGTACCGTGATCCTTACGACGACCGCTGGGAGGAGCGGATGTTCCACGACCTGGAGGTGCTCAACCCGTTGCTTCTACCGGGTGGCAACGCCACCGTGGTGGCCAGTGCAGCTGTACGCCTCGGCCATCGTGCACACGGCGATGCGTACGCGCAGGGCGGATCGCTGAGGTGGCCGCCATCGAGCCGGGAAGCCCTCCGCCGCCAAGCTGTTCTGCTGCTCGTGCCGCGGCGGCGACCCCGGCGACGTTCGAGTATTGCCTTCCTTCCTGATGACCCAGCTGGCCAACCTGGACGTGACGCTCAACAAACCTGACTGGTGCTGGCCTGCAGCCTGCGGATCGCCCGGGCGAATCTGGCCGACAAGACCCGCGGCAGCCGACCCTGCACCACGACTAAGACCCGGAGGGGGGCGTGCGCTGAGGGAGCTACCCTGCTGCCGGGGCCCGAAAGAAGGGCCGCTAAGTTGACGGCGTGATGGCTATTCCGGTACCCCCTTCCCGCACCTCTCCTCACGGGGCCGAGCACTCGGCGAGCCGCACATCCGCACCTCGGCAGATCAATTCACTCACAGAGCGGAGCTGCCACTGGAAGCGGAGCAGCGTCCCGAAGGTCTCTTCGCCGAGCGTAGCCACCGATGCCGGTGTGGCGTCCCAGATCATACCGAGCCGGGTCGTTGCCCTCGAAGAAGCTGCTGCTGATGTCGACCGAGAACCTGCGTTGCCGTGGCTGCTGAGGTAGTAGTTGATCGCGTGGCCAGCTTCGGAGACCGGGAACCACCGCCGCCGTTGTTAAATGATGTCGAAGCTGCTGGCGGCAAGTCAAAGCTCCCCAGGCAGTGCCCGGGAAGTGGCAACCCAGCTGGCCAGCCAAGCATCGTAAGTCCACGCTCACCAATTCGCAAGGAAGAGGTCCGTCACGTCGCCCATCGTGTAGGCGCCGGTGAACGAGAAGCCCCCCAGCCCAGGGCCACGTCGACGCCGTAGACAGTCCAGTCGTTCCCAGACCGTGTGCGGCTTTGTCCGTGCGGTCGGCATAGGTGAAGCCCTCACGCACCGATCTCGCCGTACAGACCGCAGGTCTCCGGGCCAGTGCGTTCTCCTGGTAGCCGATCGGCTTGGCGAACGCCCAGTTCAGGTGGCTGCTGAAGGCCAGACCGTCCCGAGGTGCGGTGGTCGGTGACGTTGTGGATGCTGTCGCCGCCGTCACCGTTGGTGACTGCCAGCATGGGTGCCCACCCGCTGTTGCAGCCGAACGCACCGTGGGATCATGACCGTATCGCGGTTGCGATCCGTGTAGCCAGGCAGGAGCGGCCCGTGAAGGCCGTGGCCATCGAGATGTCGATGAACTGCTGCAGCTCGGGCTTGACCAGAGCTGATGGGTCGTCGGCAGGGCGATCTGGCCCATGCGGAAGCAGCGCGTCGCCGCAGCCCCACTCCGATCCCACGCCCGCGCGTGCTGTCGAAGTTGCTGTTTAAAGAACGGGCCCAAGTTGAACTGGGTGAACTGGTCCGCAGAAGTCCGTGCCGCACAGCGCGCCGCGAGCCTCGAGAGCGCATCACGACCGAAGTGGCCGAACTCGAGCTCCATGTACCAGCGGATGTTGCAGGGCGCTTCGCCCGACAGCTTCAGCGTGGCGCGGGGCAGCGAGAAGCCCGACAGGTCGCCGCCGAAGTCCGTCGGGAGCGCCTGCTGGGCCGTCATCAAGATGCCGCCGCCGCCAGAGGTCTCCGGAGGCTGCGTCTCATCGTGGTCGAACGCCTCGAAGCGCGCCTGGAGCGTGACGTTGGCGCGCAGCAGGAAGTCCCCGCCGCGGATCCAGAACCCGTTGTCGTAGCCGGCGCTACCGGGGCCGCCGACGAGGGCCACGTCGGCCGTGTCGTGCGCCAAGTAGCTGTCGAGCGCGGCCTGGACGTCGCGGGCGCTGCCGTCGGCCAAGGCCGGGGCGGCCGAGACACCGACCACGAGCGCGAGGGCGCCGAGGCCCATCACGATGCGATGCATGCTTGCCTTCCTCCTGATCGAGCACGCCAGACGGCGTGCGCGGGAACGGTGGGAACGCCCTCCCTGGCGTCCGCAGGTGGCCCAGTGTGGCACGGAGGTACTCGGGGCCGCCAGGGCGGTTTGATCGTCCCGCCCGCTGACCTGCTTGAGTCCCTGGGCCGGCGGCGCCCGCCGTCACGGGCGCGTCACGACCCAGTGGGGCTGCCGCCACGTATGCTCTCGCCCTTCTGGGCGGTTTCGACCGCACAGGAATGACGTGCGAGCTGCAAGACCAGCCGCGGACCCATCAGACATGCGTGCGCTACCGGCCACCCTCGTAGCTGCAATTCCCTTGCCGGGTTGCGGAGGGTCTCGAACGGGGGTGAAGGGCGGTCCTGTGGTGGCCAATCGAGGTTATTTCGGACGCCTCCCTCCCTCCGCGGTTCAGGATCCAGCGCGGTCCCAGCACTCTGCCGCCAATTTCTGCGGCCAATCCGGCTGTTCCGGGGTAATGCCTGCGCACTCAGCCGTTCACTGCCGTCTCTACGCGTTGGCGACGAAGCGCCTGTAACGGTCGTCGTCATGGCGGACGACGACTTTCGCCATGTTGCCGACCTACCCACCGTGGCTGGATGTTCCACCTGTGGCATGACGACCGCCAGCTTTGGCTGTCGATCGCATCGGACGCGAGCCTGGCTGCAGGTTCGACCTCGCCACCCACGAGCGCCTGGCGGTAGTGCCCATTCCTGCGGATCTTGCAGCGGGCGGCGTCCCCATGATGTCGTGGTGGGCATTTGCCACGCGTTCGCCGGATCACCGTCGGGGCCCTGGCTGCTGGGACGCCGGTGAAGAAGCTGGAGCACCGAGACGTTCTTCTTGAGGTCAAAGCGCGGAACGTCGCGGCGATCCGCACCTCTTCCTGGCACCCCCGCGACGAGCGCCTCTTCGTCGCCTGAAATCGGACGCGGTCCACGCCGTTCTGACCGCACCTCCACGTCTTCGCTGGAGGTCGTTCCTGTCTCCGGTGGGCATGGGATCTGGGTGTGCCTCCCCGGACGGGAACACGCTGCCCGTGACCAACTCTGCGGGCCACGAGCCAGGTGGCCCGGCGGACCCACGTGGCCCGTCGCCTTTCGTGATCGGCCTTGAACCCGGATGGTCCGCCGATCGGTACCCATGCTCCAGACAGCGCCCCCCACAACCCGCTTCCACTGCTGACGGCTTGGAGCCGTGCCGTGACGCACAGCATGGGGCACGCAGTCAGCGTTCATAACATCTGGAACCGCTCGGTCCCACCCGCGCTTCCTGCGCACGATCAGCGGGTGCCAATCCAGTTCGGCATCTGTCGCATCGACTGAAGGCAGTCGAGCGGGCCGCCGCGAGTAGCCTGCGACGGCCCGTCAGGAAAGTGCGCCTGGCGCAACTGCGCTGAGCACGTCAGGAATGGCTACGCCCTACAGCGCGAGCTGCCACCAGCGGAGCAAAGCGTGCCGAAGGTCTTCTTCGCCAGCGCCGCGTTGCCGATGCCGGTGTAGGCGTCCCAGATCATGACCGAGCCCGATCGTTGCCCCGGAAGAAGCTGATGTCGACCGTGAACTTGCTTGCCGTGGCCGTTCAGGTAGTAGTTGATCGCGAAGGCCAGCCTGCCGCTGACCGAGCCGTGCCGCCGCCGCCTGCACCCCCCTGGTCCATTTGTCGTAAATGCTGCTGGCGCGTGGGCTGCCAGCCCCAGGCCGTGCCTGGGAAGGGTGGTAGCCGATCCAGCCAACCATCGTGAAGCCGACATCCTGGCCGCCGTTGAACACGTAGTCGCCGCCGTACCACGGTGTAGGCGCCGGTGAACGAGAAGCCACCCGTACCAGCGCCAGATCCACGCCGTAGAGGGTCCAGTCGCCCAGACCTGGTGCGGCTTGTCCGTGCGGTCGGTGTAGGTGAAGTTCCCCACGCACCGATCTGCCGCCGTAGAGACCGCAGGTCTCTGGGCGAGCGCACTCTCCTGGTAGCCGATCGGTTTGGCGAACGCCCAGTTCAGTGACCGCCGCTGAAGGGCCAGACCGTCCGAGGTGCGGTGGATCCAGCACGTTGCGGATGCTGTCGCCGTCACCGTTGGTGATCGCCAGTACGCTCTTCCACTCGCTGCAGCCGGTGGAACGCGCCGTGGATCATCAGGCCGTGGTCGCGTGGTTGCGATCCGTGTAGCCTGGCAGGATTGTGGCCCGTGAAGGCCGACGCCAGCGAGATGTCCACGAACTGCCGCAGCTCGGGTTTGACCACATGAGCTGACGCGTCGTCGGCAGGGCGATCTGGCCCATGCGGAAAGTTGAGCGTCGCAAGCCGTAACCCCACTGATCCACGCTTCCCCGCGTGTTGCCGGAAGGCTGCTGCTCTGGAAGGTGGGGCCCGTTGCCGAAGGTTGATGAACTGGTTGACAGTGTTGGCCTGCGCTGAGCACGTCAGGCCCCAGTGGCCGAACTTTCCGAGCCCATGTACCAACGGATGTTGCAGTGGCGCTTGCCGACAGCTTGAGCGTCGCGCGCGGTGAAAAGCCCGACAGGTCACCGCCGAAGTCGCCATCTCGCGAGACTCTGGGTGAGACGTGACGACACGGGTGCCGCCAGCGGTCTCGGGGCCGCGACTCATCGTAGTCCATGGCCCTCGGAGCGGGCCTGCAGCAACGCGTTGGCACGCAGCAAGGTTGCCGCTGCGATCCAGAAGCCGCCGTTGTCGTAGCCGGCGCTACCGGGGCCCCTACGAGGCCACGCCGTCGGCCGTGTCGTGCGCCAGTAGCTGCACGAAAGGCGCCGCCTGACGTCGCGGGCGCTGCCGTCGGCCAGGGGCCGGGCCGCGGCCACGCTGACCGCGAGCGCAAGGGCACCAAGGTCACGATGCGATGGCGCTGTTTTCTTCCCTGGTCGAGGAGTACACGCGAAGAGGTGTGCGCTCGAGAAACACGAGGACGCCTCCAGGCGTCCGGTCGCAGCCCAGTGGCACGGGACCGCCTGGATTCACCAGGGGCGCGAATCGGCCGCTGCAGGCACAAGCATCGTGAAAAGCTGCGCCATGGGTCACCATCTCGTCACGACTCCTGCGAGGATCTGCAAGGACGGCGGCTCCAGGCGGTCGCCCCTCCGAGACACGGCGCGGGAAAGATGTAAGCGGGCCGCCGCGACATCGTCGCGACGGCCCGCTTGATCCGCTTCCCCGTTCTCGTCGGCCTGTCAGGGCGCAGGGCGCTAAGCGATCCGCGACGCCTCGTAGCCGAGCTTACTCACGGAAGGGATCGCGCCGGCCACGGAGCACTCGGCGAGCCGCACATCCCCACCCTCGGCAGACCACCACTACAGGCGAGCTGCCACTGGAAGCGCAGCAGCGTTCCGTAGGTCTCGTCGCCGAACGCGGCGTCACCGATGCCGGTGTACGCGGTCCCAGATCAGGAACGAGCGCCGGCGTCGGTGCCCCTGAAGAAGCCGCTGATGTCGAGCGAACTTGTTCCCGTGGCCGTTCAGGTAGTAGCTGATGGCGAACGCCAGCTCCGTCGTTGCGCCAGCGTTGCTGCTGGATGCGTCGACCAGTTGCTCGCGCGGGCTGCGATTTGCAGGCGGTGCCGGGGAAGTGGTAGCCGAGCTGCGCGAGCCACGCGGTGTAGTCCAGGCCGCCGTTGCTGGGGATCAGGAAGTCGCTGTCCGATCCTACCGCTGCAGGCACCGTGAAGGAGAGAAGCCACCCCCAGCCCAAGGGCGACATCGATGCCAGCGTGCTGTCGGCGCGATGGCCACGAGGTCCATGCGGTCGGCGTAGGTGAAGCCCGGCGCCCCGATCTCGCCGTACCAACCGCAGGTCTCCTGGGCCAGCGCACCTCCTGGTAGCCGATCGACTTGGCGAAGGCCCAGTTCAGGCGGCCGCTGAAGGCCAGACCATCCGAGCTCCGGTGGTCGAGCACGCTGGTGAGTTGTCGCCGCCGTCACCGTTGGTGACCGCCAGCATGTGGCCCGCCCACTCGCCTTGCAGCCGAACACGCCGGATCATGAGGCGGTCGCGCGGTGATCCGTGGGTACTGGGGCGGGCTCGGCCGACAGCCGATGCTGAAGTGAGGATGTCCAGATGAACCGCTGCAGCCTCTGGCTTGACCCAGAGCTGTCAGTGTCGCCGCAGGGCAATCTGGCCCATGCGGAAGTTGAGCGTGTCGCTGCAGCCCCACTCGATCCACGCCCGCAGCGTGCTGTCGGAAGGCGCCAGGCCTGCCCGGTGTAGCGCGCCCCAGGCTGACGCGGCTGGAGTAGGCGGAAGGGGCCTGCGAGGTCGTTCTCGACGACGTCAGTGGCCAAAGGCCGAACCGAGCTCCATGTACCAGCGCATCGCTGCAGGGCGCTCGCCGGACAGCTTGAGTGTCGCGCGGGGGCTGAGAAGCCGGATGTCCCTTTCGCCGAAGTCGGTGGTATCGGAAAGCGAATGGGCCTGCTTCGCGCACGAGCCTGCTGCCTCCACCGAGCCTCGGGCAGCGTGACTCTGTTTCCAGTCCGGTGGCTCCCGGAAGCGCTGGAGCGTGATATCAGCACGAAGCAGGAAGTCGCCGCCGCGGATCCAGAACCCGTTGTCGTAGCCGGCGCTACCGGGGCCGCCGACGAGGGCCACGTCGGCCGTGTCGTGCGCCAAGTAGCTGTCGAGCGCGGCCTGGACGTCGCGGGCGCTACCGTCGGCCAACGCCGGAGCTGCGGCGGCGCCGATCACGAGCGCGAGGGCGCAGAAACCCATGACGAAGCGATGCATGTGAGCTTCCTCCCACCCAGTACGCGGCCCGCGTGCGAGCAGACCCGCGCCATCCCGGGCATGACCCTGACGCCCGCCTCCCCAGGTAGGCCGTCAACGGCCCCATGATGCCACGTGCACACCTCCAGGGTGAGGCCCCTGGATCGGCTCACGGGCGCGAACGTGGCCCCACCATCGGCAACCCCGATGCCCAGCGCGTCCACACCCCGCGGCCGACCCAGCCCACCCCCAACGAACGCGGGCCGCCGCGACCTCGTCGCGACGGCCCGATGGGTCAGCTTCCGGCACACGCCGGCTCGTCAGGGCGAAGGCGCCGCCAAGCGATCCGCGACGCCTCGTAGCCGAGCTACTCAAGGAGCGGATCGCGTGGCAGCTGAGGCAGAGAACCCGAGAACTCGTTCCGCGCTCCCGCGCGGACTCGGCACTCGGGCTAGCGCCCTCGTGGCAGGAGGGCTATTCCGTACCCCTCCTGCACCTCTCACGGGGCCGAGCACTCGGCGAGCCGCACATCCGCACCTCGGTAGATCACCTCACTACAGCGCGAGCTGCCACTGGAAGCGGAGAAGAGTCCCAAAGGTCTCTTCGCCGAAGGCGTAGCCACCGATACCCGTGTAGGCGTCCCAGATCAGGATCGAACCGGGGTCGTTGCCCTCGAAGAAGCTGATGTCCACCGTGAACTTGTTGCCGTGACCGTTCAGGTAGTAGTTGATCGCAAAGGCCAGCTCGCTGACCGAACCACCGCCGCCACCCGCGGGATCGACGTCGTAGTTGCTGGCGCGCGCTGCCAGCTCCCAGGCCGTACCCGGGAAGTGGTAGCCGATCTGGGCCAGCCACGCCGTGTAATCGACGTCGAAGCCCGCGCCGAGGATGTTCTCGTCCGTGCCGATCGTGTACGCACCCGTGAACGAGAAGCCGCCGTAGCCCAGGGCCACGTCCACGCCGTAGCGCGTCGTGTCGGCGATGACCGTGTGCGGCTTGTCGACGCGATCCGCGTAGGTGAAGCCCCAGGCGCCGATCTCGCCGTACAGGCCGCAGGTCTCCTGGGCCAGCGCACCCTCCTGGTAGCCGATCGGCTTGGCGAACGCCCAGTTCAGGCGACCGCTGAAGGCCAGACCGTCCGAGGTGCGGTGGTCGAGCACGTTGCGGATGCTGTCGCCGCCGTCACCGTTGGTGATCGCCAGCATGTAGCTCCACTCGCTGTTGCAGCCGAAGGCACCGTGGATCATCAGGCCGTGGTCGCGGTTGCGATCCGTGTATCCCGGAAGCAACTGGCCCGTGAAGGCCGACGCCAGCGAGATGTCGACGAACTGCTGCAGCTCGGGCTTGACCATGAGCTGACGCGTGGTCGGCAGGGCGATCTGGCCCATGCGGAAATTGAGCGCGTCGCTGCAGCCCCACTCGATCCACGCCTCACGTGTGTTGTCGTAGTTGTAGCTCTGGCCCAAGTCACGCCACCACGTCGAGCCGAGGTTCTCCGGCGTGACGTCGCCGAGGCGAGCTTCGAGAGCGTCACGGCCGAAGTGGCCGAATTCGAGCTCCATGTACCAGCGGATGTTGCAGGGGGCCTCGCCGGAGAGCTTCAGCGTGGCACGGGGCAGGGAGAAGCCCGACAGGTCGCCACCGAAGTCCTGGGGCACCTGCAGGATCTGTCCCAAGCCACCTACGATCATGTTGCCGCCCCCGATCTCCGGGGGCTGGGTCTCGTCGTAGTCCATGGCCTCGAAGCGGGCCTGCAGCGTGACGTTGGCACGCAGCAGGAAGTCGCCGCCACGGATCCAGAAACCGTTGTCGTAGCCCGCGCTGCCGGGCCCACCGACCAACGCCACATCGGCCGTGTCGTGCGCCAAGTAGCTGTCGAGCGCAGCCTGCACGTCGCGAGCGCTGCCGTCGGCAAGCGCCGGAGCGGCGACGGCCGCCAGCAGACCCAGGGCGCAGAGCCCTGTCAGGATCTTCCGCATGATGCCTCCCTTGCCTTCCTGGTCACCCGCCCACGGTCGGAGCGCGGTGTATCCCTAGCCACCCCTCCCTGGGTGGCAAGACCCCATCATGGCACGAACAGCCAATGGAGCGCCAGGGGCGAAGATCGGTCTCGTCGCGGCTTCGCTTGAGCTCGTTCGCCGGGACGGATCCACTGCCGCCGGGCCCTTGGCGCGGCGTCCCGAGCGGGCGCGACACCCAGGCGTCCCGAGGGCCCCCGGCTCGCCGACGTGGTGGGGAGGCCGACCGTCAAGGCCTCTACAAAGCCAGCTGCCACTGGAAGCGGAGCAGCGTGCCGTAGGTCTCCTCGCCAAAGGAGGAGTTCCCGATGCCGGTGTACGCGTCCCAGATGAGGAACGAACCCGGGTCGTTGCCCTCGAAGAAGCTGATGTCCACCGTGAACTTGTTGCCGTGGCCGTTGAGGTAGTAGCTGATCGCGAACGCCAGCTCGGAGGTGGAGCCGCCGCCCCCGGTGCTCGGGTCGTAGTCGTAGCTGCTGGCGCGGGCCGCCAGCTCCCAGGCCGTGCCCGGGACGTGGTAGCCGATCTGGGCCAGCCACGCCGTGTAGTCGACGTCGTTCGTCGTACCGAACACGTCGGCGTCGGTGCCCAGGGTGTACGCACCGGTGAACGAGAAGCCGCCCCAGCCGAGGGCCAGGTCCACGCCGTAGCGGGTGCAGTCCGCGACGACGGTGTGCGGCTTGTCGAAGCGGTCGGCGTAGTAGAAACCCCACGCGCCGATCTCGCCATACAAGCCGCACGTCTCCTGCGCGAGGGCGCCTTCCTGGTAGCCGATCGGCTTGGCAAACGCCCAGTTCAGGCGACCGCTGTAGGCCAGGCCGTCCGAGGTGCGGTGGTCGAGCACGTTGCGGATGCTGTCGCCGCCGTCACCGTTGGTGACCGCCAACATGTAGCTCCACTCGCTGTTGCAGCCGAACGCACCGTGGATCATCAGACCGTGGTCCCGGTTGCGGTCGGTGTAGCCAGGGAGCAGCAGCCCGGTGAAGGCTGAGGCCATGGAGATGTCGACGAACTGCTGCAGCTCGGGCTTGACCATCAGCTGACGCGTCGTGGGCAGCGCGATCTGACCCATGCGGAAGTTGAGCGCGTCGCTGCAGCCCCACTCGATCCACGCCTCGCGCGTGTTGTCGAAGTTGTGGCTCTGGCCACGCCCGATCGGACCCAGGGTCGGACCGAGGAGGTTGGCCGGGAAGAGGGTGTCGAACTGCGCCGCGAGCGCGTCGCGCCCGAAGTGGCCGAACTCGAGCTCCATGTACCAGCGGACGTTGCAGGGCGCCTCGCCCGAGAGCTTCAGCGTGGCACGGGGCAGCGAGAAGCCCGACAAGTCGCCCCCGAAGTCGCCTTGGACGACCTGGAACGTACCCGTGGTGGGGACGGTCGCGCCTCCACCACTCTCTGGCGGCTGGGTGCTGTCCCAGTCGAAGGACTCGAAGCGGGCCTGCAGCGTGACATTGGCGCGAAGCAGGAAGTCGCCGCCCTGGATCCAGAAGCCGTTGTCGTAGCCGGCGCTGCCCGGGCCGCCGACGAGCGTGACGTCGGCCGTGTCGCCGGCGAGGTAGCTGTCGAGCGCAGCCTGGACGTCGCGCGCACTCCCCTCGGCCCACGCCGGGGCGGCAGCAAAGGCGAGCACGGCAAGGGCGCAGGCGCCCGACGCGATCCTGGACATGCCTATCTCCCTCACGCGGGCCCCGACGCGCCGTGCGCGTCAGCCCCGCGCCGTCCCTCCCAGGACGGCAGCAGCCCATCATGGCACGAACGCCCCCGGAGCCACCAGGGCTGGCAGGTCGGCCGCCCCGCTCGCCCTCTTGAGGCGCGGGCCGGCTCGGGGCCGCACGCTCCACGAGGCACGGGGAGCTCCGGCACCGGCGGGCTGGCCCCCACGTCCTCCGCAACGGCGCGCGCCGATGCCCCCGCCCAAGCCCCAATGCAATCGGGCCGCCGCGACCTCGTCGCGACGGCCCGATTGGTCAGCTTCCGGCACACGCCGGCTCGTCAGGGCGAAGGCGCCGCCAAGCGATCCGCGACGCCTCGTAGCCGAGCTACTCAAGGAGCGGATCGCGTGGCAGCTGAGGCAGAGAACCCGAGAACTCGTTCCGCGCTCCCGCGCGGACTCGGCACTCGGGCTAGCGCCCTCGTGGCAGGAGGGCTATTCCGTACCCCTCCTGCACCTCTCACGGGGCCGAGCACTCGGCGAGCCGCACTTCCGCACCTCGGTAGATCACCTCACTACAGCGCGAGCTGCCACTGGAAGCGGAGGAGCGACCCGAACGTCTCGTTGCCGCTCGCGTAGCTGCCGATGCCGGTGTAGGCGTCCCAGATCAGGATCGACTGGGCATCGTTGCCCTCGAAGAAGCTGATGTCGACCGTGAACTTGTTGCCGTGGCCGTTCAGGTAGTAGTTGATCGCGAAGGCCAGCTCCGAGGTGGAACCGCTTGCGCCGTTCGAGATGTCGATGTCGTAGCTGCTGGCGCGGGCCGCGATCTCCCAGGCGGTGCCGGGGAAGTGGTAGCCGATCTGGGCCAGCCACGCCGTGTAGTCGACGTCGACGCCAGCGAGAACGAAGTCGCTGTCGGTGCCGATCGTGTAGGCACCGGTGAACGAGAAGCCACCGTAGCCCAAGGCGACGTCCACGCCGTAGCGGGTTGCGTCGGCCACCGCCACGTGCGGCTTGTCGATGCGGTCGGCGTAGTAGAAGCCCCAGGCGCCGATCTCGCCGTACCAGCCGCAGGTCTCCTGGGCCAGCGCGCCCTCTTGGTAGCCGATCGGCTTGGCGAACGCCCAGTTCACGCGACCGCTGAAAGCCAGGTTGTCCGAGCTGCGGTGGTCCAGCACGTTGCGGATGCTGTCGCCGCCGTCACCGTTGGTGACCGCCAGCATGTAGCTCCACTCGCTGTTGCAGCCGAACGCGCCGTGGATCATGAAGCCATGGTCGCGGGGGCGATCCGTGTAGCCCGGAAGCAGCTGGCCCGTGAAGGCCGACGCCAGCGAGATGTCCACGAACTGCTGAAGCTCGGGCTTGACCATGAGCTGGCGCGTCGTCGGCAGGGCGATCTGGCCCATGCGGAAGTTGAGTGCGTCGCTGCAGCCCCACTCGATCCACGCTTCACGCGTGTTGTCGTAGTTGTGGCTCTGCGAGAAGCCCGACCAACCCAGCGCCGGTCCAAGGTTCACGGGGGAGAAGCCGCCCAGACGGGCCTCGAGGGCGTCACGGCCGAAGTGGCCGAACTCGAGCTCCATGTAGTAGCGGATGTTGCAGGGCGCCTCGCCCGAGAGCTTCAGCGTGGCGCGGGGCAACGAGAAGCCGGACAGGTCACCACCGAAGTCCTGCTGTGCCACCTGGGCAACCGTATCCACGATGATGATGCCGTTGCCGCCACCGGTCTCGGGGGGCTGCGTCTCGTCGTAGTCCATCGCCTCGAAGCGAGCCTGCAGCGTGACGTTGGCACGCAGCAAGAAGTCGCCACCGCGAATCCAGAAGCCGTTGTCGTAGCCGGCGCTGCCGGGGCCGCCGACGAGGGCCACATCGGCCGTGTCGCCTGCGAGATAGCTGTCGAGCGCCGCCTGGACGTCGCGGGCGCTACCGTCGGCCAAAGCCGGGGCGGCGGCCACGCCGACCACGAGCGCGAGGGCGCAAAGGCCCGTCACGATCCGCTGCATGAGTGTCTCCCTCGAAGCGGGCCCATGCGATCGGGGCCCGGTCGTCGTCGTGTCGGGCACCCTCCCTGGTGCCCGCGCGTCACCCATGATGGCACGAGGGCCCCCAAGATGCGCAACGGGGGGAGATCGGTCCCGCCCGCTCCGCCCTTGAGGCCTACCGGGACCAAGGGCCCGACGGGGCCACAAGGGCTGTCCCGGGCGCATGACGCCCTCCGGCCGGGCCCCGGCCCGCGCCGGTTGGTGGGGAGGCAGCGGTCGGTAGCCCCCAAAAATGGAAACGCTCCCCCCGGACAAGGTCCGGGGGGAGCGATCGGCCGGGTGGCGCCCTGCGTCTGGCGGGGCGCCGATCCCGGTCAGCCCAGGCCTAGAGGGCCAGCTGCCACTGGAAGCGAAGCAGCGTGCCGTAGGTCTCCTCGCCGAAGCCGTAGCCACCGATGCCCGTGTAGGCGTCCCAGATGAGGAACGAGCCGGGATCGTTGCCCTCGAAGAAGCTGATGTCCACCGTGAACTTGTTGCCGTGGCCGTTCAGGTAGTAGTTGATCGCGAACGCCAGCTCGCTGACCGAACCGCCGCCACCCGCGGAGGGATCGACGTCGTAGTTGCTCGCGCGAGCCGCCAGCTCCCAGGCCGTGCCCGGGAAGTGGTAGCCGATCTGAGCCAACCAGGCCGTGTAGTCGACGTCGGTGCCCGTGCCGAAGATGTTCTCATCCGAGCCGATGGTGTACGCCCCGGTGAAGGAGAAGCCGCCGTAGCCGAGCGCCAGATCGACGCCGTAGCGGGTGCTGTCGCTGATCACGACGTGCGGCTTGTCGAGGCGGTCGGCGTAGTAGAAGCCCCACGCGCCGATCTCGCCGTAAAGGCCGCAGGTCTCCTGGGCCAGCGCGCCCTCCTGGTAGCCGATCGGCTTGGCGAACGCCCAGTTCAGGCGGCCGCTGAAGGCCAAGCCGTCCGAGGTGCGGTGGTCCAGCACGTTGCGGATGCTGTCGCCGCCGTCACCGTTGGTGATCGCCAGCATGTAGCTCCACTCGCTGTTGCAGCCGAACGCGCCGTGGATCATCAGGCCGTGGTCGCGGTTGCGGTCCGTGTAGCCCGGAAGCAGCTGGCCAACGAAGGCGGAGGCCATCGAGATGTCCACGAACTGCTGGAGCTCGGGCTTGACCATGAGCTGGCGCGTCGTCGGCAGGGCGATCTGGCCCATGCGGAAGTTGAGTGCGTCGCTGCAGCCCCACTCGATCCACGCTTCACGCGTGTTGTCGTAGTTGTTGCTCTGGCCGAAGCCGAACGTCGAACCCAGGTTGGCGCCCGGCACGACCTGCGCGAACTGGATGTCGGTGACGCGCTCGAGCGGATCACGGCCGAAGTGACCGAACTCGAGCTCCATGTAC
This sequence comes from Planctomycetota bacterium, assembly GCA_020631815.1. Lineage (GTDB taxonomy): Bacteria > Planctomycetota > PLA2 > PLA2 > JAEUHO01 > JACKGW01. The sequence continues at coordinate 42,822 of JACKGW010000011.1, read as the reverse complement.
CAGCGGATGTTGCAGGGGGCCTCGCCCGACAGCTTCAGCGTCGCGCGGGGCAACGAGAAGCCGGACAGGTCACCACCGAAGTCCTGGAGCGGGAGGAACTGTCCCAGCACGGCCACGAGGTTGTTGCCACCGGCGGCCTCGGGGGGTTGGGTCTCGTCCCAGTCGAAAGACTCGAAGCGGGCCTGCAGCGTGACGTTGGCACGCAGCAAGAAGTCGCCACCGCGAATCCAGAAGCCGTTGTCGTAGCCGGCGCTGCCGGGGCCGCCGACGAGGGCCACATCGGCCGTGTCGCCTGCGAGATAGCTGTCGAGCGCCGCCTGGACGTCGCGGGCGCTACCGTCGGCCAAAGCCGGGGCGGCGGCCACGCCGACCACGAGCGCGAGGGCGCAAAGGCCCGTCACGATCCGCTGCATGAGTGTCTCCCTCGATCCGGGCCCGATGCGAGCAGGCCCGGTCATCGTCGTTCGAGGGCACCCTCCCTGGTGCCCGCGTGCGGCCCATGATGGCACGAGGCCCCCCGGGTGTCGCAAGTGGGTCGATCGGTTGCGGGCACCGACCGCTTGAGGGTCTGGTGGACCCAGAAGCTCCTGGACGTGGGAGCCGCGAGGCCCGAGCCCGGAACATCGGGCTCCGGCCGCCTCCGGTCGACGAGAACGGTGCGCCCCCGCCAGGAGCGGGGGCCGATCCGCGCGGCCCTCGGCCCAGGACCTGGCGCCCACGAGGTCGCTCCCCTGCGGCGAGCCGAGCCCGGACGCTCCACCCCCTGCGCCCCTCGCCCCACTGCCCTGCCCCCCAACGAACACGGGCCGCCGCAACCTCGTCGCGACGGCCCGCAGGCTTCTCGAGCATGTCCAGTCGTCAGAGCGACTCGCAGCGCGCATCGGGTCGTCAAGGCGACGGCAGCGCTTGCTCGCCTCCCAGGATCGCGTCCACGGTCTCCCGCGCGAGCTCGGCACCCGGGCTTCGCCATCGCACCAGGAGGGCACTCCCGGACCTCTCGCGGTGCGCCCGAGCATGTGCCTCGCCGCGCCGGGGTGCCGCGGACCCAGCAACACCTGCCCCCAACGAACACGGGCCGCCGCGACATCGTCGCGACGGCCCGCGGAGCTGACTTGCGTCTCTTGCCTTCTGCAGGGCTGGCGGAACTGATCGGGTCGTCAGGGCGACGGCAGCGTGCCACCATCGGCGACGACTCGTGGTCTGTTCACTCGAGGAGCCGATGGTGGTGCGCGGCCGAGCGTCTGGCGAGCCGCACTCGCGCACCCCAACGGATCAACGAATCCCTACAGGGCGAGCTGCCACTGGAAGCGGAGGAGCGTCCCGAAGGTCTCGTTGCCGCGTGCGTAGTCGCCGATGCCGGTGTAGGCGTCCCAGATCAGGACCGAGCCAGGATCGTTGCCCTCGAGGAAGCTGATGTCGACCGTGAACTTGTTGCCGTGGCCGTTCAGGTAGTAGCTGATCGCGAACGCCAGCTCGCTCACGGAGCCACCGCCGCCCGCCCCCGGATCGATGTCGTAGCTGCTCGCGCGGGCCGCCAGCTCCCAGGCCGTGCCCGGGAAGTGGTAGCCGATCTGCGCCAGCCACGCCACGTAGTCGATGTCGTTGGTCGAACCGCCGACATCGGCATCCGTACCGATGGTGTAGGCACCGGTGAACGAGAAGCCGCCGTAGCCCAGGGCTACGTCCACACCGTAGCGCGTCGCGTCGGCGATGACCGCGTGCGGCTTGTCGACGCGGTCGGCGTAGTAGAAGCCCCACGCGCCGATCTCGCCATACCAGCCACAGGTCTCCTGGGCCAGCGCACCCTCCTGGTAGCCGATCGGCTTGGCAAACGCCCAGTTCAGGCGGCCGCTGAAGGCCAGACCGTCCGAGGTGCGGTGGTCCAAGACGTTGCGGATGCTGTCGCCGCCGTCACCGTTGGTGACCGCCAGCATGTAGCTCCACTCGCTGTTGCAGCCGAACGCGCCGTGGATCATCAGGCCGTGGTCGCGGTTGCGATCCGTGTAGCCCGGCAGGAGCTGGCCCGTGAAAGCCGACGCCAGCGAGATGTCGACGAACTGCTGCAGCTCGGGCTTGACCATGAGCTGACGCGTCGTCGGCAGGGCGATCTGGCCCATGCGGAAGTTGAGCGCGTCGCTGCAGCCCCACTCGATCCACGCCTCACGCGTGTTGTCGTAGTTGTGGCTCGCCGAGACGCCCGACCAACCCAGCGCGGGGCCGAGGTTGAGCCCCGTGGCACCGCCGAGCCGGGCCTCGAGGGCGTCACGACCGAAATGGCCGAACTCGAGCTCCATGTACCAGCGGATGTTGCAGGGGGCTTCGCCCGAGAGCTTCAGCGTCGCGCGGGGCAACGAGAAGCCCGACAGGTCGCCACCGAAGTCCTGCGGCACGGCTTGGGCATTGGCCAAGACGACGACGTTGCCACCGCCGCCAGCCAGCTCGGGGGGCTGGCTCTCGTCGTAGTCGAACGCCTCGAAGCGAGCCTGCAGCGTGACGTTGGCGCGCAGCAAGAAGTCGCCGCCACGGATCCAGAAGCCGTTGTCGTAGCCCGCGCTGCCGGGGCCGCCGACCAGGGCGACGTCCGCCGTGTCGCCTGCGAGATAGCTGTCGAGCGCCGCCTGGACGTCGCGCGCGCTACCGTCGGCCAACGCCGGGGCGGCGGCCATGCCGACCGCGAGCGCGAGAGCGCAAAGGCCCGTCACGATCCGCTGCATGAGTGTCTCCCTCGAAACGGGCCGAATGCGATCTGGCCCCGTCATGGTCGCTGGGGGCACCCGCCCTGGTGCCCACGCGCCGCGCATCATGGCACGAAGCGCCCCGGGCGGCGCAAGCGGGGTGATCGGCCGCGGCACCCGACCTCTTGACGGTCCGCCGCATCCACACGCTCACAGCCGCGGGCGGCAGGAGATCGCAGCCCGGGACCTCGCTCTCACGAGCCTGCGCTCCGAGCCCGAACGCTCCACCCCCTGCGCCCCTCGCCCCCATGCCCTGACCCCCAACGAACGCGGGCCGCCGCGACCTCGTCGCGACGGCCCGGAGGCTTGTTCGGCACGTCTAGTCGCCAGAGCGACTTGCCACGCGCATCGGGTCGTCAGGGCGACGGCAGCGTGCCACCATCGGCGACGACTCGTGGTCTGTTCACTCGAGGAGCCGATGGTGGTGCGCGGCCGAGCATCTGGCGAGCCGCACTCGCGCACCCCAACGGATCAACGAATCCCTACAGCGCGAGCTGCCACTGGAAGCGGAGGAGCGTCCCAAAGGTCTCTTCGCCCGTGGCGAAGCCACCGATGCCCGTGTAGGCGTCCCAGATCAGGAACGAACCGGGGTCGTTGCCCTCGAAGAAGCTGATGTCGACCGTGAACTTGTTGCCATGGCCGTTCAGGTAGTAGTTGATCGCGAAGGCCAGCTCGGAGACCGAGCCGCCACCACCGGTGGACGGATCCACGTCGTAGTTGCTGGCGCGGGCCGCGAGCTCCCAGGCGGTGCCCGGGAAGTGGTAGCCGATCTGGGCCAGCCAGGCCGTGTAGTCGAGGTCGTTGGTCGAGCCGGCGAAGTCCGCGTCGGTGCCCATCGTGTACGCGCCGGTGAACGAGAAGCCGCCCCAGCCAAGAGCCAGGTCCACGCCGTAGCGGGTGGCATCGGACACGACGGAGTGCGGCTTGTCCACGCGATCGGCGTAGTAGAAGCCCCACGCGCCGATCTCGCCGTACAGACCACAGGTCTCCTGGGCCAGCGCGCCCTCCTGGTAGCCGATCGGCTTGGCGAACGCCCAGTTCAGGCGACCGCTGAAGGCCAGACCGTCCGAGGTGCGGTGGTCAAGGACGTTGCGGATGCTGTCGCCGCCGTCACCGTTGGTGACCGCCAGCATGTAGCTCCACTCGCTGTTGCAGCCGAACGCGCCGTGGATCATCAGGCCGTGGTCGCGGTTGCGATCCGTGTAGCCCGGCAGGAGCTGGCCCGTGAAGGCCGACGCCAGCGAGATGTCGACGAACTGCTGCAGCTCGGGCTTGACCATGAGCTGACGCGTCGTCGGCAGGGCGATCTGGCCCATGCGGAAGTTCAGCGCGTCGCTGCAGCCCCACTCGATCCACGCTTCACGCGTGTTGTCGTAGTTGTGGCTCTGCGAGAAGCCCAGGATGCCAAGCGTCGGGCCCAGGTTCGTGGGCGTGAAGCCGCCGAGGCGGGCCTCGAGCGCGTCACGACCGAAGTGGCCGAACTCGAGCTCCATGTACCAACGGATGTTGCAGGGGGCCTCGCCCGAGAGCTTCAGCGTCGCGCGGGGCAACGAGAAGCCGGAGAGGTCGCCACCGAAATCCTGCGGAGCCGCCTGGGCGTTGCCCACGACGATGACGGTGCCGTTGCCACCACCGGTCTCGGGGGCTGGGTCTCGTCCCAGTCGAAGGCCTCGAAGCGGGCCTGCAGCGTGACGTTCGCACGCAGCAGGAAGTCGCCGCCACGGATCCAGAAGCCGTTGTCGTAGCCCGCGCTGCCGGGGCCGCCGACCAGGGCCACGTCGGCCGTGTCGTTCGCGAGATAGCTGTCAAGCGCCGCCTGGACGTCGCGCGCGCTGCCATCGGCAAGCGCCGGCGCGGCCGCCACGGCGAACAACGCCAGGGCGCACAGCCCCGTGATGAATCGCTGCATGGGTCCCTCCGGGTGTCGCCTCGGCCTCCCTGCTCCGGCAACACGACTCGACCCGATCCGCGTCTGCGGTCGGGGTGCGAGCAGATCTCAGAGGGAGATCGGGCGGCACCAAGCAGGTCCGAAGGCACGTCCAGCGGTCCCATCGACCGATTCGCACGTTGTCAGGCCCCGATCCGTCATGGGGTGGTCATGCCGGCCCGGCCCAGCGGCCGGGGGCGCGAGCGCATGGGGCCTGCCGGGGTAGTCTGGCGTTCGTGTCCACGCCGTCGCTGGCCGCGCGCTACCACGAGCGCACCAAGTACACGCCGGAGGCCCTGGCACAGGGGGCCTCCCATCTCGACGTCCGGCGCCAGCCGCCGCCCTTCAAGCCCTGGGTCGAGGGCGAACGGCTGCGTCTTGGGGGGCGCTCGCCCGGCGAGCAGGGGCCCGATCCGTACGCGGGAGAGCGCTTGGACCGCGTGCGTCTGGGGCGCCTCCTCCATCACACGTATGGCGTCACGCGCGTGTGGCAGGCCGAGGGGCAGGCTCTTTACCTGCGGGCCGCTCCTTCGGCAGGAGGCCTGTATCCGACGGAGCTGTACGTCGCGAGTCGCGACATCGAGGACGTTCCGGACGGCCTGTGGGCCTATCACGGTGGCGATCACGCCCTGCAGCTCTGCTGGGCGGGCGACTTCGTCAACGATCTCGAGCGCTTTGCCTTCGGTGCGCCGGCCGTCGGTGCGGCGCACGCAGTCCTGATCGGCACCGGGTTCCACGAGCGCAGCAGCTGGCGGTACCGCGAGCGGGCGTACCGCCGCGTGCTGCTCGATGCGGGCCACGTGTTCGGCAATGCGTTGCAGGCAGGCGCCGCGGACGGGCTGGGCATCACGCTGGCGCCCGATTTCGTCGACGACGGCGTGGACGGCCTGCTGCTGCTGGACCCTGCGCGCGAGGGCACGCTGCTACTGGCCGCGGTCGGCACGACGCCGGGGACGGCGCTGCGCGCTGGGCTGCGCTCCCCGCGAGGACCGCCCGCGGGACGCGCTCGACGACGGGACGTGGATCCCCATGGTGCACCGCGCCGGCCAGCTGGATGTGGGGGCAGAGCCCGTCACGGGCGCTACGCCCGTGCATGCGCCGCCCAGCAAGGCGATGGGGCTGGACGACACGCCGCTGCCCGGCGGAGCACCCGTGCTCGAGGCCATCCGCCAGCGTCGCTCGACCCGCACGTTCCGGCGCCAGGGGTGCCGTCCCACGCGCTGGGTCGCATCCTGTTCCACGCCAGCCCGCGTGCCGGAAGCCCGGGGCCCTGCCTGGCGCCGGGCCTGCTCGAGACGTACGTCGTGGTGGCCGGCGTGTCCGGCATGCCGCCCGGGGTCTACCGCTACGACGCCGAGCTGCACGCGCTCGTACCACGGGCGCGCGCGGCGCGGTGCGCGCCGCGCTGCACCAAGCCGCGCTAGGCCAGGACCTGGCGCGCGACGCCGCGTTCACGGTCGTACACACCTTCGACCTACCCGCGGCCATCGAGCGGTATGGCGACCGGGCCTACCGCACGGCCCACCTGGAGGCGGGGCTGGTGGGGCAGTACCTCAACCTGGCCGCCTTGCGCCTCGGCCTCGGCGCCAGCGGCATCGGTGGCTTCTTCGATGACCTCGTCAACGCGATCCTGGGACTGCCTGAGTCCCACGCCATCGCCTACCTCACCACGATCGGAGTCCCCGCATGACGCGTCGTGAGGAGCTGAAGCCGACGAGGTCACCGCTGGTGACCTGGTGATCATTCCGTACGCCAACGCACGTGAGCAGATCGGCTGCGGCGAGGAGGTCGGCTGGGTCCTCGAGGACCGGCGCCACGTGCTGAAGGTCCTGCTCCCCGAGATGGGCCGCGTGTTCTGGCTGGAGCGCGGGGTGCTCGAGCGCGTGGAAGCCGGTCGCCTGGCGACCGACCCGCTCGTCGAGCGCCTGCACCGACTGGCGCGACTCGTGAACGTGGACTTGGTCGACCTACAAGACGGCACGCTGGAGGCGGGCATCGTCCACCTCTATTCGCGCGGCATGCGCTGGGAGCAGGCCGAGGAAGCGCGAGCCATCTTGGGCGACGCCATCCAGGCCCTGTGGATCGAGCCGGCGAACATGCGCCGACTGCGCCTCCGCATCGAGATGCGAGGCGCCACGCCGCGCGACGACGTCGAGGACCCGGACCTGCCGGAGTTCGACCCGCTCTGACGTGAAGAGGGAGTCCGGTGAGACCCCACGTCACGCCGCCGCGCATGCACCCAGGAGGACGCGTACAGCGGCCGGGCGTGAAGCCCGCTAGTCCAGGGCGATGGCATCGGCGAGCGAGCCATGACGGTTGGCGATGAGGCGCGCCTCGCGGCGACCGCCATCGAGCGGCTGCAGCCAGCCGACACGATCGGGCGACACCTCGCGAGCGAGGGCGACGGCGGCGGCCCGCTCGGCCGCGGGGCCGACTCCATGGCGCGGAACGCACCGAGGACGGCAACGTGGTGGCGCGTCGCGAGCCGCGCCAGGTCGCGCACGCCACCACCGAGGTCTTGCCCCGACGGGCGGATCACGGCCTGCACGTAGTCGACGGCGCAGACGGCGGGGCGGAACGGCAGCCGGACCAGCCGATCTTCGAGCGACGTCACGCCGTAGCCGCGCGCCTCCTCGATCACGAAGGGCAACGAAGCCAGATGGCGGCGCGCCCGCGTGCGCGGGCCAGGCCCTCGACGTCAAGCCGCCCGCTGTCGGGCGCGCCACCGGGGTCGGGCAAGTCCTCGACGGGAAGCTCTGCCACGAGGGCGAGCAGTCAGGACGCCAGGGTCTCGGCGGGCAGGTCGTACGTCGCGTAGCACACGCCCCCTGCCCCGCCGTGCCGCTGCGTGCAGCAACGACAAGAGAAACGCGCATTTGCCCGCGCCCGCCGGTCCGCCCCAGAGGTGGAGGTGACCTTGCGGCAGGCCCGTGGCCAGGCCCTCGAGCAGGTCGGTGCCGGCGTCGGGGCGTCGCGGCGGGGCGACGTCACCCTCGCCCAACGGAAGACGGTCCAGCAGCTGGCGGAGCGTGCGCATGGTCCTCCCACCGCATCGTGGACCAGCACACCGACAGACACGCGGGTTTCCTTTGACGGCGCGAAGCGCACCGCCGTCGTCGCCCACCAGGGCGTGTCTGCAAGGCGGCACGAGGCCGTGAGGCGTCGCGGTAGGGACTCCGGTTGCCCGGAGCCCCCGCACAGATCCCGGCGTGCGGCACTACCGCACCGGGCTCCTGCCTTGAGTGGTAACGCACAAGCGTTCGTACGGGTAGGGGTGTCGCTGTTCGGGGTACGGGAGGAAGCGCTTTGCGAGGGTGTCCATGCGTTCCCAGGTCACGTAGCCCTTTGGCTGCGGCGACGTAGCCGGAGCCGCCATCGGCGGATCAGGTCGTCGCGCAGGGCCCAGAGGGTCGCCAGGTTGCCCGGTACGGCGTGGTACTGCTCGTAGCCCCTCCACGAGGCCCTCAGCCAGGCACCCACGTCCCGGATCGGGTCGTGCGTGCGGCGTCGGGCTCGTCGTGGATCTTGCGGGCGTACGCCCGGAGTCGAGCGTGTGGTGCGGCGCAGGACATGGAACCAGCCCTCCCGCGTCCTCGCGCAGATGTGGGTGAACCCCAGGAAGTCGAAACTCTCCGGCTTCCCTTGGCCGTGTCGTTGCCGGTTCGTCGCGGCGAACCGCCCGAACTCGATCATCCGCGTCTTGTCGGTGTTCAGCTCCAGGCCGAACTGGCGAAAGCGTTCCACCAGCGCTTCCCGAAACCGTTCGCCGTCCGCCGCGTACTGGAAGCCCATCACGATGTCGTCCGCGTACCGCACGATGATCACGTCACCCTGCGCGTGCCGCTGTCGCCATTGATGCGCCCACAGATCGAACACGTAGTGGAGATAGATGTTCGCCAGCAGGGGGCTGATGCTGCCACCCTGCGGAGAGCCCTTCTCCGCTTGAACCCACTCGCCATCCTCCATCACGCCCGCTGCCAGCCACTTCTTGACATGGCGTAGGACGCGCTCGTCCGCGATGCGGTGCTCGAGGAACTTCACCAGCCAGCCGTGGTCGATGGCATCGAAGAACCCACGGATGTCGGCATCGAGCACCCAGTTCACCTTCCGCCGCGTGATGCCCACCGTCACCGCGTCCAGCGCGTCGTGCTGCTTGCGGCCCGGTCGGAACCCGTACGAGAATCCCAGGAAATCCACCTCGTACACCGCCCCTACCACCGCCGCCGCCGAGCGTTGGACGATCTTGTCCTCCAACACGGGCTTGCCGATCGGGCGCTGACGCCCGTCCGCTTTCGGGATGTAGGTGCGTTCCACGGGCGGGCCCGGTACCCCCCTCGCTGGAGGCGTCCGGCGAGGTCCTGGAGGTTGGCCTCCAGCTCCTTCCCGTAGTCCTCCCACGTCACCCGATCGACGCCCGGTGCGCTCTTGCGGTTGAGGCTGAAGTAGGCCTCCCGAAGTCGGTCGGTGTCGTAGACGTGATGCCAGAGGGTCGTGAACCGTTGCGTCTTGTCCCGTTCTGCTGCTTGTCGTATCCGGTCCAGCGCCTGTTGCAGGGAGGCCCGTCGCTGCGTCCGGTCCCTGGTACGCCTGGGCGGATTCCTCTTGGCCGACCCCCTCCCTCCCCGCTCCGCAGGTCGCGGCGCACCGCCACCCTTGTTCGCAGGGTTCCCCGGTACTACGGGGTCGTCCGACTTCCCACGCCCGTTCATCGCCGCAGTACCCTCTCGGGTTCACGGCGCGGACCGGGTCACCATCTCGACCCGGTCGGGCGTGGGATCTCCCGCATCCCGTGTGAAGAGCTTCCGTACATGCTCGGGTTCTCAGACCGCGCGGGGTCGGAGCGGTCCTGGCCATGACGGCCCGCCCCGTGTTGCCTTCCGCTCTCCGTACGGCGTGGGCACCCTCGAACTTCATTCCCATTTCGCGGCTCGACGTCCGGCCTGCACGTACCCCTGTCAACGCTTCACCCCCACCCTCGCGGGTCGAGGCGCATGACTCGGGGCCGGCGTGGGTGGCTAGCCCTTCGCCGTAGGACTCTTGCATTCCTTGCTCCTCACCGGTTCAACGGCGCTTTCACGGAGGCGGGGAGTTCTTCCGCGACTTGCCGAAGGGCACGTCCGCATGCCGAAGTGCAGGGCGGCAAGTTGCGGAAGAAATCCCCGCCTCCGTACGGGCTTTGCCCGGAGAGACCCTAGTTCGGCGCGTCAAACGGCTGTGCGGGATCAGCGAAGGTGGGCGCCAGACACAGCTCGAGCTGGGCGAGGTCTTCGGGATCGGGTGCCGACGGCTGTGCCGCGTCGCCCCGCTTGCCGACGGCGCGGACCACGATCTGCACGATCCGCCCGCGACTGGTCGCTTGGTAGACCTGCGTGGCGCCGAACCCGCGCAGGAGGGCAGGCACACCGCAGAACGTCGTCGAGATGGACCCCTGGGCGTCGCGGTCGAGATCCGGCAGCTCCTTGCCCTGGGTGGCGAAGGCCACGACGTCCACCTGGAGCCCTGGCCCGCTCACCTTCATGCGCTGCGCGCCCGAGAGCGAGACGCTCCAGTCGTCGGGCACATCATGGGCCTCCAACCCGCAGAGCACATGGAGCCAGCGGCGGCGCTCCAGATCCTGCAGGCGGTGCGCCGCCGGATCGTCGACGTCGTACGCGGCCTTGCCCTCTTCGACGCGTCGCGTCCGGATCGCCAGGCGTCCCTGGATGCGGCTGCTCACGAGCCCCGGGAAGCTGCCCTCCCGATCCGGGTACCCGAAGAACAGGTAGCGGGCGCCGGGGACGATCTCGCCGGTGGTCGGATCGGCGGCGATCCACTCGCCCACCCAGATCTCCGACCACGCGTGGGCGCCCCACAGGCTGCCGACGCAGACGTAGCCGCTGCAGCGCCTGGCGGGGATGCCCGCGGCTCGGCACAGGGCGACGAACAGCAAGGCGTGCTCGCTGCAGTCGCCGCAGCGCTGGTCGAGGATCTCCAGCGCGGAGGCCTGGGCGACGTCCGGGCTCTGCTTGTCGAGCTCGTGGAAGACCCAGCGCGCGAGGCGGTAGGCGGCTGTCCGCGCGTCCTTCGCGTCCCCGACGACCTCCTTGGCGAGGTCGACCAGGCGATCGTTCGCCACGGGCATGAGCACGGTGGCTTCCAGATCGCGCGCCAGGGCCTCGGCATCGTCGCCGAGCTCCAGGGGATACGGCGCCGAGAGACCCGTGCCCGCGTGGCGACCGAGGTCCACGTCGATCTCCCAGCCGGTCTTGGCACTGCCGCGGGGCTCGTGGGCCGTGGACCACGGCGACGCCGGCAGCTCGGGCAGCTTGCGATCCGGGTCGGGCTGCAGCTCGAGCGTGACGAGCATCCTGTCGGCGCCGAACACGCGCTCCATCCGCGGGCGGGCTGCCACGGTGATGCCGTACTCGGCCGCGCGCGCCGGCATGGCCTCGGCGGCCACTTGGGTGGACTTGCGGATCTCCGAGCCGTCTTCGCCACGCAGCCGCACGAAGCCGCCGTCGTCGCCGAGCCACATGAGCGTCTCGGCCCGACTCTCCGGATGGCGCTCGGCGATCTTCCAGCAGGAGATCGTGCCGACGCCGTCGAGCGTGACGTCTTCGCGGCCCAGCACTTCGACTTCGATGGTCTGCGCACGCCGTGCGCGCACGTCGAGCGACGGGTAGGTGAACCGCTTGCCCGGCTCGAGCTCGCCGCGCCGGAGCGGACCGCCCAGGAACGACTCCGTGTCCACGATGACGGGCTCGTCCAAGGCGATCTCGACGACTTCGCGCTCGTTTCCGAGCCGCGTCTCGTTGCGGTACCCGCTCCCGGTCCACGTTGTCTCTTCGACCGTGGCGCGCCCCGCTTCTTCCACGCGAACCGACTGCGACCACAAGTGGCCGTCCTCGGAGCGCTCCAAGTCCACGAGGATCGTGCTCTCGAAGCGGTCGCGGATGCCCGCCATCGAGCGGGTGCTCACCGACACGATGGTCGTGCGGTCGCGAACCGTCGGCTGACCGTCGCGGGTGCCGGGCGTCCACACGACGTGCAGGTGGCCCGCCTTCCCGCCGTGCATCCATCGCTCGTACCAGCGCTCGACCTGGCCCTCGTGGTGCGTCGCCGTCGGGGCGGGGGCCGGCGCAACGGCCTCGCCCTCGCCCGACTCGGTGGCGTGCCCTTCGCCATCCTCCGGCACCGGGGCCGCGGGCGTGGGATCGCCCGCCTCGGCGGCGCCCATCCCGGCGTGGACGGGGGGCGCCTTGCCCGATGTCGTAGGCGCGGGCGGGTCGCCGCACGCCGTGAGCCACGAGGCTCCCAGGAGAAGAGCGAGGCCAGCACGCAGGAACGTCATGGAGGAGCGCATGAGCAGGCGATGCTAGCCCTGTTCGCAGGGCGCGGGAGCGGGGGCGGGAAATGCCCTCGGCCGCGGCCGACGTTGTCAGAGGACATGCTCCCGGTGCGACTCGCCCCCCGCCTCCTCTCGCTGCTTGCCCTTGCCTGCCTGGGGGCCGCCTCGTGGGGCGGCGGGCGGGGTGCGTGGGCCGGCGATCCGACACCCCCGCCGGCTGCCGAGGACCCGACGGACGGCGGGCCGCTGGCGCGGCTGGCTCCGTGGCTCGTCCACGAAGACTGGTCGATGCGCTCGCTGGCCGCGTTTGACCTACGGCGGCGGACCGAGCCCGAGGTCGTGCGCTGGGCCACGAAGGGCCTGCGCGTGGCACGGCACCCCTACGCCGACGCCCTCCTGCTCGAAGCCCTGGACGGTCGCCCGCGGGAGGAGCTGGTGCGCGAAGGGGGGCCAGACCTGGCCGAGACCCTGCTCTCGCGCCTGGACGACCCGCATCCGCGCGTCCGCGAGGCCGCGCGCCGGCTGGTGGCACGGATGCCGCCGCTGCAGGTGCCTCCCGAGCCCGGCCGCCTGCGCGCCTGGTGGGCCCGAGGCCGCAAGGCCCTCGAGCTGGAGCGCACGCATCTCCTGGAGGAGCACGCGCGTGCGCTGGAGGACGCGGCGCGCGCGAAGAAGCCGCCGCCGTCAGGTGGCGCCGCCAACAGCGTGGAGGCGACCACGTTCGACGACGACTTCTACGAGTACATGGCCCGCGCGCGGCGCGATGGGCTCGAGCTCGTGATCGTGCTGGACCATACGGGCTCGATGGCCGGCGTCATCGGTGCCGCGAAGGCGCAGGCCCGTCGCCTCGTCGAGCGCCTGCGCGGCTACGTGCCTGGGTTTCGCGCCGGGCTGGTGACGTACGACGATGCCCCGTGGCTACGTCTGCCGCTCACGACCGACCCCGTGGCCGTGGAGAAGGCGTTTCGCCGTGTGGGCGCCGGAGGTGGCGCGGACTACATGGAGGGCGTGGACAAGGGGCTGTTCTTGGCCTTGCGCCAAGACCAGCTCGGCTGGTCTCGCCGCGCGCAGCGCGTTTGCGTGGTGCTCGGTGACGCGCCGCCCCACGACGAGGACGTCGTGCGCCTCCTCCGTAAGCTGCACGAAGCACGCATGGACCCGATGTTCGATCACCCCTTGATCGTGCACACCGTCTCGACGGCCGATGCTCCCGTGCCGTACTTCGACCAGATCGCACGTGCGGGCGGCGGGCGGGCTACCGAGCTGCGCGGCACGGGGCGCCTCGTCGAGGAGCTCGTGGCGCTCACCTTCGGTGCGCGCGACCGCAAGCACCTCGGCGCCTGGATGGAAGCCATCGACGGCCTGCGCCGCGAGGACCCCGAACCGGAGCGTCGCTGACGCGAGGGGGCGGGACGGCGAAGCCTTCCCGCTATGCTGCCGCCCATGCACGGCCCGAACCTGATCCAAGTCCTGCAACAGCTCCAGGCGGAGCACGGCTGGTTGTCGGACGAGGTGCTGGCGGCCCACGCCAAGGCCACGTCCACGCCGCTCTACCGACTGCAGGAAGTGGCCAGCTTCTACCCGCACTTCCATCGCAGCCCGCCGCCCCGACGCACGGTGGCAGTGTGCCGCGACGCCGCATGTCACCTGCGCGGTTCGGGTACGTACCGCGATGCGATCGCGAGCGAGCTTGACGGTGTCGACGGCATCGAGGTGCACGAGGTCTCGTGCCTGGGTCGCTGCGAGCACGCCCCGGCGGCCTGCGTCGACGACGTGCCCGTCCTCGGCGGCAGTGCGGCCGAGGTGGGCGCCATCGCGCGTGGCGAGGCACCGCTCCCCTCCGACGAGCCGACGTCGTCGCCACGTCGCTGGCCGACCGATCCGTACCCGGACGTCGCATCGCGCTACGGCGTCTTGAGGCGCCTCCTCGGCGATCGCGAGGCCGCACGACGCGACGTGCCGGACGTGCTGAAGGAGGCAGGGCTGCGTGGCATGGGCGGCGCCGGCTTCCCGACGGGCCTCAAGTGGCGCTTTGTCCGAGATGCGGTGGGCGACGTGAAATACGCCGTCGTCAACGCGGACGAGTCCGAGCCGGGCACGTTCAAGGACCGCGTCGTCCTGGAGGAGCTCCCCCACCTCGTTCTCGAGGGGCTGTTGATCGGCTGCCTCGTAGCCGGCGCCTCGCACGCGTGGATCTACATCCGTCATGAGTACGGTCGAGAGACCACCGCCGTGCGGCGCGAGATCGAGCGCGCGCGGGCAGCTGGCCTGCTTGCCGAGGTCGGTGTGGACGTCGAGGTGTTCGTTTCCCCGGGCGGCTACATCCTCGGTGAAGAAACGGCGCTCATCGAGGCCCTCGAAGGCAAGCGCGGCGAGCCGCGCAACAAGCCCCCCTACCCCACGAACCACGGCGTCCACGGCCGGCCCACGCTGATGAACAACGTGGAGACGTTCTCGTTCGTCCCCGCGATCCTCAGCGAGGGACCCGCCGCGTGGAAGGCGCACGGCACGAATGGCGCCACGGGCTGGAAGTTCCTCTCCGTCGCCGGCGACGTCGCCAAGCCGGGCGTGGTGTGCGTACCGATGGGCACCACCGTGCGAACGCTCGTCGACGAGCACTGCGGCGGGATGCGCGACGGGCTCGCGATGAAGGCCTTCTGTCCGGGCGGTGCCAGCGCGCCGTTCTTGCCCGCCTCGCTCGCCGATACGCCACTCGACTTCGAGGCCATGACCAAAGCGGGCAGCATGTTGGGCTCGGGCGCCGTGCTCGTCGTCGCCGAAGGTGTCGACATGCTCGACCTCGCCACGAACGTCGTGACGTTCTTCCGCAACGAGTCATGCGGCAAGTGCGTGCCGTGCCGCGTGGGCAGCGAGAAGGCCGTGCGGGTCCTGGAGGCCGTGCAGGCGGGGAGCGCCGATGCCGACGCGCTCGATCGTTTGGTCGAGCTCGACGAGACGCTGCGCCTCACGTCGATTTGCGGCTTGGGGCAGGTCGTCCTGAACCCGCTCACCAGCGTGCTGCGGCACTTCCCGGACGAGGTGCGCGACGCGGCCGCCCCGCGTGGCTGAGCGACGCCCCTTCGACGACGTGCGCATGCGTGGGTTCCGCGAACGTGCGGACGTCGCAGCCGTCCAGGCCTGGCTCGGTGAGCACCCGGTGCCGCACGGCGTAGAGGTCGTGCCCTTGGGTGCGGCGTCCGGTCGGCGCTTGGCAGCCCCGCTGGTCGCCGATCGACCCGTTCCGGGCTTCGAGCGCGCGGCCATGGACGGCTGGGCCGTGGCGGGTGCCGCCACCTTTGGCGCCTCGCCGGGCGACCCACGTCCGTTCGACGTGATCGGCATGGCGCGACCCGGGCACCCGTTCGAGGGTCGCGTGGGGCCGGGTCAGGCCGTGCGGATCATGACGGGCGCGCCGCTACCCGACGGCGCCGACGCCGTGCTCCGCGCCGAGGACGGCGACGAGCAACAGGGGCGCCTCCAAGCGCATGCCCCGACGACGCCGCGGCGCCACGTGGGAGGCGTCGGTGAGGACATCCAGCCCGGCGACCACGTCGTGCCCACCGACCGTCCCTTGCGGCCCCAGGACCTCGGCGTCGCGGCATCGCTCGGGCACGACGTGCTCGCCGTGCTGCGACGACCGCGCGTGGCACTCTGCGTGACGGGTGACGAGGTGCTTCCCGTGGGCCGCATGCCCGAGGGCGCATACATCGTCGACGCCAACGGGCCCATGCTCGCGGCGCTCGTGGCACGCGACGGCGGCGAGGTGGTGGACCACGCGTACGTGCCGGACGACCCGCAGCAGCTGACCGAAGCCTTGCGCGCGGACGTCGATCTCCTCCTCGTGACCGGCGGATCAAGCGTGGGCACGGAAGACCATGCGCCTCGGCTTCTGGCCGAGCACGGCAACCTGGTCTTCCACGGCATGGCCATGCGGCCCGCAGCGCCGACGGGGCTCGGCACGCTCGGGCGCGTACTCGTGGCGCTGCTCCCCGGCAACCCGGTCTCGTGCTTGGCGGCCTACGACCTGCTGCTTGCCCGGTGGCTGCGTCGTTCGGCGGCGCTCCCGGGCCCCTGGCCGTATCGCGCCGAAGAGGGCGTCCTGCGCGAGCGCATCGCGAGCGCCCTCGGACGCCTGGACTACGTGCGCGTGCGCATCGAGGGCGAAGAGGTCGAGCCGCTGGCCACGCGCGGCGCCTCGCTGCTGTCCACCACGACGCGAGCCGACGGCTTCGTCCTCGTGCCGCCGGCGTCGGAGGGCCATGCAGCGGGTACGCCCGTCACCGTGTGGCGGTACTAGCCTGCGCGTACGGAGGCGGCCTACGGCGTCCGTCGCACCGCGACAAGCGTGAGGTCGTCCCCCATCTCGTCTTGGTCGGTGTGGGCGAGCAAGGCGGCCACGATCGCGTCGAGGTAGGCGCGCGGTGCGTCGGCGCCGTGCTCCGCGACCACCGTGCGTAGACGCCTCTCGCCGAACAGGTCGTTCTCGTCTTCCGCCGAGCGGGCTTCCGTCGCGCCATCGGTGTAGAGCAGGATCGAGTCGCCGGGGCCCAAGTCGAAGGGCTCGCCTTCGGGGAAGCCCGGGCCCGGGAAGATGCCCAGCACGCGACCCGCGGCGTCCAGCGTCTCGATCGTGCCGTCGGCGCGGCGGACCAGGGGCGGAAGATGCCCGGCATTGCCCCACACCACGCGACCGCTCTGGGGATCGACCAGGGCGATGAAGAACGTGAGGAAGCGACCGCCCGTCAGGTCGCGGGCGAGGAAGTCGTTGAGCGCCGTCAGCGTGTCTTCGAGCGTGTCCGACGTACGGCTGTAGGCGCGCAGGAACGCGCGCGCTTGCGCCATCACGAGCGCGCAGTGCAACCCGTGACCCGACACGTCGCCGATCACCACGGCCAAGCGACCGCTCGGGAGCTCGAAGACGTCGTAGTAGTCGCCGCTGGCATCTTCGCAGAGCACGTTGAGGCCGGCGACCTCGATGGGACCCACCGTGGTGTCCATGCGCTCGGGCTGGATGCCGCGCTGCACGTTCTGGGCGAGCGCGATCTCCTTGTCCTGGCGCTCCTTCTCGATGCTCGCCAGGTGCAAGCGCGCGTTCTCGACGGCCAGGGCGACGGGCACCGACAGCGCTTCGAGGAAATCCTCGTCTTCCTGGCCGAAGGGCTGGTCCGAGAGCTTGTTGAGCAGCTGGAACACACCCACCACGACGCCCTCGCGGCTGCGGATGGGCGCGCAGAGGATCTGCTTGGTGCGGAAGCCGCTCTTCTTGTCCCAGCTGCGGTCAAAGCGCGGGTCGTCGTAGGCATCCGCGATGCGGATGGTCTCGCCCGTGGCGCCGACGGCGCCGGCGATGCCCTTGCCGACGGGCAGGTGGATCTCGAGGGCGTTGTCCCCGGCCAGCACGCGCGACCAGAGCTCCTTGCCGTCCTTGGAGAGCAGGAAGACCGTGCCGCGGTCCGCACGCACGCCCTCCCGTGCGCACGTGAGGATGATCTGCAGCAGCTCGCCGAGATCGAGGCTGGAGTGCAGCGCGTACGCGGCCTCCGCCAAGCGCCGCTGGCGGTCCAGCTCGCGCTCGAGACGCTTGATCTCGCCGGCACCGTCCGTCACGACGTCGCTCCCGGGAAGGCGACGCGGATGTCGCTCCGGATGCCGCCGCGACCGCGGAAGCGTCCGGTCAGGACGAGGCGCCGCGGGGCCAGCACGGCGACCAGGTCGTCGGCGATGCGATTGACCAGGGCCTCGTAGAACACGCCCTCATTGCGATAGGCCTGCAGGTAGACCTTCAGCGACTTCAGCTCGACGCACGTGGCCTCGGGCACGTAGGCCAGCTCGATGGCCGCGAAGTCCGGGTGCCCGGTGATCGGGCAGAGCGACGTGAACTCCTCCGCCACGTGGACGATCTCGTAGTCCCGCTGGGGCGCCGGGTTGGGGAACACCTCCAGCAGGGCGCGGTCCGGGCGGGGCGGGACGCTCATGCGACGGCCCCGACCTCGTCCGCGGTCCCGAGGCGATCTTCGAAGGTCATCGGACCGGCCAGCAGGCGGTGGATGGGGCAACGTCCGGCGATCTGCTCGAGCCGCTCGCGCTGCTCGGCGTCGAGCTCGGCGGGGATGTGCACGATCTGCTCGATGTGGGCCGGCTGGTCGCCGCCGGGGACGTCCATCGAGACGCGAACCTGCACCGGGCCGATGGCCCAGCCCTTGCGCGCCGCGTAGAGGTGCAACGTGATGATCGTGCAGGCGCCGAGCGCCGCGATGAGCGTCTCGTCCGGGTTGGGGTTCTCACCGGGGCCGCCGAGTGCCGCCGAGAGGTCCACGGTCGTCTTCCGGTCTCCGGCCTCGACGGCGATGCTTCGCCCGTCCGCGCTGCTGGCCAGGACTTCGTAGCGAGACGACATGGGGCACTCCTCGAGGCGGGGGAGCCGGTGTTCTATCAACCGTCGCGCGCGTCCCCCCCTTGGTGCGCGGGGACGCCCGGATCGGGGAACCGGCCCGGGTGCCGGGCCGGGCCTTCGGCCTCCCCCACGCGAAGCGCCAGGGGCAGCTCCAACGTGGCGGGCAGGAGGCACGTCCCGCGGTCGTCGCAGGGCTGCACGACCACCTCGAGCGCCAAGCGCCGCGGGCCCGGCGCCACGTCGGCGGCGAGGAGCAGGTCGATCTCCAGCTGCAGCGTCCCCTCCCACCCGGGCGCGTCGCCTGCCCAGGCCGTCCCCCCGATGACGCGCGGCTCGCCGAGCGCCATGCCCGGCAGGGGACGCGCCAGTCGGACACGCGTAGCCGCCGCGCCCAGCGCCTCGTCGAGGGCGCCGACGTGCCAGCCCGCCTGGAGGGAGAGCTCGACGGCAATGCGCACGCGACTCTCGCGAATGGCGTCGGCGCGCTCCAGCCAGGCCTTCGCCTGGACCACGTCGGTGCCTGCTTGTGCGTCGGCTGCGATGGGAACGGACGTCGGCAGCGCGTCTTCGCGCGCCTCGTCCAGCGCGCGGTAGAGCGCAACGAGGCCCGGCGCCATGCCCGCATTGGCAAGCAGCGGGCGCCACGCACCCAGGGTCCTGCGTGCCGCGCTGCGCCATGCCGCGTCGCCGGTCTGCTCGGCGATGCGAACGAGCAGGCGCGCGGCGGTTCCGTTGTCGGAAGGAATCGGGCTGTCCCAGGCTTCCTTCGTGCGCGCCAGCAGCGACTCGTGCACGGCGTCCGACGTCGTCCAGAAGCCGCCGCGGTCCGTGTCTTCGAAGCCGTCGACCAGGCGCTGGGCCAGGTCCTTCGCGGCGGCAAACCACGAGGCCTCGCCCGTCACGTCGTGCAGGTCGAGCAGCCCTTCGACGAGATGGACGTGGTCTTCGGCAAACCCCGGGATCTCCGGCCCGCTGTCCGTGGGGAATCGGAGCAGCGTGCCGTCGGCGCGACGCGCGTGCTCCAGGAGGAACGTGGCGAGCGCGCGTGCGCGGTCGAGCAAGACCGGGTCCTCGAGATCGCGCGAAGCGCGCGCCATCGCGGAGACGAGGAGTCCGTTCCACGCCGTGATGACCTTGTCGTCCAAGCCCGGCTGCGGGCGCTTCGCGCGGATGGGCGCCAGCACCTCGAGCGCTTGGTCGAAGCGCTCCACGACCTCGGCCTCGCCCAGCCCGCGCCGCTCGGCGACTTCGGCGAGGGGCCGCGCCATGTACAGCACGTTGCGGCCCGTCGGACGTCGCGTGGCCTCGTCGAGCACGTTGCCCTCGACCGTGATGGCGGCGAGATCGAAGACGACGGCCGCCAGGTCCGGCGGCAGCAGGTCGCGCAGCTCCTCGGCAGGCCACGTGATGGTGAGGCCCTCCTCGCCGTGCGTGTCGGCGTCGAGACTGGACGCGTAGCCTCCGGTCGGACGATGCAGCGCGGCCTCGATCCACGCGAAGGTGCGCCGCGCGGCGCGGGCCAGGCGCGGGGCGTCGAAGCGCTTGGCCGCGGCGGCGTAGGCGCGCCCCAGCAGGGCGTTGTCGTAGAGCATCTTCTCGAAGTGCGGCAGCACCCACGCGCGATCGGTGCTGTAGCGATGGAAGCCGCCCACGACGTGATCGTGGATGCCGCCGCGCTCCATGGCCTCGAGCGTGCGCCGCGCGCGTTCGAGGGCGTCGGCCGGGGCGTCATCGCCCTCCAGGACCCACAGCAGCTCGGCGTGCGGGGGGAACTTGGGACGCCAGCCGGACTGCGCGTCGCCGTAGCCGGCGTGGACCGGGTCGAAGCGGGCCCCGATGGCATGGCGCGCGAGCGCCAGCAGCGCGTCGTCGCTGGCCTCCGTGGGCGGGAGCGCCGGTCCGTCGCTCATGGCCTTGATGCGCTCGGCGAGATGGTCTGCCTGGCGTTCGAGAACCGTGCGGTCGCCCGTCCAAAGGCGACCGATTTCCTTGGTCAGCTCGCGCAGGTTGGAGGCCGGCAGGTACGTAGCCCCCAGAAAGGGCCTGCCGTCGGGCATCAGCAGGACGGTCATGGGCCAGCCGCCGCGCCCGAACAGCTGCACGGCCTGCATGTAGAGGGCGTCCACGTCGGGCCGCTCTTCGCGGTCCACCTTCACGCAGACGAAGGTGGCGTTGAGCAGGTCGGCGGTCGCACGATCCTCGAAGGACTCGTGCTCCATGACGTGGCACCAGTGGCACGCGGCGTAGCCGACCGAGAGGAAGACCGGGCGGTCCAGCTCGCGGGCGCGCGCGAAGGCCTCGTCACTCCACGGGTACCAGTCGACCGGGTTCGTCCGATGCTGACGCAGGTAGGGACTGCGTTCCTTGGCGAGGCGGTTCTCGACCACGGGGGGCCCTCCGGAGGAAGGCCCGCCTTCCTCACCGCGTACGTCACGCGGACCGCCGAGCACGGCGGTCAGCGCGATCACGGCAAGCAGATGGCAGTGTCGCCAGCGGGCCATGAGCCCACGGTACGTGCAGCACAAGCAAGGGTCGCGCGGGACGCGGGCTCAGTCGTCGAAGGTCGGGATCGGCGGCAGCTCGTTCGGCGGGACGACCGGCGGCTGGTTCTGCGGCGGCGTCACGACCGGCGGCTGCACCACGGGGGGCTGGACCACGGGCGGCTGGACGACCGGAGGCCGAGCCTGCGGGCGCGGCACGTTCGTCGGGGCCGGCGCAGGCGCAGGCCACTGGTTCGCGGGCGCCGGTGCGGGCGCGGGCGCGGGCACGGTCCGCGACGGCGGGGTGTCGCCGTAGACGGACGGCGGCGGCTGCGTCTGGACCGCGCGCGGATCGACGAACATCTCGCCCGACGGGGGAACCAGCTCGTCGCTCGACATCCCGCCGGTCGATGCTTCGCCCCCGGAGGGCGAGGCCGGGCTGACCGGCTGCACGGGCCAGGGCTGCTGCACGACCGGCGCGGGCGTCTGGCCCGCACCTTCGAAGCCCCAGGCGCGCTCGAGATCGCCCCCGCCGGCGGGTCGCGTCAGGACGGGCGCGCCGCTTCCGGCCGACGGCGCGGGGCCACCATCGGGCACGACCGTCATCGCGCCGGGCACTTCGCACACGTCGTTGCGGCGCCACTCCCAGCGTGCGGCCGAGATCTGCACCTCGCGGGTGCGGGTCTCGTACTGCGCGGGGTCCTGCTCCTCGCGCCAGCGACCGGGCTGCACTTCGACCGTCTTGCGGCGCATCTCGTAGCGCGCCGGAACGACTTCCTCGCGCCACGCTTCGGGCTGCGTGCAGATGCGCTCGGTGCGCATCTCGTAGATGGGCGGCAGCTCGGCGAGGGTCCAGCAGCCACCGATCGACTCGGCGGGCTTGAGCTCGGCTCCCTGGCACTCGACCTTCTGCCACTCGAGGCGTCCGGGCTGCACCTGCACCTGACGCTGCTGGTCGGCGAACTGCGCGGGCACCTGCACGCGGATGCGGCGCTCGGGCTCGACCATGACCTGCTCTTCGACGACCTGCGTGACGGGCGGCACCCAGATGCGGCGGGTCTCGGCTTGGCGGATGCAGACACGCTCGGTCTGCGTCTCGTAGACCGGCGGAACGTGCACGTAGCACCAGACCTGGCCGGGAGCGGCGTCGGGCGGGCGACCCGGAGCGACACCCATGTCGGCAGGCACAGCCGCGGTCTCCGCGCTGACGACCGTGCCGGGCTCACCGGCGTACACGGGCGCGTCGGCCACGACCGGCGCGTCCGCGTAGGCGGGTGCAGGCGCATTGGCCGGCGTCCCGTCGGCGCTGCCGAAGAGCGGGGGTGCGGACGGCAGGGGCAGACCCTGGCAGCCCGCCAGCAGCAGGCTCGTCCCCACGAGGGCCGCGCCCAGGGCGCGCGCGGACGTGCGGATGGTCTCGGACATGGCGATCACCCTCCCGTACCGATGAAATCGGCTGCCTGCGGCGCCACGTTACCGCCGGCCCCTCCAGGGTACGCCGGGGACCGATCCGCAGGTCATGGCGCGGTCGCGGGGGGCCGCCTTGGCGGCCCGGGCAAAGGGGCCGCATCCGCCCGCCTTCGCGCCCCGGGCAATCAGATATCGCATCCGCCCGCCTTGGCGGGCGGGGCCAAAGGTCGCATCGGGCCGCCTTGGCGGGCGGGGCAAGAAGTCGCATCGGGCCGCCTTGGCGGCCCGGGCCAAAGTTATGGTGCCGGGAGAGGGACTCGAACCCTCAGGGGCCGTTAAGCCCACCAGATCCTTAGTCTGGCGCGTCTGCCAATTCCGCCACCCCGGCAGGGGCCAACGCTTCTGGCGCGGGGGGGAAGGGTAGCCCTCCGCCCCTCGCTGTCAATCGGGGAGCCTTCCCGCCGGGGGCCGGCTCCCCCCCGGGCCGCCAGTGTGCCGCTCCAGAAGTCCGGTGACCTGTACCGAGCCGCACAACCGTGACTCCCCGGCCTGTGTCCTCGAGGCGATCGACACCGATCGGCGGGCTGGATGGGGAGCGGAAGGCCGATGAGGAGGCCGACTCGTATTCGTTACTCGAGGCTGACGAAGCGGCCTGATCGCCCCCAGCCCAGCCCGCAGCACCTGGAGATGCGACGGGACTTCTGCAGCACCACGCTAGTTCTTTCCGCGGGCCCAGCCCACGTCCGGCTCGGCGTCACGCAGGGCCAGGACGGTCCTCAGCTCCAGGTGTTCGCCGCTGGAGAGCACCACGGCGCCCACGCTGCGCAGCCGCCGCAGACCCTCGAGCTCCTGGCGGTACTCCTCGACCTTCTGCGGATAGCCGTCGTAGAGGTCCTCGACGGCGCGGTCGATGGCCGCGTTGACCGCCTTGCTCTGTTCTCGCGTGAGCGGCTTGGGGTAGCGGGCCTCTTCCTTCTCCCGAACGCGGAGCATGACCTCGCGATCGTCGTTGCGCTCGCGGACCACCTGGTTGCGCATGTCCCAGAGGAAGCCCCAGGGACGCCCCTTGGGGTTGCCTGCGGGCGGGATGCGCGACAGCTTCTCGAGATCCATGAACAGCGCGGCCTGGCCTGCGGACGGCAGGGCGCGCATCGTCACGCGGAACGTCTCGTCACCGGCCAACGACGACGCCGCGCCATCTGCGATCGTGTCGAGGATCTGCTTGAGGTACGACTCGCTGTTGGACAGCACGAGGTGCCCGGACACGACGACGTACGCGGGCTCCAGGTGCCGGTCGTTGAGATCGGCCTTGGGCGCGATCATGTGCGTGTACGTCACGCCGCGGTGCGTCGCGCGCTCCAACGAGGCACTGCCTTCGAAGCCCAACAGGGGGATCTTCTCGGCGAGGAAGCTGTCGACCTCGTCGGGGCTGGCTCCCTCGCGCAGCTTGACCATGAGTGCGTAGGCCGCCAGCGCCTTGGGCTGGTCGTCCGCCCACCAGTTGTCCTGGGGATACGCGTCGTACTCGTCAAGCCGGCCGATCGCGAGGGTGGCGGTGTCGTCCATGCGGCTGGCGACATCGCGCACGAAATCGTCGACCGAGGGGTAGGCCGCCACGCCCTGGCGGCGCATGCGCTGGAGGTTGCCCTGCAGCAGGCGCAGCTCTTCGGGGCTGATCGCCTCTTCGAAGATGGCCTTGAGCAGGTACGTGGGATCGCAGCGCAGGAAGGCCGCGGCGAAGGTGGTGCGCGCCGGCACCATCGTGGCGATGCCTTCGGCCACGGGCCGCGGCGCCAGCTTGTACATCGCGTCGACGATCTCGCCCGCCTCGCGCGGCACGTAGGTGACGCGCCCTCCGAGCTTGACGAGGTCCGGCGTGTCGAGGTCGATGCCGCCGTTCATCTTCTCGAGGGAGCGGGGGCGCAGGAAGCGCTCCAGGACCTTGAGGCGGTCTTGGCGGCGCTCGAGGAAGCGGATGAGGTAGCGGGCCAAGGGCTGGAGGTTGGCCGCGGCGACCACGCCCTCCGGATCGAGCTGCGTCTCGAAGCCGGGCCGCGCGGCGAAGCTGTCCGAGCCGCTGCCCTCCTTCGTGAGCTCGGCGACCTTGGTGATCATGCGCTGGCTGTTGCTGAAGGCGACGACGTCCTTCACGCGGCGCACGAACCACTCGTTCTCGGGCGGCATGACGAAGCCGCGTCCACAACCGGAACGATCGCGCTCGGACGAGACGCGGACGCCCGCGAGCGTCAGCTTGTAGATCTTGTCGCCCACGTCCTCGAGGCCCCGCAGGTCGGGGCTGCCCTGCAGCACCTGGTCGCGAACGAACCCGTGGTCGAGGGCGGCGAGCGCGAGCCGCGGACGCCACGTGACGCGCTTGAGGACGAGGATCTCCTGCCACGCCGGCGGGCTGACCCGCGGGTCCTGGTCCTCGCACCACATGCCCGCGATGGCGATCTCGCCGCGCAGCAGGTCCTTCTCCACGCCGAACGTGGCCCACTCCGTGCTGAGCGGGATCTGGGCGTTGATCTGCCGCTCCAGCTCGTCGATCTGGCTGCGGATCGCGGGCAGGCTCGAGCCCGACAGGGCGGGGGTACGGAACTCACCCGTGCCGTCGCGCCACGCCTGCACGAGGGGATGCAGCGCCGCGTCCTCGACATTGCGCTCGATCCACCCGGTCTTCTCCAGGTCTTCCCAGCGTCCCCGGACCACGAACTCCGCGTCATAGGGCACGAGGGCCATGAGGTCGTCGACGTCGCCCTCCAGCGGCCAGTACGCGAACCACGTGAAGCCGGCCACGCCGATCACGGCGAGGATGACCACGAGGAAGGTCAGGCGCTTGAGCCACTTCTTCAGACGCGGGGGCACACGAATCTCCTGGGGCCGGCGGGGAGCGTACCTGGGGGCGCGGCGGGTACCCCTGGACGGGGCAGGCCGGGGCTTGGACGACGGGGCCGCCCGGGGCCGGTCGGGCGCTTCCCGCGGCAAGACCACCCGCGTATCGTCCGTCCATGCGGCCCTTCTCTCCCCACGCGGGCAGTCTTCCGGAGTCGGAGACGCTCGCGATCGCCGCGGCAGCCAAGCGGCTCAAGGCCGCAGGCGTCGACGTGGCCCCCTTCGCGGCAGGAGAGCCCGACTTCGACACGCCCGAGCACGTCAAGCAGGCGGCGATCGATGCCATCCGCGCCAACCGCACGCGCTACGGCCCCGCCGCCGGCTTGCCGGCGCTGCGGGAGGCCGTGGCGGAGCACCTGCGGGAGACGGGGTACGCCCAAGCGACGCCGGCCACCTCGATCATCGCGCCCGGCGCCAAAGGCGTTCTCTACCTCGGCTTGTTGACCGTGCTCTCCCCCGGCGACGAGGTCATCGTCCCGGCCCCCGCGTGGCTCAGCTACCGGCAGATGGTGCAAGCGGCGGGTGCGCGCACGGTGTTCGTGGAGACGGATCCCGCGGCCGGCTACGTGATCGATCCGGATCGCGTGCGAGCGGCGATCACGCCGCGGACCCGCGTGCTGATCGTGAACTCGCCCGGCAACCCGACGGGCGCCGTGCAGCCGGCCGAGGTGCTCCGCGCGCTGGGCGACATCGCCGTCGAGCACGACCTCGCCGTGATCAGCGACGAGATCTACGAGAAGCTCGTCTACGCGCCGGCGACCTTCACGGGGTTCACGGCCGCCGCCCCCGCCGCGGCCGACCGCACGCTCATCGTCAACGGCGTCTCCAAGGCCTACGCCATGACGGGCTGGCGCATCGGCTACGGCGGCGGTCCCGCACCGTGGATCGACCGCATGATCCGCTTGCAGAGTCACGCCCTCAGTGGCCCGGCCGAGATCAACCAAGCGGCAGCACTCGCCGCGCTGACGGGCCCCCAGGACGTGATCGACGCCATGCGCGACGCGTTCCACCGCCGCCGCGACGTGATGATGGAGGCCCTGGGCAAGATCCCGAACCTGCCGCTGCGCATGCCGGAGGGGGCCTTCTACGTGTTCCCCGACGTGTCGGCCTACCTGGGGCGCGCGTTCGAGGGGCAGGAGATGACCGACGCGCCCACGCTCGCGGCGGCCTTGCTCGAGCACGCCCACGCGGCCGTCGTTCCGGGTGACGCCTTCGAGGCGCCGTACGCGATCCGTCTCAGCTACGCCTGCTGCGAGAGCGACATCCGCAACGGCGTCGAGCGCATGGGCGCGTTCCTCGCGCGCCTGGATCCCGTCGCGACGCGGTAGCTCGCCAGCACGGAGTCGGGTGAGATTCCACCCTCGGGCCGTCGCGCGCTTCCGCATGGGTGCAGTCTCTGCGGCCCGAGGGTGGAATCTCACCCGACGCCGTACCCGCTACGACGCCGCCTCCAGCCCCTGCAGGGCCAGCTGGCGGACGGCGGGATCGGTGGCGTGCTCGGCGGCGTGGGCGAACAGCAACGCCGCCCGCGGACGATCGCCGTCGAAGCGCAGCGCGATCCACCCCAGCTGCAGCGTCGCCGTTCCGGCCTCGGGTGACTCGGGGTGCTGCTGCAGCAGGATCTCGAACGTGCCGCGCGCCGAGCCCACGTGGCCGCGCTCCAGCGCGTCCAGACCATGGCGTAGCAGCAGCCGCGCCTCGTGGTCGCGGCCCATGCGCCGACCCGTGGGGATGGCCGACGGCAACAAGCGCCCCGCGACAAGCGCGAGCAGGAAGCCGAACGCAAACCCGCCCACGTGTGCCGCGTAGGCCACCGCACCATGCGCCACGGGCTCGCCGCGCTCGACCAAGAGACGCACGAGGTCCCCGGCGAGGAAGAAGCCCAGGACGAGGCGCGCCGGCACCCAGAACGTCGTGAAGAAGAAGAACCAGAACACGAACCGCACGCTGTTGCGCGGGAAGGCCACGAAGTAGAAGCCCTGGGTCGCGAAGATCGCCCCGGACGCCCCCACCAACGGCACCGTGCCCATGGGCTCCAGGCCGTGGAACACAAGAACGGCCGCGAGTCCTCCTGCCAGGTACGCGGCAAGGAAGCCGATCGGCCCGAGGCGTCCCTCGACGTTGTCGCCGAAGATGTACAGGAACAGCATGTTCCCGCCGAGATGCAGCCACGAGCCATGCAGGAACATGCTCGTGAAGAACGTCTCCACGCGCGGAGCCAGCGGCACGTAGCCCCACGTGGAGAGGAAGAGCTCCTGGGCTTCGGGCGTGCGGTTCTGCATCCGCGCCGCGACGAACACGATCACGTTGACCGCGATCACGGACCACGTCGCCCACGGCCGACGCGCAGCGAAGTTCGGCGCGTCGGCGATGGGCAGCAGGAACATGGCGTTACTCCGGTGCCAGAGCAATTCCTATCACTCAGCTACCCTGGCCCTCCACGCGGCGCCGCTGGGTGATAGGAATTGCTCTGGCACCGTACTTCTACGCGCCGCCCTCGATCGCCTTCAGCACGATGTCGCCGAACTCGCTGGTGGAGTGCGCACCGGCGCCCAGGCTCTTGATCTTGCCGGACTCGAGCACGTGCTGGATGGCGCGCTGGATGCGGGCGGCGGCCGCCGGCTCGCCGATGTGGTCGAGCAGCATGCGCACGGCCTCGATCGTGGCGATCGGGTTGGCCTTGTTCTGGCCGCGGTACTTGGGCGCGGAGCCGTGGATCGGCTCGAACATGCTGACCTTGCCCGGGTGGATGTTGCCCGACGCGGCGATGCCCATGCCGCCCTGCACCATGGCGCCGAGGTCGGTGATGATGTCGCCGAACAGGTTCGGCGTGACGACCACGTCGAACCACTCCGGGTTCTTCACCATCCACATGCACGCGGCGTCGATGTAGGCGTGGTCGGTCTCGATGCCCGGGTACTCGGAGGCGACCTCGGCGAACGTGCGGGTCCAGATGTCCTGCGCGCGGATGGCGTTGGACTTGTCGACGAGCGTGACCTTGGGCTTGCCGCCCTTGTTGCGCGTCTTGGCCAGCTCGAAGGAGTAGCGGATCACGCGCTCGACGCCGTTGCGCGTGTAGATCATCTCGGCGATGGCCACCTCGTGCGGCGTGCCGATGCGGTGGATGCCACCGAGACCGGCGTAGGCGTCCTCGGTGTTCTCGCGGACCACGATGAGGTCCACGTCGTCCGGGCCCTTGTCCTTGAGCGGGCAGAGGTCGGCGCTGTAGAGCTTGACCGGTCGCAGGTTGACGAACAGGTCGAAGTACTGGCGCACACCCCAGATGATCTTGCGCTCGAGGAAGCCGGTCTCGACGCGCGGGTCGCCGATGGCACCCAGCAGGATGGCCTCGGTCTTGGCCATGGCCTCGAGAGCTTGCTCCGGCATGTCTTCGCCGGTGGCGAGGTAGTGGTCCGCGCCGTACGGGTAGACCGTGCGCTCGACCTTGAAGCCCTCGGCGGCTGCCACCACGTCGAGGACGCGCAGGCCCTCGCGGACGACCTCGTCACCGATGCCGTCACCCGGCAGGACCGAGATGTTGTGGCTGCGCATGGGCACTCCTCCCGTCCCCGCGGGCCGCGGGGGCGCAGAGCAGACCACACGCCCCGGCCCGGACGAAGCGTGGAACCGCCCGCCGGACCAGAGATTGCATCATGCAATCACTGCATGATGCCTCGTCGGGGTTCCTCGCTCAGGCGCCGACGAGGGCGGCCAGGCGTCCGGGCTGCCAGGCCGTGATGCGGCCGGCGACCGCCGAGGCCGCCACGGTGGACGGCGAGGCCAGGTACAGGCGTCCGGGGCCCGAGCGGCCGCGGAAGTTGCGGTTGATCGCCGACACCGTGACCTGGTCCGGGCTGTCGCTGACGCCCGGGCCGCAGCCGATGCAGGCGCCGCAGCCCGGTGCGATGACCTGGACCCCGGTGGCCTGGAAGACGTCCATGTAGCCCGCGTCGCGGGCGTACCGCTCCACGTCCTCGCTACCGAACTGGATGAAGAACCGGACGCCCTCGGCCACCTTGAGGCCCGCTTCCATCGCCTCGCGCATCACGGCGGCGTACATGTCCAGGTCGTCGCGCTTGCCCGCGGTGCACGAGCCGCCGTAGGCGATGTCGATGGCCACGTCGCCGAGCTCGGAGACGAGCGCACCGTTGGTCGGGTCCGACGGGATGCCGTGGTCCGGGTCGCCCGGCGTGGCGACCATCGGCTCGAGCGCGGAGAGGTCGATCGTGTGGACGCCGCCGTCGTAGACGGCGCCCGCGTCGGGCGCCACGGCCTTGGCGCGCAGCGCTTCCACGTCCACGCCCGGCCGACGCGCCGCGAACCACGCCAGCGCCTTGTCGTCGACCTCGCAGATGCCCGTGCGGGCGCTGCACTCGGTGGCCATGTTGGTGAGCGTGGCGCGCTCGTCCATGGACATCGAGGCCAGGCCCGGGCCGCCGAACTCCATGATGCGGTTGAGCGTGTGCTGCGGCTTGGCGTGGTGCAGCAGGATGTAGAGCATCACGTCCTTGGCCGCGACGCCGGGCTTCAGCTCGCCGACGAGCTCGAAGCGGATGCTCTCGGGCACGCTGACCATCGTGAAGCCGGACTGGATCAGGGCGGCGTACTCGGTGGTGCCCACGCCGTAGGCAAGCGCGTTGTTCCCGCCGCCCATGCACGTGTGGCTGTCCGTGGCCTGGATGAAGTCACCCGGCTCGATGAACTGCTCGCGGGCCACCTGATGGCAGATTCCGGGACTGACGCCATCTCGCGCGCTGTAGTCGCGCACGCCCGTGTGGCGCTGGAACTCGCGCTGCAGGTCGCGCAGCTCCTGGATCTGGTGGGCGAACGGCATCATGCTCGGCACGCCGTCGGCGTAGATCAGGTGGTCTTCGAAGACCGCGAACTTGGCGGGGTTGGGCAGGGTGTAGTCCTTGCCGAACGCCTCCTCCAGGAACACGTGGACCTGGGCCGTCGTGAACTCGTGGCTGTAGCCGCCGTCCACGCGAGCCACCACGGCGTCGCCCGGCTTCACGTAGGGCGAGACGTCGCCGACGAGGTGCGAGGCGATGATCTTCTCGCCCATCGTCATCGGGCGCTTCCCGGTGGTGTGGGCGGGCACCTCGATCTCGCCGGCGCGGACGGCGGCGCCGAACGGGAAGAGACCACCGGCGCGGATGATCGCCTGCGTGATCGGGTCGTGGCCCTGCAGGAACTCGTCGACGGCGATCTCTTCGCCGGCCTGCAGGCGCTCGAGCATCTTGTACGTGCCCATGAGCACGCCCTGATTGATCAGGTTGCGGCCATGGATGGGCGCGAACGACGCGGCCACGCTCATGCGGATGCCAGACCACTTCTCGGCCTGCACCGCCGTCTCGCGGCTGGAGCCCACGCCCTTGCGCAGACCCGCGACGATGATCTCGAAGCCGCCGTTCTTGAGCGCGTCCGTCGGGACGACTCGCTGCTTGTCCACGATCAGGCCGGCGTAGGCATCGCGGGCCAGGTCCTCGGGACGGTGGCGGAAGCAGACCCAGGCCGGCGTCATCGTGTCGGTGTTGATGTCGTCGAGCAGGTCGGCCGGATCGATGTCGGCCATCTTGAGGTCGAGCTCGCCGCTCAGCTGGCGACGGATCAGGTCGGGGTCCTTGGTCAGGAAGAGGACGCGCTTGCCGGGGGTCAGGGCGAAGGTCGTAGGTGCCGGGCTCATGGCGCGGAGTATGGCCCCGCTCGCTGGCTGGCGCCCCTCTTGGGGGAGCGCCCCGCAAAGGGAGCCGGGCGCGGGCCCGGGATCGGCTTGGCAGCGCGGCGGTGGGCCCGTATCCCGACGCCCCGCGGGGCGCCGTCCAAGGCCTGCTTCCCCCGCCCCTGGAGGTCCGCATGCGCTTCTCGAATGCCTTCGTCCCCGCCGGCGCCGCCTGGTCCTCGCCGTTTGCCAAGTGGCAGGGCTCGCTCTCGGGCCTGCACACCGTGCACATGGCTGCCGACGTCACCACGAAGGGTCTCGCGCGCGCGGGCATCGACGCGAAGGACCTCGACACGCTCGTCTACGGCTGGACCGTGCCGGGCCCGAAGATCTTCTACGGCGGCCCCTGGCTCGCCGGCTTGATCGGCGCGCCGGGCATCACGGGCGCGATGGTCAGCCAGGCCTGCGCCACGTCGGCCGCGGCCCTCGCGCACGCGGCTGCGCAGGTCGAGCTCGGTGGCAGCGAAGCCGCAGTCGTCGTGGCCGCCGACAAGTGCAGCAACGGCCCCCACCTGCTCTACCCCAACCCGGCGGGCCCCGGCGGCAAGGGCGATGCCGAGGACTGGGTCTGGGACAACTTCAGCTTCGACCCCTGGGCGAAGAACTCGATGATCCAGACCGCGGAGAACGTGGCCAAGGAGGCCGGCGTCACCCGCGAGGAGCAGGACGCGCTCACGCAGTACCGCTACGACCAGTACCGCGAGGGCCACGACAGCGGGCTGCTCGCCGAAGTGCTGCTGATGCCGTACGAGGTCAACCCCTCGGGCCGCAAGGTCATCGCCACGATGACCGACGACGAGGGCGTGTTCCCGACGACGGCCGAAGGCCTCGCCAAGCTGCGCCCCGTGATGCCCGACGGCACGATCACCTTCGGTTCGCAGACGCACCCCGCCGATGGCGCCGCCGGCCTCGTGGTGGCGACGAAGGACAAGGCCAAGGCCTGGAGCGGTGGCGCCGAGCCGGCCCAGCTGCTCTCCTACGGCACGAGCCGCGTGGAGAAGGGCTACATGGCGAAGGCCGTCGTGCCCGCCGCCCAGAAGGCGCTGGACCACGCGGGCCTCACGATCAAGGACATGTCGGTCATCAAGACCCACAACCCCTTCGCCGTGAACGACATCTACTTCGCGCGCCAGATGGGCCTCGCCGCCGAGGAGATGAACCCGAGCGGCTCGTCGCTGATCTTCGGCCACCCGCAGGGCCCGACCGGCGCCCGCCTGATCGCCGAGGGCCTCGCCGAGGTCCGTCGCCGCGGCGGCGGCTACCTCCTCTTCGCCGGCTGCGCGGCGGGGGATACCTCCGCGGCTTGCGTGTTCAAGGTCTGAGGACTACGTGCCTGATCCGGCGCTGCGTTGCCGCGAAGCGGCGACGCGAGGCGCCGGGTCTGGCTCGGTTGAACCGCGTCCGCCGGCGGGAACGCCTCTCCCGTGCGAGCGTTCTGCCGCGCACGTGGGTCGGGACGCGCCACCACGGAGCCAGGCACGCGGCCCGCGCTGCAAGCAGCGCCGCCGCGAGCCAGGCACCTACGCGTGCGCCATCGCCTCGACGTGGCATCGGATGCGTTCCAGGGCGTGCGCACCGTGGGTGCGGGAGCGCCAGGGGGAGTGGCCGGCGCCGGCGAGGGGTTCGTAGACGAGCTGCGGCAGGTAGGGCAGGAGCGTGTCGCGAATGGCGTCGCCGGGGTGCGGGTCGGCCGTGCCCTGCAGCAGCGTGACGGGACCGCGGTAGGCGGCGAACGCGGCGGGCTCGCGGCCCTCGGCCTGCAGGCGCAGGTGGTCGGCCCAGGTCTCGGCGTGGCCGCGGGCGTCGACCGGCGGTGCGTCCGGATCGTCCGGAACCGAACGTGCGTCCGGGTCCATGGCCGCGTCGGCGAGGTCGCCCAGCGCCGCAAGAATCCGATCGCGCGCGGTCTCGTCGGTCGCAGCCGCGAGCTCCTCGCGCAGCAGCTCGTAGCGGCGGCGTCCATCGTCACCGCGCGCCGCGTCCATCCGCTGGCGGAAGAGGTCGCGACTCGCGGCGTCGTACGTGCCACATCCGATCAGCACCAAGCCGCGGACGCGCCCGGGGTGAGCGGCGGCGTACGACAGGCCCCACATCGCGCCGGCGCTGTGGCCGACGAGAACAGCGGACGCGGGTGCGACCTCGGCGAGGTCCTCGACGTGGCGGGCCACCGTCAGCGGACGATCGTCGGCCCGACGCTGCCACGGCTCGTGGACGCGGAACCACGCACCCAACGCGCGGGCCAGGTCCCCCACCGAGCCCGGCGCCGCGGGCCCGCCGTGCAGCACGACCACGTCAGCGCCAGCGCTTCCGTGATGCCGCACGTGGATGGCCATGCGCGGAGGGTAGCGGAGGGCGCGAGTACGGAGTCGGGTGAGATTCCACCCTCGGGCCGTCGCACGCTTCCGCATGGGTGCATTCGCTGCGGCCCGAGGGTGGAATCTCACCCGACTCCGTACGGCCGATCCGACTCTTGCTCAGGCGGACCGGTACGTCGGCTTGCGCTTCTCGAGGAAGGCGTTGAGACCTTCGCGCATGTCAGCCGTGCTGCTCACGATGCCGAACAGGTCGCACTCGATGCGCAGGCCCTCTTCGAGGGAGACCTCGGTGCCGCGCAGGACGGCCTCGGCGGCCATGCCCATGGCGAGGGGGCCGTTCCTGAGCATCGGCTTGACGAGCTCTTCGGTGACCGCCCGCAGCTCGGCACGCGGCGCAACGCGGTTGACGAGCCCGAAGCGAAACGCCGTGTCGGCGTCGATCGGCTGCGCACCCAGCACCATCTCGAGGGCGCGCCCGCGGCCGACGATGCGCGGCAAGCGCTGCGTGCCGCCGTAGCCGGGGATGATCGAGAGGCCGACCTCGGGGAGGCCGATCTTGGTCTCGACCGCCATCGTGCGCAGGTGGCAGGCGAGCGCCAGCTCGAGGCCGCCGCCGAACGCGAACCCGTTGAGCATGGCCACCACGGGCTTGCCCAGGTTCTCGATGCGCCCCAGGATCGCCTGGCCGCGAAGCGACTTGGCCTTCCCGCCGCGAACGTCCTGCTCGGCCAGCTCGCCGATGTCGGCGCCCGCGACGAACGCCTTCTCACCGGCGCCCGTCAGGATCACGACCCGGCAGTCGGCGTCCGCCTTGGCGTGGCCGAACGCTGCGTCGATATCGGCCATCACGGCCTCGTTCAGCGCGTTCAGCTTGTCGGGGCGGTTCACCGTGATCGTGGCGATGCCGCCTTCGCAGGCGTACGTGACGTAGGTCAGGTCCATGACGGGCTCCGGGCGCTGGTGGCGAGGACGGGATCAGGCCTTGCGGTAGTCGTAGAAGCCGCGGCCCGACTTGCGGCCATGGCGGCCGGCGGCAACAAGACGGCGCAGCATCGGCGGGGCCGAGTACCGGAACTCCTTGAACTCGTGGAACATGATGTCCGCGATGTAGAGCGTGGTGTCGAGGCCGACGAAGTCGAGCAGCTCGAACGGGCCCATCGGGTAGCCGCAGCCCAGCTTCATGCCGGCGTCGATGTCTTCCTTGGTGGCCACGCCCGACTCGAGCGCGCGGATCGAGTCCAGGAGGTACGGCACCAAGAGCAGGTTGACGACGAAGCCGGGGCTGTCCTTGGCGCGGACGACCGTCTTGCCAACCTTCTCGCCGAACACGCACGAGGCGTCGAACACCTCGTCCGAGGTCTCGAGCGTGCGCACCACCTCGACCAGCTTCATGAGCGGGACGGGGTTGAAGAAGTGCAGGCCCACGAAGCGCTCCGGGCGCTGGGTGGCCGCGGCCATGTCACCGATGGCAAGCGACGACGTGTTGGAGGCGAAGATCGTGTGCGCCGGGCAGATCTTGTCGAGCGCCGCGAAGAGCTCCTGCTTGATCTCGAGGTTCTCGATGATGGCCTCGATCACGAGGTCGCAGGCCTCGAGGTCCTCGCGCTTGGACGTGAACGTGATGCGGCCGACGATCTCCTTGACCTGGTCGGCGGTCATCTTCCCGCGCTCGACGGCCTTGCCGAGGAAGCCCTCGATCTTGGAGCGGCCCTTGTTGCAGGCCGCGTCATCGACCTCGAGCACGTGCACCGACATGCCCGCCTGGGCGGCGATCTGGGCGATACCCGAGCCCATCAAGCCGCATCCGACCACGCCCACGTTCTGGATCTGCATCGCGTCCGGTCCTTTCACGTTTCCTGCCGAGGGCCGCGCATCCTAGGAGGCCGCGGGCGAATCCCCCATCAAGGCAGGCAGTGCCCGGGTGTCCGCCCGGTGAAACGGGGGGAGGGGGCAGGTCGCGGGCCCGGGGAGACGGGCTGCGGGCAGGCCGGCGGGCGGCGCACTGTGGAGCCGCGCACGCGTCCCGCGCCGCAAGCGGCGCCGCCGCGAGCCGGGCACCCGCCGCGCCTACGAGACGGTTTCGTCGGCGAGGTCTTCGAACTCGCGGGCGGAGAGCTCGCCGAAGGACTTGCCACGACGCTTGAGCTTCTCATTCATGCGCATCACGAGGTCCTGCATGCGCTCGTGCGTCTCTTCCGAGCCGCCGACGAGCAGGAACTCCTTGCCACGCGTCACGCGACGGTGCCCGTCCTCGCCGTCTAGCCCCAAGCCCAAGAGGCCTCCGGGGGCAGTCGAGCCCTTCGAAGCAGCGGGCGCACGATCGGGGCGCGGCGTCGTCATGAGCGGAAGCCTAGCGCAGCGCACGGACGGCCACCACCCGGTGCGCGGTCGACACACGACGTCGATGCGACGTTCGTTCGTTGCAAGCGCGACGTCCGGCCTACGTCGGAGCAGGGCCTTGACTTCGGCTGCGGCAGGCGCTCCGGAGCCCGGAGCCCCCGCACGCGCTCAGTGCGCCTCCGACCACGTGTGCCCGTGGCCGACGTCGACCTTGAGCGGCACGTCGAGCGGCAGGGCGCCTTCCATCTCCTCGCGGACGATCGCCGTGACACGCTCGCGATCGCCCTCGGGAATCTCGAACAAGAGCTCGTCGTGGATCTGCAGGAGCATGCGCGTCGCTGGGGCTTCCGCGGCCAATCGCTGGTCCAGGCGAATCATGGCCATCTTGATCACGTCGGCTGCCGTGCCTTGGACGGGCGTGTTCACGGCAACGTTCTCCGACTGGACGCGAATGCGCGGGTCGTCGTCGTTGAGGCCCGGCAAGTAGCGCTTGCGCCCCAAGAGCGTGGTCACGTAGCCGCAGGCCCGAGCATCCTCGATGGTCTTGTCGAGCCACGCCCGCACCTTCGGATAGGTAGCGAAGTACCCCTCGATGAAGCCCTTGGCCTCGGGCAGCGTCACCTGCGTCTCACGGGCCAGGCGCTGCGGACCCATGCCGTAGATCACGCCGAAGTTGATGGCCTTGGCGCGACCGCGAAGCTCGGGCGTGACCTCGTCTTCCGGCACCTTGAAGATGCGTGCGGCCGTGCTGCGGTGGACGTCAGCACCCTTCTCGAAGGCCTCGATCAGGTGCTCGTCACCGGAGAGATGCGCCAGCAGCCGCAGCTCGACCTGGCTGTAGTCGGCACTGACGAAGACGTTGCCGCGATCGGGAACGAACGCTTCGCGGATGGCCCGTCCTTCGGGGCTGCGGATGGGGATGTTCTGCAGGTTGGGGTCGCTGGAGGCCAGACGCCCGGTGGCGGCAGCCGTCTGGCTGTAGGACGTGTGTACGCGCCCGGTCTCCGGGTTGACGAAGGTCGGGAGCGTGTCGATGTAGGTGCTCTTGAGCTTGGTGAGGCTGCGGTAGGCCAGCACGAGCCGCGGCAGCGGGTGAGCCACCGCGAGCTCCTCCATGGTGGCTTCGTCCGTGGCGTAGCCCGTGCCCTTGGCGGTCTTCTTGGGTCGACGCCGGGCCACGGCCTCGTGCTCGTGGACCTTCAGCTTCTCGAAGAGGATGTGGCCCAGCTCCCGCGTGCTGCGCACGTTGAAGGGCTCGCCGGCGGCTTCCTCGATCTCCTTCTCGAGCGCCTCGATGCGCTTCTCCAGATCCTGGCCCATGCGCGCCAGCAGCGAGGTGTCGAGGCGGATCCCGTGCTGCTCCATCCGCACCAGCACCGGCAGCAGCGGCATCTCCGTGGTCCGGAAGATGCGCTCGACGTCGCGCTCGACCAGCTCCGGAGCGAGATCCTCGCGCAGGCGCCAGGTGACGTCGGCGTCCTCGCACGCGTAGCGGCAGACGTCGTCCACCGGCACGTCACGCATCGAGATCTGGTTCTTGCCCTTTCCGATGAGATCCGACGTGGGGATCTTCTTGATGCCCAGCCGGCGCAGCGCCATGCCGTCGAGGTTGTGGATGCGGCTTCCGGGGTCTACGCAGAAGCTGGCGACCATCGTGTCGAAGTCGAGGCCCTTCACGTCGACGCCGTGGTGCGCGAGGACGTGTACGTCGTACTTCATGTTCTGGCCGCACTTGGGGATGGAGGCGTCCTCCAGCGGGCCGCGCAGGAGGTCGAGCACGGCCTGCGTATCGCCGCTGACCGTGGGTGCGGAGAACAACGAGCCCTCCTCCCGCTCCTTCGCCATGACGCCGCCGAACATGGGCGGGTCGAGGTTGACGGGCACGTACCAGGCTTCGCCCTGGGTCCAGGCGAAGGAAAGGCCGACGAGATCGGCCTGCAGCGGGTCCAAGCCGGTCGTCTCGGTGTCGAAGGCGAAGCCGTGGTCCTTGGTGGCCACCAAGGCCTTGGCGAGCTTGCGCACCTTGGCAGGCGTGTCCACGAGGTTGTAGCGAACGTCGCCGAGCGCATCGCCGCCCGTGTCGTCCTCGAGGCGTTCCAGGCGACCGCGGAAGTCGAGCTCGGCGTAGAGATCGCGCAGCGCGGCGACGTCACGCGGCTTGGTCTCGAGGTCCTCGTCGGGCAGGGGCACGTTCGTGTCGATCGTGACCAGCTCGTGGCTCAAGCGCGCCTGGTCGGCGAACTCGAGCAGGTTCTCGCGCAGCTTCTTCTGCGGGATGCCGTCGGCTGCCGCGAGGACCTTGTCGATCGAGCCGAACTCCTGGACGAGCGCAGTCGCCCGCTTGGGCCCCACGCCAGGGACACCGGGGACGTTGTCGCTGCTGTCGCCCATGAGCCCCAACACGTCGACGACCTGCTCGGGTGGCACACCGAACTTCTCGATGGTCTCCTCGCGTCCCACGAGCTCGGGTTGGCTCTGCCCCGGCTTGAGCAGGTTGTAGAGCTTCACGTGGTCGCCGACGAGCTGGAGCATGTCCTTGTCGCCCGACACGATCCAGACGTCTTGGCCCTCGGCCGACGCCTTCTTGGCGAGCGTGCCGATGACGTCGTCGGCCTCGAAGCCAGGCACGGCGATGAACGGCAAGCCCATGCCCTCGACGGCGCGGCGAATCCACGCGAGCTGCGGCACGAGCTCGTCGGGGATCTTGTCGCGGGTCGCCTTGTAGTCCGGGTAGCGCTCGTGGCGGAAGGTGGGCCCGGGCGGGTCGAAGACCACGACGATGTGCTCGGGCTTCTCCTCGTCGAGGATGCGGTCGAGCGCGCCGAGGAAGCCGAAGACGGCCCCCGTGGCAACGCCGTCGGCGTTGGTGAGCGGGCTGCGCAGCAACGCGAAGTGCGCGCGGTAGGCGAGCGCCATCCCGTCGAGCAGGAAGAGGCGGGGACGATCGGAAGCGGTACGCGGCGTGGCCATCGGGTCGCGGATTGTGTCCCCGGGGAGGGACCCCGGACAACCGGCACCTGGGTTCCGCCCGCAGAAGGCCGCTGCGCACACTTGGGAGCCAGGTACGTGGCCTCGGCCGTGTGGGTAGGATCCGCGCGATGGAAGGCCCCGAGCTGTTCGTCGCGCGCGACCGGGCGCGTCGCTTCGCCCGTCGACTCCGCGACACCGTGACCGAGCGCCGCTTGGCCTATCGGGGCGCGGACGTGGGCATGGCATCACTCGTCAACGAGGCCGAGGCCACGCTGACGCCCTTGCTCGAGGACATCCGAACGACCATCGACGACGTCGAGGCCGGCCGCATCCGCGATCGGGAGCGCG
Organism: Planctomycetota bacterium; assembly: GCA_020631815.1. Lineage (GTDB taxonomy): Bacteria > Planctomycetota > PLA2 > PLA2 > JAEUHO01 > JACKGW01. The sequence goes on along the minus strand of JACKGW010000011.1, from coordinate 3,962 downwards.
GGTACACGGAAGTCCCGCTCGTCGTGGCCTCGGCCGCGGTCGCCGAGCGCGCCGAGCTGGCGCAGCGCCTCGACCGCGCGATCGGCCGCTCGAGCGTGCCCGCTCGCGAGGGACGAACGGCCGTGCTCGAGCTGCTGGAGGCCGCGCTCGCGCGACTCGAGGGCTTCGTCGAGGCCTACGACGCCAAGGAGCCCGTCGGCGCCCCCGTCGCGCACGACCTCGGCCATCGGCTGGCCACGATCGAAGCGGACGCCACATGGCGTCGTCGCTTGGCGGGCGCGACCGTTGCGGACGGACCGGCGACGGACCGGCGTGCGCCGCACGTTCTCGCCCCGCCGCACGCACTGGACGACCTCCTGCGCGCCGTGCGTCGACAGGTGCCGCTCGTGCCTGGGCCGTGGCGCGTGGCGACGGACGAGAACGAGGGCCTCGTCACGATCTCGCTCGGTGCCGAGCCGGAGGGTCTCGAGGCCCTCGACCTGCCGAGCGACGTGGAGAGCGCCAAGGGCGTGCTCGGTTTCCGCGTGGCGACCGACGTGCGTCTCGTCGGCCACGCGAGCCAGGCGACAGGCGGTCTGCTGACCCCGGCCGCCGAGCCGACCGACGATGTGCGCGGCGTCTCGATCGTGCTCCCCCTGCCGGCCACCACCGAAGGCGGCGCTGACCTCGAGGCCGCGGCGGGGCCGGGCGCCCAGCTGTCGCCTGCGGCGCAGTCCGCGGTCGAGGCCTTGGGGCGGGCACCGGCGCCGGGCCCGGACGGAACGCCCCCACCTGCACGCCTCGTTGCGTGGATGGGGCTCTTCGCGGCCCTCGATCAAGAGCTCAAGCGTGTCGTGCTGGCTCGCGCACGCAGCAACGCCGTGCGGGTCATTGCCGGTCGCCTGCCGCGCGAGAGCACGCGCAAGGCGCCGCTCAAGCCTGCCGTGTCCGACGCGTTGGCGCATGCCTTCGACGGTCTCGCCGTGGAGCGCGTCGATGCGATCGCCAGCGAGCTGGCCGCTGGCAAGCCGGCGAACGCGCGCGCGCAGGTCGCCGATGCCGCCATCGTCTTGGCCTTGGTCGGACGCACGTGGGAGGTCTTGGGCACGCACGTGCCGCGCGCGCTCGTGATGGACCCGCTCGAGGACCGCGAGGTGCACGCCCTCGTCCACGACTTGCTGACCGTCGCACGCTCGCGCCGTGCACTGGAGGCCAACCAGGGCCTGGACCGCGCGGCCGTGCGCGAGATGGAGCGTGCGCTCTTGGGCGCGCTAGGTCGCCTGGGCCGTATCGTCCCCTGAGGATCAGCGCGCCTTGCGCCAGACACCAGCCGTCGCGGGCAGCTGACCCACGGCGTCAATCGCTGCAGCGCTCGTGATGTCGTTGGCCGTCGTGAACGCGGCGTCGGCCGGGGGACCGTTGTCCAGGCCCTCCCAGGTCGAGACTTCGGCCGTGAGGATGTCGCCGCCCTGGTTCACGAAGAACGTGCGGTTGCCGGACTGCTGGTAGGCCGCAGGCCAGGCGTAGGCGCACCACACCGCCTCGCCGGGCTGGGGCACGACGGGCGTGGCGAAGGCCCCCGTGGCGTCTTCGCACGTTCCGTCCTGGGTCGCCGACGGCAGCCAGATGCGAAACATGTAGCCGCTCTTGTTCACCGCAGCGTGACCCGCGCTGTCTTCGGAGAGCACGCGAAACACGCTGGAGAGGATCGGGGGCACCAAGGTGCCCGTCATGCGACCCGGACCGGCGCCGGACAGCTCGGTGAAGCTGCCGAACTCGCCAATGCCGTCCCCGTCGAAGTCCAGCCGCGTGCGCTGCTGAAACTGGGCCTGCGCGGTGATCAGGTTGCGCAGGGTGGCGATGGCAGACGCCTCGTTGGCCGCGAGGCGTGAGGCAAGCAGGTTGGGCAGGGCGACGGCGGCAATGACGGCGATGATCGCGATGACGATCATCAGCTCGACGAGCGTGAAGCCCTTCGAGGTACGGGACATGAGGCCTCCACGGGTGACGGAGGGGGCCGCTCAGCCCTCGCGGACAGGCAGCCAAGCGTCCATCGACCGGACGGGCGTCGCCACTTGAGGGGTTCTCGGGCCGCGCCGGCGACGCGGCTGGCCGCACGGCCCGAGCAGGCCCCCTCCCGAGCCCCGCCCAGCCAGTCGCTCCGCTACGATCCCGGCCATGGACGCCGGGAACCGCGTGGTGGGGATCGATCTGGGGACGACGTACAGCGCCGTGGCCGTCTTCGACGGCGACGGGGCCTGCCCCCTGCCCAATGCGCTGGGCGACCTCCTCACGCCCTCGGTCGTGGCCTGGGACGCGCGCACGGAGCGCGTCGTCGTGGGGCGCACGGCCAAGGACATCTGGGCGCTACGCCCCGACTACGGCGCGGGCCTCTTCAAGCGCGCGATGGGGACCGAGGAGTCGTTCGCCGTCGGCCCGCAACGGCTCTCGGCCGTGGAGTGCTCGGCCCTCGTCCTGCGCCAGCTCCGGGAGGACGCCGAGGCGGAGCTGGGCCGCGCCGTGACGCGCGCCGTGATCACGGTGCCCGCCTACTTCAACGAAGACCAACGGCGCGCCACGCGCGAGGCCGGAACGCTCGCGGGCCTTGGCGTCGAGCGGATCCTGAACGAGCCCACCGCGGCGGCCATCGCCTACGGGCTGCACCAGGGGTCGGGCGCGGCGACGTTCCTCGTGTTCGACCTGGGCGGTGGCACGTTCGACGTCTGCGTGATGGAACGGTTCGAAGGTGTCTTGCAGGTGCGCAGCGTCGCGGGGGAGAGCCGCCTGGGCGGCGAGGACTTCACGCGCGCCCTCGTGGGTCGGGCCCTGATGGAAGCGGGGACATCCTTCGAGCTGGCCGAGCTGCGCGATCCGGCGGGCACCGCGCAGCTGATCGCACGCGCCGAGCGCGCCAAGCGCGAGCTGTCGCGCGGCGGCGCCGAGGCGTCGCTCCCGCTGCGGGTTCCGGCGCTGCAGAGCCTGTTCGCCGAGCCGCGCGACGTCGTGTTGGATGCGGGCCAGATCGAGGCCGCCTTCGAGCCGTGGCTGCAGGGGCTGGTCGGGCCGATCCGTAGCGCCCTCCGCCACGCCGAGCTCAACCGCGAGCTGCTGGACGAGATCCTCCTGGTGGGTGGCGCGACGCGGCTGCCGGCCGTCGTCCGGTTCGTCGAGCGTCACTTCGCACGTACGCCGCGCGCCGAGATCGACCCCGACCTGGCCGTCGTGCGGGGCGCTGCCGTGCAAGCCGCCCTGCACGACGACGTCGCGGACGTGGGCGACTTGGTCGTCACGGATGTCGCGAGCCACACCCTGGGCGTGGAAACGAGCCGCCAGCTGGGCACTACGCGACGCAACGGCTACTTCGCCCCGATCCTGCACCGCAACACGGTGATCCCCACGTCGCGCGTCGAGCGGTTCTGGACGATTGATCCCGGACAGACGGAGATCCTGCTGCGCGTGTACGAGGGGGAATCGCGTCACGTCGAGAACAACCGGGAGATCGGCCAGGTCTGGGTGAAGGGCATTCCGAAGACGCAAGGGACGGAAGGTGTCGACGTGCGCTTCACGTACGACCTGGACGGCATCCTGGAAGTCGAAGCCACCGTGGTCAGCACCGGCAAGGTCGTGCGCCGCGTGTTCGAGCGCAGCGGACGCGAGCTCGGCGAGGACGAGGCCCGCGCCGCATCCGAGCGGCTGGCGGGTCTCAAACGTGACGCGCGCGACTTGCCCGCCGTGCGGGACACGCTCGCACGCGCCGAGCTCCTCGTGCAAGAGGTCGAACCCCAGATGCGCGAGCGCCTCGAGTGGGCGCTCCACGCACTCGACGAGGCCCTGGAGGCGCGCGACCCGGCGGCCATCCACGAGATGACCGAGCAGCTCCGCCAGCTCTGCGAGGAGCTCGATCGCGGGGATCGCTGGTGAGCGGTCCCGATCCGTCCGCGGTGCTCCGCGACTTGGCCACGCGCGTGGCCGAGAACCCCGAG
>JACKGW010000010.1 GCA_020631815.1 Planctomycetota bacterium | reverse complement strand
CAGCAGGGCTTCGATCTCGGCCCAGAGCGGCCCGAGGTTCTCCTCCTCGTCGTGCACGGGCACGACGAGCGAGAGAAGGCGCGGTGCGGGATCGGTCGGGGGGGCGTCCACCCGCGTCAACCTAGCCCGCGCCGCCCACCCTCAAAGGGGGATCTGGATCCCCCCGTGCTCCCCACGCCGTTCGAAGGCGGATCCGAAGGTCGCGGCCCGCCCCGCACCCCGTGACCCCGGGGGCGGCGAGGTCGTGGCCCGTTGGTAGCCTCGCGCGCCCGCCGGGAGGCGCGGTCCCTGGCGCCGCAACCCATGCCGCAGCGCGGCGCGGCCGCCAGGGTGCGCCAACCGCCAGCCTCTGGACGCCCGATGCCGAAGAGCCCCGACAACCTCGTCTGGATCGACCTGGAGATGACCGGGCTCGACCCGGACCAGTGCCACATCCTCGAGATCGCCACCATCGTCACCACGGCGAATCTGGAGGTGCTGGCGGAGGGGCCGGTGCTGGTCGTGCACAACGACGAGCGGCAGCTGGCTTCGCTCAGCGACTGGAGCCGCGAGCACTTCACGGCCAACGGGCTCTTGGACCGCGTGCGCGCGAGCGCCGTCGACGCGCGCGAGGCCGAGGCCCAGACCATGGCGTTCCTGCAGGACTGGACGCTGCCGCGGCAGAGCCCTCTGTGCGGCAACTCGATCCACACCGACCGCCACTTCCTGTGGCGCCACATGCGACAGCTGCACGACCACCTGCACTACCGGAACGTGGACGTGAGCACGATCAAGGAGGTCGTGCGCCGCTGGTACCCGCGCCAGATCGACCCCCCGGCCAAGGCCGGCCTGCACGAGGCGCTGGCCGACATCCGCGAGTCGATCCAAGAGCTCAAGTACTACCGCGACGCCTTCATCGCACCTCGGTGAGGTAGGCGTTCACTCTTCGTCGTCGCCGCCACCGCCCATGCCGCCGGGGCCTTGCCCGCCGGCCACCTTCCAGTCGAACAGCGGCTTGAAGCCAGCGTCCTCGCGGCCTTCGCGTGCGATGTCCTGCAGCGGGTTGCCGACGCCCATGCCCAGGATGAACTGCACGCCGCCCTCGACCTCGGAGAGTGCGCCCTCTTCGCCCTCGCAGGCCTTGCGCACGTTGCGGTAGAAGCGCTTGGTGCGCGCGATCCACTGGTTCTTCACGTGCTCGAGCGGATCGAGCATGCGGTCCTGCACGAACTCGGCGGACTTGGGGTCGGCGATCGAGGCCAGGACCCACATGTAGACGGCGCGCTTGGCCGTGCCGGTGCCGCCGCCGCCGCGTCGGCCGAAGGCCGGCGGGCCCAGCTTGGCCGCGAGCTTCTCGATGCCGCGAGCGGCCTTCGCATCGCCCTTGAAGTAGGCGAGTCCGATGATCGAACCGAAGGTCTCGAACTCGTCCTTCGTGTCGCCAGCGGCCTTCAGCAAGCTCGACCGGACCTTCGATTCCCCGGCGCCACAGCGGCCCAGCGCGCGCCACATGTGGCTTTCCGTGATCGGGTCCTTCTCACGCTTGACCTGCTTGGTCAGGGCGTCGACCGAGTCCGCGCAGCCGATGTACTCGAGGCTCACCGCGGCGTTGGCGCGTACGAGCTGTTCCTTGTGGCCGAGGTGCTCGCCAATCGCCGGGGCGGCCTTGACGAGATCGGGCCGACCCAAGCCGCGGATGAGGTCGACGACGAGGCTCGTGTTCTTCTCCGTCTCGGGCTCACCGAGTATCGCGACCAGGGGATCGATCGTGTCGCCTTCTTGGTCGTTGACGAGCAGCGTGCGGATGGCCTCCACACGCCGCGTCGTCGGCCCCGCGCGAATGATGCCGAGCAGCTGGTCGATCCAGGCCTTGCGTTCCGCTTCACCGGCGGGCGCCCCGGCGCCAGCGGCGTCGGGACCGGCACCAGCGCCCGCATCGGGGCCGGCAGGAGCGCCGCCGTCGGGCGAGCCGCTGGTGGGGGGCGGCGTACCGCCCTCGGCGCGCCAGCGCTCCGTAGCCTTGTCCATCAGCGCGATGAGCTCGTCGACGGCCTTCTGGTCCTTGCCGTAGGGCCAGTACTCCAGACGCGCCAACGGGTCACCCGTCGTGTGGTCCGGTCGCGCGAAGATGTGCTGCGGCGAGACGATGTAGCCATCCATCCCGAACAGCACCTTGAGCTCGCCGAAGTCGTCGCCGCTGGACGAAGCGCCGAGGAACACGCAGACGAAGTCGCGCGAGCGGCCGACGATGCGCGGGTCCTTGTAGACCACCTCGCGCAAGCCCTCGGCGGCGGGCTCCTTGCGCCCCCCGTCGACGCGCGTGCTGTTGATGCAGATCATCACGATCCGGTTCTTCTCGCGGGCGACCTCGAAGGCCTTGGCCACGCCCTCGACCCACGTGATCGTGTCGCCTTGCTGGGCGACGGGCGGGGCCTCCTCGGCCCGCGCCTTCGGCGCGACGAAGCCCAGGAGCGCCGCGCCCAGCAGGGCAGCGGCCAGCAGGTGGCGCCGGGCGGGCGGCAAGGTGGCGGACGGGCGCGTGGGCTCCATGGGATCCTCCAGCGGGCCATGTTCGCACGGGCCCGGCTCCGCAGGAGGGACGCGGGGCGAGAGCCCCGGGGTTCCCCTCCCCGGCCCGGGACATCCCCGCCACAATCCCCGCCGCGACCTCGGGCGGGAGGCCCGGGGGCGCGGAGGGAGCCGATCCGTGGAGGTCGACGAACGCTTGGTGCGCCACGTCGCCGGGCTGGCCCGGCTGGACCTGACGGACGACGAGGTCTCGCGCCTCGTACCCCAGATGGCCTCCATCCTGGCGTACGTCGAGCGCGTGGCGGCGCTGCCGGGCGCCCACGAGACCGAGCAGCCTGCCGACCTCGACGCCCAGGCCATCGACCTGGACGCGCTGAGGCCCGATGAGCCCGGCACGCCGCTCGATCTCCTGGGCCTCATCCGCCAGGCTCCGGCCGGCGACGGGGCCTTCTACGTCGTGCCGCGCTTCCTGGGCGAGGACGAGGCCCCGCTCGAGGGAGACCCCTCGTGAGCGACCCGCTCGACCTTCCCGTCGCCGAGCAGGCCGCCCGCGTCCGCGACGCAGCCGACCCGCTCACCGCGCGCGCTCTCGTGGACGCGAGCCTTGCGCGGATCGCGGCGCACAACGAGGCGCTCAACGCCTTCCTGCACGTCGCCCCGGAGCGCGCGAGGGCCGCCGCGGATCGCGTCGATGCCGACGTCGCCGCAGGACGTGACCCGGGCCCGCTCGCCGGCGTGCCGCTGGCGGTGAAGGACAACCTCGAAGTCGAGGGTCTGCCGCTCACGTGCGGCAGCCGGATCCTGGGCACGTGGAAGCCGCTCCGGACCGCCACGAGCGTGGCGCGCGCCGAGGCCGCGGGCGCCGTCGTGGTGGGCAAGACGAACCTCGACGAGTTCGCGATGGGCTCGTCCACCGAGAACAGCGCCTTCGGGCCCAGCCGGAACCCGTACGACGTCGAACGCGTTCCGGGCGGATCGTCGGGCGGGAGCGCGGCGGCCGTGGCCGCTGGGCTCGTGCCCCTGGCGCTGGGCAGCGACACGGGCGGCAGCATCCGCCAGCCGGCGGCGTTCTGCGGCATCGTCGGCTTCAAGCCCACCTACGGGCGTGTGTCGCGCAGTGGGCTCGTGGCCTTCGCCTCCAGCTTGGACCAGGTGGGCCCCTTCGCGCGTTCCGTGGCCGACGCCCGCCGCCTGCAGGCCGTGCTCGAAGGTCCGGACCCGCTCGACGCCACGTCGCGTGCGTTCGTGACGCCGGGCAGCGCCGCAACGCCCGTCCCGCGCGGGCTGGAGGGCCTGCGCATCGGCCGCGTCGCCGAGATGACCACGGAGCGCCGCGTGGTCGGCACGGAAGGCGTCGACCGCGTCGAGGGCCTGCGGGCCCAGCTCGACGCCGCGGGCGCGACCGCGGTCGACGTGGCCTTGCCGGCCATCGCCGAAGCCATCGCCATCTACTACGTGATCGCGCCGGCCGAGGCGTCCAGCAACCTGGCGCGCTTCGACGGCGTGCGCTACGGGCATCGCGCCGAAGCCGACTCCCTGGAGCGCCTGTACGCGAAGACGCGCGCCGAGGGCTTTGGCGCGGAGGTCAAGCGCCGCATCCTGCTCGGCACGTTCGCCCTCTCCGCGGGCTATGCGGACGCGTTCTACAAGCGCGCGCGCGGTGCCCAGGTCGCGCTCGGGCAGGCCTTCGCGGAGGCGTTCGAGCGCTGCGACGTGCTCGTGTCGGCCACCACGCCCACGGCGGCGTTCCGCCTCGGCGAGAAGACCGGTGACCCGCTCGCCATGTACCGCTCCGACGTACTCACCGTTGCGGCCAACCTCGCCGGCCTGCCGGCGGTCAGCATCCCGGCGGGGTTCAACGAGCAGGGCCTGCCGCTGGGCCTGCAGGTGCAAGGCCCGGTGGGGGCCGACGCCCTGGTGTTCGACGTCGCCGAGGCGCTCGAGCGTCAGCTGGCCACGTGCCGCTACGTGGCGCCCGAGGAGGCGGCATGAGCGTCGCCACGCCCCGCCTGCTGATCGGCATCGAGGTCCACCTCCAGCTGAAGACGCGCACCAAGTGCTTCTCGTCGAGCCCGGTGTCGTTCGGCGCCGACCCGAACACGCTGCTCGATCCGACGTCGGCGGGCCTGCCCGGCGCGCTGCCGGTGCTCAACCGCGAAGCCGTGCGTCAGGGCATCCGCACGGGGCTCGCCTTGGGCTGCCGCATCGCGGCGATCACGAAGTGGGACCGCAAGAGCTACTTCTATCCCGACCTTCCGAAGGGCTACCAGATCAGCCAGTTCGACCAGCCGCTCTGCGTCGAGGGCGCCGTGGAGATCGAGGGCGACGACGGACAGCTCAAGCGCGTGCGCATCCGCCGCGCGCACCTGGAAGAGGACACGGGCCGCAGCACGCACGACGTGGGCGGCTCGAAGAGCCGCGTGGACCTGAACCGCGCGGGCACGCCGCTGCTCGAGATCGTGAGCGAGCCGGACCTGGCCAGCGCCGAGGAAGCCGTGCGCTACCTGGAGGCGCTGCGCGAGATCGTCGCCTACGTGGGAACCAGCGACGGCAACATGCAGGAAGGCAACCTGCGCTGCGAGCCCAACGTGAACCTCGTGTACGCGAACGGCGACCGCACGCCCATCGTCGAGGTCAAGAACATCAACTCGGTGCAGGCCGTGCGCATGGCCATCGAGTTCGAAGCCCAGCGCCAGGCCGAGGCCTACGAGGCGCGCGGCGAGACCGCCGACAACACGCCGCGCAGCACGCGGGGCTTCGACGACGTGCGCCAGGTCACGGTCCACCAGCGCTCCAAGGAGTCGGCCGACGACTACCGCTACTTCCCCGAGCCCGACCTGCCGCCGCTGCGCATCCCCGTCAGCTACGTCGAGGACCTGCGCGCGACGCTGCCCGAGCTGCCGCGCGTCAAGCGTCAGCGCTACGTCGACGGCCTCGGGCTGTCGGCCTACGACGCCGGCGTGCTCACGGCCGACCCGGTGCTCGCCACGTGGTACGAGGCCGCGCTCGCGGGTCCGAAGGGGCAGCGCGACCCGAAGGCGGTCGCCACCTGGGTCAGCACGGAGCTGCTCCGCTACGTCAACGACGAGCGCTTGGCACTGGGCGACGTGGCGCTGACGCCCGAGGGGCTCGGCGAGCTCGTGGACCTGCTCGACGAGGGCACCATCACCCGCCGCACCGCGCAGGAGCTGTTCCGCGAGGTGGTGAAGAGCGGCGCGTCGCCCGCGGCCCTCGTCGCGGAGCGGGGCCTCGCCCGCGTGCAGGACACGGGCGCCGTCGAGGCCGCGGCCGCGGCTGCCATCGAGGCCAACGCTGCCGCGTGGGCCGACTGGGTCGGCGGCAACGAGAAGGCCAAGGGCCGCCTCTTCGGCGCCGTCATGAAGGCCCTGGCCGGCCAAGGCGACCCCGCCGTCGTCGCCCAGGTCCTCGAGCGCCTGGTCGGCGAGGCGCGCGGCGCGTAGGCGGCGGGTGCCTGATCCCGCGCAGCGGCAACGCGGGGCGCGGGGTCTGGCTCCGCCGGGAGGCGACGGCCTGGCACTTCCTGCGAGCTGACGGGCTCGCCGCGCGCGGGGTCTGATCCCGTGATGCGGTGGCGCGAAGCGGCGCCGCGGGCACGGGGTCTGACCCCAGGCGAAGGCCGCACTGCGGTGTCAGACCCCGTGTCAGTGTCGCTTCGCTCCCAGACACGGGATCAGACACCTCCGTGCGCGACAGGCGGGTGCCTGCTCCCGCGTCGCTTCGCTCTGCAGCGCCGGATCATGCACCTCCGAGCTCGCGGCGCCGCGGGATCGATTCTGCGTTCGGCTACCACTAGGTTGCAGAGCGATGGATGCCGACGGCCCGCTGGATGCCGAACACCTGCTGCAGCACGCTTCGTTCGTGCGTGCGGTCGCCCGGGCAGCGCTGCGTGGGGATGACCTCGTCGAGGACGTCATGCAGGAGACGTGGGTCGCGGCGTTGGGCTCGAACGCCCCACGCCGAGGGCGCCTCCGCCCCTGGCTCGCAGGCGTCGCGCGCAACCAAGCTAGAAGCATGCTCCGCAAGCGAAACGCGGATCGCCGACAGGAGCAGCGTGCCGCGCGGCCCGAGCGCATTCCACCCGACCAGGCGGTCCTCGATCGATTGGAGGTCGAGCACCGCCTTGTTCGCGCCGTCATGGCCCTCCACGAGCCCTTCCGAACGCCGCTCGTGCTCCGCTACCTGGATGAGCTGCCACCACGCGTCATCGCTGTCCGCCTTGGGATCCCAGTGAACACCGTGCGATCCCGCGTGCAGCGGGGGCTCGTCCAGCTCAGGGAACGGCTCGATGGGGAGCAGCGGGGACGTGCCCACAGATGGCAGCTCGCGCTGCTCCCGCTGCTCGAGGGCCCAGCGGGGCTGGGCGCCCCCGTGAGCGCGGCTGCTGGAGGTGTCGTCATGGCCAAGCACCTGGTGGTCTCCGCCGCAATCCTCCTGTTGCTCGCGGGCGGTGGTGGCTGGCTGCTCACGCGGAGTCCCGACACGCCCGAGGCGGAGCCCGAGCCCGTTGCGAGCGCGGTGCCGGGCGAGCTTCCCGGGGAAGCGCAGGCCAGCCCGCTGCCCTCCCTTGTCGGCCTGCCCGCAATCCCGCCACGCGACGAGCCAGACACAGCGCCGCCCGTACTGCCGCCGGGTGGGGACGGCGCCGGGGATGCGGCGAGCAAGGAGCTGCAAGCGCGCATGCAGGCCCTCGTGCAGGCCATCCGTCGCGATGTGGAGCCGACGTGGTGGAGCCGGGGGCCGGAGGTAGCCACGCTCGAGCCGCACAACGCGGTGCTGATCGTCCGAGCGCCACTGCGCGTCCTCGATGCCGTCGACGCGTACCTGCAGCGCCTTCGCATCGGCCCGTCGGAGACCGCTGAGGCAATACCCTTGGACGTGCAGCCGCTCGAGGCCGCTCGTGAGGAGGAGCGCGACGTCCTGCGCGGCATCTTGGCGCGGGAGCAGGCGCTGCTGCGCGCACTTCGCGCCTGGGACGAGGCCGATCTTGGAGCAGCTCGTCGCGAAGCGACCGGGGTTCTCCAGAGCGAACCCGACAACCGTCTGGCCCAGGATCTGGTGCACGGCCTCGACGCCCTCGCAGGCGGTGCGCTCGCGTCGGATGTCGAGCGTGCGCGCGACAAGCTTCGCGCACGCTTGAACGGGGCGCGTGGCGAGTCCCGGCTCGGAACCTGGGCCATGCAGTGGCCCAGCGTGAGCACGTGGAAGGCGCTGTCCGCGGCGCGGGAGAAGGCACGGACGAGCGGTGGTGCGCTCGAGGCCCCCGAGCTCGGCGCGGTCTTGGAGCAGGGCAGCGTGACACTCCGGTCGCAAGCCGAGAGCTTGCTGGACATCGTCCGGCGCCTGCAGATCGAGTCCGGGGTGGCCGTGTCCGTGCCCGTGGAGCTGCATGCCGAGGCAGGGTCGCTGAAGCTGGACGGTGTGGAGGAACAGGCCCGCTCGCTGCGCTACCTGCTGGACGAGATCGTTCGCAAGCTCCCCGCAGGCTGGGGATGGCGTGTCGAGTACGAGCAGATCGTGATCGGTCGCTTCGATCACGATGGCCTCGTCGAGGTGGCCACGCGCTTGCGCTACTTCGATGTGCGCGATCTCGTGGGGCTGGAACCGCCCGCTACCGCGGGGGACCGCCGTTCCGAGCCCCCCGTGCCGCACACGTACACGTCCGACGAGATTGGGGGCAAGTAGTCCCTGTCAGAACGTAGCGCGGCGTTCGCTGGCGTCAGGGCCGCGCCTGCGAAACAGACCCGTGACCGACGATTCCTACGCTCCGACGCCATGGATTGCGGGGTGCCCTGATGCGGACACGGCGGCTGACGAGTGTCGTCGTGATGATCGCCCTGGTTGCGGGCGGCTTCTGGCTGGTGCGTAGCGAGCCCCCGTCGGCCCGCGACGTCCGGGTCCGCAAGCAGGGGGTGGACGCTGGGGCCGAGTGCATGACCACGGGGCCCTCCCTGGTCGGTCGGGCCGTAGAGCGGACCCCTGGCGAGGCGGTCGAGGCGAGTCCCGCACCGGCGCAGATCGATCCGGCGGCCAAGGATGCGGCCGGCGAGGAGAGCGAGCTACGCGCAGTGGCGCTCGTGCAGGCGATCCAGCGCGACGTGGAGCCGGCTTGGTGGAGCGGAGACCCCGACGTGTACGTGCCCGTGATCCAGAACGGGATCCTCATCGTGCGGGCGCCAGGCCCCATTCTCGAGTCCGTCGGGGCGTACGTAGAGCGCCTTCGCGGAGGTCTGCTGCGGCCCGCGAGAGCCGCACCTGGGGACGCGCGGCGGATGGCCGCAGCTCGAGACGAGGCGCGCAGCCTGATGCGCGGAATCCTCGCCCGCGAGCAGGTGCTGGTACGAGCACTTCGCGCGTGGGACGAGGGTGATGTTCAGACGGCCCATCGCGACGCGACGGCCGTCCTCCAGGACGAGCCTGACAATCGGCTGGCCGAGGACATGCTGCGGGGGCTCGATGCGGAGGCTGGAGGCGCGCTCGCATCTGATCTCCAGCGAGCACGCGCGGTGCTCCGCGATCGGCTGGATCTCCGGCGCCGCGAGCGTTGGCTCACGTACTGGGTGGTTCGCTGGCCGAGTGCGACGACGCGGAGGGCTCTGCTCGCGGTTCGGGCGCCGGGCGACTCTCGAGGAGCTCCGGACCTCCGTGCGGTCTTGGAGCAGGGCGACGTAAGCCTGTTCGTGGACGACGAGTGTCTGCTCGATGTCGTCCGCCACCTACAGATCGAGAGTGGCGCAGCCGTGTCCATCCCCGCCTCGTTGCACGACGAGGCCGACGACATCCGCGTGCGGGGCCTGAACGAGCCGTCGCGTTCGTTGCGCTACGTGCTGGACGAGGTCGTTCGCAAGCTCCCCGCAGGCTGGGGATGGCGTGTCGAGTACGAGCAGATCGTGATCGGTCGCTTCGATCACGATGGCCTCGTCGAGGTGGCCACGCGCTTGCGCTACTTCGATGTGCGCGATCTCTTGGGGATGGAACCGCCCGACACCTCGGGGGACCGCCGTTCCGAGCCCCCCGTGCCGCGCACCTACACGTCCGACGAGGTCGGCGCCAAGTAGCCGCCCCTCAGTCGTCCTCGCCCAGCGCGCGCTCCAAGGCCAGCTGGCCGCAGGCGGCGGCGATGTCTTCGCCGCGCTGGGTGCGGAGCGTCACGCTGACGTTGCGCTCGGCGAGGCGGCGCGCGAAGCCGGTTGCGGCCAGGCCCGAGGGGGGCGCCAGGTCGGGGCGGTGGCTGACGGGGTTGAAGGGGATCAGGTTGACGTGGATGGGCAGGCCCTCGAGCACGTCGGCCAGGGCCTCCGCGTGGGCTGGCTGGTCGTTGAGCTTGTCGATCAGCACGTACTCGACGGTGGCGTCGCGGCGCGTGGTGGTGGCGAAGCGGGCGGCGGCTTCGACAAGCGCCTTCACGCGGCCCACGGGCGAGCCGGGCACCAGCTCGGCGCGGGTGACGTCGTCGGGCGCGTGCAGCGACACGGCGAGATTCACGCCCAGGTCGGCCGCGGCGAGGGCGTCGATGCGCTGCGGCGTGAGGGCGGTGGACACGGTGATGCGCCGCGGGCTCATGCCCATGCCGTCGGGGTGCGTCCAGATGCGGATGGCCTGCACGACGGCGTCGAGGTTGAGCAGCGGCTCGCCCATGCCCATGAGCACGATGTGCGTGGGTCGCTTGCCGAGGCGCGCCCGGGCGTGGATCAGCGGCTCGACGATCTCGGCCGGCGTGAGGTTGCGCAGCAGCCCGCGCACACCCGACGCGCAGAAGATGCAGCGGATGGGGCAGCCGACCTGGGTGGAGACGCAGACCGTGACGCGGTCGTTCTCGGGAATCAGGACGGACTCCACCGCGCGTCCGTCGGCAAGGCCCAGCAACAGCTTGGTGGTGCCGTCGGCCGCCTCCTGGGCTTCCTTCAGCGTGGTCGCCGGCGGCGCCTCCTGCGCCAGTCGCTCGCGGAGCGCCGCGGGCAGCGTGGTGATCGACTGCGGGTCGAGGCGGCCCTCGGCGTGGAACGCGCGGAACAGCTGGCGCGCGCGGTAGGGGGGCTCGCCCATGGCAGCCAGCCTCTCGGCCAGCACCTCGGGCAGGTCGCCCGTGAGCGGGCCCTCGGGCGCGGCGGCCCGCTCGGCCATCAAGAGCCCGTCTTGCGTCGCTTGGCCAGCTTGCGCAAGGGCTCTTGGCCCTCTACGGCCGCGCGCGTGACGCGGAAGCGCGTGCCGCGCGGCGCGTCGGGCAGCTCGAACATCGTGTCGAGCAGCAGGTCCTCGAGGATGGAGCGCAAGGCGCGGACGCCTGTGTCACGCTTCTTCGCCTTGTCGGCGATGGCGAGCAGGGCGTCTTCCTCGAACTCCAGCTCGGCGTCCTCGTAGGCGAAGATCTGCTGGTACTGGCGCGTGAGCGCGTTCTTGGGCTCGGTGAGCACGCGGATCATGTCGGCGCGCGTGAGCGGGTCGAGGGTGGCCAGGACGGGCAGACGGCCGACGAACTCGGGGATCATCCCGAACTCGACGAGGTCGTGCGGCTCGACGCTCTGCAGCAGGCGAGCGCGGGCGCGCTCCTCGGCGTCGACGTCGTCGGACGCGGCACGCGGGCCCATGGCGGTGCCCGAGCCGAAGCCGATGCGCGTGCTGCCGACGCGACGGGCGACGATGTCTTCGAGGCCACTGAACGTCCCGCCGCAGATGAACAGGATGTTGGTGGTGTCGAGGTGGATGTACTGCTGCTCGGGGTGCTTGCGCCCGCCCTGCGGGGGCACGTTGGCGATGGTGCCCTCCATGATCTTGAGCAGGGCCTGCTGGACGCCCTCGCCGCTGACATCGCGTGTGATCGACGTGTTCTGCGTGGTGCGGTTGATCTTGTCGATCTCGTCGATGTAGATGATCCCGTACTCGGCGCGCTCGCGGTTGAAGTCGGCCGCTTGCAGGAGCTTGAGCAGGATGTTCTCGACGTCCTCGCCCACGTAGCCGGCCTCGGTCAGCGTGGTGGCATCGGCGATGGCGAAGGGCACGTCGAGCACGCGGGCCAGCGTGCGGGCCAGCAGCGTCTTGCCGCTGCCCGTCGGGCCCACGAGCAGGATGTTGCTCTTGTCGATCTCGACGTCGCCGCGGGTCTTCTGCGCGCGGCGGTAGTGGTTGTAGACGGCGACGCTCAGCGCACGCTTGGCGCGGGTCTGGCCGATCACGTAGGCGTCGAGGTGTTCCTGGATCTCGCGGGGCGTCTTGAGGCCGACGCCGTCGGTGCCGGGCAGGCCGGTGGGGGCCTCGCTACGGCCGCTGCCGCCACGTCCGTGCCGTCGCTGCTCCTCGACGAGGATCGTGTTGCAGAGCTCGACGCATTCGTTGCAGATGTTGATGCCGGGAGGGCCCGCAATGAGGCTCTCGACGGTGTGCCGGCTCTTGCCGCAGAACGTGCACTTCTCGACCGGTCCGCGCCGCGATGCCATGCGTGTCGGTCCTCCGTTGCCCCGCCTCGACTCCGGCCCGTCGTGGCCTCGGCCCGTCCCTCCCGCGCCGGGCTCAGCATACGGCAGGGCGTGGGAGGCGTCGGGAGGCCCGGAGCCTGGGAAGGATCCTCAGGCTCCAGCCGGGGCCGGCTCCTTCTTGGACTCGACCACCTCGTCGACGAGGCCGTAGGACCGGGCCTCCTCGGCCGAGAGGAACTTGTCGCGATCGGTGTCGCGCTCCACGTCCTCCACGGGGCGGCCCGTGTGACGGGAGAGGATGTCGTTCAGGACCTTGCGGGCGTGCAGGATCTCCTCGGCCTGGATCTCGATGTCCGCGGCCGTGCCCTGTGCGCCGCCCCAGGGCTGGTGGATCATGACGCGTGCGTTGGGCAGCGCGAACCGCTTGCCCGGCGTGCCGGCGGCCAAGAGGATCGCCGCCATGCTGGCGGCGCTGCCGATGCAGACCGTCTCCACGGGGCAGGAGATGTACTGCATCGTGTCGTACACGGCGAGGCCGGCCGAGATGCTGCCGCCGGGGCTGTTGATGTAGAGGTGCACGTCGCGCTGGCGGTCGCTCTTCTCGAGCACGAGCAGCTGGCCGATCAGCAGGTTGGCCACCGTGTCGTTGATGGGCGTGCCGAGATAGACGATGCGGTCTTCGAGCAGGCGGCTCCACACGTCGTAGTGCCGCTCGCCCCGTCCCGTCCGCTCGATGATGACGGGGTTGGGGATGTAGGCGTTCGGGCCACTCAGGCTGGGGCCTGCAAAGCCATCGAGGCCAAGGCCGGCAAGGACGTCGGACACGGGGGTGCTCCTTGGGGTCGGGGGTGACGACCGCCCCATCATGCCTCGGGAGGCAGGCAGCGGGGCCGCCGCGACGTCGTGCGTCAGGCTTCGACGATGGTGGCCTCGCGACGGATCAGGTCGCGGACCTTGCGGTGGCGGATCTGGGAGGCGAGCTCCTGCAGACGGCCGCCGTCGCGGTAGCTGGCAAGCACCTGTTCGACCGGGTGGCCGTAGGCCTGCGCGATCTCGTGCAGCGCGCCGGAGAGGTCGGCCTCGGTGACCTTCACGTCTTCGGCGTCGGCGATGCGCTCGAGCAGGAAGAACGTGCGCATGTCCTTCTCGACGGCCACCTTGGCCTCGCCCTCTTCGGCGGCGACCTGGCGGGCGATCTCGTCCTCTTCGACCTTCTCCATCTCCAGGTTCATGCGCTTGCGGCGGGCCCAGGAGGCCAGCTCGCGCTCGACGAAGGGCTGGGGCAGGGACATCTCGATGCCGCCGACCAGCTGCTCGACGAGCTTGTCCTCGGCCTCGCGCTCGCGCACGCGGCCCTTGGCCCGGCGGATGCCCTTCTCGATCTCCTCGCGCATCTCCTTCTCGTCGTCGAAGTCGTGCTTGGCGAGGAAGTCGGCGTCCACCTCGGGCAGCAGGTAGCGCTGCACTTCGGTGACTTCGACCTGCAGGGAGAGCGTCTTGCCGCGCAAGTCCTCACGCGGGTCGTCGGGGGCGACCTTGACCTCGGCCGTGGCCTTGGAGCCGACCTTGCCGCCGCGCAGCTGCTCGTCCAGCTCCGACGTGACGAAGCCGGCGAGGACACCGCGGCCGAACGGGTAGTACGTGCCCTCGTCGCGGGCCGCGACGCTGTCGCCGTCCATCGCCTTCCAGTCCACGACCAGGATGTCGGCGTCGGTGATGACGGCGTCAGCCACGGGCTCGAGGCGAGCACTGCGACGGCGCAGGCGGTCCACGCCAGCCTGGATCTCCTCGTCGGTCACCTCGACGGCGGGAAGCGTCACGTCGAGACCCTTGTAGGTCGGGGTCTCGAACTCGGGGCGCGTGAGGATCTCGAACTCGAGCGCCAGCGGGCTGTCCGGCTTGACCTCGAGGGCGTCGACGTCGATCTCCGGCGCGGCCAGGAGCTGCACCTTCTGCTCGCTCTCGAGCGTCTCGAGCACCGTCTTCACGAGATCCCGACGCACCTCGTCGGCGAGGTGCTTGCCGAAGCGCTGCTCCAGCAGCTTGCGCGGGGCGTGGCCCTTGCGGAAGCCCGGCAGCACGATCTGCTCGTTGACCTCCTTCGTCTTCTCGGCGAAGGCCTCACGGACCCGGTCGGCGGGGACCGTCACGGCGACCTTGCGGTGGCAGGGGGCGAGCGTCTCGAGGTGGAAGTCCATGCCGTCTCCAAGCAGCAGCCGCGGGCCGCGGGACAAGCGGCAGAAGGTAGCCCGCCCGCCCCGTGCCCCCGGAGGATTGCCGGGCCGCAGGGCCCTCCGGGGGCCGGGGCGGCCTCGCGCGGAAGATGGGCTTGGCCGGCCCCCCGCCGGGGGGTAGGATCCGGCCGGCGAGGTGGGACGCGGCGCGCGGGGTTCGCGCGCGCCCCACAGCCTGTCGATGGCACGGCGCCAGCCGACGGCTCGACGACGCCCCCCAGGGGTGATCGGGCGGGCCGAAGCGGGGGGTGCTTGCCGTGAGGCGCCCTGCGTGGGCCTCCTTCCCCCGGCGTGCAGCGTCGCGCCCAGGAACGAGCAGCCGGGCTCACCTCACCTGTCCGAAGTGGCCCCCGGTCACTGTCCTGCCCCAACAGCCTGCCTCGCGAACCCCGTGCTCCTGTTTCCTTGTCGCGCCGCCCCGTCGCCGGGGCCGCGCCTGCTCCCACGGCTTCTCATGCTTGGCATGGGGCCAGGTGCGAGCCGGCCCGTTCCGGGCCCGGTCGCCAAAGGGGAATCCTCACCTTGCGTACCCGGAAGAACGTCCAGCACCCTCGCAACCAGGGGGGCAACCAGCGTCGCCGGCGCCGCGGTGGTCGCGGCCGCGGCCGTCCCGGCGGTGGCCCCGGACCGTCCCAGGGCTCGGCGCCCATCATCGACGACAACGGGATCCCGTTCGCCCTCATCAGCGAGAAGCCCGAACCGCCGGCCCCCGAGCCCGGCACCGTGTTCGAGGCGCCCGATGACGCCACGCTCCGGCACTTCGGCGTGCTCGACCTCTCGCGCGACGGCCACGGCTTCCTGCGTAGTCCCGACCGTGCCTACGAGCCGAGCGCCGAGGACCCCTACGTCAGCGTGGACCTCGTGCGCACCTACGGCTTGCGCGACGGCGACATCATCGACGGCGAAGTCGGCGAGCCTCGCCGCCGCGGGCAAAACCCGCCGCTGGTCTCGATCCGCTCCATCTGCGGGATGCCGCCGCACGAGTACTACAAGACCAAGAAGTGGGACGAGTGCACGGTCATCGACCCCGATCGGCGGCTCGAGCTGACCAAGAACCTCGACGAGATCACGCTGCGCATCATCGACCTCTTGGCGCCCATCGGGTTCGGCCAGCGCGGTCTTCTCGTGTCGCCGCCACGCGCCGGCAAGACGCGCATCCTGCAACAGCTGGCCCGCGCGGTGGAGATCAACCACCCCGAGGCCTACCTCTTCGTCCTGCTCGTCGACGAGCGGCCGGAAGAGGCCACGGCCATGCAGCGCGCCACCGAGGGCGAGGTCGTCGTCAGCACCAATGACAGCACCCCCGAGAACCACACGCGCATCACGGAGATGGTGCTCAAGAAGGCCAAGCGCCTCGTGGAGACGGGTCGCGACGTGGTGATCCTGATGGACTCGCTGACGCGACTGGGCCGCGCCTGGAACCTGCTCGCGCGAAGCGGCGGCCGCACGCTGTCCGGCGGCATGGACTCGCGCAGCCTGGAGCGCCCCAAGGCGTTCTTCGGCGCGGCGCGCAACCTCGAAGAGGGGGGCTCGCTCACGATCGTGGCCACCGCGCTCATCGAGACCAACTCGAAGATGGACACGGTGATCTTCGAGGAGTTCAAGGGCACCGGCAACATGGAGCTCGTGCTGGACCGCAAGCTGGCCGAGCAGCGCGTGTGGCCCGCCATCGACCTCTCGTTGTCCGGCACGCGCAAGGAAGAGAAGCTCCTGCCGCCCAACCAGCTCGAGCTGATCTACCGCTTGCGTCGCGTGCTGCAGAAGGTGCGGCCCATCGACGCCATCACGATGCTCGTGGACCGCCTGGAGCAGTTCCCCGACAACGACAAGTTCCTCGGGAGCATCGACGGCGACGGCAAGCGGCCTCGCGGAGACGGCCCCTTCGACCACGGCGTGTAGCGCACGTCGCCCGGGGTGCGCGCGTGCTGCTCGCCAGATGCTCGGTCTCGCGCCACCATCGGCTCCTCGAGCCGGCCACTTGGCGCGACGTGACGTAGCACGTCGACGCGAGACCACGAGTCGTCGCCGATGGCGGCGCGTTACCTTCGCCCTGACGAGCCGGTGCGAGAAGGTAGGTTCTCCAGACCCCTTCGCGCGTGGGCAGCTCTCGCTGCGGGAGCCCTGCGGGGGGGCGCTCTGGATCCAGCTCTGGAAGTTGGCGGCCCGAAGTCCCGCCAACCAAGCGGCGCTGTCGCGACGGCGGTCGGCGGGGGGCACCCTCTCGCGCGCCCGGGCTGACGCCCGCGTGGACGGCTGCTACCTTGACCGGCCGCTCCCCGGCCCGGGGCCTCCGGGAGAGTTCGCTCGCACGGCCCCGCAAGGAACCGCCATGCCCCAGCGTCCTCTCCGGGCGGGCCGCGCACGTCGCGCCGTCTTCGCCCTCGTCGCCACGTTCGCGGCGACCGTCGTCTTCGCCGCCTTCTCGAGCCCCGCTGCTCGTGCCGACGACAAGCCCTCCAAGGGCAAGGCGCCCTCGCCCACCCGCGGCCTGCGCTACGCGACCCTCGCGCCGGACGGCAAGACCGTCGCGTTCACGTGGCGCGGCGACATCTGGACCGTGTCCACCGACAACCCGCAGCTGGCCCACCGGCTCACGATCCACGAGGCGCAGGACACGATCCCGCGCATCAGCCCGGACGGCAAGCAGATCGCCTTCAGCTCGCAGCGCTCCGGTGGCTACGACATCTACGTGATGCCGATCGAAGGCGGGGAGCCGCAGCGCGTCACGCAACACAGCTCGGCGGCGATCCTGTGCGACTGGTCGCCCGATGGGAAGTACCTGCTGTTTGCGAGCAACCGCGATCCCGGTCGCTACCAGCTGAACCTCTACGAGGTGGCGGCCTCCGGGGGCACGCCGCGCGCCATCACCGTGGACGGCGGCCGGGACGGCAGCTACAGCCCCGACGGCAAGACCATCGTCTACGCCCGCGGCTTCAACACGATCTACCAGGACAACTACGAGGGCACGGGCAACTACGACCTCTACACCGTGGCCCGCGAAGGGGGCATCCCCACGGCGCTCACGTCCACCCTGGGCAACGAGCGCAACCCGTTCTTCTCCCAGGACGGCTCCACGATCTGGTTCGTGGCCGAGGAGAAGGGCGTCGCCAACTTCTACGCCATGCCCGCGGCGGGCGGCGAGCGTCGTCAGGTCAGCACGTGGACGGGCTTGGACGTGCAGCGTCCGGACCTGGCCTGGGACGGCAAGACGGCGGTGTTCGAGCGCGGGGCGCGCATCCACATCGCCGACCTCACGCAGGACAAGCCGGAAGCCAAGCTCCTGCCTTTCGTCGTCCGCGGCGACGTGCGCCACAGCGGCATCACGGAGCGCACGATCACCAGCGGCGCCCAGCACGTGCATACCAGTGGCGACGCGAGCCGGCTGGTGTTCAGCGCGTTCGGCGACATCTGGACGATGCCCGTGGGCGGTGGCAAGGCGCAGCGCCTGACCGATGGCGCGCCCAAGGACGAGTGGCCGCGCCTCTCGCCCGACGGCCAGTGGATCGCGTTCCAGTCCGACCGCAGCGGCAACTCCGACATCTGGGTCATGGACGTGCGCGGCAACAACCTCAAGCGCCTCACCGACCACCCGAAGGACGACTTCTTCCACACGTGGTCGCCGGACGGTCGCTACCTGGCGTTCTCCAGTGAGCGCAGCGGCAACCGCGACATCTGGCGCCTGGACGTGCGCTCCGGTGAGCTCAAGCAGCTGACCAACCACAAGGAAGCCGACGACGATCCGTGCTGGTCGCCCGACGGGCAGAAGATCGCGTTCGACAGCGGACGCGAGGGCACGCAGGCCGTCTACGTCATGGACGCCGACGGCGGCAACGTGCGTCGGATCTCGCGCGGCTCGGCGTTCTTCCAGGTCCCGACGTGGTCGCCGGACGGCAACATGATCGCCTTCGAGGCGTTCAACCCGGCGGCCGGCGCCTCGGGCGGCCTGTATGTGGCCAGCGCCCAGGGCGGTGAGTCCATGCAGATCTCGCGTGACGGCTCGGGCGCCTGCTGGAGCCCGCGCGGGGACTCGATCTTCTTCTCCGTCGGCACCGACGGCGCGGAGCAGATCTACAAGGTCCCGGCGCCCAAGAGCATCGAGAACCGCACGCGCGTGCCCTTCCTCGCCGAGATCGAGGTGGACCAGCGCAAGGAGCTCGAGCAGCTCTTCGACGAAGCCTGGACCAAGATGCGCGACGGCTTCTACGACCCGAAGATGCACGGCGTCGACTGGAACGCGATGCGCGCCAAGTACCGCGACATCGCCATCGAGGCCGAGGACAAGGGCGAGTTCCAGAACGTCATCAGCCAGATGCTGGCCGAGCTCAACGCCAGCCACCTGGGCATCTACGGCGGCAGCCGGCCCAGCAATGCAGTCCCCGAGCGCGCCGTCGCCTCGGGCTACCTCGGCGCGGACCTCGCCCAGAAGCCGGGGCCCAACGGGGGTCGCGTCATCACGTCGTTGCTCGCCAACGGCCCGGCGGCCCAGGCGCGCCTGCGCGTCGGTGACGAGATCGTCGCCATCGGCAAGACGTCGCTCGCCAAGGGCAGCATGGATGCTGCCCTGTCGGGTCAGGTCGGCAAGAAGGTCGTGATCACCTACCGGCCCATCACGGGCGACGGCGTGGGCGACGAGACCAAGACCGAGATCACGCCCACGGACGCCCGCTCGATCGCCGAGCTGGTGCACCGCGACTGGATCTCCGGCAACGTGAAGAAGGTGCGCGAAGGTGGCAAGGGCGCACTGGCCTACATCCACCTCGACGCGATGAACCCGGCCAACCTCAGCCGCTTCCAGGCCACGATCGGCCAGCTCAACCTGAGCAAGCGCATCCAGGGGCTCGTGCTGGACGTCCGCGAGAACGGTGGCGGCAACATCCACAACCAGCTCATGGAGATCCTCTCGGCGCGGCCCTACGCCCAGGTCCAGCCGCGTGGGGCGCCGCGCAAGATCCCCCAGCCGGCCCTCTACTGGGACAAGCCGGTGGTCGTGCTCATCAACGAGCGCTCGTTCTCCGACGCGGAGGTCTTCCCCTACTGCTTCCAGGCCTTGAAGCGCGGCAAGATCGTCGGTGTGCCGACGCCTGGTGGCGTCATCGGCACGAACGACATCCAGCTCAGCGACGGCAGCACGTTCCGCATTCCGCGCGTCGGCTACTACGGGATGGACGGGACCAACCTCGAGGGCTACGGCGTCAAGCCCGACATCATCGTCGTCGAGACGCCCGAAGACCGCGTGAAGGGCCGGGATCCGCAGCTGGAGAAGGCGATCGAGGTCGCGCTGGCGGAGATCGCCGAGGCCAAGGCCGCCGCGAAGGCGCCGGCTCCCAAGCCCACGACCGGTCCCAAGCCGGACAAGCCCGACACGGACACGGCCACACCGGGGCCCAAGCCCGCCACGCCCGACGACGCACCCGCCGGCGAGCGCACCCCGGGTCCGCTCGATCCGCTGGCGGACGCCGTGAAGGGCGAGTGGGCGCGTTACCGCATGCGTCCGCCGGGCTCGCAGGAGGACACGATCCTCAAGCTCGAGGTCACCGACGTGAACGAGGACGAAGTCTCGCTCGCGGGTGAGGTCGAGAGCGGCCCCGCGTTCCCGATGCCGCTTCCCGACCGGCTGCCCAACCGCGACCTGCTCACCGCCATCCGCGTGATGGGCGAAGTGGCGTCGCACGAAGTCGGTCGCGCCCGCGTCGGCGACGCCGAGGCCGACGTGGTGTCGGTTGCGCTGGCGGCGATGGGGACGCGCCTCACGCTGCGCTTCAGCAACGCGGTGCCGGGCTGGGGCCTTGTCGATGCACGCCTTGGCGACACCGTCGTCATGGAGGCCGTGGAGTGGGGCAGCCCGGAGGTGGCGGAAGCGCCGCCGCAGCCGCAGCCCGTTCCCGAGCCGGAACCCAAGCCCGAGCCGACGCCCGAGCCGCAGCCGACGCCCGAGCCGACGCCGACACCAGCGCCCAAGCCCGAGCCCGTGCCCGACAGCGAGGCGCCGCCCTCCCGCCCCGGTCCGCGCCCCGCCGGTGACGACCAGGAGCTCCCTGACATGGCCAATCCGCTGGCCGACGCCGTCGTCGGCGAGTGGGCTCGCTGGCGGCAGGTCATCCAGGGGCAGGAGACGATCGTCGAGCAGCGGGTCGTCGAGGTGCACGAAGACACCGTGGTGCTCGAGTCGATCGTGAAGGTCGGCGACGAGGAGGTCCGCGGCGCGCGCATGGAGCGCCCGCGCACGGCCAACCCGCTCCGCTTCGGCGGCCGCGGCGGTGGTGGCGCCGTCGAGGTCAGCGAAGGCACGGTCGAGGCTGCGGGTCGCACGTGGGAGTGCGTCATCGTGACCCGCACGATGCGCCGTGGCCGCGTCATGAAGCGCTGGATCGCCAAGGACGCGCCCGTCACGGGCGTCGTGCGCGAGGAGCGTGACGGCGAGGTCGTCCGCGAGCTCGTCGCCAGCGGCACCACCCCCGGCGGAGCGTGATCGCGGCGCGCTGGCCGCGCGCAGGTGTCTGAACCCGCGCCAGGGAGCGAAGCGACACTGGAGCGGGGTCTGACACCGAAGTGCGACACTCGCCTGGGGTCATCTCTAAGCGGGGCGTGTCGTCAAGTCCCAGTGCGGGTCGTTTCATTCGTACCTGTCTTTTCGGTTCGTCCTCCTTCGGAGCCCGGGGGGATGGGCCGGCAGCGTTTCCATTCATCTCTACGGGCTCGTGTGTCCCATGGCGGCCGATCCGGCGGCAGCGTCCCAATCAGACCCTCGGGTTGAGTCGGGGACGACGTCCCCGGCCGTTGCCGTAGGCACCATGACTCCTCGGGCTTGCTGCCGATCCGAACCGGCCCACCCCCTCGTTCTCGCAGGCGTGTCGCGTGATGGGTTTGGTGGCTGTTGACGGTGGCGTCAGGCGGCGGGTTGGTAGCGCCCGAAGGGGCGTCGGATGTCGAAGTCCTTGCCGTGATGGAAGAGCAGCCAGATGGACTCGGCGAGCTTGCGTGCGCCGGCGATCAAGCCCTTCTTCTTGCTTCCCAGGTGACGCTGGTGGGTGCGTATCCAGGCGGCGACGGCCGAGCCCGGCCCCTCCTTGACGCGTAGGGAGGCGGCCGCGGCCTGGACGAGCGCCCACCGCAGGTGGGCACTTCCCTCGAGGCTGATCTGCCCGTGCCGTGGATCCCCGCCGGTTCCGCGTCGCGTCGGCACCAAGCCCGCGTAGCGGCCCAGGGCCTTGGCGTGGCCAAAGCGCGACAGCTCGCCCAGCTCGCCGACGACGACGGCGGCCAAGAGCGGGCCGAAGCCCGGGAGCTGGCGCCGGATCTCCTCGACCTCGGGCAACTCCTTGGCGATCTGGGCCAAGCGAGCGTTCCAGTGCTCGATCTGGCGGCTGAGGCGAGCCATTTCCTCGAGTCCTTCCAGGACGATCTCGCGGACGACGCCCGGAAGCTGCACGGCTTGCTCGCGCACGCAATCCCAGCTGCGGGCGGCCGAGAGCTGGGTGCGAGGCAGTGCCATGCCGGCTTGGCGGAAGTGCGCGTGGATGGCTTGGGCCAGGCGTGTACGGCGCTGCACGAGCGAGGTGCGATGGCGGCCGACGGTGCGCAGTTCGCGGTAGACGCCCACGGAGACCCGGACCTCCGGAAGCCGTCCCTCGTAGGTGAGGTAGGCCAGCCACCAGGCGTCGTTTTCATCGCTCTTGTCGCGGCTGTTGGCGATCGCGTCGACCTTGCGGGCGTGGGCCACGTGGACACGGCTCGGATCGCCCAGGCGATCCACGAGCAGGTCGTAGACCCAGAGCGAGCAGGAGCTGGCCTCGAAGGCGATGTGCGCCTTCTTGCGGCCGACGACGGTGCGGAGCAGATCGAGCAGATGCCCCGGCGTGCCGCCGGTGCGGCCCTGGGCGGCCAGGCGCCCCCGACGATCCAGCAGGCACCAGACGATCAGGTTCTTGTGGACATCCAAGCCCAGGGCGTGGGCATTGACTTTGGCGACGGGTTCGGCAGGCTTGCTCAAGGGTCCTCCTCGTTGTTGAGCGTCAGTACTCAACTGGGACTCTGAGCCCGTTGGGGGACATCCCCCGCGAGGAGGCCCCGCTTAACACCATCAGACCCCGTGTCCGCGGCGTCGCTCTCGCGACACCGCATCACGGGTTCGGACCCCGGCTCGGCGCGCCGGCCGGGGTTGCGCGCGAGGGGATGATGGGCGACTCGCAGGCCTTCGAAACGGCGTACTGGTATCTCGAAGGCGAGGAGGTGCGCGGGCCGTTTGACCGCGTGCAGTACGACGCCCTCGTCGCCGACGGCACGATCGACGACGGCACGATGTGGTGGTCGGACGATCCCGACGACGTCCCATCGCCGAACCGGCCCGCCACGGGCGACACGCCCGAGGAGCCGCTGGCGATCTGGGGTGTGGCCGTCCTCGTGGGCGCCTACGCCGCGTACCTGGCGATCTTCCTGCCGCTGTTCGCCTGCGCACAGTGGGGCCGCGCAGGGGCCCGACAGGCGTGGTGGGGGCCATCGCCCGCGCTGAACCTCGACGTCGATCTGGTCGGGGTGGCTACGGCCCTGGGGCCCGGCAGCGCCTTGCACCGCGCCATGGCGCTCGGCGGTCTGCTCTTCTTGCTCGCCGCCTGGTTGCGCCGCGGCGCGACCGCGGCGTGGTTCCTGGCGCTGGTCACGAGCATCGTGTTCTTCGTCCAGTCCTTCCAGGCCTCCCAGGCAGGTCGCCTGGGACGCGGGCAGCTGGGCCCCGAGCCCTTCGCGATGGGGCTTGCGCTCCTCGCCGTCGCGCTGTTGCTGCGAAGGCCTAGCCGGCGCTGGTGCGACGTCACCCTCGCGTCGGAGGACGCGACGGAGGGGCGCGAGCCGCTGACGTTGGATCCCCCGTCCGGTATCCGCCTGCTGGCGCTGCCCATGGCGGTCATGGCCCTGGGGCTCGCCGTCTGCCTCCCGCTGGCCGGGCGTGCGCACCCCCTCGGCGCTTCCCTCCACGGCATCCAGGGCACGACCATCCCCGCCGGCTGGGCCACCGTGCTCGCCATCGCGTTGGGGCTCGCCGCCGGGGTCTGGGCGTGGGGAGCTTGGCGGGGTCGCCCCTGGGCGCTCGCGTTGGCCGCGCTGCGCGGCGTCGTCGAGCTGGCGGTGGGCGCAGGTGTAGGTGCGGAGTCGCCGAACCCCGACCGCCTCATGCCGGCGCTTCTCTGGCTCGGCGCCCTGCTACTACCGGGCACGCGAGCCTGGGGAGGCCACCAGGCCCCCCCGCGTCACGGACGGCCGCGCACGTCCCCGCCCGGCGAGCGTGGAGGCGCTTGAAGCGCGACTACTTGCCGCGCTTCTTGCGCTCTTCCTCGACCTCCTTGCGGATGGCCTCGGCGATGGACTGCGGGACGACGCGGTACTCGAAGGGCTCGAGCGTGTAGACGCCACGACCCTGCGACAGGCCGCGCAGGACCTCGCTGTACTTGAACATCTCGGCCAGCGGCACGAAGCCGTAGATGCGCATGGCGTCACCGCTGCCGCGCTCGGTCTTCTCGATCTCGCCGCGACGCTGGTTGAGGCTGCCGATCACGTCGCCGAGGTTGACCTCGGGGGCGGTGATCGCGATGCGCATCCAGGGCTCGAGGATGTTGACGCCCGCGCGCTCGGTGGCTTCGCGAAGCGCCAGGCGGCCTGCCTCGCGGAACGCCATCTCCGAGCTGTCGACGTCGTGGTACTTGCCGTCGTAGAGGTTGGCGTGGAGCTTCACGAAGGGGAAGCCCAGCGGGTAGCCCTCTTCGTAGGAGTTGTCCAAGCCCGTCTCGACCGAGCTCCAGTACTCGCGCGGCACCGAGCCGCCGACCACGGTGCTCTCGAAGGTGTTCTCGGTCTGGTCGTGCAGCGTGAACTTGACGCGCGCCACAC
Organism: Planctomycetota bacterium; assembly: GCA_020631815.1. Classification (GTDB taxonomy): domain Bacteria; phylum Planctomycetota; class PLA2; order PLA2; family JAEUHO01; genus JACKGW01. The sequence goes on along the minus strand of JACKGW010000010.1, from coordinate 103,907 downwards.
CGAACTGACCGCGACCACCGGACTGCTTGACGTGGCGGCCTTCGACCTCGATGTCCTTCTTGAGCGTCTGGCGGTAGGCCACCTTGGGCTTGCCCGTGACGCAGTCGAGCTTGTACTCGTTGAGCAGGCGGCTCACGAGCACGTCCAGGTGCAGCTCGCCCATGCCGGAGATGATCGTGTCGCCGGTCTCGTCGTCCGTGTAGGCGCGGAACGTCGGGTCCTCGCGCTGCAGGCGCTGGAGGGCCTCGCCGAGCTTGTCGCGGTCGCCGCGGCTCTTCGGCTGGATCGACATCGAGATGACCGTCTCGGGGAAGGTCATGGGCTCGAGGAGGATGGGCGACTCCTTCGTGCAGAGCGTGTCGCCCGTGTACGTGTCCTTGAAGCCCACGACGGCGCCGATCTGGCCCGCTTCCAGCTTGTCGATCAGCTCACGCTCGGCCGCGTGCATGATCATCAAGCGGCCGACGCGCTCGCGCTTGCCGCGCGTGGCGTTCCAGATCTGCGAGCCCTGCTCCAGCGTGCCGCTGTAGACGCGCACGAAGTAGAGGTCGCCGTTCTTGTCGGCAACCGTCTTGAAGGCCAGGGCCGAGAGCGGCTCGGTGGGGTCGGGGTGACGGACGACCGGGGTGGTCTCGTCCATCTCCGTGCCGTGGATCTCCTTGATGTCCAGCGGGCAGGGCAGGAAGTAGCAGACGGCGTCGATCAGACGCTGCACGCCCTTGTTGCGAAGCGCGGAGCCACAGAGCACCGGCACGAACGAGCCGTTCAGCACGCCCTTGCGGATGGCGACCAAGAGATCGTCGCGGTGGAGCTCCTCGCCGCCGAGGTAGCGCTCGAGCAGCTCGTCGTCCTGCTCCGCGGCGGCCTCGACCAGCTCGCGGCGCAGGTCGTCGACCTTCTCCCGCAGCGCCTCGGGCACCGCCTCCTCGTGCCAACGGCGGCCCTGGCTCTCCTCGTCGTACATGTAGGCGACGTTCTCGAGCACGTCGATGATGCCGCGGAAGTCCTGCGCCTGGCCGACCGGGTACTGGATCGGGAAGGCGCGCGCGCCGAGGCGGTCACGGATCGACTGCACGGCGGCGTCGAAGTCCGCGCCCGCCTTGTCCATCTTGTTCAGGAAGCAAAGGCGCGGGACGTTGTAGCGGTTGGCCTGGCGCCAGACCGTCTCCGACTGCGGCTCCACGCCGGCCTGGGCGTCGAACACCGCGACGGCGCCGTCGAGCACGCGCAGCGAGCGCTCCACCTCGGCCGTGAAGTCCACGTGCCCGGGGGTGTCGATGATGTTGAGGCGCACACCCTTCCACAGGGTGTTGGTCGCGGCGCTGGTGATCGTGATGCCGCGCTCCTGCTCCTCCTTCATGTAGTCCATCGTCGCCGCGCCCTCGTGCACTTCGCCGGTGCGGTGGATGCGGCCGCTGTAGAAGAGGATGCGCTCGGTCACCGTCGTCTTGCCGGCGTCGATGTGCGCCATGATGCCGAAGTTGCGCACGTCGCAGAGGCGGTTGCGCACGCCACCTTCCGGGACATCCCAGGGGATGCGGATCTCGTCGGGCGTGTTCGTCTTCGAGGTCATGTCCATGGTCGGCGCTCCGCTTCGTGGAATCTGCGACGAAGCGCGGCAGTGTGGGGGGGGGTGGGGGCTGCGTCCACCTTCGCCGCTGCCTTGGGGCACCCCTTTCCCGCTCCTTCGCAGACGGCCCGCGCGGGTCGGGACTGTCCCCCCGGGGTGGGAACCTCCGGCCCGCGGGGCGGAGGGCCTCCCGCGGAGGTGGCCAAGCGGTCATGTGGCACGACGCGGATCGCCGCCTGGCCAAGGCGGTCCAACGCTTCGAAGAAGGCGACCACGCCGGGGCCCGGGCCATGCTCCGGAGCCTGGACCGGCGCGGGGTGATCAGCCCGCGTATCGACCTCTACCTCGGTCATTGCCATCTGGAGGACGACCAAGTCCCCGCGGCACTCCGACGCTATCGCCGCAGCGCCGCGCTCAGCCCCGGCAGCGCCGCCCCGTGGATGGGCTTGGGCCTCTGCTACGGCCGGCTGGGTCACCTGGACCGCGCCGTCAAGGCCTTCGGCGAGGCGCTGGAGCGGGATCCCGACCTCGAGGAAGCACACTGCAACCTGGCCCACTGCCACGCTCTGCGAGAGGACCTCGCGCGGGCCGAGCTTCACGCCGCGCGCGCCCTCGAGCTGGACCCGACGTGTCCGCACGTCCACCGCCACTTGGCGCTGGCCTACCTCATTGCCGGTCGCACCGACGAGGCGCTAGCCGCCTGGCTGCGCGTCCGCGCGCTGGAGCCGCACCACCCGGAGCTCGACGTCGGGCTCGGCCGCACGCTCGCCGCGCAGGGCCGTCGTGCGGAGGCCCGCGCGGCGTTCCACCGGGCCCTGGCCGGGCCGCACGCCGCCGACGCCGCGTACGGGCTCGGCGACTTGGCGCGCGCCGAGGGTCGTTCCTCGGAAGCGATTGCGCATTACCGCAGCGCCGTCCGTCGCGAGCCCGACTTCGTGGAAGCGCGCCTGCGCTGGGCGGAGGCTGCGCTCGACGCCGGCCGCGTGCAGCGTGCGCTGGAGGTGCTGGAGCCGCTGCTCGGCGAGCCGGCCCCCGAGGAAGAAGCCGTCCGCCTGGCCGCCACGGCCGAGCGCTTGTCGGGCCGTCCGCGTGACGGGGTCGCCCGCTACCGGACCCGCCTGCAGGTCGAGCCTGATCGCGAGGCGTGGTGGCAGGGGCTGGTCGAGCACCTGCTGGAGGCGGACCGGCCGCGTGGCGCGGCCTGCGTGGCCCGTGCGCGGCTCAAGGCCTGCCCCGGCGACGTCGGCACGCTTCGGCTCTACACGCGGGCCCTGGGACGCTCGGGGCGGCGTCGCGAGGCCGTGCGCCGCCTCGCCCAGGCGGTCCACGCGCGTCCGCGCGACCTCGAGCTGCATCTGGATCTGGCCGCGGCCCTGCTGGCTGCCGCGCGTGATGCCTCCGCCGAGCGGGCCCTGCTGCGCGCGCTGTCGCACCTCCCCGAGGCCCCGGACATCTGGACCGGGCTGGCCGAGCTTGCGTTCGAGGCCGGCCGGCTCGAGGTCGCCCTGGCTCGCACGCTCGCCGCCCTGCGCCGGGACCGCCGCCACCCGGGAGCCTTGGGCATCCTGGTACGCGTCCATCACGCCCGTGGCGTGCCGCGCAAGGCCGCAGGGGCGGGCCGTGCCGCCCAGCGCGTCCTGCCGCCCGACGACGAGGCGCGCCGCGACCATGGTCGCGCCCTCTTGGCGCTCGGGCGCACCGCGCCGGCGCTGATCGAGCTGCGCCGCTACGTCCTTGCGGCTCCCCAGGACCCGGAGGGCTATCTGGCCCTGGCGGACGCGCTGGACGCCATCGGCGACCCGGACGGCGCCCGCCGCCAGCGGCACCTGGCGCGTGTCGTCCACCGCGTGGCCGTCCCCAGGCGCCACGGTGGCGCCGTTGGGCGTGCCGGGTAGAGGGGGCGTCCGGCAGGCCGCCCCCGAGGGCTAGCCTGGGTGCGGCGGCCGTCCAGCGACATCCGCACCTCCGTTTGGGCCGTGTCAGGGTCCAGGGCGCCTGGCTGGACATCTGGCCCGGGACTCCCGGGGCGAGATCCCGGGCAACGGCGCGACCGTGCGGAACCGCGCAGTGCAGGGGCAGCAGGGGCTGCAGCCGCCGGGTCATGGCCCCGGGAGGCCGGTTTCCTGGGATTCAGGACCTCCCAGGTCTTGGTACGGGAGTTGCGCCCTCCTCGCCCGGACAAGGTCCACGGTGTCCTCGCCAGGGCATCCGACCCGATCCTCCCGGTTTTCGGGGCCCGACGCGGAAGCGAGAAGCTTCAGGCGTCGTGGCTCCGGGGGCGTGGGGACGTCCCGGAGGCCCGGCCAGGCCTTCTGGAAGTCGCCGACGGGAGAACAGGGACTTTCGAGAGAGGGTTCCTGTTGTCGAGAGACGCTGCGTTCGAGGCCCCTCCGGGGTACCTTGGGCGCAGTTGGGTCGGAGCTTGGCGGCGGTTTCGTGGGCCAGCTCGAGCGCGGTACATGCGTTCGAGCCTGGGCTTCGCGCGGCATACGCCAAGCGGGACTCGGGTCTACCAAGCCGAACAGAAACGGTTGGCAGCGAGCACCTCGAGCGTGTGCTTCGACACACGCTCGGGTTCTCGGGTCCTCCGACATCCATGGCGCCGCGCGCGAGCTCGGCAAGCCCCTTTCGAGGGGCCGTTCCTGGGAGCGAGATCGATGGTGAAGACGACGACAGAGCGCGGCGCACGGCGCCGGCACTCGGAAGTCCCGCGCAAGCGCGGGTTCTTCATGCGCCCGAGCTTGATCGGGTTGGTGGCGCTTGCCGCGCTGATGACGCCGCTTGTCGCGTCGTGCGGCGGCGGCAAGACCTCGTTCGGTGGTCGCGGCCTCGAGCTCGTGTCCTTCGAGCAGGATGGCATCGACAACGTCGCGCTGAACACGGTGCTGGTCTGGCACTTCAACGATGCGGTCGATCCCGCTTCGGTGACGCCGGCCTCGCTGCAGCTGCGTCGGGGTGACCAGTGGGGTCTCGACGTGGACGGCACGTTCCGCGTCGAAGGGACCACGATCTACTTCGAGCCGGCGCTGCCCGGTCTCTGCGACTTCTCCGACGCCGGCTTCCGAGCCGCCACGCGCTACCGCGTGCAGCTCGTCGGTGCGCCGGAAGAGTTCTGCCTCAAGAACACCGACGGTGAGGACCTGCTGGCCACGGTCAGCATGGAGTTCCAGACTCGCGACGAGTCGGACCCCGAGCGCTTCATCGACCAGATCCCGGCCTTCGCGCCGTCGGTCACGGCGATCACGCCCACGAACGGTTCCCAGGCCGTCGACGTGGACGACACCAACGCCATCACGGTGACCATCTCCGAGAACCTGGACCCCTGCACGGTGGACGGCACCACGGTCCAGCTCTGGATGTACGAGAAGGGCGATCCGGTGCTCGCCAACGCGCGCACGGCCCCCAACGGCAACGCGTCGGGCTTCTACGTCGGCACCAGCACGGCCGACGGTGATGCCAGCAGCACCACGTGGGGCGCTGACGTCTCCACGCCGTTCATCCCCGCGCAGCGCGTGGTGGCCACGGTCGCGCTGACGCAGAGCATCGCGAGCACGCAGATCAAGCTGGTCCCGCAGGGCGGCCGCTTCCCCGAGAACGCCATGCTCGTCTTCCGCATGCTTGGCGGCATCGAGGACTTCGGCGGTCTCCCGCTGGCTCCGCTCACGATCTCGTTCACGACCGAGAACCTGCCCTTGCAGGCGGGTGCCTACAAGATGCTCGTCCAGGGCGAGACCCCCTTCGACAAGTCCAACAGCACGTCGGACGTCAACACGGCTCGCTCGCCCGGCATCGTGCAGGGTTACCTGCTCTTCTCGGGTGACGGCGACAACGGTCCCGCCGCGGACATCCTGATGCCCTCGGGCCCGAAGCAGTCTCCGGCTTGCAGCGTCCCGCTCCAGGACAACGACGGCAGCAAGGACGACTTCGACACCAACGTGGACGTCACTTTCGACACCGGTGCCACGATCAACACGTGCCCGAACGCCGTCGATGGCAGCACGGCCGTGGTGTGGGAGTTCGCGACCTTCACCGTGCGTACCGGCGCGACCGTCCGCTTCAAGGGCGTCAACCCGGCGATCGTCCTCGTCCAGGGCGACATCGTGATCGAGCAGGGCGCGCGCGTCCTGGTCCGCGGTGACAACGTGGGCGGCATGCCCCAGGGCCGTGGCGCCAACGGCGTCAACTGGGCCTACAACCCCACGGGCTTCGCCAGCGCGGGTCGTGGTGCCACGGGTGGTGCCGACGGTGGTGCAGCTGTGCAGCACCAGGGCGGCGCGGCCGGCAAGGACGGCTACAGCGGCTTCGGTAGCGATGACGGCTTCGGCGTCGTCGGCGGCCACGGTGCCGGCCAGGGCGGCACGGCCCACAACACCGTCTACCCCGGCCCGAGCCCGGGAACGGCGCAGGGTGGTGGTGGCGGCGGTCACGGTGTGGCCGGCGGCACGGCGACCGACCAGCTGGGCACGAACCACACCGACATGGGCCCCGTCAAGGGTGTCGGCGGTCTGCCCTACCCGGCGACCGACGCCATGCTGACGCCGTCCGCTGGTAGCGGTGGCGGTGCGGGCGGCAACGAAGAGTGGTCCGGCTCGTACAGCTACTACGGCACGGGCGGTGGTGGCGGTGGCGCCGGTGGCGGCTTCATCGACTTCACCAGCTCCGGCAACATCACCGTGTTCGGCACGATCGACGCGGCTGGTAGCCCCGGTGGCAGCTCGGGCTCGCCCTACAACAGCGGCAGCACGACCTACGGTGGTGGTGGCGCGGCCGGCGGCGGCGGTGGCGCGGGTGGTGGCATCCGCCTGCTGACCTCGTCCCGCATCATCCTGGGTGCGACGACCCTGATCACGGCGGCTGGTGGCGCGGGTGGGATGTCGAACGTCCCGACCATCTTCACCACGGCCGTGATCAACGACGGCGCGGCGGGCGGCCACGGCCGCATCGTCCTCGAAGACGCCGACTCGGTGATCGAGGGTCTCGGTGGCGCCACGCTCTCCCCGACCGAGGGTGAGGATGGCTTCTACCGCGACATCTTCGACAGCTCGCGCTTCAAGGGTGGCGGCACGATGCCCTACGCCCAGACGCTGGTGTTCGCCATGGGTCCGCTCAACCCGGACTTCCAGGTGCCCGGCGCGGCCGACTTCAAGGCCGGTATCCCGGCGATCGCCAGCAACGGTGCGGGTGCGACGAGCATCTTCATCGACGCGAAGGGCTACCAGATCCTGCCCAACGGTCTTCCGGACCTCGGTTCGGCCACGCCGTGGCGGACGGTCGGCTTCTTCCGTGACAGCGGTGTCGAGACGGATCCCCTTTGGGTGCCCAGCTCGAACCCGGGTGACGTGACGCTGCCCTTGGGCAACGCCGGTGGCTCGATCAACAGCCTTGACGGCTGCGAGTTCATCCAGATCCGCATCACGTTCTACCTGCCCGGCACGGTCGGCCCGCTCGACCCGGGTCCCTACCTGGACGACTGGACCATCCGCTACACGAGCGACCAGTAGTCGAGCCTGCAGGTGTCCGCGGGCATTCGCCCGCGGCTCTTCGAGGGGCTGGGAAGCACACGCTTCCCAGCCTCCTCTTCTTTTTTGGCCAGCGGCGGCCCGAACGATCTGCGGCCGCGCGGGTCCGCTATGCTCCTCGCGTGAGCAGCCTGCGCCCGCCGCCGCGTGACGTGATCGAGGCCGAGCAGCGACTCCTGCAGGCCCTGGAGGCCTACGCGGGGGGCGCCGTCGTCGCGCTCAGTGGCGGCAGCGACAGCAGCTTGCTGCTCCACGCCGCGGCCGAGGTCCTCGGACCGCACAACCTGCTGGCCGCAACCAGCCGATCGGAGAGCCTGCCCGCGGAGGACCTGGCGGAGGCCGGCGCGCTCGCCGCCTCGCTCGGCGTCGAACACGTGCCGCTGTCCGGTGGCGAGGTCGACATCGAGGCGTTCCGCCGCAACGGTCCGGATCGCTGCTTCCACTGCAAGCTGCACCTCTACGGGGAGATGCGCGAGCTGGCGGAACGCCGAGGCCTGGCCCACGTTCTCGACGGCACCAATGCCGACGACGGCGAGGGGCATCGCCCGGGCCTGGCCGCGGGAGAGCGTCGCGATGTGGCGAGCCCGTTGGCGGAGGCCGGCCTGTCCAAGGTGTGGGTACGCGCCGTGGCGCGCCATCGCGGTCTGGCCTCGTGGGACAAGCCGGCCAATGCCTGTCTGGCCAGCCGGTTTCCGTACGGGACCACGATTGATCGGGCGGACTTGCTGCGCGTGCAGCGCGCCGAGCGCGTCTTGCGCGACCTGGGCTTTCGCGACCTGCGCGTGAGGTTCCACGATCCGGTTGCGCGCATCGAGGTGCCGCTCGAGCAGGTGAGCGCCCTGTTGGCACCCGGTGTTCGCGAGCGCGTCGTGGACGGACTACGTGCCGAGGGCTTCCATTGGGTTGCCGTCGATCTCGAGGGGCTGCGGCACGGGAGTCTCGACGAGCCCCTGCGCCGCGAGCCCGCGCACGACGGAGCGTGACCGCCCTCGCGTCGCCTCTCGGGACGATGATTTGGCCCTCGCGTCGCCGCTCGGGGCGTTGGTCCAGTGTCCCGCTTCAGAAGTCCGGTGACACATGCCAAGCCGCACGGCCGTGACTCCGGTCTCGTGTGCTTGGGGCGACCGACGCCGATCGGCGGGCTGGATGGGGAGCGGAAGGCCGATGAGGAGGCCGACTCGTATCGGTACCTCGAGGCCGACGAAGCGGCCTGATCGCCCCCAGCCCAGCCCGCAGCACCTGGAGATGAAAGGGGGCTTCAACCCCACCACTAGTCTTCGCGTCGCTGCTCGGGGCTGTGCTTGTCGCGCTTGCCCATGCCGAGCAGTAGGCGTCCCTCGAGGTGGCCGCGTAGCGCAGCGTAGTAGGCGTGCAGGTAGGCCTCGTCGTCGCCCCGTCCGCTGGACGGGCGCTCGTCGCCGATCTTGGCGGCGATGCGGCTCCGCACGCTCGCCATGGCCTCGCGGCGGCCGGGCCCGCCGGCGCCCATGCGCAGCAGGTCTTCCAGGACCTGGAGCTCGTAGGTGCCGTACACGGCCAGCTGCTCGGACGTGAAGGTGTACGTCTCGGAGGCGGTGGAGCGCCGGGACCGGGCTGCCACGTCGCCGAGCAACCGCGCGACGGGCTGACGCACGACGCGCGTCCCTGCGACCAGGTCCCCCGCGCGCGTGCGCTCCTTGCCGATGAACGGCAGCAGCACGACCATCGCCAGCCACGCGATGCTGACGAGCCGCAAGATGCCGGGCGCACTCGGGAGCAAGGCCTCGGAGGCAAGCAGGGCCTGCACGGGGAGGAACACCTCGACGTGGCGCACCAGGTTGCGCGCGACCAACGCCCGCGCCTCCAGCGTCTGGCCGTCGGCGTCCACCACCCGCAGGCCCATGCGCCGCTTGCCCGGCGTCGTCCCGCGCCCGGAGAGCTCGAGCCAGGTCGGCCCGAACATGAGGAGGGCGTAGGTCCACAGGAGCGCCAGGGCGGTCACGAAGCCTGCGACGTTGCTGTTCCCGGCGAGCCCCATCCACAGGACGGCGGGCAAGGCCAGCGCACCCAGGAGCATCTGGTCGACCAGGAACGCCCCGAAGCGCTCGCCCACGCCGGCCAGCTCGAAGGACAGCGGCACGCCCTCGGGCGGCATGACCTCCAGCCGGCGCTCCTTGGCTGCTGCGCGCGCCGTCATGCCCGCTCCCGGGTCATGCGGCCCCCAAGGCCCAGCCAGGCGGCCCAGAGCAGCGCCGTGAGCGCAGCCAGCGCAAGCCGGGTCGGCAGGTCGCTCACGAGCTGGCGAAAGAACCCCTCGATCAGACCCGCGATCCCGAACATCGCCATGGCGCCCATCACGACGGGGGCGGCGCGTCGACCTGCATGGGCCAGGGCCTGGCGTCGACCGAGCGTGCCGGGCGCCACGAGCGAGCCGCCGATGGCCATGCTCGCCGCACCGCAGAGCAAGATGGCCAGCAGCTCCGTCACGCCATGGGGCAGCACCCACGCCCAGAAGTCGAGTCCGAGCCCGTGGGCGGAGAACACGGCACTCATGGCACCTAGCAACAGGCCGTTGAAGAGCAGGAGCAGCAGCGCGGGGAGGCCGGCGAGGAACCCAAGCGCCACGATGAGCAGGCCGACGCCCGTGTTGTTGACGATCAACATGGAGGCGAACTGGGCCAGGGAGCCGTGGTGGTGCTCCCCCGCGTACAGCCCCTCCCGCAGGTCCTCGCGGGAGGCGGTCGTGTTGCGCCCCTGGGCGTAGGCCTCCGGGACGAAGGCGTAGAACATCTCGTTGTCCGCCGCCGTGATGCCGTGTCCGATCCCCACGCCCGCAAGGAGCGTGAGCGTCGCCACCAGGAGCGGCAGGGCCATCGAGCGAACGGAGGTGGGGAAGCCCACGAGCAGCCACTCGCCGAGCCGCTGTCGCCACGACCGCGACGGTGCATAGAACGCGCACCACGCGCGCTGCGCCAGGCTGTCGAGATGCTCGAGGAGGTTGCGGTCCAACGAGATGGCGCGCGCCATCCCGAGCGAGCTCATCGTCGCGCGGTAGATCGTGGGGAGCTCGGCCAGCTCCCGAGGTTCGAGAGAGCCGAGACCCCGGCGCTCGACGCGCGCGACCAAGTGCTCCAAGCGCTCCCACGTGGCTTCCCGCTCGCGACGGAAGATCGTGCTGCGCAGAAGGGCGGACGAGCTCATACGCGCTCCCGCCGCTTGGCTTCGAGGTAACGGCTCACCAGGGTCGGCCCGAGAAGCTCGGGCGGCGCGTCGAGGACCAGCACGCCCAGCCGCGCCATGCGCTCGAGCACGGCGGCACGCTCGTCGAGCAGGCGCTTGGCGACGACGGCGCGCGCCAGCGCGGTCGCGCCATCAGGCGGCGCGTCCGCGGCGCGCCGCAGCTGCGGGTCGGCCAGCGTGACGAACAGCACGACGTGTCGACGTACGAGGCGGGCCACGTTCTCCACCAAGAGCTCGGCACCGATCGAGTCGACCACGTCGGTCATGAGGACGATGAGCGTGCGGCGGGGCAGACGCTGGACGAGATCCAGCAGGCCCAGCGTGAAGTTGCTCTCGCTCGTTCCGTACGCCAGCTCCGACGTCGCGAGGCGCAACGCGGCGAAGGTCCCACGCGCGCGGTCCGGCGGGACCCAGGCACGCGGCAAGGCGTCGAACGCGAACATCCCCACGCGGTCGCCCGTGCGCAGGGCCGTCCACGCCAACCGCAGGCCGGCATGGATGGCGTGGTCCAGGCGCGTCGCCTCGCCGAGGCGCTCGCCCATGAGCCGTCCCGTGTCGAAGGCGATGACGACGGGGTGGTTGCGCTCCGCGCGGAACTGATGGCACACGAGGCGCCGGTGACGGGCTGTCGCCCGCCAGCTGATCGAGCGCGCATCCAGGCCCGGCACGTACTCGCGCATGGCGTCGAACTCGCTGCCGTCCCCGACGAAGCGCTCCACCTTGAGCCCGGCTTGGGCGTAACGCGTCGCGTCCAGGGCCAGCGCCGCTTGGCGCGTCGCCGACAAGTCGGGGACGACCCGGGTCTCCGCCTCGGCCGGCAGGCGCGCCACGCGCTCGAGCAGACCAAACGGTCCCTTCCAGCGCAGCCAGAGGGCGTGGACCGCAGCGCGGCCGCGGCGCCGGGGCACGAGGCTCACTTCGATGCGCCCGCCCTGACGTCCGTCGATGGTGGACGTGGCGGGGGGGCCCAGGCCCAGGTCGGGATCGCCCTCGACCTCGGCCTCGACGGCCAACGCGGACCGGGTGTCGGGGGCGCCCACGTCCACCGCCAGCACCGCAGGCACGCCCACGGGCAACGCGGGGGCCAAGACGATGCGAGGGGCGAGGGCGCCCAGGCGCGTCGCGAGCGCCCCGTCCAGCGCGCCCAGGGCCAGCACGCCCATCACGTAGCCCAGCCACGCGGCCGCGAAGCTGGGCGCCACCCACGCGGGGAGCGCTGCCAGCGCCGCACCGATCAGGAGCAGCAGCCACGCGAGGCGCGTCGGTCGCATCAGCGCGGCGCCGCCACCGCCGCGACGATCTCGCCGAGGACGCTCTTCGCGTCGCGCCCCTCGATCTCGGCGGTGGCCGACACGAGGAGGCGGTGGCCGAGACACGGACCCAGGACGGCCTTCACGTCGTCGGGCACCACGAAGTCGCGGCCGGAGAGGGCGGCCATGGAGCGCGCGGCGATCGCCAGCATCGCGGCCGAGCGCGGCGACGCGCCACACGCCAGGGCCGGGTGCTCTCGCGTGGCGCGCACCAAGTCCACGATGTAGCCGACGACCTCGTCGGCCAAGCGGGTGGCCGCGACGACGTCGCGCAGGGTCTCGATGCGGTCCAGGTCCGCGACGGCCGCCACGCCCAGGCGATCCAGGTCGGGCATGCCGGCACCCTGGCCGTGGGACGTCACGATGAGCAGCTCGTCCTCGCGCGACGGATAGCCGATGCGCGCGCGAACGAGGAAGCGGTCGAGCTGGGCCTCGGGCAGCGGGTAGGTGCCCTCCTGCTCGATCGGGTTCTGCGTGGCCAGCACCATGAACCCGGGCCCGAGGTCGTGGCTGGTGCCGTCGATCGTGACGCGTCGCTCCTGCATCGCCTCCAAGAGCGCGGCCTGCGTCTTGGGCGGCGTGCGGTTGATCTCGTCGGCCAGCAAGAGCTGGGTGAACACCGGCCCCTTGGTGAGGACGAAGCGGTTGGACTCGAAGTGGAACAGGTTGGTGCCCACCACGTCGCCCGGCATCAGGTCGGGCGTGAACTGGATCCGTCGGAACTCGAGGTCCAGCGCGCGCGCAAACGCCCTCGCCAAGAGCGTCTTCGCGGTTCCGGGCAGACCCTCCAGCAGCACGTGCCCCCGTGCCATCAGGGCGATCAGCATGAGGTCGATCGCCGCACCTTGACCGACGACGGCCTTGCGGACTTCGCCGCGAACGGCGGCACGGAGCTCTTGGACGTCAGACGGTCCCATCGAGCAGGGTCTCCTTCCAGAGGTGGATGCGTCGCGCCAGTGCGATGGCGCTCCCGCGACGCGCGCGACGGTCTTGGTCGATCGTGGCAAAGCGGTCCGGCACGGCGTGCCGCTCTTCACGGGTCTCGACCCAGCGAGCGGCGGCGGCGCGGTCGAAGTCCTTCGGGACGCGCAGGCCCTTCAGCACGTCGAGCCAAGCGGCATGGGCGTACTGGTCCGCCGCTCCCCACGCGTCGCCGTGTCGCGCCAGGAGCCCCGTGGCCTGTTCGAGCAACGCCGTAGCGCCGCGCGCGGGCGGCTCGGGAGGCGGGAGCGGCGGCCGGCGGCGCACCCAGCTGGCGAGCAGCAACACGGCCCCGAGCAACAAGCCATGCAGCGTCAGCGTGAGCAGCGGCATGCGGAACAACGCGCGCCAGATGTTGGGCTCGAGGGCGAAGCCGTGCAGCACCTCGTCGAGGATGACGGGCCCATCGCCGCGAACGTGTTCGATCGTGCGTACGACAAGCGCCGCGTTCCCCCCCTTGGCCAGGCCGCGCGGCGTCAGCACGTCGGGGTCCGCGATGACGACGATACGGTTGGTGCCCGACCGCACCTCACCGACCAGTGTTCCCTCGCTGCAGGACACCCACGGGTCCACCGTGGGGCCGCGGATGAGCTGGGGGGAGTCCTCCAGGACCGGTGGGGGGGAGATGCCCTGGGTCGACCATCCGGTCTCGGGCAGCGCATGGTCGAGGCGATTGACCTCGACATCGCCGACGCCCAGCGTGGAGAGCACGTCCAGGGCGTTGCGCACGGGACGTAGGTCCAGGCGCGCCACCCAGCCATCGTCCGGGATGCGTGGCACCCCCTGCCACTTCGGCAGGGCCACCACGATGGTGCGCGCCTTCTCGATCGACGCCCCGAGCTGTTCGCGGTCGAGCACGCCGCGCTCCCACTCGGGCCAGGGGTCGAGCAACAGGAGCACGCCCTCCTCGCCGGCGCGCTTGGCGCTCTCGAAGCGCGAGCGCTGCACGGGCAGCCCCAGCTCGCGCAGCACTTCGTAGAACGCGTGGTGGCCCACGGCGGACGAGGACCACGACGTCGAGCCGGTCGACTCCACCGGCGCCCACTCGGGCCCCATCACGAGGGCGACGAGGAACAGGACGAACGAGGGAATCGCCACGGCCAACACGACGATGGACGTGCGCCGGGAAAAGGGCAGCCGCGTGCGATCCGTCACGCGCGGCTCCCCGCGTTCGCTCCTCGGAGGATCGCGACGAAGGAGGCGTAGCGTTCACGGCAGCGCGCCCAGGATGGGGCATCGACCGCTCGGCCGCCGAACAGGCTCGTCTCCACTTCCCCGACCAGCTCGGCGAGCGCCTCGCGGGCGTCGTCCGGCATGGTCACGTCGCGGACGATCTCGCGGCTCGTGAGCGAGACCGGAAGCCCCTGCGACTCGGCCAGGACGCGCAAGCTGCGCAGCAGGAGCACGTGGACCGCTTGGTCGTACTTGCCTTCGCTTGCCAGCTGCTCGGCCTCGTCCAGCGGACGCGCCAAGTCCGGCTCGGGCGGCGGGGCCGCCGCCACGTCGGCCGCGCGAGGTAGCGGACCCAGGCGCCGTCGCTGCAGCAAGGACGCCAGCACGACGCCCACGACGAGCAGGGCGCCCAAGACCGCCACCACCGTCAGGAACGTGGTTCCTGACGAGGAGCCGCCGCCACCGGAGCGGATCGTGGAGCGGTCGGAGGACCGGCTGTCGTCGCCGGGCAGGATGTCGGCTGCGGGCGCGTTGTCGCCTCCGGGACGGCCACGGAAGGTGCGTCGGTCGACGCTGACGCCACCGGAGCTCGAGGGGCCCGCGCGCCGCCAGCGGCGCTCGTCGTCCAGTGCGACCTGGTACCGGCCGTCATCCAAGACCCGCTGCGCGACGGCACGGGCCGTGGCGGGGTCGGTGCCCCCGAACCACAACGAGACCACGATGGGGGCGATCCACGGCAGTCCCACGGGCCGGATTCTACGGTGGCGCCTGGGTCACCGCAGCAGGCAGGTGGCGTGGCAGCACGCCTACCGCTGGAAGATCGGCAAGCCCTCGTCCGGGATGCTCAGGGTGAGCACGGCGAACGCGGTGCTGAGGAGCGGGCCGTAGTCGTGCCGCCCGGCCTCGGGCTCGAAGCTGCCGTCGCCTTCGAGCTGGCGCGCCATCATGTGGGGGTAGATCTCGTCCTGCCACGTAGCCCACTCGTTGCCGCGCCGGACCTCCCACGTCCCGCCGTCCCACTGGTACAGAGCCCAGGCGGCGTAGAAGTGGCCGTAGTAGTACCAGGGCTGGTCGGCGCCCTGCCCCTTGTCGATGGCCTCGCGCAGGTACTTCAGCCCACGGCTGATCCGCGTGTCGGCTCCGTCCTCGTACCGACCGTAGAGGAAGAACGAGGAGAGGGCGGCGGCCGTGAGCGCGTACGTGGAGTTCTGGCGGGTGAGGCTGTAGTTGAAGCCTCCCTCGTCGTTCTGGCTCTTCTCCAGGTAGCGCAGGCCCGCACGGATGACGCGCGAGTCCACGTGCAGGCCCGTGTCGCGGGCGGCGCGAAGTCCTTGGGCCACGCAGACCGTCACGGAGCCTTCGTGGTCGTTGTCGGGGCGCGGCTCGTAACCGAAACCACCTGTCGTGGCCTGGGCCTTGACGATGCAGTCGATGGCGCCTTCCAGCGCCTTGCGAATGCGCGCGCTGCGATCGCGCTCCGACGTGCCGAGCGCGCAGGCCAAGGCAAGGGTGGCGAACCCATGGCCGTGCATGCGCGACGTCTGGTCCTGGCCGTCCACGATGTAGCCGGGCGGGTCGCGATCGCTCTTCGGGGCCTCGGAGCGCGCCAGCAGGAAGTCGATGCCCTTGCGCACCTGCTCGCGGTAGGGGCCGCGGTGGTCGCTCGATCCGTTGGCCATCAGGGCCAGGACGCAGAGCGAGGTGATGGCGACGACGCCGTTGACGTCGCCGAACGTGCCACCCAGGTCCTCCTGGTTGCGCGCAATGAAGGCGCACCCGCGCTCGATGGCGCGGCGACGACGCAGGCGAGACTCCAGCGGCTCGCGGCTGATGGCGCGAGGCGAGCCCTCGCGCGCCTCGGCCCCCGAGGTCCATGCCGCGCCCCCGCGGCCGACGGGTGCCAAGAGACCCAGGGCGAGAGCCCAGGCCACGAAGCGGGTTCCCCGTGCCCTCGCACGACGCGGGGCACGGGACCCGTAGGTGGAACGGTGGCAGTCAGGCACACCGGGCATCAGCGGTTGGTGCTGCCCTCCGCGGCGCGCTGCTCCTGGAGCCAGCGGTAGTAGCGCTCGACGAGGTCGCGGTAGCGCGGCGGGACACGGTCCCACTGGCCGTTGGCGGCTGCATCGCGCAGCTCCGCCGGCAGGCGGACCTTCCACGCATCGCGATCGCGCTCGTTCGGCGGTGTGCTGCCGTCCGGGTCACGACGTCCGGTACCGCCCGGCTCGTTGCGGCCTTGCGGGTCGCCGTTCTGCGGCTGGTCTTGCTCGCCCTCGGGACGTTGCCCCTCGGGACGCTGCCCCGACTGCATGTCCTCGGGCCGGCGACCGTCACGCATCTCCTGGCTGTCGGGCTGCTGGCCGTTCTGCTTGCCGGAATCGGGCTTCGGGGGCGCGCCAAACTGGCTGCCACAGGAGCTTCAGGTCGGGATCATCTCGACGAGCTTCTTCAGCTCATCGGGAATCATGCCGCCGCCCTCACCCTTCGAGGCCTGGTCGAGGCCTTCGATGAGCTTCTGGATCTCGCGGGCCGCGTCCTCGCCGCCGTTCGAGCCCTCGCTGCCGGCGGAGCCACTGCTGCCAGAAGACGCGCTGCTACCCGAGCTGCCCGCGTCGCCCCCGCTGCTACCCGAGCCGCCCGCGCCACCGGATGTGCCATCGGGAGGAGGCAGGGTGACGTCGACGGGCTTGGGCTTGGCTTCCTTCCCCGTGCTCAGCACGAAGAGCGCGCGCTCGTTGGCTTCCATCAGCTCGCGGATGTGCTGCATCTGCTGGCGGATCTTCTGCTCGAGATCCGTGCCCGCCCCGTCCTCGGCGCGGGCCGAGGCCGCGCTGCCCAGCGTCGCGAACGCGACGGCACCCAGGCCGAGTGTGGTCGCGCGTAGCCACTTGGGCGTGCGCCACGGTCGAAGGAACATCGTGTCCATCGTGATTGCCTCCTGAAGGGAGCGGGGCTCGGCGCGGGGGCGGCCGACCCTCTCCATGCTACCTGTTGTCCGAGCCTGTCCCGGCACCCTCGTCGTCACCGCCGTCGGGGGGGCCATCGCCCTCGCCGAGGGTGTTGTCGATCAGCCGCTGCATCTCCGTCTTGAGTCGGGCCTGCTGGTGGGCCAAGCGCTCCAACCGGCGTCGGACGGCCGGGTCCAGCTCGCCCTGGCCCAGCTCGTCCGCGTGCCGGCGGAGGAACCCGCCCATGCGCTGGTTGAGGTCCATCTGCAGGCGGCGCATGAGCTTGAGCTCGACGATGGGCGGAACCAGCTGCGGCGGGGGCTGGCCGCCGCCGCTCGGGGGCTGGCCGCCGCCACCCTCGGACTTCTGCTCGATCACGTCCTTGAAGCCACCGATCAGGTCGTCGACGCGGCGCAGGATGTTGTCCTGCAGGCCCACGTTGACCGGCCCCAGGTCCTGCTCGTCGAAGAGCGCTGCGACTTCGCCCATGTCGAGGTGGATCTCTTCCATGGCAGCCGCGAAGGCCGTCGAGCCTTCCTCCTGCACGGCGATCAGGCGCTTCTCGAACTCGGCCGCCAGCTGACGCTCTTCGTCGCCCAGCTGCTTGATCTTGCGGCGCGTGGCGCGGTTGGGTCGCCCGGTGCGAGCAATGTCCTCGGAGAGCTCGACGGTGCGGCTGCGAATGGCGCCCTGGTCGACCTTGAGCTTCTCCAGGTCGCGGACCAGCTGGTAGAGCAGCTCCTGCTGCTGGAGCGACTCGTAGCGGCGCTCTTCCTCTTCCAGCTCGTCCTGAAGCTGCTCCAGGTACCGCTCCGTGTCCTCGGACTTCTCCGCGGAGCCCTGCGGGGAACCTCCGGATTGCATCTGGTCCTGCGTGCGCTGCATGGAGGACTGGGCGTCGCGCGCCGCGTCCTGGGCACCCTCGGAGGCCTCCTGTTCGGCGAGACGGTCGCGCAGGTCCTTGAGCTGCTCCTCGAGCTTCTTCTGCTGCTCGAGCAGGTCCTTCATGGCTTGGTCGCGCGCCTCGTCCATGTCGAGGCGTTCTTCGGCCGTGCGGCCGAGGGCCTCCTCGGCGCGCTTCATGGCCTCGTCCGCGGCCTCGCGCGATGACGCTGCCGACGACGACTGGCTGGAGGCCTGCTGACGCGCGGCATCCTGCATGGCCGAAGCGGCCTGCTGCATCGCCGCCGCGGCGGCCTCTGCGCCCGCTTGGGCCTCGGGGTCCTTGGCCTCGAGGTCGCGTGCCTGCTCCGCAATCTCCTCGGCTTCCTTCGCCAGGCGCAGCTGCTCCTCGGCCAGGGCCCGCTCCAGCGCTTCGCGCTCGCGCTCCAGGCGGAGCTGCTCCTCGCGCAACGCCTGACGTGCCTGGTCCAAGCGCTCGAGCGCCTCGGCTTGACGTGCTTCGGCGTCGGCCAGATCGCCCGACTGCAGCTGCTCCGCGGCATCTCGCATGGCCTTCGCAGCAGCGCGCGCCGCTTGCGGCGATCCCGCACCGAGCTGCTCGGCCGAGCTGGCCAGCTCCTGCTGCTGGCTGGCGAGCTCACCGCTGGGCGACGAGGCACTGGACTTGCCAGCGGCTTCGGCAAGCGCCTCGGCGGCAGCCTGCTGGTCGCTGGCGGCACCGGCATCGTCGCCCGCGGCGAGCTTCTCGGCGGCGGAGGCCATGCTGGCGCGTGCCTCGCGCGCCGCCTTGGCGGCTTGCTCTGCGCGCTTGGCTTCGTCGCTGTTCGCGCCCGTCTCCGCACCGGCGGCCTCTGCCAGGCGCGCCAGCTCATCGGCCAGCGCGGCGGCTTGGCTCGCGCGCTCCCCTTCGGCCTCGGCGCGCTCGGCCGAGGAAGGGCTGGGCTGCGAGCTTTGGCTTCCTTGCGAACCTTGGCTGCCTTGCGACCCCTGGCTGCTCTCGGAGCCCTGGGAGCCCTGGCTGCCCTGCGATCCCTGGCTGCTCTCGGAGCCCTGCGAACCTTGGCCGCCCTGCGAACCCTGGCTGCTCTCGGAGCCCTGCGAGCCCTGGCTGCCTTGCGAACCCTGGCTGCTCTCGGAGCCCTGCCCGCCGCCGCGCGACGAGGCGCCCAAGGCGCGTGCGGCCTCGGCGAGCTCGCCGGCAGCGCGCGAGGCGGCTTCGGCCGTGGACCGGTCGCCGGCGGCGCCCTTGGCCGACGACGCGCTCTGGGCCGTCTCGCCCAATGCACCCGTCGCACGGTCAAGCGCAGCCGCGGCCTCGTCAGCGCCCCGCGGCATGTGGTCGGAGCCAGCACGCGCCTGCGCGGCAGCCTGCTTCATCGCATCCAGCGCACGCTTCGCGCGACTCGCGGCCGCAGCGAGGGCCGCAGCTTCCTTGGCGGCGTCGGCGCGCTCACCGCCGGGCTCGGCTGCGCCTCGCTGGCGGGCGCTGTCGGCGGCTGCGGCACGGCTCTGCTGGGCGGCGGCTTCCAGCTCGCCGCGGGCCTGCTCCGCGCCTTCGCCGCTACTCGCCTCGGCGGCCTTCTGGGCGGCGTTCGCCAGCTGCTCGAGCGCCTTGCGGGCCGCTTCGCCGCGCGAGCCTGACTCGCCCGACGGCTTGCCGGCGGAGGCCTTCGCCTCGGCAGCGGCCTGTGCGTCCGCAGCGGCACGCGCTTCTTCGGCCACGGCGGCGGCTTCCTGGGCGGCCGCGGCGCGCTGCTCGGGCGACGCCGAACGGGCCTCTGCCGCTGCGGCTTCCGCGCGCTTGCCCAGGGCCTCGGCGGCTGCTTCCGCGGCGCGGGCGGCAGCCTCTGCAGAGAGCTCGCGCGCGCGCTCGGCCAAGGCGGCGGCCTGCTCACCCAGCTCGCGGGCCAGCGCCTCGCGGCGGCTCGCCTCGGCAGCGGCGCGCTCGGCGGCGGAGAGCTCCGCGGCAGCCTGCGCGGCACGCGCGGCGGCTTCCGCACGCTCGCGGTCGGTCGCCATCTCTTGCCGTGCGCGCTCGGCGCGCGTGCGCTCGAGGGCAGCCGCTTGCTCCTCGCGAAGCGTGTCGAGCGTGGCCTGCAGCTTCTCGCTGGTCTGGCCAGCCGCTTCAGCCTCCGCGTCGATCTTCTTCAGCTCGTCGCGCAGCTTGCTCACGGCCTCTTGCAGCTGTCCAGCGGTCTTGGCGGTCTCGCTCTGGCTGGCCTCGTCCAAGTCGCGAAGCTGCTCGGTGATCTGCTGCTGTTCCTGGGCGATGCGCTCGGCAAGCTCCTTGGACTCACGCGCCGCCTCACGCCGCCGGTCGATCTCCTCACGCGTCTGCGTGCGGTCGCGGTCCTCGAGGATGGCCAGCAGCTGCTGGAGCTGCTCGAGCACCGAGCGCGCACCGGCGATCGCCTCGTGGGACACCAGCGGCCGCGGCGTGTCGCTGCCGCCTGCAGCCGCGGCCTCGCGGGCACGGGCCTGCGCGGCCTCGAGGTCCTTGCGCATGCGATCCAGGACGGTGCCCATGACGCCGCGCAGGCCCGAGACGCTCACATGCTCGATGGCGTGCTCGACAAGCTGCGCTTCGTAGTCGAAGCCCGTGCGGCGCAGCTCCTGGGCCAGGGCGCCCATGTTCGCTTCGAGCTGCTGGATCTTGCCCTGTACGTCCTCTTGCTGCCCGATCGCGCGGTCGAGGTCGCGGAGGCTGCGCTCCGTGGTCGGCTCGTCCTCGGCGCGCGCCGAGCCCGGGAGGAGAGCGGGTAGCGCAACCACCAAGACCAAGCTCGCGACCCATGCGAGGGAGCGGCGGCTGCACCTCGATGCATGGCGGGTGGGGGAGCTGATGGGGGATCGGCTCATCGGTTGTCTCCGGCCCCGCCGTCACCGGACGTACCGGCAGCGCGGCGGGCTGCTTCCATCTCTTCGAGCAGGCGCACGAAGGCTTCCTGCTCCTGCGCTGCGGAGCGCACCTCCTCGGTCAGCTCCGCAAGGCTCTGCCAGCCCACGAGCGCACGGTCGAGGCGATCGAGGAGCGCCAGCACCTCGTCCTGGCGCGCCGCCAGGGCTTCAATCGAGGCCCGCTCGCCCTCCGCGGCAACCCCCGATGCGCGATGCGCAGCCGGCGCCACGCGCGCTGCCAGCTGTACGGCGTCCGCGAGCACGGCGAGCATGCGATCGAGCACGCCGTTGTCGAAGATCTCGCGCGAACGCCAGCCCGCGACGATGCGCTCCATGAGCACATAGGGGAACACCGGGTCGCCAGCCCACGCGCCCTCGCCAGCACCCTCGGCGCGCCCGTACGTCGCACGGTGGTGCTGGTCGATCAGGGCGAGGATGCGATCCATGGGCTGCTGCGCGCCACCGAGCCGGGCGAACACGTACGTGGTCAGCACGGCGATCATGTCCTGCGTGGCGCGGTCGACATCCTGCGCGATACGACCCTGGCGGAAGCGGATGCTCCTGAGCTCGTCCTTCTCCGGTGCGCCGATCGGACCTTGGAGCAAGGCGGCGACCTCTTCGCGCCGTGCCTGCTGGTCGCGCCGCGCGCCCAGGAACGCCGCGCGCACGCTGCTGCGACGCCCGGCGATGCTGCGCTCCACGGCGGCCTCGCCGAACACGTCGATCGGTGTCCACTCCCCCTCGCGGACCTGGTCGCGGGCATCGCGCGCGACGAAGCGCACGCTGATGCGCGGGGCGTCGCCGTTCAGGCCCTCCATGCCCTCCAGCAGCGTGGGCAGGTCGAGGGGCAGGTAGGCCCGCACCACGTCGCGACCCAAGGGACCGTCCAGTGCGGCGGGGTTGATGGCCGGAGGCGGCTCGTCGCCGTCGCGCGGCGCATAGGGCTCGAGCGGCACGGAGGCGAGCACGGCGTCGCCGACGCGAACGTCCAGGGACAAGCCGGAGACCGCATGGTCGTCCTCGGCCTCGGCGATCAGCGACACGCGGCCCTTGGCCGTGGTGTCCACGACACCACGGGGCCAGATCCAGCCGACACGCGGTGCGCGATCGGGCACGACCGTGACGCGCCAGGTGGCGCTGGACGCATCGTTGCGCCGACCCTCCGCGGTGCGGAAGGCGATGCGGTAGGACGTGGACGTGTCGGCCTGGAGCGGGAAGCGGAACACGGTGCCCGCCGGGGCGCCTTCCACTTCGTCCACGCGCGTGGCCTCGATGCGGTTCTCGTCGACCAGCGCATACGCTTCCGCCGCCGGGGCGTCGGTGCGGAACGTGATCTCGAGCTTGGAGCCCTCCGGTACGCGCACGTTGCCGTCGTCCAGGGTGACGGCGGGCTCGCCGAGGTAGGCCGGAGGCTCCACGCGCGTGCGCACGTCGAGCAAGCGTGGCGCCACGGTGATCGCGACGCGCCAGACGGGCTCGTCGTCTTCGTCGTCTCCGCCGCGCAAGACGAACTCGAAGTCACGACGCACGTCGCGCATCTCGAACGCGAACAGGTCGTCGCGCTCGGGCACGCGGAACATGCGGCGCGCGAGCGGCTCACCGCCATCGGCGCGATCGAGCAGGAGCACGTCGTCGGGCACGCTGCCGCGGGCCTGGGCGTAGATCGTGAGCGGACGGCCCACCGCCACTTCGTAGGGCATGGCCGGGTCGTGCTCGCGCACGCCACCGTCGGCGTCGAGGTCGACGGCGAGCAACGTGGTGGAGCGCGGCCACGCGACGGGCTCGAGGGCCAGCGAGCGGCGCAGGAACAGGCCCATGTCGGCCGGCCAGAGCAGGGCCGCGAGGCCCAGCGCGCCCACACCCGCGGCGCCCACGGCGAGGCCGCGCCGCAGCGGTCGCGCCGAGAACGTGCGCGACAAGTCCAGCGATCGTGCCTCGGCTTCCGCCTCGCCCACGACGTGCGCCATGAGGCTCGGGCTCTCCCCGCGCGTCGGCTGGTACAGCTCGCGTTCGAAGTCCAGGGCCGAGGCCAAGCGGTCGTGCAGCTCGGGGTGACGGCGCTCGACGGCTTGCGCCAAGTCATCGGCGCCCAGGCTGACGCCAAGCGGCTGGAAGACGCGCCAGGCGAGCCAGGCCAAGACGCCCGCGAGGCCCGCCGCGAGGAACGCGAAGACGGCGGCCGGACCGCGGCGCCCGCGGGCCAGCCCAAGGGCCAAGAGGCTGCAGACGCCCAGGGCGACGAGCCACACGACCACGCCCATGCCCTCGGGGCGCTGCAGGAGGCCCAAGCGCACGAAGCGACGCACGGTCAGCGGCAGGTCCAGCAGGCGGTCCGCCGCGAAAAGGCCCACCAGCAGCAGCCCCGCGACGCCCACGAGACGGGCCACGCCCGCGGCGGCGAGGCGGGCGCGAAGCGACCTGCCGAGGCCTGCCAACCGGGATCGGACGGCGTCGAGGTGGGCGGGGCGGGCGCTCATCGGGGGGCCTCCACGTCGATCGCCCGCGTCAGCCAGGGGGCCGCGCCGGACGGGCGGAACAGGGCCCTCAAACGGTACGCGGAGCCCGACGGCAGGGGCCCCGTGAACCGCAACGTGAAGCGCCTCGATGCACCGACCGGGAGGCGGTCCGGCTGGCCACCGAGCCAGCGCGCAACGAGGTCCGGCGAGACGCCCGAGGGGGTGTCGAGGCCCTCCTCCGACGTCACGTGGGCCGGGAGGAGCGGCAGGCTGCGATCGACTTCCCCGTCGGCGTCGATCCACTCGATCCATGCCGGTGCGCTCGTGCCGCCGCCGAGGAGCGGGAGGTCGACGTCGGCACCCTCGTCACCGTGGAGCTCGGCGTCCACCTCCAGCGCGCCATCCGCCGTCCAGCGAGCGGCGCGCAGCACGATCGAGGCGCGGGGGTGCCATACCGGCAGGCCGGTGTCGGCGGCCTCGAGCCCGGCAGGACTCCAGACCTGGCCGGCTTCGACGCGGACGGCGGGCCCCTCGACGGGCCGGACCTCCACGACGCCCCGGTCCACGCGGACACGCAGCGCGGCGGCCTCGTCCAGATCCAGCTCGAAGCGCGTGCCGACGACGCGCACCTCGCCGGCCGGCGTGTGGACGACCAGGGGCACGGCGCTCGGCGAGGGCGGCGACTCGACCCACAGGCGTCCCTGCTCGAGCTGCAGGTGGCCGGCATCGCCCAGCCGGATCGCCGTTCCGTGGGACGCCACGAGGCGGGCGTGTCGGGGCGGACGGCCGGGCCAGCTCACCCGGACCTGGCTCACGTCGGTTCCCGTGGCCACCCGGCTCCCGCCCTCGTTCGGGGGGCGCCACGTCCCCTGCCATGCCACGACCGGAGCGAGGTTCGGCGTGGGCGCCGTGTCCAAGGCCTGCCAAGCGAGGAAGCCGACCGCGAGCAGGAGCAGGGCCGCCGCGGCGAAGCGGGGCTGCCAAGCAGCCGCGAGGCGCGGCGCCGGGCCGCGCCGCGGTCCATCCAACCTCGCCAGGAGGCTGTCCGCCGGGGGAGGCGGGGGCGCCGGCGGCAGCGCGTCGTAGCGGCGCAGGTGGCGGCGGATGGCGTCGAGCTCGGCCATGAGGGCTGGCGAGGCGGAGACCGCCGCGCGGACCGCGCTCGCTTCGGCCTCGTCCAGGGCGCCCGAGGCCAGGGCCACCAGATCACCGCGGCCGCACGTCGTCGACGGCGCGGCTTGCTGCGGGTCGGGGCGGCGGGGGCCGCTGGCCATGGGTGGGGACCTCGGGGCGGACGGGCCGCCCTCTATCGAGGAGAACCGCGATCGGGCGCGGAGGTTCGGTCGCCCTCTTGGAGCCAGGTGCGGAGCTTGGTCTCGGCGGCCGCGAGGCGGCTCTTGACCGTGCCCACGGGGACGCCCGCCGCGTCGGCCGCCTCGGCCAGCGTCGACCCGTGGAGCCGGACGAGCACGAACACGAAGCGCAGCGGTGGGGAGAGACGGGCCAGCGCGCGACGCACCCGAGCCACCTCGTCCGCCTGCCCCGGGCCGTCCTGGCGCCCGGGGGCCGACACGTCCACCGCCTCGATGTCGGCCGCAGCGCCGGTGCGTCGGAGCGCGCGTCGTCGACGACGAAACGCGCTGGCGTTCCAGCCGGCGCGACGCGCGATGGCCAGGAGCCAGGCGCCGACCGGCGCCTCGGCGCGCCACCGCGGCGCGGCGCGCCAGGCCTTGAGGAAGACCTCCTGCAGCACGTCCTCCGCGCGTTCGCGCGCGCCGCACAGGTGGACCAGAACCGCAAAGACGCGTGGTGCCTCGCGGCGATACAGCTCGGCGAAGGCCTCGCGGTCTCCGTCGCGCACGCGCTCCATGAGCCGCTGCCCGATCGGGTCGCCGCTGGCAGGGGACGGGTCGCCCGCCGGGTTCACACGACGCCCCGCGGCGCACGCCACGCAGCGCCGGATGCCGTGCTCATCGCTGGTGGATGGGCAGGTGGTCGAGGGGGAACTGCAGGATCAGCAGGGCCGTCGCCGTGGCGTAGGCGTGGGTGCTGTCGACGTTGCTGACCCACCAGCCGAGGTCCCGGCCGGTCTCCGGGACACGCTTGACGATCTGGTGCCTGAGCAGGTCATCGCGCACGCGCGCGTACCACGCGGCCCACAGCCGCGGCTCACGACCACCCATCTGGTACAGGGCCTGGGCCGCGTAGTAGTTCCCGTAGAAGAAGTAGTAGTGACGGGGCCAGTCGCGCGCCGTCTCGATGTACTGCTCGTCCATGTACTGGATCGAGCGTCGCAGGCTGGGCACCTTCAGCGGGTCGAGCCCGTGGGCGGCGGCATACGCGTGGAGCGCTTCGTCGTCGTAGATGCCGGCTTGGAAGATGGTCGTGAGCGCGGCCGCACAAAGTGCGAAGCTGTCACGGTTGAAGCGCTCGGGGTCTTCCGGCTGGTACCAGAACGAGCCGATCGGCTCGCCGCGGATCACGACGGCGCTCTCGATCACGTACTTGAGCGCGCGGCGGATCACGCGGCTCGGCACGCGGATGCCCGCGTTCTGCGCGGCCCGCAAGGCCACCACCTGGCAGACCGTGACGCTCATGTCGGAGTCGGGCGAGAGGGGCACGTAGCGCCAGCCGCCCGTGGGGTTCTGCGAGCCCGCGGTGAACTCCGTGGCCCGTTCGAGCTTGCCGCGGATGCGGTCGTTGCGCGTGGCGCCGTAGGTCTCGGCGAGCGCGAGCACGGCCAGCGCGTGGCTGTACATGCGCGTGCCATTGGCGGTGATGAAGCCGTTGTCCTGCACCTTCTCGAGCAGGAAGTCGATGCCGCGCTCCATGCTGGCGCCGTAGGGCCCGCGGCCCGGCAAGTGGCCGCCGGCCAGGAGCGCCAAGACCGCAAGGGCCGTCACGCCCACGTGAGGTACGGCCCGCGACGTGTCGATGGGCGGGAACAGCACGTAGCCGTCGTTGACCTTCTTGCCTGCGTCGCTGGGCCACGATCCGTCGGGGCGCTGCAAGTCGGCGAGGAAGGACATGCCGCGATCGATCGCGGCGCGCGTGCGTGCGTCGACGAGGTCGATGCCGACCGGCGCGGGCGCGCTACCGACCGAGCGGTCCGCCCACGCGGCGCGGGGCAGCGGCGCGCCTCCGGCCACGAGCGCCACGAGGAGCGCAGCGACGGCGTGCGGGCGCGAGACCCGACGGCGTGCGGACCGGAAGCGACGAAGCAGGGCCGGCATGGACGGGGCAGGCTACCACCTCGGGCGGGTCCGGCCGCGGGCCACGGCCCCCCGACGGTGCTCCTGCACGGTGTAGTGCGGCGCCGGGCTACTTGAGGATGCTGGCGTCGCGGCGACCCACCACGAGGAACGCACCGTAGGCCTGCAGCACGGTGGGATGGCGTCCCCCTTGGGCCAGCTCCGAGAGATCGACGCGCTGGGAGACGCTTCCCACACGGTCCACGACGACCAGCTCGGCACTCACGTCCTGGCGGGCACCGCGCAGGACGAAGGCCCAGATCTGGTCCCCGGCGGCGCCCAGGGCGGCCGTCCCGACGAACCCCTCCGGCGTCAGCGGGTGTTCCCAGACGAGCTTGCCGGTATCGCGTGCGTACGCGAGCAGCGTGGCTCCCCGCGAGCGGAGCCCGGGCAGCAAGACCAAGCGGTCGTCTTGCACCAGGAGCGGCGTACCGAAGAACGGGCGCACCGCCGTGTTCTCGCCCACGAAGATGCCCGTCTCGTGCACGACGGCGCCGGTTGCGGCATCGATCTCGCGGACACGACCCTCGCCCGTGAGGACGACGAGCCGCCCCTCGGGCGACGTCGCGAGCGCCGTCGGCGCCTCGCCCGGCAAGTCCAGGCGCCACGTCGAGGCGCCACTGTCGAGATCGTAGGCCACGAGCGCCGGGGGTTGCGTGCGCGACGAGCTGCCCGCCGCGACCAGGTGCTTGCCGTCCGACCACGCCTCGCCGAACGGGAACGCGGGCAAGGGCAGCTCGTGCAGGATGCGCCCGTCGGCAATGTCGAGGACGACGGCGTCTTGGTAGGTCGCCGTGGTGGCGTAGCGCGTGCGACGCAGCCACACGTGGTCGGCGTCGGCCACGAGCGGACCCGGGTCGGCGCGGCCGAGCAGCGTCGTCCAGAGCCCGCTTCCCGTCATGGCATCGAAGGCATGGAGGCGCAGCAGCCCGTCGTCCCGGTTGAGGTCGCGGTGGGCCGTCACGAGCACGCCGCCATGCACGGTGACGTGGCGCGTGGCGAGACCCAGGTCGTGCTCCCACACCGTGGCCCCGGTGGCGGCGTCCAGGGCGACAAGCGTCTCGCCGCGATCGGCGAGCAGGATGACGCGACCCGGCGTGAGCGCCGCACGCGTCACCGCGCTGACCTGGACCGTGAAGCGGCGCGTGCCCTTCTCGAGGTCCAGCCCCACGAGCGCATCGCCGCGGTGGACCAGGGCCAGGGGCGGCCGCGGCCACGCCTCGTCGACGACCGTGTCCACGGCCTGCAGCCAGCTCTCGTCGGCGGCCCGCTCGTGGTGCACCTCGTGCAGCGGCGACGCGATGGGCGGCTCGACCACCTCGGGCACCTCGGGTCGCGGCACGTCGAACGCCCAGGTCGCCCCCGTGACGCGCAGACCGTCCACCTCGAACGCGGTGTTCGCGTAGAGGCGACGAAGCGTTGCGCGTGCCGCACGGGCGGCGCCGAGCGCACCGCGCTGCGACTCCAGCTGGACCAGCTGCGCGAGCGCGGCCGCGCGGGCGGAGGGGTCGCGGGCCGTGGAGCCGAGCGTGCGGAAGTCGTCGCTGGCCTCGGCGAGACGCCCGGCCTGGCGTCGAAGCGCGGCACGCCGCCGCAGGCCATCTTCGCGCGCCAGGCTGTTCGGGTAGCGCGCCAGTACGAGATCGACGTCGCTCTCCGTCGTGGCCTCGGCCAGCAGGCGGCGCGCCGCCTCCTCGTGCTTCGCGTACGGGGCTCGCCCGCTTTGGGCGAGGGTCTCGTCGATGCGCCGTTCCGCGGCCCGACCCGCGACGAGGCCCAGCACGTCGGCCTCGGGGTCGTCACGCAGCACGAGCTGCCACAGGTCGATCGCCCGCTCCGCCTCGCCACGCTGCACGGCGGCTTCCGCCAGCTCCAGCCGCGCCCACGGTCGGATCAGCACGGGCGTACGGTCGGGATCGGGCCAGGCTTCTTGGTCGCCGTCCTCGCGCACAAGCGCCTCGAGCTGGTCGCGCCAGCGCCGCTCGCCGTGCGGTAGCAGCTCGAGCAGCCGGAGGCGCGCTTCGATGCGGTCGGCGGCTTGGATGGCCAGGCGGGCCGCCTCTTCGTACGCCGTGATGGCGTTGGCGTTGCGACCGGAGGCTTCGAGCAGGCGACCCTGGTGGAGCCATGTCGCGACGCGGCCGCGGCGCGCGGCTTCGGCCGCGGCTTCCCCGGCGGCTCCGCCGCTCCGTGCGGCGACGTCTTCGCCCGCTTGGAACATCTCGCGCGCGCGGTCGAGCTCCCCGCCGCGCAGGTACAGGTCACCGGCCTCCACGAGCAGCCACGGATCGTCGGGGCGCTCCCGGCGCTGGCGTTCGATCTGCGCCGCGATGCGGTTCCAGTCGTAGAACCCGCTGACGGTCTCGCGATCTGCCACCAGGAACACGTCGTCGCCGACGACGAGGTTGCCCGGGTCGACGCCGTCGGGCCACTGCGCGGAGCCGCGGAAGCTGCCCTCGCGCGCAATGCTGAACCGCTGCAGGCCCTGCCGCGTGGGGACGAGGACCTCGTCGCCCGCGATGACGCCTTCGCCGATGACGTCGCTGGGTCGCGGGTCCGTGTAGCCCTGCCAGCTCACGTCGCCCGTGGCCAGGTCGAGCGCCGTCACGCCGCCAGCAGTCACGATCACCTTGGCGTCGGCGCCGTGACCCACGACGCCGAGCAGGTGCGCCACGGTCGAGCGCGGCAAGCGGTCCGGTACGGGCGTGCGCCAGCGCAGCACGCCCGTCGCGCGTTCGTAGGCACACACGTGGTGACCGTCGCCTGGCGCAACGACGATCACGTCGTCCGCAACCACCACGCGTGACGGCCCGAAGCTGGGGCGGCGTAGCGGGGCTTCGTACCAGGTGATGACCGGCTCGATGGGCAGGGGTACGTAGGAAGCCACCCAGCGAACGCGCCCGGCGAGCACGTCGACGGAGGCCACGAGACCCAAGCCCGTGGCCACGTAGGCTTGGCCGTCGGCGACGGCGATCGCGCTCCCCGCCAGCTCGCGCAGCGGGTTGCCGAACAGGTTGGTCTCGCGCGCGCCGTATCCGAGGCGGCAGCGCCACAGCACGCGCCCCGTCGCCAGGTCGAAGCCCACGACGGACAGGTTGTGCATCTGCAGGAACTGGTCGACGAGCGCCACCACGACGCCTTCGGCCACGCCAACGGGGGCCACGACCGAGGCTTCTTGCAGCCACGTGGGCGCGTCCGCGTCGCCGCCCGCCATCCAGACCACGTTGCCCGACGCGCGGTCGATGGCGACGGCGCGACGGCGCGGCAGGTAGGTCGAGAGCGGCATGCCGCTCAGATGCTCCGTGTAGAACTCGTGGGGGACCTCGACCGTGGCCACCAGCAGCGGCCCGGCAACGACGGGCGCGAACGCGCGGTCCAAGGCGGTGCGTCCGTCGGGCTCGCGGTCGGTCCGCATGAGCCGTGGGTCCTTCGCGTGGTCGTAGCGCCAGAGCGGACGCCCGCTGGAGAGGTCCAGCGCGCGCACGGATCGGCCGTCCGCGACGTAGGCGGTGCGACCGTCGAGCACGGGCACGATCGGCCGCGCGGCATCGAGCAACCACTCGAAATGGTCCGGCGTGGGCTCGGGGCGACCGCCGGGGAAGGACGTCGGGTCCAAGCTGCGATCGGCGCGCGGGAGCGGCGCCGTCCAGCGCAGCGGAGGCACCGCGGCCGGCAAGGCCGGGCCACCACCGCGTCGCGCCATGTCGCCGCCCCACCCATGGGGGAGGGCGTACGAGCGCAGGCCGGCCAGGCGCTCCAGCGCACGCTGGCGCAGCTCGAGCAGGGCGTCGCGGCTCTCGCCCAGGTTGGCCGGGAGCTCCAAGCGTTCGAGCGCCGCGCGGTCGTCGGCGATCGACAGGCCCTGCAGCCGCACGCGCCACAGGCCCGCGTTGCCCGGAGCGAACCGCAGGCCTTCGGCGGCCAAGCGGGCGGCTTCTCGACCGCGGCCCGCCTCCAACGCCAGCTCGGCGAGCACGCGCGTGGCGCGTGCGCCGTAGCGGGAGGCGCCGAAGCGACGCGCGATGCCCTCGAGGGCATGGAGATCGCCTGCGGCCAGTGCGGCGTCCATGGCGGGCTCTGCCGCCGGCTGCACGAGGTGGTCGTACGCCGCGGCTTGCTCCGGCGTCAGGCGTGCGAGGCGCTCGGCCGCGATCTCCGCGGCACTGCGCCAGAGCAGCGCTTCGGCCCGGGCGGCCTCGGGCACGCGTGCGTAGTCGTCGGGCATCTCGTCGAGCACGCGCTGGAGGGCCTTGAGCCCTGCGTTCGTCTCACCGCGCGCAAGTGCGTGATCGGCTTCCTGCAGCGCGTTGCGGGCCGCCACCGTGTCCGGCACTTGGAACATCTTGGCGGCTTCGAACGGGTCGTCGTCGTCCGGGGCAGCCCACGAACGGGCCGCCAGGAGCGGCAGTGCCGTCGCCAGCAGCAGCAGGCAGAACCGAACGCAGGACCGGCGCAGCACGGCGTGGCGCCGCACGAGATCCCGCCCGCTCACACCAGGTGCCAGCGCTTGCGCAGGGCCCATTCGGCAGCCAGCAGCCCGACGAGGAGCAGGAGGATGGGGAGGCGGTCCCACTGCGGAACCTCGCGGCGGTCGAGCACGCGCTCGCGCGGACGGGCCGGCATCGTCGCGACGGCGTCCGCCACTTCGTCCAGCGCCAGCACGCGGGCGCCCGACTCGCGGCCCGGGTTGGTCGTGACGGCGATGTCGAGGAGCGTGCGGTGGTCAGGCACACGCAGCACGTCCTCCTTCGCACGGAAGTTGACCGGGAAGCGCTTCTCGGCGCGCTCCGTGGTGCGGCGCCCACCCGAGACCTCTTCGCGGTCGATCGTGATGCGCACGGTGCCGGGCTTCGTGAGCGGAAGCGACAGCCGGTACATGCCGGGCGCACCCTCGTCGCGCAGGCTGACGGGCCGTTGATCGCCTTCGAGGAGCGTCTCGGCGCTCTCTTCGTTCTCGCCGAGGACCTCCACGCGCACGCCGTCGAGCCACGGGTCCGTCAGGGGCTCGAAGCGTGGGTCCAGGGCGCGGATCGTGATGGTGGCCGTCTGGCCGACGAAGTACTCGTCTTCGTCGGTGAAGATCTTGTAGCGCTTGTTGCCGCCGAGCAGCCGGTAGGTCGCCAGATCACGCAGGATCTGCTCCCAGAACGGGCCGAACACCGCATCGCGCAGGCCACGGCGCAAGCGGGCCGTGTTGTCGAGCGAGCTCCAGAACACGCGGCCGCGCCCGAACGGCATGGTGGCGAACACGACGAGGGGCTGGCCGCGACGGTCCTTGAGGTCGGCGCGCCCTTCGGCCTGGACGCGGGCCAAGGCCGTGGCGCCAGGACGCAAGCCACCCGTGGCGCGGTACATCCACCACCACGTCCAATCGGAGGAGAGACGATCGTCGCCGGACCAGATGGCGGCGATCTCCTCCGGTGTCGGCACGCCGCCGTCGCGTCCCGGGACCACGCCGAAGGCGGGGTAGGCGATGCCCGCCGGCGTCAGCTGGACGCGGAACTCCTCGCTGACGGTCTGCGAGGCGCGGCGGTCTTGCGGGCTGGCGTTGACCGGGATCAGCGGCGCGAGGGGCGTCTCCAGCAGCTGCAGCGGGTTCTGGTAGTCCACGCCGGCCTGCAGGACCAAGCCGCCGCCTTCCGCCACGAA
Organism: Planctomycetota bacterium; assembly: GCA_020631815.1. Taxonomy (GTDB): domain Bacteria; phylum Planctomycetota; class PLA2; order PLA2; family JAEUHO01; genus JACKGW01. The sequence goes on along the minus strand of JACKGW010000010.1, from coordinate 72,030 downwards.
GGCGGCCAGCTGCTCGAGCAGCTCGGGGCTGTCGCGGCGCATCGCGTCCACGTCGATGTCGCCCAGGATGACGACGTCGTAGCCGAACAGCTCGGCCCGCGTGCGGGGCACCGCCTTGAGCGGGACTTCCCCGACGCTGGCGGGCTGCGGGTAGCTGGGATCGGCCGTCTGCAGCAGCACGTGCACCTGGAAGCGGCTGCGCGCCTCTTCGCGTCCGCGGGCCAAGCGCGCATCGGGCTCGCGCGTGAGGTAGCTCGACAGGAAGCGCCAGTCATGACGCGGCTCGTTGTCGATGTAGAGCACGCGGATGCGCTGGTCCACGACGCGGATCTCGTGCGTGCGGACGTCGTCGTCCGGCACGTTGTCGTCGGCGCGGTCGGCCGCGTCGGAGAGCCGCACGCGCAGCTTGACCTGGAACGTGCCCGCGTCGTCGAACGGCAGCCGCAGGCGCACGGGTGCGCCGGCCTCGTCCTCGGGCGGGAGCATGTCGATGTGCGTGGACAGCGCGGCATCCCATCCGCGGCGCAGCTCGTAGCGGCGGGGCTCCATGGGGGCGCCCGACGCGTCGGCGATCTGGAGGATCTCCACGTCGACGTCCGCGGGGCTGCCTTCGAAGCCCGAGTGGCGTACGGCCGTCTCGAAGAGCACTTCGTCGCGGACGAGCACGACGTCGCCGGCGCGGACGCGCTCGAGCCACGCGTTGCGGCCCGTCGCGGGGTTCCCCAGGCCGACCGGGAGGACGTGCAGGTCGCCTTCGAGCCCGTCGAGGCTGGCCAGCGCCTGCTGCGGCGGGTCGTCTTCGCTGGTGTCGCGTCCGTCGCTGAAGAGCACGACGCCCGCGAGGTCCTGGTCTTGGCGGCGGGCGAACTCGTGGGCCACGCGGCGCAACACCGCGCCCAGGCGCGTGCGCCCGCCGTCCATGGCCAAGCTGTCGATGCCTTGCACGATGGCCGGGATTTCGTTCTCCTCGCCGCGCGTGGCGCCCAGCGAGCGCCAGTCGGCGTCGAAGGCGAACACGTCCACGACGAAGCGATCGGCCCACGCCGCCAAGAGGGCGCCGTCGTCGGCCGCGAGCAGGCCCTTTACGAGCTCGCCGCGTGTGGGCTGGTCGCGGTCTTGGGCGCGACCGGCGTACGGCGCCAGGCGCTCGGCCATGGTCTTCGGGTAGCCGTCGCGGACTTGCATGCTCGCGCTGCTGTCGACCAGCACCACGAGATGCGCCTTCTCCTCGGCGGTCGTCGTGATCTCGCGGTAGGGGGCCGCGAGCACGAGGAGCAGCACGACGAGGCTGGCCGTGCGCAAGAGCGCGAGGAGCAGGCGGCCGCCGCGCGGGGGTCGACCGCGTTCGCGGGCGTAGAGCGCGCGCAGTCCTGCGCCGAGCAGCACGACGAGGACGACGAGCAACCACGGCGGCGGCAGCGACTCGAAGCGCAGCGGCCCTTCGGTCGTGCGCGTGACCGCCGCGAGGAGATCGGGGAACGGAAGGACGGACGTCATGCGACCTCGCCCTCCTTGCCGGCAAGCGTCGCGTCCGCCAGGGCACCCTCGCCGGCGCCTCGGCCTTCGGCCGTCATGTCGCCGGGCGTGTCGCTGGTCGGGGCCGCGGCGCGTGCGCGGCCGAACAAGACGGCCAAGACGCTCTCGATCACCAAGAGGGCCAAGAGCGCCCACAACAAGGCGCGCGTGATCTCGCCGCGACGCACGTCGTCGACAGCGGCCTCGCTCGCCGAGACCGCATCGAGGACCTCGATGTCGAGACCCTCGGGCAGCGCCTGCGGCAGGACGTCGTGGCGCAGCGGCTCGAGCCCGCCCTCGCGTGCTGCCGGGACCACGGCGAAGGGCTCTTGCGCGTTGACCACCTCGCCGTCCGCACCGCGCGTCTCGTACGTGAGGGTCCACACGCCCGTCGCGCCGAGCGCGTCGTGCACGACGTCGGCATACAGCTCGTTGCCTTCGATGTCGCGCAGCGTGGGCGTGACCTGACGGCCGCCCGGGATGGTGAGCCGCACCTGCGTGGCCAAGCGCGGCACGCGCGCACGCAGGCGTCCACCGACTTCGAGCACGCGGGACGGCTGGCGCGACGCGGTGAGCCAGCGTCCCGCCTCCTCCAGGAGGATGGGGCGGAAGAACACGGCCTCGCCGAGCCAGCCGTTGTCGAGGCTCGTCGAGACCCACATCGTGCGGCCTTCGCCCAGCCCGCCCGCGACGATCGCTGCCGGACCGTCGACGTACCGGAGCACCACGGCGCCCGCGGGGCCGTCGCTACCGTCGGTGGGTTCGCGGGGCGCCGTGGGGCCGCCGTCGGGCGAGGCATCCTGGCGGAAGGCCATGCGTCCCCAGATGCGGGGCGGGACGTCGGCCAGCCAGCCCTCCGCGGACGGGTCCACGAACGGCCGCGCCACGGGGTGGGCACCCTCGCGTGCCTCCAAGTCCAGGTCGAACGAGATGGCACCGTCCTGCGTGCGGTCGCGCTCTTCGATCGCGCCGAGCGGGAACGGGAGCAGGCGCTCGGCCGGGTCGGTGCCGAAGAACGGCTCGTTCCAGGCGGCGGGGTCCGAGACCTGGTCGCCGAGGAACACGAGCAGCCCGCCGCCCTCGCGGACGAAGGCACGGAGCTCGACCAGGGTGCGCGGGTCGCGCGGTGCTGCGTTGGCGAGCACGACGAGGTCGAGGTGGTCGTTGCCGCGTTCGCGCAGGGCGCGCAGCAGCTCGCTCTCGGCCCGCACGCCGCGGTAGGTGAAGAACCACGGCAAGTCCGGGGCAAGCCCTGGCGACGTACCGCCACCGGGCATCTCGCCTTCGAACACGCCGCGCAGGTAGTCCTCGGCGGACTCGCTGATCTCGGTGCGACTCGTCTCCGTCCAGGCCAGCACGCGGATCTGCGGACGCACGTGCAGGACGCAGGATCGCTCGCTGTCCAAGCCGAGCGAGTCCACGCCGGGATCATCGGCCGGCGGCAGCACGGAGGCCTTCAGGCTGCGCCAGCCGCTCTGCTGCAGCAGCAGGGCCGGCAAGTCGACGTAGACGGTCTGGCGACCGGGGACGGGCCGATCGGCAGCGATGCTCGCGGCCGGGATCTCGGGAACACGAACGACGCGTCGCGAGGCCTCGCCGTCGGGGGCGACTTCGACGGCCGCGCCCTGGACGGCGGTGCTGCCGTGGTTGGCCACCACGAGCTCCAAGCGCAGCGGACGGCCGGCGAAGGCCTCTTCACCGCCACTGATCTCGACCGACTCGAGCGTCAGGTTGCGGCGATCGCCGCCGCCCAGGTCCACGATGCGCACGCGGGCCGGCGTGCGGAGCACGTCCTCCAGCGCCGCGAGGAGGGGGGCGCGACCCGAGGTCGAGCCGCCGTCCGTGGCGGAGGCGTCCGTGGCGGTTGCGTCCGTGGCCCCGGGTGCCCAGTCCAGGGCCTGGAAGTCGGTGAGGACCCAGATCTCCCGCTCGGGGTCCTCGAGGGCCAGCTGCTCGCGCACACGCTCCAACGTCGCCGGCCAAGGTGCGGGCGCGGGGCGCGGGTGGAGGGCCGCCAGCGCTTGGCGGGCGCGTGCGACCGCTTCGCCGCCCACGGAGCGCGGCCGCAGCACGAAGGGCGACACGCCGGCGTCATCGGCCTCGTCGGGGTCGTTCGTGACGACGACGGCCAGTGCGTCTTCGGGGCCGAGGCCGTCGAGCAGGCGACCGGCTTCCTGCTGGATGCGTTCGGCCACGGATCGCGCATCCACCTTGGCGAGCGTGCTGTACGAGGTGTCCACGACCAGCACGACGCTGCGGCGCGCACCGACCAGGCCCGCGAGCGCCGAGTCGGTGAGCACGGGACGCGCCAGGGCAAGGCCCAGCAGCGCGACGGCCGCCATGCGCAGCAGCAGCATGAGCCAGTGCTCGAGCCGCAAGCGGCGCTGGTGGCGCTTCATGGCCGCAAGGAGCCACGTCATCGCTGCCCAGTCGCGACGCCGGACGCGACGCCGGTTGAGCAAGTGGATGATGAGCGGGACCGAGGCCAGACCGAGGCCCGTCCACAGCAGCCCCGGGTGGATCAGCAGCCCGAGCGGATTCATGAAGGCGTCCGGCGGCAGGCTCATCGGCGCTCCCCGCGGCGCGCTTCACGCTGCGCGAGGTACGCGGCAAGCACGACCCCGAGCTCTTGCTGCGTATCGATCTCGACGAGGTCGATGCGGTTGGCCACGCACACGCGGCGCAGTCGACGACGAAACGCGCGGACCTCCTCGAGGTAGGCGGCGCGCAAGGCGACCGGGTCGGCAACGCGGTCGGGGAGACCCTCGAGGCCTTCGAAGCGCGTCAGGCGCTGGAAGGGGAAGGTCACCTCGTCGTGCGCAAGCACGTGGAACAGCAACACCTCGTGGCCGCGGTGGCGCAGGTGCTTGAGGCCGGCGAGCGCCTCGTTCTCGTCCCCCAGGAGGTCGGAGAACAACACGATCAGACCGCGGCGGCGAACGGCCTCCGCGACCTCGCGCAGCGCGCGACCGAAGCCCGTGGCACCGCTCGGCTGCGCGGCTTCGAGCTCGCGCAGGACGCTGCGCAGGTGGGCTTCGTTGGCCTGCGCGGGCAGCGTGAGGCGGATGCGGTCGTCGAAGAGAACGAGCCCCGCGGCGTCGCGCTGGCGCGTGATCAGCCAGGCCAGCGCCGCCGCACCCCACGTGCTGTACGCGAGCTTGCTCGGCAGCTTGGCTTCGCGATCGTCGTAGGCCATGGAGCCGCTGATGTCGACGACCATCCACGCTTCGAGGTTGGTCTCTTCCTCGTAGCGCTTGATGTAGAGGCGGTCGGTCTTGCCGAACACCTTCCAGTCGAGGAACCGTACGTCGTCACCCGGCACGTACTCGCGGTGCTCGGCGAACTCGACGGAGAAGCCGCGGAACGGGCTGCGGTGCAGTCCGCTTACGTAGCCTTCGACGATGTGGCGCGCCTTGAGCTCGAGGCCGGCGATCCGATCGACGACCTCAGGTCTCAAGGACGTTCGGGAGTCGGTCGTCACGCAACGCCTCGCTGTCGTTGGCCGGGGTGGTCGCAAGAAGCTCGTCGATCAAGCGGTCGCTGGTCCAGCCTTCCGCCTGCGCGCCGTAGTTGAGCAGGACACGGTGGCGCAAGACCGGCTTGGCGACCGCCTTGACGTCTTCGGTGGAAACGTGCGCGCGTCCCTTGAGAAGCGCACGCGTCTTGGCCGCCAGGATCATGAACTGGCTGGCGCGGGGACCAGCGCCCCACGAGACGCGCTGGCGCACGAGCTCCGGCGCGTCGGCCTCGGCGTGGCGCGTGCTGCGCACGAGCCGCAGGACGTAGCGGACCACGTGGTCGGCGATCGGCACCTCGCGCACGGCGTCCTGGATCTTGAGGATGTCCTCGCCCGAGAGCACGCCTTCGACCTTGGTGTCCATCGGCCGCGTGGTCATCTCGACGATGCGCTGCTCCTCTTCCAGGGAGGGGTACTCCACCCGGACGAGGAACATGAACCGGTCGAGCTGGGCCTCGGGCAGGGGGTAGGTGCCTTCCTGCTCGATGGGGTTCTGCGTGGCCAGCACGAAGAACGGCGGGTCCAGCGGGTGCTTCGTGCCACCGACGGTGACCTGGCGCTCCTGCATGGCCTCGAGCAGTGCGGCCTGCGTCTTGGGCGGCGTGCGGTTGATCTCGTCCGCCAGGATGACGTTGGCGAAGATCGGGCCGCGGATGAACTTGAAGGCCCGCTGGCCGGTCGTGCGGTCCTCCTGGATGACCTCGGTCCCGGTGATGTCGGCCGGCATGAGGTCGGGCGTGAACTGGATGCGGTTGAACGACAGGTGCAGGGACCGGGCGACCGTGCTGATCAAGAGCGTCTTGGCCAGACCCGGCACGCCGACCAGCAGGCAGTGGCCGCGGGCGAAGATCGAGATGAGCAGCTGCTCGATCACGTCGTCCAGGCCGACGATGACCTTGGAGAGCTCCTTGCGGACGCGGTCGTAGGCGGCCCGCACCTCACCTGCCTCGAGCCGCCCTGCAGCCGGGCGTCCGGCGCCCGCGGGCGTCGCTTGCGGGTTCGGGTCGTTCATGGACGCGGTCTCCGGGCGGGGGCGAGGGCGCATTGAAGCATGCGCAGGGGGCCCCGCTTCGCTGCGCTCGGGCCAACGCGCCTCCCGACCGCGGGGTGGGGATGCTCGCAAGCGGGCGAGGGCTGCCTGAGGTCGTTTCGGGGCGGGTCTTCGGACCGTGGCGCCCCCCCTACGTGCGCGCCTGGCACCGGTCGTGGCGCTTGAGCGCTGCCCACTGCGGATCGGGTCGTCAGGGCGAAGGTAGCGCTCCGCCATCGGCGACGACTCGTGGTCTGTTCACTCGAGGAGCCGATCTTGGTCGCCGGTGCCGCAGGCATGAGCAGCCGAGTCGCGCAGGCTGCGAGAGGCGAGCGGGCGGGACCGAGCATCTGGCGAGCCGTTCGCCCGTACCCAGGCGGGCGCCCCTACTGAGGTCGCCAGCACGACACCGTGGTGGCACTAACCGCCAGCACGCCGCCGCCGGGCAGGGGGATGAGGTTGCCGTACGGCAAGGGCGGGTCGCCGTCGGCGCCGGGTTCGTCCAGACCGTGGCGCGACTCGAGGGCGACCAGCTTGCCGTCCTGGCGGGCAAAACGGGCGATCCCCTCACGGGTCGGGACGAGGACCTCCTCGCGCGTGAGCAGCGAGGTGCCGTAGGGCTGGGTCTCGGTCGCGGTTCCGGGGAGCCCCTGCCACGTGACCCGGCCGGAGACGAGGTCGCGGGCGACGACCAGCGGCCCGGGTACTTCGCCCGTGTCCAGACCTTGGCCCACGCAGAGCAGCCACGGAGCCACGTCGGGGCCGGGGCCCGGTACGAGCCCGAGCACGGACTCGGGGTGGAAGTCCACGTGGTCGCGGCGGCGATCGATCGCCACGGAGAGCAGCTCCCGCTCCCGCCCGATGGGACGATCGAAGAGCACCAGCACGTCATGCCCGTCCGTCGGAGCGATGGCACAGCGCTCCAGCGCAAGCCGCGGCGGCTCGTCGAGGAAGCCGATGCTGCGCGGCTCGAGCAGGTCGCTCCGGCGGCGGCCGCGTGCCGCGCGGTCCACTTCCACGTCGCGGTCGTAGCGGTACGCCCAGACCACGCGTCCGTCGCGCGCGGAGACCGCGGCGACCAGGCCGAGCGCCGTGCCGTACACGACGCGTCCCGCGGCGGCCGCCGGGGCGGTGGGCATGATCTCGTCTTCGCGGCCGGGCCGCACGGGCGTCCCGGAGCCGACGTGCGTGCGATGCACGACCGCGCCGGTGTCGGGGTCGAGGGCAACGATCCACGACTCCACGCGATCGCGACTGGCCTTGGACGGAAGCGAGCCCGCGACCCACACGAGCCCGCGGTAGAGCAGCGGGGAGCCGTAGAGCCGCAAGTAGGGGTCCAGACCGGTCGGCGACGTGTCGCCCAGGCCGCCACCGACCTGCCAGAGCGGGTCGAGGTCCTGCCCGTCGAAGAAGAACGCCTCGATGTGGTCCAGCCGTTCTTCACGCTCGTCACGCAGGGCGGACCACGGCCGCCCGTCGGGCACGGCCGACACGACCAGCCACCCGGCCCGGCCATCGGGGTGGGAGCGCGGCCACGCGGCCAGGGCATGGCCTTCGATCCAGCCCGCGCGCGCGCGTCGGTCGATCGGCGTGTCGTCGACGGCGACATCCCGGCGCACGAGGTCGAGGTAGCTGAACGCGAAGGGCTCCCGGACGCGCTCGCGCCCGGTCGACAGGTCGAAGCCGTGCAGCTGCACGCCGTCGGAGACCAGGGCCAGATCGCCGAGCACGATGGCCCGTGGCGGCAGGAACGTGCTGGGGCGCCGCGGGCCGCCCGGCTCGGGGTCGCGGCCGTCGGCCAAGGGGCGCTCGACGTCGCCGGGCCGCAGACACCACGCCAAGCGCAGCTTGGGGCCCACGTCGGACGCGGGCGCGGTGCGCGTGTCGTCCCCGCCCGCCTGCGTCCACAAGCGGGGCGGCGCGGGCGTCGCCACGCGGCCCAGCGGGAGCGCCAACAGGCCGCGGTCGGGGGCATCGCGACGCGCCGCCCGGACGGCGAGCGCGGCCTCCAGCGGCCCGATGTCCGCGGGCGACGCGGCGAGCGCGCGCGCGTGGCGGTGGATGCGGGCGTCGCGCCACGGCGCCAAGCGCTCCTCGCCCTCCGCACTGACGGCCTCGACGTCTTCGAGGGCCTGGCACCACTCCAGGGCTTCGTCGCGGTCGCCGCGTTCGAGCGCGAGATCGGCCAGCAGCACGGCGGCACGCCGGCCCTCGGCAAGCGGCAGGAAGCGCTGGGCCACGTCGGCCAGGGCCGCGCCGTCGCCAGCGGCCACGCCCCGGGCCAGCAGCGTGGCGGCGGTGGCGCCGTACTCGGTGGCGAGCGCGTCGAGCACGGGCGCGCCGCCGCGCGCCTGCTCGTGGCGCGCCACGATCCACGCGCCCTCGTACGACGCCGTACCGTGGACCGGCATGACGTACGGCGCGGCGCCGCTGTCGTCGTCCGGCCCGGTCGTGGCTTCGACCACGCCCTGCAGCAGGCGTGCGGTCTCCGAGAAGCGACCCGCGTCCGCCGCGCGCTTTGCCTCGCGGAACGCGCGCAGGACCCACTCCTCCGTGGCGTGGACGTCGCTGAAGTTCTGCTGGGGGGCCGGGCCCGCCGGCTCGCGCGCGCCCGCGCCGTCCGCAGCGCCCGTGCGGGCTCCTACGAGGAGCAGGAGCGCGCCGGTCACCGCGCCAACGACCCGGCGGGAACGGGGCCGGGTGGGGGTGGTCAGGGTGGGGGGCACGGCCATGCCGCGATTCTGGCATGAGGGAGCGGCGCGGCGGTCCTCCCTGGCTGGAGGCCCGGCTCCTACACTCCGGCCGGCCGCCCGGGGGGGCGGTGCGTGGGAGCCGTCATGTCGTCCGACCGTCGCATCGCGTCCGTCGAGGCCCTCGAGGTGCTCGACAGCCGCGGCAACCCGACCGTGGAAGCCATCGTCACGTTGACCGGGGGAGCGCGTGGTCGCGCGCTGGTGCCCAGCGGCGCCAGCACCGGAGCCCACGAGGCCTTGGAGCTGCGCGACCGCGACGACCGCTACGGCGGCAGGGGCGTGCGGAAGGCCGTCGCCAACGCCGAAGGGCCGCTCGCAGACGCCGTGAAGGGCTTGGATGCCGCCGACACGGCCGCCGTCGATGGCGCACTGCGTCGCGCCGACGGGACGCCCAACCTGGGCGGGCTCGGAGCCAACGCGGTCCTTGGCGTGTCACTCGCTGCGGCGCGCGCAGCGGCAGCGGCCTCCGACCTGGCCCTCTGGGAGCACGTGGGGGCGCTGGCCGGCGAGAGCGCGCCGCGCCTTCCGGTGCCGCTGCTGAATGTCCTGAACGGCGGCGCGCACGCCGACAACGGTCTGGACGTCCAGGAGTTCATGCTCGCGCCCATCGGCTTCGACTCGTTCGCCGAGGGACTGCGGGCCGGCGTCGAGACCTACCACGCGCTCCGCAAGCTGCTCGTGGGGCGGGGCCTGGGGGTGGCGGTCGGCGACGAGGGCGGCTTCGCACCGCGCGTCCGCGACAACGACGAGGCCCTCGCCTGCGTCGCCGAGGCCATCGAGAAGGCCGGCTACGAGCCGGGCCGGCAGATCGCCCTTGCGCTCGACGTGGCGGCCACCGAGCTGGTGGTGGAGGGCGGCTACCGCTTCGAGGGCCAGGTAGTGCCCGCCGAGGCCTTGGTGGAGCGGTACGAAAGGTGGGCCGCCCACTTTCCGATCCACAGCATCGAGGACGGCCTCGGCGAGGACGACTGGGAGGGCTGGCGTCGGCTGACCGACGCCCTGGGCGCTCGTGTCCAGCTCGTCGGCGACGACCTCTTCGTCACCGACCCGGCTCGTCTCGCTCGCGGGATCGAGGCCGGCGTGGCCAATGCCGTGCTCGTGAAGCCCAACCAGATCGGGACCCTGGCCGACACCCTGGCCTGTGTGCGCGATGCGCACCGGGCGGCGTACGCCTCCGTCATGAGCCACCGTTCCGGCGAGACGGAGGACGACACCATCGCCGACTTGGCCGTGGCGCTCGGCACCGGGCAGATCAAGACGGGGGCCCCCTGCCGTGGGGAGCGCACCGCGAAGTACAACCGGCTCCTGCGTATCGAGGTCGAGGCCGCCCGCTCCGGGCGCGCCCTGCCCTACGGGCTCCGCCCGCGGGAGGCCTGAGGCGTCGTGAGGGCCCAGCGCTCCCTGCCCGAGCTGCAGCCCACGCGCGCGCCGACGTTGCCGCTGGGCCGTGCCGTGCCCGCCTTGGCGGTCCTGGGTCTGTTCGTGCTCCTCTTCTGCACGTTGCCCGCCATCGCGGAGCACCGTCGCCTGCTCGACGACCACGCCCGGCTGCAGCGCGAGACGCACGCCATCGAGGAACGTCTGGCGCGCTGGCGACGCGAGACGCGTGATGCGTGGACGCTGGGCTACCTGCGCATGCTCGAGGCCAAGCGCTTGGCCTGGAACGGCCAGCGCTACCTCGAGACGCGCGACGCCGAGCTGGCCGCCGCCGCGGCGGCGCGCACCAAGCGTCCCTGAGGCGCGAGCGCCGCACGCCCGTCGGGGAGGCGGGGGTCGCCGCGTCCGGGCGTAGGATCGCTCGCATGGCCCCGCTTCGTCCGCTCCCCCGGCGTCGCCCGCTGACCACCATCCACGTCCTGCCGACGCTGGTCACCGCGGGCAACCTGATCGCAGGCGTGCTCGCGTTGGCCTACCTCGCCCAGCTCGACCGCGCGGACCCGCTGGGTGACCCGCTGTTCACCAAGGCGGCGTGGATGCTGTTCATCGGCATGTTCTGCGACGCGGCCGACGGGCGCATCGCCCGCCTCACGCGCACGGCGTCGCCGTTCGGCGCCCAGCTGGACAGCCTCGCCGACATCGTCACGTTCGGTGTGGCCCCGGCGTTGCTCGGCAAGACGGTCCTGGACGCGGTCTTTCCCAGCGTGCCCGGCCGCCTTCTGTTCGCCGTCAGCGTCGTGTACGTCGTGGGCGCGGCCCTGCGCTTGGCGCGCTACAACGTCGAAGCGGGACGGCCCGAGGGGTCGCACGGCACGCGCACCTTCACCGGCCTCCCGTCACCCGCGGCCGCCGGCGTCGTCGCCAGCTTGGTCCTCGTGCACCACGAGCTCGGGCCCAACGTGGCAGCGTTCGCGTTCCTCGGCGTGCTGCCGCTGCTCGGCTTCCTGATGATCAGCCGTCTGCCGTACTCGCACGTGCTCAACCGCTATCTCGACGGTCGTCGGCCGCTGGCCACCGTGGTCGTGCTCGTCCTGGTCGTGTTCTGCGCCGTCGTCTTCTTCGAGGAGACGGTGGCCGTCGGGTTCCTGGGCTACGCGCTGTCGGGCATCGTGATCGGGCTGGTGCTGCGCCTCAGTGGTCGTCGTGAGTGGGACGGCGACGAGTCCGACCACCTCGAGGCCGAAGGCGATGCCGCCCGCGATGGGGCTGCCCGCGATGCGGGTGCCCGCGACGAAGGTGGAGAGGACGAGCGCGCGTGGAGCGCGCCATGACCGCACGGGCCCGGGCCTTCGTCGGCTTGGGCGCGGACGAAGCGGATCCGCTTCGTCGCCTCGCCGAAGCGCTGGCGTCGCTGGACCGGCTGCCCGAGACGCGGGTGGCGGCCGCGTCGCGTCCGCGCCGCACGCCGTACCTGGGGGATGACGGTCGACCCCTGGAGAACGCGCCGCTCGTCACGAATGCCGTGGTGGAGCTCTCGACGCGGCTGGCGCCCGAGGCCTTGCTCGAGGCCCTGCTCCACGTGGAGCACCAAGCCGGCCGCGTTCGAGACGGCCGCGCCTCGCGCGCCTTGGACCTCGACCTCTTGGCGTGGGACCAGGAGCGCAGGCACGGCCTGCTCGAGCTGCCGCACCCGCGGCTGGACGAGCGCGCCTTCGTCCTGGCGCCTTGGGCGGAGGTCGCCCCCCTGTTCCCCGTGCCGTGGCGCGACGGCGACACGCTGCCCGTGGCGACGGCGTGGGCTCGTCTCGAGGCTTCCGATCCGAGCTGTGCCGTGGGCCACGAGGTGCTCGACCCCTTGCCCTTCCCCGCGCGCGAGCAGCCGTTCGTCGTGCTGCGCACGCGGGCCGAGCTGGCCGCGTGGCGCGACGGTCTCGTCGGCGACGTGGGCCTCGTGCCGACGATGGGGGCGCTGCACGCCGGACACGCGACGCTCGTGCAGCGCGCCGCCGCCTGCACGGACCACGTGCTCGCCACGTTGTTCGTCAACCCCTTGCAGTTCGGTGCGGGCGAGGACCTGGATCGCTACCCGCGGACGTTCGACGAGGACGTCGCCTTGCTGCGCCATCACGGTGCTGCCGCCGTGTACGCGCCGGCCGTCGACGATCTGTACGGCCCAGGCTTCGGCACGTACGTGGTGCCGGAGACGCTGGCTGACCTGCACGAAGGTGCGGTCCGCCCGGGCCACTTTCGCGGCGTGCTGACCATCGTGCTCAAGCTGTGGATGCGCGCACGGCCGAGCCAGGCGTTCTTCGCGTGGAAGGACGCCCAGCAGCTGGCGCTCGTCCGGCGGATGGTCGAAGACCTCGACCTGCCCGGGCGGCTCGTTGCGTGTCCCACGCGCCACGCCGCGGATGGGCTGGCGCTCTCGTCGCGCAATCGCTACCTCGACGATTCCGCGCGGGCCCGAGCCGCACGCTTCCCCGCCGCCTTGGAGGAAGCCGCGACGGCCATCGCCGCGGGTGCGGAGCGTGATGACGCGCTGGCATCGCTCGAGGCCCGGCTGCGCGCGGACGGCCTCGCGCCCGACTACGTGGACCTCGTCCATCCCGAGCGCTTCCTGCCGGTGGCGCCCTCCAGCGAGCCGGCCTTGCTGGTGGCTGCCGTGCGCGTGGACGGCGTTCGCCTGCTCGACAACCGCTTCGTGGCCGACGGCACGCGCGTGGCCGTTCGCGGGGGATCGGCATGAACGCGGGTCGGCTCCTGTTTGCGGCCGTCTGCGTCCTGGGCCTCGCGGGCTTCGCCGGTGTCGCGCACGCTGCGCCGGCCGACGAAGCCGCGCAGCGCTTCCTCGTCGACCGTGACGCGCGGGCCTTCGACGTGGCGCTGGCCGAGGCGGGGGAACCCGCGACGTCCGGACGCCGCCTCCTGGCGCGCCTGGCCTTCGCCGGTGCCGACGACCAGGTGCGGGCGATGCTCGCGCAGCCCGGGGCCGGCGGCCCCGTGGCACGTGCCGTGGCGGCCCTGCACGACCTCGACCTGCGCGGCGCCTGTGCGGCGGTGCGCTGCCAAGAGGCCGACACGCGCGACGTGGCCGTAGCCTGGCTGGGTGCCCTGGTGCTTGCGCGTCGCGGCGACGACAGCGGCGCCATCGGGCGGCTCCTCGGACCGGTCGAAGTGCGTACGCGCGCCGACCAGGTCGCGCTCACGCTCCTCGCGGTCGCGCTACCGGAGACGGAGCGCACCATGCTCGCGGCCGCCGCGGAGCACGCCCTGCAGCGGGCGTCCGAGCGCGGTCGTGTGGCGGCCTTCGACGGGCTCGTGCAGGGCGCGCTCGCGATCGCGCCCGAGCGCGCCGCGGAGATCGGGGCACAGGCCGTGCGTGCCTGGCGGCGGGCAGGGCGTCCCGACGGCGCCCGCATGTGGCTTGCACGCCTGCCTCGCGGCACCGCTGCGTTGGACGTCGAGCGGGCCCTGCTGGAGCCCGACGGCGTGAAGGCGCAAGCGTTGCTTGCCTTGCACGCCGACGCGCCGGTCGTCGGCCCCATGGTGCGAGCCCTGATGCGCAGTGGCCCGCCGCCCCAAGCCTGGCGCGCCCGCGAGCCGCTGCCCCACGCCGTGGGGCAGCGCCACGATGCGCTCCTGCTTGCGCGTCTCGCGCGCCACAACGGCGTGGCCGCAACGACGGACACGGTCCTGCGCGCCGCGGAGCGCGACGGCGGGACCGCATCGCGCGCAGCCTGGGGCACGTCGTGGCTGGCTTCGCACGATCTCGTCGTGTTGCACGGTGCAAACGACGCCGCGTTCCCCCGCGAGCTCGCCAGCCGCGGCACGCCGTTCCTGGCGTGGTGCATCGATCGCGTCGGCACGACGTACCGCGAGCGTAGCGTGCTCGTGCTGGGACGCGATCCCACCAGCGGGACGTGGTGGGTCGACGAGCCGGATCTCGCACGTGCGGACGTCTTGGCCCCCGACGCGCTGGCCAAGGCGCGCTTCGTGGCCGTCGTTCCGCGCGAGGCCGCGGCGGCGGTCGCCGCGTGGCGTACGCGTCCAGGCGCGTCGCTCGGGGCGCGCTTGGAGGCGGCGCGCGCGCGCGCCGAGGCCGCGGACTGGGACGGAGCGCACGCGCTCCTGGCACAGGCGGGCCCGTCCCCGGTTGCGGCCCTCGCCCGCGCGCTGGCGCGCTACGACCAAGCGCTGGCAGCGCCCACGCGCGAAGGGTGGCTCGAAGCCGAGGACGCCGTGCGCGAAGCCCTGGCGACGCCGCCGCGCTTGGGCTTCGAGGCCTTCCTGGCCGCGCAGGCCGCGGCCGTGCGCGGCGACGCCGAAGCCGCGCTGGCGGCGCTGGACGAGGTGGAGGCGGTCGAGGGGCCCAGTGCGTCCGTGTACCTCGTGCGCCACGCTGCCCTCGAGGCCGCGGGACGACGGGACGACGCGCTGCGGGCCTTGGATGCCGCGGCCTCCGTCGACCCGCTCGATGCACGACCGCTCCTCTACCGGGGCACGGCGCGCGGCGCGGAGCCCGGCGCCGCTCTCGCGGACTTGATCCGCGCGTTCGACCGCGAGCCGGAGGACGCACGCATCGCGGTCGCGCTGGCCCTCGCCCTCGCGCGCCAAGATCGGGGCACCGAAGCCCTCGAGGTGCTGCGCGTCGCACGTCGGCACGCCCGCGGCGAAGCCGACATGCGCGTGCTCGACGGTGCGCGACAGCAAGTGGAGCTGCGACTGATCCAGGACGCGGCGTCCGGCGAGGACCTCACCGGCTTCGAGCGAAGCGACGACCCCGAGACGCGGCGTCGTGCCGCCTTCCAGCTGGCCGACCTCGGAACCCCCAAGGCGGAAGCGCAGCTGCGCGGCCTCCTCCTGGATGCGTCGGCCGACCTGCGCCTCACGGTGCTGCGCCTGTACCTGCGTCCGAGGTTGCGCCAGCAGCTGGCGGAGGATCCCGTCCTGGGTCGACGCGTCGTGGCGCTGCTCGAGTCCGACCCGGACGCCGCCGTGCGCGCGGCCGCCGCGCGGTTGCTTGGGCACGTCGACGACGCGTTTGCGCGCCGCGCGCTGGCCGATCGCCTCCGCGGGCGCGGCGCGGACCTCGACGCCTCCGTGCGTGCTGCCTGCGGGCTGGCGCTGCGCGGACGCGAGGACGCGGGGTCGCGGTCGGCACTGGTCGACGCGCTTGCCGATCCCGAGGCGTCGGTGCGGCGGGTCGCTGGCGACATGCTGTTCGAGCAGACGGCCACGCGGATGGGCTTCGATGCGGAGGGTCCGCCTGCGGAGCGCGCCGACGCCATCCGGGCCTGGCGGGAGTGGCTGCGGCAGGAGACGGCGACCCGCTGAGGTGCCGCCGGGGCGGTCCGCCGGAGGGCACGCCGAGGACACCCTCCGCCCGCGTTCGTCGCCCGCGGTGGGGCTCGTACCATGGCCCGGATGCTCCGCCAGATGCTCCTCGGAAAGCTCCATCGGGTCCGCGTCACGCAGACGGACCTGAACTACATCGGCAGCGTCACGATCGACGCGGACCTGCTGCAGGCGGCGGGCATCCTGCCGTCCGAGAAGGTCCTGGTGATCAACCTCGAGAGTGGCGCACGGCTCGAGAGCTACGCGCTCGAGGGCCGCGCCGGGTCCGGCGTCATCGGCATGAACGGCGGCACGGCCCGCAGCTGCCACATCGGCGACCGGGTCCTGATCTGCACCTTCGGCTGGATGGAAGAGAGCGAGGCCCGCGAGCACAAGCCGCGCGTCGTCTTCGTGGACGAGGCCAACCGCCCCGCGCGGCCCGAGTCCTTGGCGCAGCGCGCGACGTGACCTCCGCGCCGCGGCCCGAGCGACGGGTAGGCGGTCCCGGCGGCGACCCTGCGCAGTTCGTCGGCGCGCGGCTCGCGCCCGCCAAGCTCAATCTCGCGCTGCGGGTTCTTGGCCGCCGCGCGGAGGGCTTCCACGAGATCGAGTCGGTCATGGTGACCCTGCCGTGGGGCGACGACGTCGGGCTCCGCGTGGCGGCGGGCGCCGCCGACCGCCTGCGCTTGCAGCAGCAGGGGGAGACCCAGGGTGTCCCTCGCGACGACACCAACCTCGCCGTGCGCGCGGCGCGCGCCGTGCTGGGCCACGTTGCAGAGCGGCCAGCCCTCGACGTGGACATCGACCTCGTGAAGCGCGTGCCGCCGGGCGCGGGTCTCGGTGGCGGGAGCAGCGACGCCGCGGCCGTGATCGCGCTGCTGGGCGAGGCGCTCCACGTCCCGCCGGCCGAGCAGGGCGAGATCGCCGCCAGCCTGGGCAGCGACATCCCCTTCCTGCTCCAGGGCGGCGCGGCGGTGGTCCGTGGTCGCGGCGAGCAGGTGGAGGTCCTGCCCTCGCCGCCCGTGCCGTCGGTCGTGCTGGTGCTGCCGCCGTTCGGTTGCTCGACGGCCGCGGTCTACGCCCGCTGCGCCGAGCGCGTTCGCAACGTACCTGCCTCGGCGATCCCCGCGGCGGTCGCAGCCCTGGCCTCGGGCTCGCCTGCGGCCTGGCGCGAGGCGCACGGCAACGACCTCGCCTTCGCGGCCTTGCGGGTCGAGCCGCGGCTCAAGGACCTCGCACGCGAGGTGGAGGTGCGCTTGGGCCGGCCGCCGATGCTCTCGGGGAGCGGCTCGACGCTCTACGACGTGCCCGACGTCGGCGATGAGCAGGCCGTGCTTGACGCTCTCCAGGGCCTGCCGGCGCGCGTGCTGCTGGTGCGCGGATGAGGACCGTGCGTGACGTGCTGGGCGGTGCGCATGCCGCGCGCCTGCACGTCGCCGTCGCCGCGCCGCCCGCCGTGCACGCGCCGCGCGACCTCGAGGGCTTCGCGCCGGAAGCGGATGTCGTCGAGCTGCGCTTGGACCTCCTGGGGCTGGCCGGCTCGCAGGGCGACCTCCGCGAGTGGGTACGAAGCGCCGGGCGGCCCGTGCTGGCCACGATCCGCTCCGCGGCGCAGGGTGGCTCGTACACGGGGACACCGGCCGAAGCCGCCGCGCGCTTGCTCGAGGCGGCGCGGGCCGGTGCCGCGTGGCTCGATGCGGAGGCCGAGGTCCTGCCCCTCGTGGCGGAGCGACCGTCGGACGTGCGCGTGCTCGCCTCGGCGCACGATGGCCACGCGCTCGGCGTGGGCGACGCATCGGCCCGCAAGCTCGCCCGCGCGTGCGGCACGGAGAGCGACCTCGTGGCGCTCGCTGCCGACGCACAGGCGGCCCGCGCGACGCCGGTCCCCTACGGTCCGCTCGGTGCGCTGCGCGAGGGTCTGTGCGCGACGGGCTGGTTGTTCGGCGCCGCTGCGGAAGCCCGCGTGGTCCCGGGCCAACCGCGCTTGCTCGACATGCTGGCGGAGGGGCGTGTGGGGGAGGTGGGCCCGCAGTCGCGTCGCTTCGCGCTCCTCGGCCACCCGCCCGCCCGCTCGCCGTCCCCCGCGCTGCATGACGCCGTGTTCCGCCAAGCCGGCGTCGACGCCTGGTACGTCGCCCTGCCCGACGTGCCCCTCGACGCGGCGCTCGACCTCGACGTGCAGGGCTTCAGCGTGACGGCCCCGTGGAAATCGGCGGCCGCCTTGCGCGCGACGGACGCCGACGCGGTGGTGCGCCGTGTGGGCGCGGCAAACACGCTCGTGCGCACGCCCAGCGGCTGGGCGGCCCACAACACGGACGTCGAGGCGCTGGCAGCGTTCCTGCCGCCGGCGACCGCGGGTCGCGACGGCGCGATCGTGCATGGCGCCGGGGGCTACGCCGCCGCGGCGCTGGAAGCCTTGACGGCCCGCGGCTACCGGCCACGGCTCGTCGCACGGGATCCCGACCGGGCGCGGCCCTTGGCGGCACGCTTCGAGGGCGTCCGCGTCACGAGCGCCGTGAAGCCCGCCGACGACGAGAGCGTGTACGTCCATGCAACTGCCGCCGCCGAAGCGCGACCGGTGGGGCTCGCGTCCGGCGATCTTGGCGGGCGCCTCGTGCTGGACGGCCCGTACCTGCGTCGCGGCGTGCTGACGGGCGTCGCACGCGCCGCGGAGGCAGACGGGGCCGCGCGCTACGTGGACGGACGCCAGCTGCTGCTCGAGCAGGCACTGGGACAAGCGCAGTACTTCCTCGGCGAGCCGACGCGCCCGGCGCCCGCCGTGCTGGCCTCGCGGCGCCTCGCGCTCGAGCTGGCGTTGGACCCACCCAAGCCGCTCGTGCTCGTCGGCCATCGTGGCGCGGGCAAGACCACGATCGGCCGCGCGGTGGCGCGTGCGCTGGGGCGGCCGTTCGTGGACCTGGACGAGGAGATCGAGCGCTTGGCGGGCCGCGCGGTGGGCGACGTCCTGGAGGGGCTCGGCGACGAGGCCTTCCGCCAGGTCGAAGCGGAGCTCTTGGTGCGTGCACTCGCTCGACCCGGGGTCGTCGTGGCCGCGGGCGGGGGGACCGTGATCGCACCGGGCGTCGTAGGCCACCTTGCGGGCAAGGCCTTCGTCGTTGCCCTCGTGGCGCCCCGGGACCTGCGGCTGGAGCGCATGCGCAACGACGCGATCACGCGGCGCCCCCTGGCCGCTGGCGCCGCCTCGGACGTGGACGATGCGAAGGCCCGCGAGCTGCCCCGCGAAGGCCTCTTGGCCACCGTCGCCGATGCCACCGTCGAGGCCTCCGGAGCGGTGGGGGACGTCGTGGCCGCCGTGCGTCGCGTTGCGTGGAGTGGACGCGCGCTCGGACCGATCCACTCGCCTTGACGGTGCCTGGGGGATTCGTAGACTCCGGCTGCCTACATCCTCCGGGATGGCCATGAGGAACCCGCCGCCCGTGACGTCCCCGTCCAAGCCCGTCCGCAACGCTCGGAGGGCCGAGGAGTCACGCTCCTTCGGGCTCCGTCGGGTCGTGCTCTCCAGCGCGATCCTCCTGGCGGGCGGGCTGCTGCCGGACGCGGGCCGCTTCACCACGCGAGCCGCCCTCGCGGCGCCGGACGAGGTGGCGGAGGTCGGCGACCGCATCCGCGAGTCGTTCAAGACCGCCACGTCGCGTGGCCAGTGGGAAGGCGCGCTCCGTGCGCTCATGCAGAGCAGCGCCGACGATCGTCCCACGCTCTACCGGTCGGTGGTGCTCGGCCTCCTGGACGAGGCCAAGCTGCCCGACCGCCCGCCGCGCATGGCCGAGCTGGCCGCGTACCTCGTGCGGCACGTGCTCGAGGACTTGCCCGGGGACGAGCGCGTCGGGGCCACCCTGCGTCGTGACCTGGACACGCGCGTCCTCGCGTTGGTGGGCAGCGACGACCTCGTGGCCGAGCGGCTGGAAGCAGAGCTGCTGACGGATCCCACGGACGGCAGCCGACCCGGCCACGACCAGCTGCTCGAGATCGCGAGGCAGCGGCTCGAGGACGCAGCGGCCACGCGCGAAGAGGTGGAGAGCGCCGTGCGCTCCCTCGCGCGCGAGGGCCAGGGTGTCGGAGGCAGCCGCGTCCCGGACGTGGTCGCGTTGCTCGCGCGACGCTGGCGGACGCCCGTGGGCCCGATGCCCGATCCGGCCGTCTGGCAGGAGGCCTTCGCGCGCCTCCTCGACGTGCCGTTCCCGGACGCCGAGTCCGTGGGCGCGTTCTTCGGGGGCGACGGCGCCACCGCCGACCTCATGCGACGCCTGGACACGTTCAAGGGCTGGGACGGTTGGAGCGACGCCGAGCGCCTGCAGCTCGACCGCGACCTGCGCGCCATGGCGGCGTGGCAGGCCTCGGAGCGTCCTTCGGCCGGCTGCCTGCCGGACGATACGTGGGAGCTGGCTGTCGGGTGGGCGACCGAGCTCATCAACAAGGCGGGCAGCCCCGAGGGGCTCCAGCCGTTCTGGAGCGCCTCCACGGCGGCGCTTCCGCGGCACGAGGTGCTGCAGCGGCTGGCGGCAGACCGCGCGAAGAAGCTCGTTGCGAACAGCCCGTCGCCCATGGGCAAGGACCTGGAGAGGTCCTGGGACAAGGCCTTCGCCTCCGCCGTCCTCAACGTCGTCGATCCCCCGGCGATCGAGCGCATCCTCGGACTGGTCGCCACGCTCAAGCCCAGCGCTCCGGAGAACGGCGGCGCCGAGGCGGGGTCGTGGCCGCAGCTGGCAGACGCGCTCGTCCAGCGCTTCGCCAAGCGCGCCGCGCCCGACACGAACGCGCTGCGGCGCAAGCTGATCGACTTGGTCCCGACCTTCGGCGGGCTCAAGCATGGCTTGGACATGGTGGCCGCCGCCCGCAAGGCCCACGAGGCCGCACAGGGCGACGAGGGCCGGCGCACGGAGACGCGCGGGCTGCTCACGTTCGCCATCGAGGTCCTGCCCCGCTTCCAAGGCGTCGACGTCAGCAACCTGGAGGCCCTGCTGCCCGGCGCCGAGGCGCCCGTCCGCGTGGCCGTGGCTACGGCGCTGGGGCGTGAGGGGATCACCAAGGGCGCGCAGGTCGACCGCTCGTTCCAGCTGCTTCGGGCGCTGGTGCTCGGGCCGCCCGCGGGCGGTGACGGCAGCGGCCTGCCGGCGATTCCCCTGCCCGATCCCGAGCACGCCGTCCGCAGCGCAGCCCTGCGCAGTCTCGATGCCTACCCCGCCTCGCGCAGCAGCCCTGCGCTGGCAGCCGCAGTGCTCACGCCGCCCGCAGACGAGGCTACGGGGCGCGGTGAGGAGGCCGCGCTCGCCGTCGACCTGCTGGGTCGCCGCGTCCGCTTGACCGACCAGGCTGACGAGCGAAAGCCCGCCGCCGACCAGCTCCTGCAGGTGCTGCGTGCCCCGGACGAGACCGGCTTCGCCAAGGCGGTGCGCCTGCCCGTGGTGGGGGTCTTCTCCGAAGGGCTGGCGCAGCTGGACGCGAGCCAGCGCGATGCGTTGGCGCAGGGCGTGATCCACTTGCTCGCCGCGACGGGCGACGAGGCTACCGAGCTGCTCGCCGCGGCTGGCGACTTGGCCTCCAAGCTGGGCCGTCTGGACGTCTGCGCGGCCCTCTTCGCCCGCGCCGGCAGCGCGGGCGAGGTCTCCGCGACGTGGCTCGGCTGGGCCGCCAGCTCGCTCAAGGCGTTCCGCACGGGCGTGCCCGAGGAGCAGAGGGCGGGTCGTGACGCCGAAGTGGTCACCTTCGTGCGCGGGCTGGAGACCACGGACGAAGCCCGCCTGGGCCTGCTCCGCGCCCTGGGCGGGGACCGCGGTGCCGCCACGTGGGCGCTGACGTCGGACCTCGCCGTGCAGATGACGCAGGCCGAGCCCGCGCCCGAGCTCGAGCGCCGTCTGGCGCTGCTGAAGGAAGCCCTCGAGGCCGAAGAGGCCATCCCCGCGACGGCCGCGGCGGCGCGTGCCCGCGACCGAGCCTCGCTGCGCTTGCAGGCCGCCGGCCTTGCGGCCGAGGCCGTGGATGACGCCGAAGAGGCCAAGCAGCTGCGCTTGGCGCTGGGCGACGCGCTCCAGGCCAAGGACGTCACGTTGGCCGCCAGCCTGGCTCCCCGCATGGAGCGCCTGGCCAAGCTCATGCCGCCCGAGGAGTTTGCCAAGCTGGCCAGCGACGTCGAAGCCCTGAAGGCTATGGCGAACGGTTAGGGGCTGGGGTGCGGGCGGGCGGCTCGCCGGATGCTCGGTCGCGCACCACCATCGGCTCCTCGAGTGAACAGACCACGAGTCGTCGCCGATGGTGGCGCGCTACCGTCGCCCCGACGACCCGATGCGTGGCGGAAGAGCGGTGAGCGTCCTGACGTCGACGCCGGAAAGGCAATGCTGCGACCTCTGTGAGGGGCAGTGCCCTCACAGCCCTTTCACGTGGAGTGCTTTCGACTTAGCCGTGTCGAAGCACTCGCGCTGGCGTCGTTGCAGTAGATGCCACGCTGCGACCTCTGTGAGGGGCAGTGCCCTCACAGCCCGCTGACGGGGAATGGCCCCACCTAACCGTGTCGAAGCACTCGCGCTGGCGTCGTTGCCCTACGCGCAAGGCTTCGACCCCTGTGAGGGACGATCCCTCACAGCCCGCTGACGGGGAATGGCCCCACCTAACCGTGTCGAAGCACTCGCGCTGGCGTCGTTGCCCTACGCGCAAGGCTGCGACCTCTGTGAGGGACGATCCCCCACAGCTCGCTGAGTGGAGTGCCTTCGACCTAACCATGTCGAAGCACTCGCGCTGGCGTCGTTGCCGTAGATGCCACGCTGCGACCTCTGTGAGGGACGATCCCCTCACAGCTCGCCAACGAGGAGTGCCTTCGACTTAGCGATTGTCGGCTGCGGGGCCGCCGCCGTTGGTGAAGGAGGGGAAGGCGATCGAGCCGCCGGTGGCGCGCTTGAGGAAGAGGAGCGCGAAGCACGTGTCGAGCACGTCCTTGGGCTTGTGCGTGCTGCCCGTCTCCCAGTGACCGTCGTCGTACTGGCGGTTGAGCAGCTCCTGGCCCATCTCGCTGTACCAGCTGTGCGAGTCGATCTGGCGCAGGCCGAAGAGGTCCATCGCGCGCTCGATCGCGTACAGGTAGTAGATGTGGTAGCCGCCCTGGTCGTGGGGGACGCCGGGCTGCGGGTTGGTGAACGCGCTCCAGTTCGTGTTGAGCCACGCCAGACCGTCGTAGAGCGCGGCCTGCACATCGGCAGCGTCCGGGCGCTTGTCCCAGCCCTCGCGACCACCCCTGCCGCTACGCAGGACGTAACGGGCCATCTCGATGTTGGCCAAGGCGCACGCGGTCATCGAGCCGCTCGGCAGGTTGTGCTGCGCCTCGGCGTCGGCCTTGATGTAGCTGAAGCCGCGGCTGCGCGCCTTGTACTTCTGGCTGCGGTTCTCGGGGTCCATGATCTCGGACTCGGGGCCGTCAGCGGCCTGCTGCGACATCGAGAACGAGAGGATGTCCTCCCAGGTGTCCTTGTCGGCACGGATCGCCGCGCGGTTCGCCGCGAAGAGGGCCAGCGCCGCCAGCTGGGTGCTGGAGAGGTCCTCGGGGCCGCCAGGCTGGGGCGTGTCGTTGATGTGGTAGCGCCATCCCTTGGCGCCCGCGAAGCGCTGTTCCTGCAGGTGCTTGACCAGCTTGGTGGCCCAGCTCTTGTAGTTGCCCTTCATCTTGATGCGGTCGTCGGCTTCGGCTTTGGTCGATGCCTTCGACGTCTTGTACGGGTCCGCGGTGGCGGTAAGCGCGAGCAGCAGCATCGAGGTCTCGTAGCAGCCGCGCGGCTCGTCGTGGCGGTTGTCCTTGATGAACTTGAAGCCGTTCTTCACGCTCTCGTGCTTGTCCGGGATCTTGCACTTGAGGAGCGTGTAGATGGCCAACGAGGTCACGCCCGCGGGGTGACCGTAGCCACGACGCTGGCCGTCGTCCGTGCCGCCGCCATAGAACGTGTCGCCCTCGATCTCGCCCCAGCTGCCGTCGCGGCCCTGCTTCTTCATCAGCCAGGAGAGGCCCTTCTTGATGGCGGTGTCCACCTGCGCCGGCGTGAACGTGGTCTCGCCGCCGAAGACGTCCGCGATGTCCTCACCCCCCTCCTCGTCGGGGTTGCCGCCCGCGTTGCCGCCGGGGTCTTCCTCGGCAACGGCCTTGGTCGCGGAACCACCCGGAAGGGCGATGCCGAGGACCGTCACGAAGAGGGCGAGGAAGAGGAGCTTGGGGAACCACGTGGTGGACGTCTTCATCCCCTCAAGATAGCAGGTCGGGACCCGCAACGGGCAGCCCTCGGGCCCGCGGCGAGGCGCCGACCTGGGCCCCGGGGCCCGGGCACGGGAGCCTGTACGGGCGCGGGTACCGCACCGATCACGGAGACCACGATGAGCAGCACCGATCCGGGCGCCGGCCGCCCGCCCCACGAAGACGGACTCGTCCAGCTCCTGGGCATCCAGGAGGAGCGGCTGGAGCCCGGTCAGGTGCGCTGCCGCATGCGTGCCCAGGACGCCCACCGCAACATCCAGGGCGTCGTCCACGGCTCCGTGACCATGGCCCTGCTGGACACCGCCATGGGCCATGCCGTGGACAGCCTCCTCGAGCCGGGGGGCTGGTGCAGCACCACCCAGATCTCGTTCCAGTTCCACCGGGCCGTGCGCTCCGGCGAGGAGCTCGAGGCCCTCGGGGCGGTCACGCACAGGGGCCGAAAAATCGCCTACGTCGAAGGCACCTGCCGCAACGGCCGGGGAGAGATCGTCGCCATTGGGCAGGGGGCGTGGTATCTCGGTACGCCGCGGCCGTAACCCGGACCGCGGCCCCCGCGGGCGTGCAACCGCCTCGTGGGCGGGTTTCCATCAGGATCCTGCATTTCCTCTGAAGGAGGGAGACCATGAAGAAGGCACTTCTCGTCGCGGTCGCGCTGCTCGGCCTCGGCTTCGCTGGCTGCTGTGGCTGCGGCCCGTCGCTTCCCGAGCTTCCGAGCCTCGGCTGCGGCTGCAACGACTGCGGCTGCAACACGGGTTGCAACCCCTGCGACCCCTGCGGCTGCTGATCCAGCCCTAGCGTGACCTCGGACCTCCTCGGAGGTCCGATCCACAAATGGCCTCCTCGCGGAGGCCGCGACGCCGCTTCGGAGATCTCCGGAGCGGCGTCGTTCGTTTTGGCCGCTGCTCGCGAGGCCTGCGCCCGTGAGTCCTGCGCTCGCAGGCTCGGCAGCAAGGTGGTAGCGGGAGTCGGACTTGAACCGACGACCCCAGGCTTATGAAGCCTGTGCTCTAACCGACTGAGCTATCCCGCCACGGTCGACAGCAAGGGGGGAACGGTAGGGGGGGGTCTGCGGCGGGTCAAGCGGCCCGCAGCCCGCTCGATCCGCAGCCCGCTCGATCTGCTACGAGGCCTTCCCGTGGGCCCGGCGGGGGGCCGGGACGTCGAGCAGCACGTCGCCGCGCGTGCGGGCTTCCGGCGCGGGCGCCGTGCGTGTGCTCTCCGCGTGGTCCATCACGACGCTGCGCACGACGTCCTGCGGGCGGCGGGACTTGTACTTGGTGATCGTCCCCATGCCGTCGGTGACGTGGAACGCACCGACCACGAACAAGACACGGTGGTCGGGATGGGCGGCCCGGAAGTCGGCCATGGCCTCGGCCATCGCGTCATCCCACAAGGACTGCGCGCGGAAGAACGTCGGACCGCGCTGGGGCCCCATGAACTCGACGAACTTGGCGCGGTACGCGTCGTCGAGCTGGGCACAGGTGCGGGGCAGCGTGGCCCGCTCCTCGGGCTCGAGCGTCTCCAGCCAGGCCTCGTAGGCGTCCTCGGCCTTGCGGAAGCGTGTGACCAGGGGGCGCGGTGCGTTGGCGGCGACCACGGGGAGCCCGTGCTCCTTGGCGAACGCCAGCAACGGCCCGTGCGTGGTCGCGTAGGCGGGACCCTGGCGAGCAGCCTTGATGAAGGCGGCATCGTCCATCTCGCCCGCCAGCCAGGCGTCGACCGCCGGCTGGACGTCGCGCTCGAGGAACTCCATGGCCAGGGCCACGGGGCGATCGCCTGCGGCCAGGCCCTCGAGGAGCCCCATCTCCCAGGCCGCACCTACCTCGTGGCCGTGCAGCTCGCCGAAGACGACGACGTCCGCGTTGTCGGCCAGGAAGCGGGCCACGACCGCTCCCAGGTCGGTCGCCGAGCCGTCCGCGTTCCATGCGGCTTCGTCAGGCATGGGAGCTTCCGGCTGCGACGGCTCCGCGGGGGTCGGCGCCGTCATGGGGGGCGTCACCGGGACCGCAGGTGCGTGGACCCGGCGGGGGCAGCAGCGACTCCTCGAACAGCCGGCCAGCGACATGGCGGCGACGGCCAGCAGGACGAGCGAGACGCGGGCGACAGGGCGAACAAGGTGCTGCATGGCGCGAGGATGGCAGACGGGACCCCCGGCACGCCCCGAAATCGGATCGCGGGCCCGCGGGGGGCGGGGTACCGTCCCGGGTTCTCCCGGAGGTGACCATGCCCAAGGCCCAGAAGCACACCCGCGGCGGCAGCCGCAAGGGGAAGGTGAAGCCCGGCCGGCGCGGCAATGGCATGCGCCACACGATGACGCGCATGTCGAAGCGCCAGGACACGCGCCGCGACTGACCCGCTGCGCCGAGCCTGCGCGGCTCGGCTCCCTCGTCGTGTCCTCTCCCGCCTCCTCCTCGCCCGACGTCCCTGACCTCGGTCGGCTGCGGATCGACCGAGGCCCCGGGGGCCGCCGTGCCAAGGCTCGCGGCTTCCCCTGGCTGCGCGTGATGCTCGTGCTCGGTATCGCCGGCATCGTCTGGCTGCTGCGTGGGCCGCTCCTCGGCTGGCTCGACGACAGCGGTCCCGTCACGGTGCAGGTCGGCCGTGCGGAGCGCGCGAGCGGGCAGGGGCCTGCGGCCGGCGACGTCACGGCCAACGGCTACGTCGTGGCGGACCGCATGGCCTCGCTGTCGACGCCGCTCAGCGGTCGGCTCGTCGACCTGGCGGCCGACGTCGGCGACGAGGTGAAGGCGGACTCGGTCGTGGCCCGGATCTTCTCCGAGGACCTCGAGGCCGTCCGCGACGAGGCGCAGGCCGCCCAGGCCACGGCCGAGGCGGCCGCGGCCCAGGCCGGTCGCGGTGTCGAGACCGCCAAGCTGGCCGTCGACCAGCTGGAGGCCGAGCTCGCCGCGCTGCGCGCGCAGGGTGGGCGTCTCGAAGCCGCATGGGCTGCCGCGCAGTCCGACACGTCGCGGCTGGAGGAAGCCTCGGGTCGCGCCGCGCGCGAAGTCGAGCGCCAGCGCCCCTTGTTCGACGCCGGCCGGTTGGACGGTTCCGCGTTCGACACCCTGCTCACGCAGGCGCATGAGGCCGCAGCGGCCCTGGACGCGGCCCGCCACGCCGCCGCGGCCCGCGAGGCCGAGCTCCAAGCCTGGCGACAAGACGTCGTGGCGCGCGAGGCTGCGGTCACGACGGCGCGCTCCCGCGTGACCGAGGCCGAAGCCGCAGCGACGGTCGCCACGCGCGAGGCGGACCGTGCCGCGCGGACGCTGGCCACGGCCAAGGTGCAGGTCGAGAAGACCAAGATCATCGCGCCGTTCACGGGCCTCGTGATCCGCAAGGACGCCGAGGTCGGGGAAGTGCTCGCGCCCATGGGCGCGGGCAACTCGCGCGGCAGCGTGTTGACCATCGTGGACCCCGAGTCCTTCGGCATCCAGGTGGAGCTCAGCGAGCGGCGCATCCTGTCGGTGCGCGATGACGCACGCGTGAGCATCTACCTCGACGCCGAGCCCGATCGTGGCTGGCCCGGTCACGTCAGCCAGGTCTGGCCGCGCGCCGACCGCAGCAAGGGCACCATCGAGGTGCGCGTCGCCTTCGACGAGCGTCCGCCCTACGCGCGCCCGGACATGGCGGCACGTGTCGTGTTCCACGCAGGCGATGTCGCGCCCGAAGCGGAGGCGCCGTTCCTGGGCGTGCCCGAGGACGCGATCGTCGGGCGCGGTGTCGACCGGTCGGTCTGGGTGGTCGTCGACGGTCGCCTCGAGCGGCGTCGCGTCGAGTTCGGGCGACAGGTCGGCGCACGCGTGGAGATCACGAAGGGCCTCGACGAGGGCGACGTCGTCGTGCGCCATCCGACGCCGGACCTTTCCGCAGGCCAGGCCGTGACGGCAGCGGGTGGAGGCGAGCGCTGATGCCGAGGCCCGAGCGCGGCGAGACGATGGTCCGGCTGGACGGCGTCACGAAGATCTACACGAAGGGCGGCGTCGAGCTCGTCGTCCTCGACCGTCTCGACCTCGACGTCAAGGCGGGCTCGTTCGTGGCCCTGATGGGGCCGTCGGGCAGCGGCAAGTCCACCATCCTCAACCTCGTGGGCGGGCTCGACATCCCGGACGAGGGCTCGGTGACGGTCGGCGGGGTGGACGTGGACGCGTTGTCGCCCGACGAGCTGTCCGCATGGCGCGCGGCCAACGTCGCCTACGTGTTCCAGGCGTTCAACCTGATCCCCGTGCTGACCGCGGAGGAGAACGTCGAGCTGCCCCTGCTCCTCACGCCGCTCTCCCGGGCGCAGCGCCGCGAGCAGGCGCGCTTCGCGCTGGAGATCGTGGGGCTGGCCGATCGCATGGACCACCGCCCCAAGCAGCTGAGCGGTGGGCAGGAGCAGCGTGTGGCCATCGCGCGCGCCCTGGCCATGGACCCCGAAGTGATGCTGTGCGACGAGCCGACGGGTGACCTCGACCGCGCGAGCGCCGACCAGGTGCTCGGCCTCCTGCGCCGCCTCGTCGACGAACACGGCAAGACCATCCTCATGGTCACGCACGACCCGCAGGCCGGCGAGGTCGCCGATCGCATCGTGAAGCTGGACAAGGGCACCGTGCTGGTCGAGGGGGCCGAGGCGTGAGCCTGGGCTTCCTCGCGTGGCGCCACGCCTGGAGCCACCCCGTGCGGTCCCTCCTCACGGTGGGAGCCGTCTCCGTGGCGGTGTTCCTGGTCTGCTTCCTGCGCTCGATCGTGACGAGCCTGGACGCCGCGGTGACCGCGTCGGCCAGCAACCGCATCGTCGTCGGCAGCGCCGTCAGCCTGTTCCAGTCGTTGCCGATCGCCTACCGCACCACCGTGGGGGAGATGGAGGGCGTCGAAGACGTCTGCAGCTACACGTGGTTCGGCGGTCGCTACCAGTCCGAGTCCAACTTCTTCGCCCAGTTCGGCACCGACCCCGAGCACATGATGCGCATGTGGCCCGAGGTGGTGATGCCCGCGGAGCAGAAGCGCGACTTCGTCGACGATCGCCAGGGGTGCATCGTCGGGCGCACGCTGGCCGACCAGTTCGGCTGGAAGATCGGCGACACGGTTCCGCTGATCGGCACCATCTACCGCCGCCACGACGGCGCGGAGTGGACCTTCAACATCCGCGGTATCTACCGAAGCACGAAGGCCAACGTCGACGAGGTGACGCTCTTCTTCCACTGGGACTACCTCAACGAAGTCCTCGAGCGGGGGGACGCCGACGGGCCCCGCGGCACCAGCGTGCTCATGGTCAAGATCGCCCCGGGCTACACGCCCGAGGATGTCTCCCTCAGGATCGACGATCACTACGCGGCGGGCCCCCAGCGCACGCGCACACAGCCCGAGGCGGCCTTCCAGGCGTCGTTCATCTCGATGCTCGGCAACTTGCCGGTGTTCCTCGGCTCGATCGGTGCGGCCGTCCTCGTGGCGCTGTTCTTCGGCGTGGTGAACACCATGACCATGGCGGCCCGCGAGCGGACGCGCAGCATGGGCATCCTGGGCGCCTTGGGGTTCGGCCGCGAGGCGCCGCTGCGGCTGTACCTGCTGGAGGCTGCGCTGCTCGTCGGCCTCGGTGCGGCCATCGGGTTGCTGTTGGCGTGGGGCTCGCAGGACACCTTCCGGCGGCTGCTCGGCACGCAGATCCCCATGTACCACGTGACCACGGACACCATGGTCGCGTCGGGCGTCGTGGCGCTCGTGATCGCGTTCCTCGCCGGCGGCATCCCGGCGTTCCAGGCCGCGCGCTTGCGTGCCGCCGAAGCGCTGCGACGGGGGGCGTGAGCATGCACCTGCGGTTCGTGCCCTGGTCCTACCCCTGGCGCAACCTGCTCGTGCGTTGGCAGGCGTCGCTCTTCAGTGCGCTGGGCATCGCCATGACGGTGGCCGTGCTGTGCGGCGTGTTTGCCCTGCGCAACGGGTTCCAGTCCTTCCTCTCCACGACCGGGCGCGAGGACGTGCTCATCTACCTACGCCCTGGCGCCACCAGCGAGGGCGAGAGCGGCATCCCGCTGGAGAAGGTCGAGCAGTACAAGAAGGAGCGCCCCGAGGTCCTGCTCGACGAGGGGGGGCGCCCCATGGCGGCCGGCGAGATCTACCTCGCCCTGTTCCTCGACAAGGCCGACGGCCTGGGCCAGGTCAACGTGCCCATCCGGGGCATCGAGGAGACGTCGATCCCGATCCACGGCAAGGCCTGGCAGCTGGTCGACGGTCGCCTGCCCGCTTTCGGCGCGGACGAGATCCTGGTGGGCGTGCCGCTCGTGGAGCGCATCGCGCACTGCCAGCTGGGCGACACGCTCGTCATCAACCTGACGCCGTTCAAGGTCGTCGGCCTCTTCGACCACGACGGGGCGTACCGCTCGGAGATCTGGGGCGACGTGGAGCGCATCGCCGCGGCGCTGGACCGTCCGGTGCGCCAGCGCGTCGTGGCCCGCATCAAGCCGGGGGTGGACGTGCCCGCCATCGCGCGAGAGCTCGCCTCGGACAAGCAGCTGCCCAGCAAGGTCATGACCGAGGCGGCCTACTTCGCCTCGCAGACGAACGTGCTCGGCGGTGTCCTGACCGTGCTGGGTGTGCTGCTGACCACGATCCTCGGCATCGCCGGCGTGCTAGGCGCCGCCAACACGATGATCGCCGCCGTCGGCGCGAGGACGCGCGAGATCGGCGTGCTGCGCAGCATCGGCTACGGCACCTGGGGGATCCTCACCGCGTTCCTCGTGGAGGCAGGCCTCATCGGGCTCGTCGGCGGCTGCCTCGGCGTGCTGCTGGTGCTGCCGTTGAACGGCCTCCAGACGGGCACGATGAACTGGAACACGTTCACCGAGCAGACGTTCGCGTTCCGCCTCGATGGACCGCTGCTGGTCCAAGCCGTGGGCATCGCCGTGGTGCTGGGCTTGCTCGGCGGCCTCGCGCCCGCCTGGCGCGCCGCCCACCTCCGCCCCGTGGAAGCACTGCGTCGCGCCTGAGGGCGCGGCGCCAGAGGTACTTCGCCGCGCCTGACAAACTGCGCGGCGCGCCAGACGGGAGTCCGCCGGCGCGCCGCAGAGTGGTCCGGACGAAGCCCGTTCGCTGCTACTGGAACAGCATCTGGTGATACGTCGGGTAAGGCCACAGGCCTTCGTCGGTGCGTCGCTCGATGGTGTCGGCCGCGGTGCGCAGCTTCTCCATGGCGGGGCGCATGACGTCCACCTTGTGGCGAGCGGCCGCGAGGGGCTCGTGCTCCTCGTCGGGACCGTCGCGCAGCGCGGCACGTACGCCGTTGAGCGCGTCGATCGTGGCGGCTACCGCCTTCATGTACGCCTGCATCTCGCTCTGCTGGGCCACGGCGACACCGCCGAACTTGGTCGCGGAGTCGTACGCCGCGGCCATGTCGGCCTGCTGGCGGTAGGCCGCCGGCAGCACGCCCGTCTTGACCATGCGGATCTGCTGCACGGCCTCGATCTGGATCATGCGGTTGAAGCGCTCGAGCAGGATGCGGTAGCGGGCGTCCAGCTCGTGGCCTTGCAGGACGTGGTAGCGCTGGAAGAGGTCCTTCACGTCGTCGCGCTCGAGCACGCCGAGCGCGGCGGGCGTGTCCGCGAGGTTGGGCAGGCCGCGACGGGCTGCCTCCTCGACCCACTCCTGGCCGTAGTTGTTGCCGTTGAAGACGATCGGCTTGGCCTCGGTGTAGGCCTCGCGGACGACGGCCAAGATGGCCGCGTTGCGGTCCTCGCCGCCGTCCAGGCGCTTGGCCAGGCGGTCGGACAGCTCGTCCACGGCCTCCGTCACCGCGACGTTCAGGAACGCCATGGGGATCGAGGTCGACTGGCTCGAGCCGACTGCGCGGAACTCGAACTTGTTGCCGGTGAAGGCGAACGGGCTCGTGCGGTTGCGGTCGGTGTTGTCGCGGCGCACCTCGGGGAGCGTCGCCAAGCCCGTCTCGACGAAGGCCTTGACCTCGTTCCCGGTGGGGCGGCTCTCGAGCAGGGCCTCGAGGATCTCCGTGAGGTGCTGGCCGAGGAACACGCTGACGATGGCCGGCGGTGCCTCGTTGGCGCCCAGGCGGTGGTCGTTGGCCGCGCTGGCCACGCCGGCACGCAGCAGGTCGCCGCGGCGGTGGACGGCCTTCAGCACGGCCGCCAGGAAGAACAGGAACTCGACGTTGCGGTCGGGCTCCTTGCCGGGCTCGAGCAGGTTGCGCCCGCGCTCGTCCTGCATGGACCAGTTGTTGTGCTTGCCCGAGCCGTTGACGCCGGCGAAGGGCTTCTCGTGGAGCAGGACGGCCAGGCCGCGGCGGCGCGCGACCTTGCGCAGGATGTCCATGAGCAGCTGGTTCTGGTCGGCGGCGACGTTGATGGGCTGGAAGATCGGGGCGGCCTCGTACTGGTGCGGGGCGACCTCGTTGTGGCGCGTCTTGAGCGGAATGCCCAGGCGCCACGCCTCCTGCTCCACCTCGCCCATGAAGCCGAGGGCGCGGCTGTCGATCGTGCCGAAGTAGTTGTCTTCGAGCTGCTGGCCCTTGGGCGGGGCGCTGCCTAGCACCGTGCGGCCGGTGACCTCGAGGTCGGGGCGCGCCATGTACCACTCGCGCTCGACGAGGAAGTACTCCTGCTCGCAGCCGAGCGTGCTGTCGACGCGGCGCGCGTCGCGCCCCATGAGGCGCAGGGCGTGCGTCGCGGCGCGCGACAGCTCGCGCATGGTGCGCAGCAGCGGGGTCTTCGTGTCCAGCGCTTCGCCCGTGTACGAGACGAACACGGAGGGGATGGTGAGCGTGGAGCCGTGCTCGCTCTCGATGAGGAACGCGGGCGAGGTGGGGTCCCACGCGGTGTAGCCGCGCGCTTCGAACGTGCTGCGCATGCCGCCCGACGGGAAGCTGCTGGCATCGGGCTCGGCCTGGATCAGCGCGCGCCCACCGAAGTGCGTGATGGCGCGGCCGTCGTCGAGCGACAGGAAGCTGTCGTGCTTCTCGGCGGTGGCGCCCGTGAGCGGCTGGAACCAGTGCGTGTAGTGCGTGGCGCCGCGCTCCAGCGCCCACTCCTTCATGGCCTCGGCGACGGCGTCGGCCGAGCCCATGTCCAGCTTCTCGCCGGAGCGGATGGTGGACTGGATGGCCTCGAAGACGGGCCGCGGCAAGCGGCGCTGCATCTCGCTCAAGCCGAAGCAGTCAGCCCCGAACATCTGGGCCATGGACTCCTGGGGGGCGCGAGCCTCGTCTCGCGTCCCGCTGCGCGTCGCCTGCGACATCGTCCCGACTCCCGTGCGCATGCCGTCCTCCTTCCCGCCGTCGAACGTGCTCGTTGGCGGGACGCCCGGGGACTGGCGGTCCGGTCGGGCGATGGAGGATTCTGCCTCCCGAGGGCGACGGCGCGACGCGAGGCGGCCTTATGCGCGCATCAAGTCCGGTCGCGGGGGGCGCTCAGGCGCGTCCGGCGGCGTCCCCGTAGAGGAGCAGGGCGCGCAGGCCGGTCAGCAGGGCGCTCATGTAGAGCGGCGCCTGGCGGGCCTCGACCATCTCCTCCTTCGCCCCGGTCAGCTCCCGCAGGGCGGTCACCAGCTTGGGGAGCGCGTCGCGCTCGCCCGCCGCCAGGTCGATGGCCGCGGCCAGCATCCGGCTGCGGACGTTGAACCCCTCGCCGCGCAGCGCGGCCACGACGGCCTCGCGGGAGAGGGGCAGGGCGTCGGTCGGCTCCCCTTCGAGGAACAGGGCCGTGGCGATCCGCTCGCGGTACTCGATGCCCTCCGGGCGCAGGTCGTCCCACAGCTGGGCCAAGGCCTTGCGCGCCATGCCGTCCCCCTCGCGGTGACGGCTGAGCAGGGCCTCGACGACCCAGGCGCCGAACGCGGACAGCTTCGGGTCGGCCTCCAGCAGGTACTTATGCACGAGCCGGTCTAGCAGCAGCTGGTCGCCGCCGCCGAAGAGGGCCGTCGCGAGGGTCGCCTCGTCGATCGCGGCGCGGGGCGAGGTTCCGGCCTGCGGCGCGATCTCCTGCAGCATCTCGTGCAGCTTCTTCATGCCCGCCTTGCCGCCCGCCTTCGCGTAGGCCGTGCAGGCGAGATGCCAGGCGATGGGCTGGCGCTCGTGCCACGTGGGGTCGTCGATGATCTCGCGCAGCGCCGCGACCTCGCCGGCCGTCGCCGAGGCGGGGCCCGGGCGGGCCGCGGCGAGACCCGCCGCGGCCTTGGCGTCGCGCTCGGACCGCTTGCGGAGGAACTCGCGGCCGCGCAGCATCGGCCGCCCCGAGCAGTCGCGGAAGTGTTCGAACCAGTAGCCGAGCAGCATCTCGATGGGCTGCTCGGACAGGCGTCGGCCCTGGTCGTACTCCGCATGGGCGTCGCCCGCCTCGAGCAGGGTGACGAGCACGCGGCCGACGAAGATCGTGGGGCGCGCGAAGTCGCCGTCTTCCCAGCCGATCAGGTGCAGCGCCTCGCGGGCGAAGCGGCGTGGCGTGGCCCGGTCCTTGCCCAGGACGGGGTGGTCGAACACACGTCCGAGAGCGGCCTCGACGTCGCCGGTCCGCATCAGGATGTCGCTGGCGAACCAGATGTCCTCGGGCGCGCGGTAGCGCGTCTCGTACGCCGCCAAGGCCTCGCGGGCGGCCTTCACCTCGCCGGCGTGGGCCAGGCTGAGCGTCCGCGCCTTGGCCAGGTCGCGCCCGGGCTGCTGGAGGGTGCGCCAGGCGATCGCGGCGAGCACGAGAGCGGCGACGACGAGGGGCAGGGCTTTGCGCATGGCCGTCCCAACGTAGGCGCAGTGTCCCGGATTCCTCGTCACGGCACGGGCGGCGGCCGCCTGCGGTGGGTGGGGTAGGATCCGGACGGCTCCCTCGAGGGAGGCCGCGCGGAGGTTCCCATGCGCACTGCCCTGCTCGTCGTCGCCGCCCTCGTCACGGGCGCGGTGGCCACGCCCCTCTTGGCCAAGGACGTCACCGACGTCGTCCCCAACCGCGGAGGCGTGACGGTCGAGGGTCGGCTCCAGGCGCTCGAGGCCGAGGTGGCCCGCCTGGAGATGCGCGAGGCGGCGCTCACGCGCTACGTCCTGGCCAACGCCGAGCGGGGCAACGCCCTCCTGCGTCTGGCCGACGACCTGGTGCGCCTCGGCTTCACGGCGCGCGCCGTGCCCGCCGAGTCGCGCGAAGCGCTGGTAGCGGGCCTTCGGGGCATGGGCGTGTCGTTGCGAGACGGTCTGCCGATGCCCACGCCGGCCGAGAAGGCGCTCGTCGACGCCGCCGCCACGGCGCTGCGCACCCACGTGGCGAAGTAGCTTCCCGCGCGACGTCGCCCCGGGGTCAGCGGCTCGCCTTGCGCCGCAGCCGCTCGGCGCGGTGCTCGAGCGCGTCGCGCCCGCCGGCGTCGTCCGGCAAGCGCCCAAGGGCCTCGTCGGTCCACGCCAGGGCCTCACCCGGTCGACCCAGCGCGTGCTCCAAGAGCTTGGCGACCTGCTCGTAGGCGTGGCGGTCGAAGCGCTCCATGCCGCGCGCCACGGCCTGCCATTGGTCCAGGGCTTCTTCCGGACGACCCGTGCGGCGTAGCAGCGTGCCGAGATCACGGTGGAGGTCGAAGCGCTCGGAGCCTGTCGCCTCGTCGAGGCCGGCGCGCAGGCAGCGCTCCGCGCGGTCGTAGGCCTCGAGCTCGACGAGCCAACGCGCCGTCCCCAGCGCGTCGCCGGGATGGGTCGCCGGGCCCTCGGGACGACGGAAGGCCTCGTCGACCCGACCGATCAGCGCGAGCAGCGTGACCACGTCGTGCACGTTGTGCTGACAGGCGCGGGCGATGTCCACGCCCCAGCCCGTGCGCAGGTAGTGGAACCACGCCGCCGGGATGCGTGCGCCCGAGAGGTCCTCGCCACGGTCCACACCGAGCACGTGGCGCTCGAGGCTCGAGAGGCTGCGGCTGTGCAGCGTGCGGGCCCAGAGGCGTCGTGCCGCGAGCAGCAGGTCGAGATGGGTGCGTGGCGTGGGGTCGTGGGGGCCGCCCGGCACGACGCCCCAGGCAGACCGGTTGAGCCGCCACCGCGTGACCAAGAGCGGCCAGTCGTAGCTGCGGCCGTTGAACGTGACGAGGGGGCGGTCGCCCACGTCTTCGCGCACGGCGGCGAGCAGGGCCGCCTCCTCCGGGTAGTCGCGCATGAGCAGCTGTCGCACGCGGAAGCGGTCGCCCTCGATCCAGCCCAGCCCGACGAGGAACGCCACGGTGCCCGTGCCGCCGGCCAGGCCGGTGGTCTCGGTGTCGAGGAACACGGCGTCGCGCGCGTCGAGGTGGGCGGGGCCCGCCGCCGAGCGCTCGCCGGCTCGCAGCGGCAGCGAGGCCATGGCGCCGGCGCGTAGCGCGGCCCGTCCGTGCAGCGCATCCAGGGGCACGAGACGGTCGACCTGCCAGCACGTGCCGCGCAGCGTGCGACGCGGCCGCCCGCCGAGCAGGCCTTCGAGCGAGAACGCGTCGCGCCCGTCGGGCGTGGCCTCGTCGGCCCCCTCCGCGGGCAGGGCGTGCGCCGGGGGGGCGAGCGGCAGCCGCGGTACGCCCTCGTCGCCCTCGCCGGGGTTCGCATCCCCGCCGGCGACGGTCGCGGCACGGGACGGACTGCGACTGCTCAGGCGGTCCAGCATGGCCAGCCGCTCACGCAGCTCGTCGGGGACACGGGGGCGCGCCGCCGCGCCCTGGGTGTCCTCGCCGTCGGTCCGATCGGGGCCGGGGACCTGCCGAAGCACGGGTCCACGAGGGCGCGGCTCGGCCGCGGGGGGCAAGCCGTCGGAGAGAATGCGTCGGATGCGATCGCCGGGCGGGACGGTCACGCCCGCACTGTACAGGTCGCCTCCGTCACTTCCGCAGGTCCCGTGTCGTTCGCGGCCGACGTCGCGAGCCCGGCGCGCGCGAGCAAGTCGTCGAGCAGGCGCACGGCCAGACGCTTGGCGAGCGGGCCGACCTCTTGCTCGGGCCCCACGCAGGAAGGACAGCCACGCGCACAGGCGCAGGCCTCGAGCCGATCGCGGGCGCCGCCCAGCCAGGCTTCGAAGCGCGGGTGCAAGGCCTCCGCCAGCCCGATGCCGCCGGAGTACTGGTCGTAGAGGAAGATCGTGGGCTCGAACCGGTCCGGCGGTGGCGCGGCGATCTCGCCCGGCATGGACGGGCGATGGAACCACTCGCGGGTGCGGTCGCCGATGACGACGCCCAGGTCGCGGCCGTCGCACATGAGCAAGAACGACGCGAGGCCGTGCAGCAGGTTGGCCAGTCCCTGCAGGGCGTCCACCAAGTCGCTGGTCGGCACGCCCAGCGCCGCCACGGAAGCCTGCGGGAGCGTGAGCCACGTGGCTTGCGTGTGGTAGATGTCCTCGGGCAGCAGGATGGAGCCCCAGCCGAGGTTCTCCTGCGTGTGGAACTTGATCTTCTTGTAGCCCACGGCCTTGCGGACGACTTCGACCTCGCCGTACTCGGGGCCGAACGCCGCCTCGTCGTCTGCGGCGTCGCTCGAGGCCTCGCCCGCACCATCGGCGGCCGCGGCCGCCGGCGCCTCCCGCTTGGTGTCGTCGTCCTCGCGCACGACCTCGCCCGTGGCCGTGGTCTCGACCTCCGCCGTCTGCGGAGCGGCCGACGCGACCGGCCCGCGCAGCACGTGGAGGATCTTCACGCGGGCGTAGCTCAGGGCGTCCGTGTAGTACTCGCTCTCGACGCGGCGGACGTAGGCCTTGCGGCGGTCCCAGTCGAGCTTGTCGACGTGGTACTCCACGCTCTGCACCATGTAGATGGCGCCCTCGTGCAGGGTCGTGAAGGCCCAGGCGTAGTCCACCTCCGCGATGACCTGGTGGGGCGACGTGGTCGTGTCGACCACCACGAAGTTGGTGCTGGTGACGCTGCGTAGCGAGAGGTCGTTGGCCGGGTAGGCATCGGCGGCCCAATGCCAGCGTCCGCCCGTGTGACGGACGACGCCTCGCTCCTCGAGCCAGGCCAGCACGGCCGGCACCTCCTCGTCGGCCGCCGGCCCACGGCCGAAGCGCTCGCCGTCTTCCAGGGGCAGCTCGAACGCCGCGCACTTGAGGTGGCTCACGAGGATCTGCAGGTTGTCGGCGTTGATGTGGGCGCTCTCCGGTGCCCCGTCGAGCAGGAACTCCGGGTGGTCGGCGAGGTACTGGTCGAGCGGCGCGGAACGCAAGACGAGCACCGCCACCGACGTGCCCTGGCGGCGTCCGGCGCGACCCGCCTGCTGGCGCGTGCTGGCGACCGTGCCCGGGTAGCCGGCCAGCACGCAGGCGTCCAACGCCCCGATGTCCACGCCGAGCTCGAGCGCGTTGGTGCTGACGACGCCCAGGATGGAGCCCTCGCGCAAGCCGCGCTCGATGGCCCGGCGCTCCTTGGGCAGGTAGCCGCCGCGGTAGCCCACGATGCGCGGCTTGTCCGCCACGCGGTCGTGGAAGATCTCCTTGAGGTACTTGGCCATGACCTCGGTGACGGTGCGCGCGCCACAGAACACGATGGTGTGGATGTGCTTGCGCAGGAACCGCTCGGCGACGCGCTTGGCGGTGGTCAGGTACGACGCGCGCAGCCCCATCGCCGGTTGCACGAGCGGCGGGTTGAGCAGCACGAGGTGTCGCTCGCCGAGCGGCGCCCCGTTCTCCTCGATGACTTCCACGGGGCGCTCGAGCAGCGTCTCCGCGAAGGACTTGGCGTTGGCGATGGTGGCGCTGGTGCAGACGAACGTGGGGTTCGAGCCGTGGAAGCGGCAGATGCGCTCGAGTCGTCGGAGCACGTTGGCCAGGTGGCTACCGAAGACGCCGCGGTAGTGGTGCAGCTCGTCGATGACGACGTAGCGCAGGTTCTCGAACACGCGCATCCAGCGCGCGTGGTGGGGCAGGATGGCCGTGTGCAGCATGTCCGGGTTGGACAGCACGACGTGGGCGCGGTCGCGGATCCGGGTGCGTTCGGCCGGGGGCGTGTCGCCGTCGTAGACGGCCGCGCCGAGGCCGGGCAGACCTCTTGCAGACGTGGCTGACGCGGCTGCCGAGCCGCCGTGCGCACCCTCTGGACCGGCCGCGACCTCGAGGAGCGCGCCGAGCTCGGCGGCTTGGTCACGGGCCAACGCCTTCGTCGGGAAGAGGTACAGGGCGCGCGCGCCGGGGTCCTCCAGCAGCGTCTGGAGGATCGGCAGGTTGTAGCAAAGCGTCTTGCCGCTGGCGGTGGGGGTGACCACCACGACGTGGCGACCGGCGCGCGCGTGGTCGTAGGCCGCGCGCTGGTGGCTGTAGAGGCTCGTGATGCCGCGCGCGGCCAGCGCGGGCACCACCGCGGCGTCCAGGTCGGGCGGCAGCGGGGCCGTCCGGGCCTCGACGGCCGGCAGGACGCGGTGTGCGACGACGGTGCCGGGACCGCGCTCGGCGAGGATCTCGTCGAGCACGCCCAGGATGGATCGGCCCATGACCCCGAGCCTACGCATCCCACCGACGTCGCTGCCCGACAGGGCGTCCAGCCCCGCCCCTGAACGACGGGGAGTGGTGGGGTGCGTGCTACAAACCCCGGCCCCCCCGGAGCCCCGCCGTCCATGGTCCGCCGTCGCCGCAAGCCCGAACGCGCCGTGATCCTCACGCCCGAGGAGGTGGAGGGGATGCGCGTGGCCGGCCAGTTCGCGGCCGGGCTGCTCGACCACGTCGCGCGGATGATCGAGCCGGGGCTGACCACGGCCGAGATCGACGCGTACGTGGCCGAGGAGACCAAGCGCCGCGGCGGCCGCTCGGCCCCGCTGGGCTACCCCGCAGGTGGACGCCACCCCTTCCCGCGCTCCTGCTGCACCTCGGTCAACCAGGTCGTCTGTCACGGCATCCCGAGCGAGCACCAGGTCCTGCGCGAGGGCGACATCATCAACGTCGACGTCACACCGGTGATCGACGGCTTCCACGGTGACACGTCGCGCACGTTCATCGTGGGCGAGGCCGATCCCGAGGTGCGGCGGCTCGTGAACGACACGTTCGAGGCCATGCGCCGCGGCATCGCGGTGGTGCGCCCGGGGGCGCACGTCGGTGACATCGGCCACGCCATCCAGACCTTCGCCGAGGCCCGTGGCCACGGCGTCGTCCGCACCTACGCCGGCCACGGCATCGGCAAGGTGTTCCACGGACCGCCCACCATCAGCCACGTGGGCGACCCCGGCACGGGCGAGGTCTTCGTCCCCGGCATGACGTTCACCGTCGAGCCCATGATCAACATGGGCGACTGGCGCTGCATGACGCTCTCGGACCACTGGACCGTCGTCACGGCCGACCGCTCCTTGAGCGCGCAGTTCGAGCACACCGTCAGCGTGACCGAGGACGGCGTGGACATCCTCACGCTGTCCCCGGGGGCCACGCTCGACCTCGGTGTGGGCTAGACGGCCGGCGGGCCTGGGAGGCGGCCATGGTGGAGAGCGGGACCCCGGTCGGCGGCGGAGGCGGCCTCGACGAGCAGCGCGCCGTGCGCTTGGCCAAGCTCGAAGCGCTCAAGGCCGAGGGCACCGTTCCCTACGCCGACCGCTTCGCCCGCACGCACGACCTCGTCGGCGTGCGCCAAGCGGCCGAGGCCACCGACGGCACACCGGCGGCCGACGCGCCGCTGGTGCGGACGGCCGGACGCGTCATGACGGTGCGGCCCTTCGGCCGCCTCGTGTTCCTCCACCTGCAAGACGGCTCGGGCCGCTGCCAGGTCGCGCTCGACGAGAAGGACGTGGGTGCCGAGGTGATCGAGCGGTTCAGCCGCTTCGTGGACCTCGGTGACCACATCGGGGTCGAGGGGCGCGTCGGCCGCACCAAGAAGGGCGAGCCCACGCTGTTCGCCACGTCGTGGACATTCCTCTCCAAGGCGCTCCGGCCGCTACCCGAGAAGTGGAAGGGCCTGGGCGACCTCGAGGCGCGGCAACGGGAGCGCTACCTCGATCTCGTGTCCAACCCGGACACGCGCGCGCGCTTCCGCCTGCGGACCCGCTTCGTGCGCGAGATGCGGCGCTACCTCGACGACCACGGCTTCGAAGAGGTGGATACGCCGGTCCTGCAGACCAAGGCGTCGGGGGCCCTGGCCCGCCCGTTCCACAGCCACCACAACGCGCTGGACCTGCCCGTCGTGCTGCGCATCGCACCCGAGACCTGGCTCAAGCAGTGCGTGGCAGGGGGGCTGGATCGCGTCTACGAGATCGCCCGCTGCTTCCGCAACGAGGGCATGGACCCCTCGCATCTGCAGGACTTCACGCTCGTCGAGTGGTACGCGGCCTACTGGGACTTCCGCGACAACATGGCGTTCACCGAGTCGCTCGTGCTCCACCTCCTCGACGAGGTCGTGGGCTCGCGCGTGATCGAGCACGGCGGGCGCACCATCGACTTCACGCCGCCGTGGCCCGTGCGGCCCATGCGCGACCTCATCCGCGACGACTGCGGCATCGACGTGGAGGCGCATCCCACGGCCGATGGGCTGCGGGCCGCCATCCAGGCCGCCAAGATCCGGCTCGAGCGCGACGACCTCGACGTCGTCGGGCGCGGCACGCTGATCGACCTGCTCTACAAGAAGGTCAGTCGCCCCAAGCTGATCGACCCCGTGTTCGTCACGGAGCATCCGATCGACTTGTCGCCGCTGGCGCGTCGCAGCGACGTCGCACCGCTACGCACCGACCGCTACCAGCTGGTCGTCAACACGTGGGAGGTCATCAACGCCTACAGCGAGCTGGTGGATCCCATCGACCAGCGTCAGCGTTTCGAGGCGCAGGCCTCCGCCCGCGCCGGGGGCGACGACGAGGCGCTCGAGGTCGACGAGGACTACCTGCGCTGCATGGAGCACGGCATGCCGCCGATGAGCGGCTGGGGCATGGGCCTGGAGCGCTTCCTCGCGCTCGTGACCGACCAGGACAACCTCCGCGAAGTGGTGCTCTTCCCCCTCATGCGGCCGCTGGGCCACGGGGCGGAGGCCGCGCCCGAGGGGGACGAGGGCACGGCGACGCGCGAGGCCGCAGCGGCGCCCGTCGAATCGGCGGTTCCGAGCTCGCCGGCCACGTCCATCGACGTTTCCGACATCGCCGGGGCGGCAGCCGACGACGTCGCCGACCTCGGCATCGACGAGTCGACGGCGCGCGCGCTGTTCGACGAGTGGGTCGAGACGCCGAGCCTGCGCCGGCAGATGGAGATGACGCGCGTCGTGATGGGGGCGCTCGCCCGCCACCGCGGCGCCAACGAGCTGGCCTGGCGCATGATCGGCCTGCTGCACAACCTCGACTACGACCGCGAGAAGGACCCGCAGCGCCACACCCTCGTGGCGGCCGAGGTGCTGCGCGACGCGGGCATGCATCCGGCGGCGATCCACGCCATCTGCGCCCACAACGACAAGAACCTCGAGGGCACGGGGATCACGTGCACGTCGGCGCTCGACCACGCGCTCTCGGCCAGCGAGGCCGTGGTCGGCCTGCTGCACGCGGCCGCGCAGGTCCTGCCGTCCAAGGCCGTGGCCGACCTCAAGGTGAAGAGCGCCGTGAAGCGTCACCGCGACCCCAAGTTCGCCGCGACCGTCGAGCGGGACTTGATCGAGCGCAGTGCAGCTCTGGGTCTCTCGCTCGAGGCCTTCTACGAGCTGGCCATCGAGGCCTTGAAGGCAGAGCCCGTCGGCTGATCCGGGGGGGGCCGGGGATTCCCTCGAGGGGGGTGCGCTCCGCCGGGCCGCCGGGCTACCGTTGCGCCCGCACGCGGCCTTGGGGGTCGGCGTGGCGGAGGACCAGGGAATGGACACGGGCCGCGAGACGCCTGACGACGACACCGACCGCCGGGCACCTGTTGCGCGGAGATCCAGTCGAGTACGCGTGCAGTTCTCGGTGGGAACAGCCTTGTCCCGTTCCTTCTCGATCTTCGTGCGGTACCTCCCCCTGTGGTTGCTGATCGGCGTCGTCGCGCACGCCCCTGTGCACTTCTACGCGCTTCACAAGTTTGCGGACATCCCCGCCGACGCGACCTTGCTGGACTACCAGAAGTTCGCCAAGGACATGCAAACGACCCAGATCGTGATCACGGTGATGGGCTTCCTGCTGACCCTTCTCGTGCAGGTCTTCACGACCCACGCGACGCTTGTCCACCTGGAGGGTGAGCGCGTTCGCATCGGGAGCTCGCTCGCCGCGTCGTTCGCCCGCTTGCCTGGCGCCCTGGGCACCGTGCTCTTGATGCTGCTGGTGTTCGCGGGCATCGGCGTGATCGCGTTCCTCGCGCTGGGTCGCATGCCGTTCCTGCTTCTGCTCCTGCTCATCCCAGGGGTCATGGTCTTCTTCGCGTGGTTTCTCGGACCGCAAGTGGCGGTGGCCGAGAGGACGGACCCCGCGACCTCGCTGCGGCGCAGCGCCACACTGACGAAGGGACAGCGCCTGTCCCTGTTCGCGGGCCTGTTCTTGCTCGGGATACTTGCCGCGGTCGCCCGTTTCGTCGTGGGCAAGCTGACGGGCATCGACCTCGACCGAATGGTCGCCACCGACTTCTCCCCGGCCCGCACCTGGCTGTGGGCCACCGCCCCCGTCGACATCGCGACGACCGCCATCGGCGCCATCTTCGCCGCCGTCGCCTACCGCGACCTGCGCGTCAGCAAGGAAGGCGTCAGCTCCAAGCAGCTTGCCGACGTCTTCGCCTGACGGCGAGGGCGGACAGGTCCCATGCCTCGGGGACGCGACAGGGCCTCACGGCTACCTCCCCTGCCTCGAAGCAACGCCCCCACGGTGACGTGGTTCGGCACGACCTTCGTCGCCCTGTGGCGCACCCTGCAGGTCTGGGTGCCCTGGGGGATCGGGCTGCTGGTCGTCCACGCCGCCTGGGACGCCTACGAGCTCCCCACCCTGAGCCTGTCGAGTCAGGAGGGAACCGCGTCGGTCCACTTCCTCGTCGGGCCTTGGCTTCTGGTGTGGACCATGGCGTTCGCCCTGGCCAGCGCCAGCGTGCAGCCTGCACGTGCCGGCCGGCGCCCGAGGCTGCTCGCGAGCAGCAAGCGCGCACTGCGGGCCTGGCCCTACGCCTTCTTGCCAGCGTGCGCACTCGCCGTCCTGCCCTTTCTCCCCGGCTTCCTCGTGGTGCGCTTGGGTCCACGATCGAGCCCCCTCGTGACCGCGATCCTCATGAGCGCGGCCATGATCCTCGGCTTCGCGCTTGCGGGCATGCTGCTCATGGCGCCCGTGGCCGCCGCACGCAGGCGGCTCGGCCCTCTCGCGGCGGTGCGCGAGGCGTTCACCACGAGCCGCGGCCTCCGTCGAGCGATCTCGCTCCAGGTCTTCTCGTGGATCCTCCTGCTCGTACCCGTCGGCGCGATCCTCAACCTCTTCTTCCATGCGCTAGGGGCCGTGCATCCCGTCCTCCAGGGCGCCGTCAGCGGCATCCCCATGCTCGTGGCGTGCCTCCTGCTTGCGTACGGTGGTGCCGTGATCTACGAGGAGCGTCGAAGCGAGGCCACCTCCGAGGAGGCTGACGACCTGGGCGAGGTCTTCGCGTGAACGACGAGCAGCGTCCGCCCGCACCCGTGGCCCATCGGCGAGGTCTGCGCTCGCGCATTCCGTACGCACTGCACTTGGCGCCCTGGCTCGGCGCGACGCTGCGCGTCTTCGTGCGGCGCAGCTGGATCCTGCTGCCCGTCGCCGTCGCGCCCCTCGTCCTGCTGCCCACGACCTACCAGCTGTTCACGCCCATCCTGCTGCTGCCCCTGCCGTTCGGGAGCGAGGCGGGCGGCGCCTGGCTGTATGC
This sequence comes from Planctomycetota bacterium, assembly GCA_020631815.1. Lineage (GTDB taxonomy): Bacteria > Planctomycetota > PLA2 > PLA2 > JAEUHO01 > JACKGW01. Next base: position 27,581 of record JACKGW010000010.1, on the reverse strand, counting down.
GGCCTTGGGCCTCGTCCCGCCGAGCCTCGTCGTGACGCTCGCGGCCGTGCTGGCACCTGCGGCTCTACGACGGGAGCGCTGGCCTTCGTCCGAGGCGTGGCAGCAGGCCATCCTGCGCTTTCCCCTCGTCTACGTCGCCGTGCTGGGGCTCGGCGTGCTCACGTCGCTGCCCACCGTCCTGCTCACGGTGACCGACAGCGGCGCGTTCTTGATGTGGATGTTGCTTGTCGTGGGGCTCGTGATCCAGGTCCGGTGTTCGCTGGCTCCCGTGATCTTGGTGACGAGGCGGACGTTCCTGGCGACGAGCTTCCGGGCCAGCATGCGTCTCACGCGCCACAACACGGTGCTGATGCTTGGCGGCTACTTCCTGCTCGGCACGCTGGCCGCCTTGGCGCTCGGCGTCTCGGCGCGGTGGCTGCGGGGACCCGTGTTCTGGGGCTCTCGCGCCCACGAGGTGCCGGTCATCTTCGCCGTGATCCAAGGCGCCCTGCTGAGCCTCTACGCCGTGGCTGCGGCCGTCGCCTGGAACGACCTCGACGCTCCCCACCGCGAGCAGGACTCCAAGGCCATGGCCGAGATCTTCGACTGAACGGAACATCGCCGGCGGGCGGTCGATTCCACGACCCCGGGCTATGCTCGCCGTGCCCCGGGGGGGGCCCGGAGACCCGCTTGCCCCACCTGGTTCGCCGACGTCTGCCTCTCGTGCTGTTCGCCCTGTTGGCGCTGCCGGTGCTGCTCTTGGCCTGCGGAGGGGGCGGTGGGGGCACCACGCCGCCCTCCTTCGGCCCACCGTTCGGCCTCACGCAGCGCGTGACCCTGGCCACCCTGGGCTTTCCGGATGGTCTCCCGCAGCCCGGCCCCGTGGACCTGGTGCGCGCCTATCCGTCGCTGTCCTTCTCGCGCCCCGTCTACGTCGGCGTGGCGCCGGCACCCGACGGGACGTCGTGGATGATCGTGCTCGAGCAGGACGGCCGCGTCCTCGCCTTCCGCAACGACGACGCCACGAGCAGCGTCTCCACGGTGCTGGACCTGCGCAGCGTGGCCGGCGGCCCCGTCAGCCGCTCGCACAACGAGGAAGGCCTGCTGGGCATCGCCTTCGATCCGGAGTTCGCGGTGGCGGCCAGCCCGCACGCGGGCCAGTTCTATGTGCACTACTCCGCCGCCGGACCGCGGCGCGGCGTGGTCGCGCGCTATACGGCCACGTTCGCCGGCGCCGGGGCTCCGCCCGTGGCCAGCACGGCGAGCGCGTCGATCGTGCTCGAGCTCGGTCAGCCGTACGGCAACCACAACGGCGGCACCTTGCTGTTCGGGCCCGACGACTACCTCTACCTCGCGTTCGGCGACGGCGGGTCGGGCGACGACCCGCAGCGCAACGGACAAGACCGCTCGACGTTGCTCGGCTCCATGCTGCGCATCGACCCGCGCAACCCGCCCTCGGGCCAGCCCTACGGCGTGCCCGCCGACAACCCGTGGGTCGGCGTCGCGGGTGTCCGTCCCGAGACGTGGGCCTATGGCCTGCGCAACCCCTGGCGTTGGTCCTTCGACCGGGCCACGGGCGCGCTCTGGCTGGGCGACGTCGGCCAGGGCCAGCGCGAGGAGATCGACCTCGTCACGCGCGGGTCCAACCAAGGCTGGCGGCTGTACGAAGGCAGCCTCTCGTACCTGGACCCCGGCACGGTTCCCGCCGTGCCCGTCACGCCACCGGTACGCGACTACGGGCGCAACCTCGGCACCACGGTCATCGGGGGACACGTCTACCGGGGTGACGACGTGCCCACGCTGCGCGGCAGCTACGTCCACGGCGACTACGGCAGCGGTCGCATCTGGGCACTCGTCCACGACGGCATCCAGGTCGTGCAGGTCCAGCAGGTGGCCAGTCTCTCGGGCCTCGTCTCGTTCGGCGAGGACGAGCGCGGCGAGCTGTACGCCGTGAGCCTGAACGGCACGCTGCACCGCTTCCGCGAGCCCTCGGGCGGCACCCCGCCGCCGCCGTATCCCGCGACGCTCTCGGCGACGGGGCTGTTCACGAACCTCGCGACGCTGACGCCCGCCGCAGGTTTGGTGCCCTACGAGGTCAACAGCCCGCTCTGGAGCGACGGCGCGCGCAAGCGGCGCTGGATCGGCCTGCCCGGCTCGACGCAGATCGCGTTCGACCCCAGCGGTCCCTGGTCGTTCCCGCAGGGCACCGTGCTCGTGAAGCACTTCGAGATCGATCTCGTGCCCGGGGACGTCGGCTCGGCCAAGCGTCTCGAGACCCGCGTGCTGCGGTTGGGCAGCCAAGGCTGGGAAGGCACCACGTACCGCTGGCGCAGCGACGGAAGCGATGCGGACCTGATCGACGAGCGCGAGACCGAGACGTTCGACGTGGAGGACCTGGATGCTCCGGGTGGCACCCGCGAGCAGACGTGGACCTACCCGAGCCGTAGCGACTGCTTCCAGTGCCACACGCAAGCAGCCGGCATCGTGCTGGGCGTACGCACGGGGCAGCTGCACCGCGAAGTGGCGTACCCCGCCGCCACCGACGACCAGCTGCGTGCGTGGAATCACATCGGGCTCTTCACGACGGACATCGGCGACGTCACGGCGTATGCCGCCTGGGCCGAGCCCGGCGACGTCGGCGCCACGCTCGAGGCCCGGGTCCGCGCGTACTTCGCGTCCAACTGCGCGATGTGCCACCTGCCCGGTGGCCCGGCGCCCGGCAACGTGGACCTGCGCCACGACGTGCCGCTTGCGGGCACCGGCATCGTGGACGAGCGACCCCAGCAAGGCGACCTCGGGCTGATGGACCCGTGGATCGTGCACGCCGGCGATCCCGCGTCGAGCGTGCTCCTGCTGCGCATGCGTCGCCGCGACACGCTGGGCATGCCGCGCCTGGGAACGGCTCTCGTCGACGAGGTCGCCAGCGATCTCGTCGAGGCGTGGATCCAGACGCTGCCCTGACGCGGGCGTCAGGCCGCGCCGTCTTCCAGCGCCTGCAGCCGCTTCTCCATGGTCTTCAGCTGCTTCATGATGTCGGGCAGCCGCTGGATGCCGACGTGGATGGCCGCCGCGACGCGGAACTCGCGGGCCGGCGCGCCACCGTATTGCTTGCCACCTTCGAGGTCGTTCATGACGCCGCTGCTGCCGGCGACCTGCGCGCCATCGCCAATGGTGAGATGACCCGCGACGCCCGTCTGGCCGCCCACCACCACGTGGTGGCCCAGGTGGGCGCTGCCTGCGAGCCCGGCTTGGCCGCAGAGCATGCTGTGCGCGCCGATGGTGCAGTTGTGCGCGACCTGCGCGAGGTTGTCGATCTTGGTGCCCTCGCCGATGACCGTGTCGTCGATCGCGCCGCGGTCGATGCAGGCGTTGGCGCCGAGGTCCACGTCGTCACCCAGGAGCGCCCGTCCGACCTGCGGTACGTACATCCACGTACCCTCGGGCGTGATCTCGTAGCCGAAGCCGTCCGATCCCACGACCGCACCGGGCTGGATCACGCAGCGCGCGCCGAGGTGCGTGCCCTCGCGGACCACGCACTGCGCGTGGAGGACCGACTCGGCGCCGACCTCCACGTCCTCGTAGACGGTGACGTGCGGATGCAGCACGGCGCGGGCGCCGACCTTCGAGCGCGCGCCCACCACGACGTACGGGCCGACGTGCACGTCGGCTCCGAGCGTGGCGCTCGGATCGACGACGGCCGTCGGATGCACGCCCGCGGCCGGTCGGACCTGCGGATGGAACCACGCCACGGCCTGGGCGAAGGCCACGCGCGGGTTCTTGACCTTGAGCAAGACGGCATCGGTCGAGAGCTCGGCATCCGCCGGCACCAACAAGGCCCCGGCCTTCGTGCCTTCGGCATCGCGGGCGCGCTTGCTGTCGGCCAGGAACGCGAGGTCGTGGGGGCCGGCGTGCGCCAGGGAGCCGACGCCCTCGATGGGGCGATCGCCGTCGCCGTGGAGCTCGGCGCCCAGGCGCTCGGCCACGTCCCGGGCCGTGATCGTTGCTTCGCGGTGGCTCGGCGTCATCGCGTCTCCTCCCCCGACCCGGGCGGGTCAGCGGCGCGCCATGCTACGGGATGCGCTCCGGGGGAGCCGAGCGGCGCCCGGCCCGCTACCCTGAGTGCGTGAGCGACGTCCCCACGACCCCGCCCGACCCCGCCGACGTGGCCCGCGCGCGCGACGTCGTGCGCATGGGCGGTGGCCTCTACGCGCTCGTGACGTTGTTCGCGCTGGGGCTGGCCCTGTTCAGCGGACACATCAAGACCCTCTTCGGCGAGCAGGGGCTGCCGGGCTTGGCGCCGACCTTCGGCGGCTTGGCCGTCGGCTTCGCCCTCGTGGGCCTCTCGCGCATCGCCCTGCACGCCTGGGCCGGGATGGAGCGTGCGGCGGCGGCGCTCGCCGACCTGCTGGGCCCGCTGACGTGGCGGCAGGCCTTGGTGCTCGCGCTGGCCTCCGCCGTGGGCGAGGAGCTCCTCTTCCGCGGCGCGCTCTGGAGCCTGGTCGACCATCCGCTCTGGACCACCACGTGTCTGTTCGGCTTGGTGCACGTGCTGCCGCGCAAGGAGCTGTGGGGCTACCCGCTGTTCGCGCTGGTGGCCGGGCTGCTCTTGGGCCTCCTGCGCGACGGGACCGGCAGCGTGCTGCCGCCCATGTTGGCGCACGCTGCCGTCAACGCGCTCAACCTGACCTGGCTCGGTCGTCATCACGCACGCCTGGTGGCGATGCGGCGGACGGACGCCCTGCATGCCGCCGAGTGATCCGCGGGCGGGGTGGCGCGACCACTTCGCGGTCGCGGGCATCCTCGTCCTGACGCTCCTCAACCTCGTCCCGGTCATCCTCTTCCTGGTGTTCGGCTGGGTCCTGGGGCCGGCGCTGCGCGCCCAGCGACGTCGCACGCTGGCGACCCCACCTCCGGCGCCGGTGGATCCGCCCGCGGTCGATGCCGCGCGCTTCGCCGGCCGACGCTTGGCGATCGTCGCGGGGGAGGCCTCGGGCGATCGCCTGGTGGCACCCGTCGTCGCGGCGCTGCTACGGGCTGCGCCGCAGCTCGAGATCGAGGCGCTCGCGGGTCCGGCCACGGAGGCCGTAGGCGCCACGTTGCGGCGCGACCTCACGCAGGACGCGGTGATGGGCGTGACGGCGGTGATCGCCTCGATCGGCACGTGGTGGTCGCTGCTCGCGCGCACGTTCGCCCGCTGGCGCGTGACCCCGCCCGACGTCCTGCTGACCGTCGACTTCCCGGGCCTCAACGTGCGGCTCGCGCGCTTCGCCAAGAAGCGGGGCGTGCGCACGATCCACCTGGTGGCGCCGCAAGTCTGGGCGCACAGCCCGTGGCGCGTCGTGCGTTGGCGCCGCGCGCTGCACCGCCTGCTGGCCACCTTCCCCTTCGAGGTGCCGCTGCTGGCGCGAGCCGGCATCCCGACGTGGCACGTCGGACATCCGCTGTTCGAAGCACCCGCGCCCGCGCCGCGCACGCTGAGGGAGCCGCCCGCGGGCGAGGCCGTGGTCGAGATCTGGCCCGGTAGCCGTCGGCAGGAGATCGGCGCGACGGCGCCGCTCCTCGCGCTGCTCGCTCGTGAGCTGGTTTCACGGCGGGGTCCCACGCGCTTCGTGCCGCGCTTGGCCGACCCCGCAGATCGCGAGGCGCTGGACGCAGGCTGGCGCACGATCGAGGGCGCTCCCGCGCTCGACGCAGACGCCGGCGCGCTACCGCTTCTCGGCGCACTGGCCTGCAGCGGCACGGCCACGGCCGAGCTGGCCGTCGCGCTCGTTCCGCACGCGGGTCTGTACCGCGTGGGGCGCGCCAAGCGCGCGCTGGCGTGGCTCGGCATCACGGCGCCCTACATCCTGCTGCCCAACCTCGTCGCCGGCCGGCGCGTCGTGCCCGAGCGCCTGCTCGCGGGGACCGGCGAGGCGGCGTCGGCGGCGGACGACCTGCTCGCCCCGCTCGCCGACCCGGCGCGCTGGTCGGCCACGCGGGCCGACCTCGAGACCGTGCGCTCGCGCCTCGTCACGTCCGACGTCGCGGAGCGGGCGGCGCGGGCCGTGCTCGCCGAAGCGGAGCCGCACTTGCGCACGCGCAGCTGACGCGTCAGCGCGTGGCGTGGCGCGCGAGCAGCCGACCCGTCGACGTATCGGCGTGCGCCAGCTCGCGGGGTGGACCCGCGAACACGACGCGGCCGCCGGCGTCGCCCGGACCGGGCCCCAGCTCGACCACGTGCGCCGCAGCGGCGATCACTTCCACGTGGTGTTCGACGGTGATCACCGTGTGGCCGTGCTCGACGAGACGATCGAAGGCGCCCAGCAGACGCCGCACGTCGAGGGGGTGCAGGCCGAGGCACGGCTCGTCGAGCACGAAGAGCGTCGGCTCCAGCCCGGCGCGGCCGAGCGCCGCGGCCAGGCGCAGGCGCAGGGCCTCGCCCGAGCTCACGGCGTGCAGCGGCTCGCCGAGACGCACGTAGCCCAGGCCCACGTCGCGCGCGGCCGCGAGAGGTCCTCCGAGCGCCGGAACGTCGCGGAACACGTCCGCCATCTCCGCGAGCGGGCGGTCGAGCACGTCGGCCAGCGACAGGCCGCGCCAGCGGGCGCGCTCGGCTTCGGCGCGGAAGCGCCTGCCACCGCATACGTCGCAGGGCACGCGCACCGGCGGTGCGTCAGGCAGGGCGAGCGTGCGCCACCCCGTGCCCGCACAGGTCTCGCAGCGCCCACCGGGGGCGTGCGTGCCGAACCAGGCCGCGCTCCAGCCGCGGGCCTTGGCTTCGAGCGTGCGCGCGAACAGGGAGCGTAGCGGCGAGGCCACGCCGAGGACGGTCGATGCGGTCGCACGCGGGTGGCGCCCGGGACGGCCCGCACCCACGATGACGCTCGACAGCGTCGCCGCGCCCTCGACCGCATCCAGCGGCAGGTCTGCGAGCCCGCCTCCGGTGATGGCGCGTTGCACGGCGGGCGCCACGACGTCCAGCACGAGCGTGCTCTTGCCGGCACCGCTGACGCCGGCGACGACGCTCACGTGGCCCAGCGGAAAGGCGACGTCGAGATCCCGCAGCGTGCGGGCGCGGGCGCCGCGCACCACGAGCTGACGCGCACCGGGCGTCGGGCCGCGCGCGAGCATGAGCGAGGCCGGTGCGCGCGGCAGCAGCGGCGCGGCCTCGGGGTGCTTCTCCGCTTCGGCGAGCGGTCCTTCGAAGAGAACGCGTCCACCCTCCCCGCCGGCTCCCGGTCCCAGGACGAGCACGCGATCGGCCGCGGCAAGCAGGTGCTCGTCGTGGTCCACGGCCAGCAGCGTGTTGCCGTCGTCGACGACCGTGCGCAGTCGGCGCGCCAAGAGCTCGCGCTCGTCCGGATGCAGCCCCGCCGTGGGCTCGTCCAGCGCCAAGAGCAAGCCGCTCATGCGCGCGGCACAGGTGGCCGCGAGCTCGGCGCGACGCACCTCACCGCCGGACAGCGTCTCGGCCGGACGACCGAGCGAGAGGTAGCCGAGACCCACGTCTTCGAGGAACGCCAAGCGGGAGGCGGCGTCGTCGCGCACCGGCTCCAACAGCTCGCCAAGCGCGCCGGGCAAGGCGGCCTGCTCGAGCCAGGTGCGCAGCTGCGCCAGGGGCCAGGCTTCCAGCTCGCCAAGCCCCACGCCATGCCAGCGCAGCGCCCGCGCCAGGGGAGCCCGACGCGTGCCGTGGCACGCAGGACAGGTCTCCGCGTGGCCGAAGCGCTGCGCCGCGCGCGGGCCGGTCAGGGCCTCGCCCACGGTCGCCTGTCGCGTGCCCAGCCGCGTCGACCACAGCGCGTCGCGGCGCTTGGCGGGCAAGTCGCCGAAGCGTACGCGCCCGCGTGCCCGGGCCTCAGTGCGCCAGGCCCGCACGGCGCGCCGCACGGCCTCGCCCTGCCCGCGCTCCGCCGCGCGCGCCAGCGCACCGCCCAGCGTCGACAGCGTCAGCCCATCCGCCCACGTGCGGTCGTCCGACAGGACCTGCACAGTGCCGCGCCCCGCACAGCCCGGGCAGGCGCCGTCGGGGTGGTCGGCCGACACCGTGGCCGGTGTGGGCATCGCGAAGCGACCGTGTCCGTTGGGGCACCAGGGCGTCGAGGCGACGTGCTGCATCGCCTGCGGTTCGCGATCGGCGTCGACCACACCCAGCCGCCCGTCGCCCAACGCAAAGGCCGTGTCGATGCTGGCGGCGAAGCGCTCCCGCGCGCCGTCCGCAACGACCAGCCTGTCGACCACGGTGCCCACGCCCTCGTCGGCCTCGACGTCGCTCGCCTCCTCCACGCGCTGGACGCGGCCGTCGGCACGGCGCACGCGCACGTAGCCCGCATCGCGTGCCGCCGTGACGGCCGCGGGTCCTCGCGCCGCGGTCTCCGCCACGAGCAGCAGGCGCGTGCCGGCGGGTCGCGCGAGCAGCTCGTCGACCAGCTCCGGGCTCGTGGTCACGGGCAGCGGGGCGTCGCACGTCGGGCAGTGCACGGTGCCCAGGCGCGCGGCGAGCGTCTGCAGGGCCCGCGTCACGTCGGTCACCGTGCCGAGCGTGGCGCGGCGTCCGAGGCGGCTCGTGCCGAAGCCCGTCGCCACCGCGGGGGGCAACCCCTCGACCGCATCGACGGGCGGACGCGGTGCCAAGTCCATGCCGGCAACGGCATGCTTCAGGGTGGCGAGGTAGCGACGGCGGCTCTCCGCGACGAGCGTGTCGAACACCAGCGACGACTTGCCCGAGCCGCTGACCCCGACCACGGCCGTCCACGCGCCCCGGACGATGTCGACGTCCACGTCGCGCAAGTTGTGCGTGCGCGCGCCGCGCACGCGGAGGCGGGTCGTGGGGCCGTCCACGGCCGCATCCTACGGCCACGCGCCCGCCTGCCCGGCCCCAGCGCGCGGGCTTTCGGGGCGGTTCATGGCGGGGCCGGGGATGATCCGGGGATGGACGCGCACGAACCCGCCCACGTCGAGTCTCCGCCGCGCCGCGGCCGCTTCACGTCGGTTGTCGGCCTGATTGCCGCAGGCGCCCTGGCGGTGGCCGTCTTCCTGCCGTGGTGGACGCTGACCGGAAGCACGCTCTCGCAGCTCCATGCGGAGGCCTCGCGCGAGCTCGAGGCCCGCGAGGGAGGGACGGCGGACCAGCGCGACCTGGTCGACCTCGTCGGTGGCATCGCCCGACGCGGTGGGCTGGCCGGCAGCGACCTGGCCAAGTGGTCGCTCAAGGTGTCGGAGGACACGACGGACCCCTCGACGACCCCCGTGCGCCGCGACCAGCTGGCCACGATCGCCAAGCTGCTCTATGGGCTGGCCGGCGCGAGCGTACTGCTCGTGTTGCTGTTCTTGATGGGGGCGGCCCGCGGGATCAGCGCGCTGGCGCTCGGGTTGTCGCTGCCGACGGGCCTCGTGGGCGTGGGGTTCGGCTTGCTCGTACGCGCCATCGCAGAGGAGAGCAATCGCGACGTGTTCGGCGGGGTCGGGCTCGGTGGCCACGCCCTGCTCGGTGCCGGCGGCCTCTTGGTGGTCGTGGGCATCTTGGGCGTGACGCGATCCACCTGGTGGAAGGCGTGGCTGCTCGCGATCGTGTTCGCCACGGGCCTGCTCGCGTGGACCTACAACGCCATGCACATCGACCAGGCGCGCTCGGGCGCCACGTCGTCCGACAAGGTGGACTGACCGTCGACGATGGAGGACGAGCGTAGGCCGGTCGTGGCGCCTGACGCCCCGGCCACGCGCCCGGGGGCCGTGCGGGCCGCGCTGCTGGTCCTGCTGGTCCTGCTGACGCTCGTGGCCGTGGGCCGCATGGCCATGGAGGCGTGGCTCAACCGCGACACGCCGTCCGAGCTGCCAGAGATCGGCGCGCGCAGCGAGGAGGCCTCGCCCCTCCTGATCGTCATCTTGGACGGTCTCCGCGAAGGGACGTCCTGGCTCGCCGAGGGCGGCCCCATGCCCCGCATGGCGGCGCTCGCGACCGAGGGGGCCAGCGGCATCGCCCTGACGGGAGAGCCCACGCTCACCGCGGCGTGTGTGCGCGCGATCCTCTCGGGGCGGCGTCCCGACCTGCTCACCGGCTTCCGCAACTTCGACGCACCGGAGATGCGCGGCACGGTCATCGAGTACTTGCGTCGGCGCGGCGCCAACACGGCGCACGCCGGCGACGCGGCCGCGTGGCAGGTCGCCAAGCGTTGGTACCCCGACGAAGCCGCCGGTGCCGTGTTCCAGGTGCCGGACCGCGGCCCGGTCGACCAGGGGGAGACGGACGAGGCCGCGGTGCCCTTCATGATGAAGCGCATCGAGGCCGGCGACGACGTCCTCACGTTGCACCTCACGCGCATCGACCACGCGGGGCACAAGCACGGTGCCTTGGGCGAGGCCTACGCCGGCGCGTGCAGCCACGTCGACGGGCAGGTGGCGCAGGTGGTGCGCGCGTTCCGCAGCCGCCATCCCGACGGCACCGTGCTCGTCGCGAGCGACCACGGCGTCAGCTCGATGGGCACGCACGGCGGCGGCGAGGCTGCCGCACGACGCGCGCCGTACCTCCTCGTCGGGCCGAACGTGGTCGCGGGCGCGCGCGTGGACATCGACCAGTCGTCCCTGGCGCCCACCATCGCGACGCTCCTGGGCTTGCCGCTGCCGCCGCTGGCGGACGCGCCGCCCGCACTCGAGATCGTCGACCTCCCGCCCGACGTCGAGGACGGTGCACGACAGGCGTACCTCGACGCGCGCTTGGCGGTGGCCCGCGGCGTGGCGGGCGACGCCGTCGACGTCATCGAGAAGGAGCGCGCCGACCTCATGGCCAAGAGCTGGCGCGAGCAGGCCGGCGGCTGGGAGGGCATCGTCGCGCGCGTCAACGAGCTGCTCGAGCCGCGGCGGACGGGCTTCGCCGTGCTCGCGTGGCTCCTGCTGGCCCTGGGCATGGCCGTCGTGGTGGCCGGCGTGGAGCACGCCGCGGCGCCGCCCGGCCCACGCGGCGAGCGGCGTCGCGAGGGCTGGATCCTCGGCGCCTTGCTCGTCCTCACGTTGTTCGTCCTGGGCGCGTTCCCCTTGCCCGGTGGCAACGGCCGCAGCTTCGTGGCCGCGGGCTTGGCCGCCGTGGGCCTCCTGGTCGGCGCACGGGTGGCGGGTCGCCCGGGCCCGCGGCTCGTGCTGGGTGTCTTGGCCGCGCTGGCCTTCGTGCCCGTGCTGACGGCGTGCGGCTACGTGCTGCAAGAGGCCTTCACGTTGCGCGAAGACCCGGGGCCGGCCACGACGCGCTTGGCGATCGTGGGGGGTTTCGCGCTCGCCGGTCTGATCGCGTTCGCACGTCCCCTCGGTTGGCTGCGTCGGGTCCGCGCGTTCATGGAGCGCCATCCCACCGCGTCGGTGGCGCTGCTCGGTGGTCCCCTGGGCTTCCTGGTGACGCTGCGACCGTTCGTGGACAACGTCGTGCACACGGTCGTGATCTACGCGCTGCTGGGCCTGCTCGTGGTCGCCCTGTGGTTGCGCGCGAGGCATCGCGCGGGTGACGACCGTACCGGCCTCTACGTGGTCGGCGGCGTCGCCTTGTTGCTCTTCGGGGTGCTGCGCGGCGTCGAAGGGTGGATCGACGGCAACTGGGTCAAGGCGACGTTCGCGCACGACTCACGCGCCCTTCTTGCGGGGGCGCTGCTCGTGATCCCGGTCGTGCTGCTGGCGCCACGACGCGCGTGGCGCGACGGCGGCGGCATCGCGCTCGGCCTTGCCCTGCTGGCGCTGGTGGGTGCGTACGTGCACCGCCTCGTGGGCTCGGACGTCTTGGAAGCGCAGCTGGGCGTCAGCATGGCGCGCGTGGTGAGCCTGGGCACGAACGCGGTTGGCCTCGCCGCGCTCCTCGCCGCCCTTGCGCCGCGCGTCGGCCCCGACGGTCGCTTGCTCGCCACGATGCTGGCCGCGATCGCCCTGTCGCGACGCCTCTCCGTCATGGATGCGGAGAACGCCGCGTTCGTGGTCGTGGCCATCGGCGCGATGGGCGCCTCGCGCTTGGGGATCGGCATGACGCGCGTGCGCGTGGCGTGGGCCGCGCTGGGGCTCGTCGTGCTGCGCACGGCCGTGTTCCACGCGATGGGCTTCGAGGAGAGCTTCAGCACGCTCGATGTCGGCCAGGCCTTCGCGGGCCTGGGCAAGGCGGGCCCCGCCGGCACGAGCCTGGCCGCCACCGGCGTCACGTGGCAAATCGTCGCCGCCGGCATCCAGCTGGCCCTGCGCATGGCGCTGCCCTGGGTGCTCTTCCTCGCCGCGGTCCGCCGCGGGCTCGAGGCACGCCCGGGCGCAGGCCCGGCGGTGGGACGGCAGCTGATCGTCGACGTGGCCGTGGCCGGTGCGGCCCGGGCGGCGCTCGTGGCGGCGGCGCTCTGGGCGTGGTGGCGCAACACGTGGTGGATGAGCCACGCGTACACCGTGTACGCCTACGCGGCCGCCGACATCATCCTGCTGGCCGTCGTCGCGGCGCTGCTCGGGTTCTTCGGGCGCGACGAGCGAGCGGCCGGGTCGGTAGGATCTCCGGCATGAAGCGCCAGATCGCCGTCTTCGGGCCGGGTCACCCGACGCGCCGCGAGTACAACCTCGCCGCGGAGGTGGGACGGCTGCTGGCGGAGAATGGCGTCACCGTCGTGTGCGGCGGGCTCTACGGCGTGATGGAAGCCGTGTGCATGGGCGCCAAGGAAGCCGGCGGCACCACGATCGGCATCTTGCGCACGTACAACGCGCGGCACGCCAATCCCTACGTGGACCACGTGATCCCCAGCGGCCTCGGGGATGCACGCAACGTACTGGTGGCCACGGCGGGCGAGGCAGCGATTGCCATCGGCGGGCGCCTCGGCACGCTCTCGGAGATCGCGATCGCGCTGAAGCACGGGCTGCCCGTGGTTGGTCTGCAGACGTGGAGCTTGGACCGCGGCGCGCTGTTCGACCGCTTCGTGCCCGAAGCGCGCACGGCCGAGGAAGCGGTCACCATGGCGTTGACGCTCGCCGAGGAGCAGCGCCAGCGGGTTGACGCGGGGGTCGAAGAAGACGACGAGTCCGAGACACCGCACAGCGGCCCGGTCCGTCCTCCGCCGACCGACGAAGAGGCGTAGCGCACGGCGCTACACGTCGTCGCCGCCGGCCTCGTCCCACGCCTCCTGGACGCGGCCCGTGTCCATCTCGAACTCGCGGCCCAGGAGATCAGGCAGCTCGTCGGCCGTGGGCAGCGGAGCGTCGGCCTCGCGGCCCGACACGTAGCGCAAGCGATGGCGACCGCTCTGCCAGGTGAGCCCGTCGACCAGCAGGCGTCGCTCCTCGCCGCCTGATGTGGGGACCAGAGCCACGCCGCCCACACGCTCGGCGCGAATGACGGAGATGGCCTTGCCCGGACCGTCCAACGAGAGGCGGCCCTTGGCGTCGGCGCGGACTTCACGGCGACCGCGCCGCACGGGCGCGAGGTCGAGTCGGCCCACCGTGCCGCCCAGACCTTCCACCGCGTAGAGCAGCGTGCCCTTGACCGGCGGCGGCCGCAGCGCGGCCAGGATGACGGCGCCCAGCACGAGAGCCAGCGCCGCGAGGATCACCAAGAGCCAGCCGCGGCTGCCCCAGCGTGCCACAACCCGCACCTCGACGGGCACTCGCACGACCTCGCGTCCCACGCGGTCGGTCACGACGACCTCGCGAGAGAGCGCGACGTCGTCGAAGACCTTGGCGTCGTCGCCGGCCCAGGGACCCTTGGCGGCCAACACGTGGCGTCCGGGCCCATCCGGGGCCAGCGCCAGCGGCAGCGCCTCGCCGGGCCAGCTGGCCGTGGGGGGCGCGTCGAGCCACGCGGCGCGCCAGGCGCCGTCGACACCCTCGTCCTCCAAGCGGACGGCGAGCGGCGTCACGGGCCGCAGGGCGCCATCGACCACGTCGTAGCGCACCGGGCCCTCGCCCTCGCGTACCCAGCGTGGGCGTCGCACGTGGATGGCGACGTCGAGGCGGCCTTCGACGAACGCGGCTTCCGCGGGCTGCAGCGTCAGCGTGCCGTCCAGCAAGTCCTCCGGGCGCGCACCCTCCCGCACGACGGCGCGCACGCTCACCTCGACACCGGCCGGCACGTCGAGAGGCTGACGTCCGTTCCAGCGGACCGTGGCGGCGGGAAGCGTCACGTCGAAGGCCAGCGCCTCGAGCAGCGAAGCCGGCTGGCTCGTCGTGACGAGCGTGGCCGTGGTGGGGGCGTTGGGGCCGGCAGCCTCGAGGCGCACGACCAGCGGTGCGTCGGCCTGCGCGGCGGGCACGTCGAAGCGCAGCTCACCGCCGGGCGCGCGTAGCGCGAGTACGTCGGGGACGACCTCGACAGACACCGGCAGACGCGCCGTGACGGAGCCGTCGCCAACGACGAACACGAGCTCGCCCTGGGTGTCGACGGCCACGCCCGGACGCGCCGCGAACCGAACCGTCAGCGGCGTTGCGAGCACGTCGGGCTGTCCCGGAAGCGGCGCCTCGTCGCCCAGCTCGATGTCGAGCGTGTCGGGCAGCCCCACGCGGCTCGCCGGATCCAGGCGCCAGCGTGCACCACCGACGGCGGTGCGTTCGAGCTGCCACGAAGCTTCGACCGGCGCGCCGACCTTCACGTGGCGCGCCGCGAACGGCTGGGGCGCCTCGCGCTCGGCGCTCACCAAGCGGCCGTCCGGCGCCAACGGCCACGTGACGACCAGGGGCTCGGGGGCAGAGGCCAGCCAGGCGTCGCGCTCCGCATCGACGCGCACGAAGGAGACGGTGACGGACGACGAGCCCGCATCGGCGCCGATCGCCACGACGAGCGGGGGACCGGCGTGCAGCTCGCCGTCCCAGACGCGCCCACCCTCGACATCGACGCGCAGGGCGAAGGACGGCGGGGAGCCCAGCCGGAGTACGTCTAGAGGCGCGCGGACCACGGCGCGGCGAACAGGCGATGGGGCGAGGGGCGACCAAGGCGTCACCTCGGCCCGGGGCGCGCCAGTTCCGAGCACGATCCAGCCGTCGCGCATCCACCCTTCGGGGGTCGGCGCTCCATCCGCCGTCAGCCGCGACACGCCGCGTTCCGACAGTCCGGGAGTCAGCAGGCGGCTCTTGAGCGGCGCCGTGCCGTTCCAGCGGTTCGTCGCCAGCCCGAGCGCCGACAGCCGTCCGGGATCGCTGACGTCGTCGTCGTCCTCGAAGGGACCGAGCGTGATCAGCCGCAGGGGCTTCAACGCACGATGCCGCTCGAGCGCCACGCGGAACACCTCGCGCACGTCCAGCGGCACCGCGTCCTCGGCCACGGCCCAGGCCTCGCGCGCGCCGAACGCCGTCCCGTCCTCGTCGTGGGCGACGTCGACGCGTCCAGCGCGCCACGCCACGACGACCACGCGGACGTCGTCGCCCGCCGCGACGAGCGCCTGCGTCAGGCGGCGTGCTTGGTCGCGCAGGGTCTCGTCCTCACGGGCCGCAGCGCCGTCCACGACCACCATCGTGGAGCCCGCACGTGCGGGAGCCGCCGCGGCGACGAGGACCGCGAGGAGCAGACCGCAGGCCGTGACCAGGCTGGAGGCCCAGCGCATTGCGCCTACTCCCGTCCGCAGAGCCGGCGGAATGCGCAGGACGCACAGCGCGCGAGGTCGTCCGTGAGCGGGAAGTCCTCGCGCCGGGCTGCGTTGGCGGCCGGGTCCACGAGACGTGCCTTCATCCGCGCGATGCTCTGGCGCATGAAGTCCTTGGTGGCTTCGAGGTCCTTCTCGTCGAGCGTGAAGGTGACCTCGGTGAGGTCCGTCCCCAGGTACACGAGGTGGTTGACCACCTTGGCGGGCGGCGCGTCGTGACGAAGCCCCACGTACAGGGTGTAGCAGCCCAGCTGCGGCCGGTTGCCCTCGGGGTCGATCTTGCCGGTCTTCCAGTCGTAGATGTGCAGCGTGTCGTCGGCGAGGCGCCTTGCGAAGTCGAGGACCACCCAGACGGGCGTACCCTCCATGTCGAACTGGTCCAGCTGCTCGATGGGCAGCCAGCGCGCCGGGTCGCTGGAGCGGACGTCATCGAAGAGGGGCGACACGAGGAAGGCGTCCAAGGCGGCGCGCGCCTTGTCGTTCATGGCCGCCCACTCGTCGCGCGAGACCGGCTCGCTGTACTCGTGCTCGACCAAGCCGAAGGCCTTCTTGGGCTGGTCGCGGTAGCGGCCGTCGCGCGACGACACGTAGTCACGGCGCATCCGCTCGGTCAGGCGCTCCAGCTCGCGCTCCCGGCGGACCTCGTCGCCGCGGCCCTCGAAGTCGAGCGTGCCGTGGCCGCCGCGCCGCTGGAGACGCTTGAGCAGGCCTTCGATGGCCTCGTGCACCGCGGTCCCGACCCACGCCCAGCGGTTGCTGAGGTTCTTGAACATGTAGGCGCGCCGCGCCTCGGGGTCCGCGTCGCGGCTCCAGCCGCCCCAGCTGCCGTAGTAGTTCCACCAGTACTGGCGCGCGCACATCTCGAACGTCTTGTCGCGCGACACCGACCAAGTGAACGTGTTCTGCAGGTCCGCCACGGGCCCGAGCCTACCCGGCCGGCGGCGAGGGGTCCCCCCGGTACCTGTCAGCGGCGTGCGGGGTCTGCCAGATCTCGCGGGCGTTGCGGAAGCCGCCGAGCACGAGGAGGCCGCACCAACCCGCCAGCGCGAGATAGGCGCCGGCTTCCCACGAGAGACTCATGCCGATCGCGGGCACCTCGCTCTCGAACATGGCCTCGAAGCGTGTCAGGAACAGAAGCCAGCCGCCCAGGCCGAGCAGGCCGACGACCCCACGCGCAGGGGCCACGGGGCCGACGAGCAGCACGAGGCCGCCCAGGACAAGCAGCCCGATGTAGAGGATGTGCAGCCAGCCGTGCTTGCCCGAGAACATGGTCTTGGAGGACTCCTTGTCCAGACCCGCCGGCATCGGCAGGTCGGGCTCGGCATCCAGCTCGGCGATCTCCTCCTCCGAGAGCCGACCGCTCTTCAAGGCGGTCTTCTTGGCCTGGTTGGCAAGCTGCGTCATGCCCGCAAGCATCGCGTCGC
This sequence comes from Planctomycetota bacterium, assembly GCA_020631815.1. GTDB lineage: Bacteria > Planctomycetota > PLA2 > PLA2 > JAEUHO01 > JACKGW01. The sequence goes on along the minus strand of JACKGW010000010.1, from coordinate 10,627 downwards.
CGTCCGGCGTCGTGTTGCGAGCCAGCTCGTGCCCCTTGAACTCGATCATGCCGCACGACATCACGGGCAGGAACAGCATGCCCACGAGGATCAAGAGCCCGAACAGCCTCGCACCTGCACGATTCCCCACGGTCGGCCTCCTCCTGTCGACCGCGGCACGATACCCCGAGGCGCGAGGCGGTCCGAGGGGGCGGTGGCGCTACTCGGCCTTCTTCCGCAACAGGATCTGCACGGGGCTGCGCTCACCGGACTGGACGTTGACGGCCACGGGGAGGCCGTCCATTTCGTAGCCGTCACGCTCGGCCGCCACGCGGTAGCCGCCGGCGGCGAGGTCGTCGATGACCGCCGTGCCGTCGGGGCCCGTGTAGCGGACGCCGCTGTCGGTGAAGTTCACGATCGAGAGCGTGCGCATCACGACCTGACCTGCGGCGTCGTAGAGCACGAGCCGCGCGCTGCCGACCGGCTCGTCGTCGGTCGAGCGCACCTGGAACGTGATGCCGCCGCCGCGCGGGAGCACGGCGTTGGCTTCGACACCCTCTTCCGGCACCTCGATCGGCGCCTCGTAGGGCGCGTGCCCCAGCGCTTCCACGCGCAGCCGGTAGCTGCCGGCCTCGATGCCGCGCAGCACGAAGCGTCCGTCGCTGCCGGTCGTGGCCGTGCTGAACAGGAACACCGGCTCGCCGTTGGGGCGCTTGACGCTGGCGGTGGCGTTCTCGACCACACTGCCCACGTCGTCCGTCACGCGGCCGCGGATCTCGGCGGCGCGCCGCATCACGATCGTGCCGAGGTCCACGGTGCCGCCCTCGGCGATCTCGAAGGGCTGGCTCAGGTAGTTGGCGTGCGCGGACTCCGAGGCACGTAGACGCCAGCGACCCGGGGCCACGCCCGTCGCGAGGATTACGCCGTCGGCTCCCGTCTGTGGGAGCGGGCGCCAGCGGGCGTCCTCACCCTGGGTGGCTTCGGGGTTCTCGAGGTTGGAGAACACGCCCGAGAGAGGGGTGCCATCACCGTCCACGACGCGTGCGCGGAACGTGGCCGTGCCGATGTCGATCGTGATGTCGGCCGTGCCCGAGTCCTTGGGGATCGACACGCTCTCGTTGCCGCGCGCGCCACCTGGCGCCGTGGCCGAGACGCGGACAGGACCAAGGGCCAGGCCTTCCACGCGGAAGCGGCCCTCTTCGTCCGTCGTGGCGCGGCCGCTGCCGATGTCGCGGGCGTCGGACACGACGACCTCGGCGCCGACGGCCGGTGCGCCGCCGATGCGCACGAGCCCCGTCAGCACCCCCGTCGTGGCGGGAAGCGTCAAGTTCACGACGGACGTCGCTCCGCCGACCAGGTTGACGCTCTCGCTGGCACTCGGGGCGCCGAGCGGCCCGACGCCGATCGACCACTTCTTCGCGTCGAGCGGCGCCAAGCGGTAGCGGCCGTCTGCCGAGGTCCACGTGGCCACGGACTCCATGTACGAGCCCTCGGGCATCGCCGTGACCTGCTGGCCCGCGACCGGGTTGCCGTCCGAGTCGCTCACCGTGCCCTCGAGGATCGCGCCGGGCGTCACCACGACACGGACGGCGGCGGCCTTCTCGCGTGGCGCGGCCACGGCCTCGAACGTGCCCTTCGAGTACGCGGGGTGGTCGACGTGCAGGCCCACGGAGCCCGCGGGAAGCCCTGCGATCTCGAAGCGACCTTCGTCGTCGCTCCGGGCCCAAAACTCGCGCGACGGCGTGGGCGGGAAGCCGCCCTGCATCACGTAGACGTCCGCGCCTTCGACGTGGCGACCGTCGCTGTCCACGACGATGCCGCGCACCACCAGGATGGGGGGCATCGTGATCTCGACTTCGCTCGTCTCGCCGATCTCGACCTTGACCTTGGTGTCTTCGGAGACGCGGCCATCGTCCGCCTCGACGCGCAGCTCCCAGTCGCCCTTGGGCAGGGACAGCGTGAACGTGCCGTCGGGGCCGACCGGGAAGATCTGCGAGTACCAGTACGAGAAGTACGTGCTCTGGAACGGGCGGACGTGCGCCGTGGCGACGGGCTCGCCTTCCGTGTCGAGGACGCGACCCTTGACGGTGCCGGCGCCCGCCAAGCGCAGCGTGAGGCCCGTGCCCGGCGCCTTGGCCGGCGCCATCGTCTGGCCTTGGCCCTCTGCGTAGCCCACGACCATGTGGTCGCCGGGCTTCAGGCCGTCGAGCACGAAGGTGCCGTCGGCGCTGCTCTGCGCGGGCAAGCTCGAGGCCCACGTGGGCATGCGCATGCCCATGATCATGCCTCGCACGCCCTCGTTCTCGGGTCCGGTCAGCCGGCCTTGGATGGTGACCGAGTTGTCGAGGCGGAACACGATGCGCCGGGTGGTGCCGGCCGCCACGAGCACGCCATCGCGGCTTTCGGTGGCGTAGCCGGTGGCCGAGGCGACGACGTCGTACTCGTCCGGCTCGACAGCGTCCAACACGACACGCCCCTCGGCGTCCGTCGTCCCCGCCTTGAAACGCACGCCCGGGATGCCCGCCACGTCGGGGCCCGCCGCGAGATGCATGTCCCAGGACATGGTGGTGATCAGGATCTTCGCGCCCGGCAGGGCGCGGCCCTCGAAGTCGGTGACCAGCACCTGCACGTTCGTGCGCTCGTCCTTGCGCGGCTCGAGCACGAGCTTGGGTAGCTCGGTCTCGGTTTCGGCGGCCAGCGGCTGCGTGACGAGGCTGCTGGCGCGGAAGCCCTTGTGTGCCGCCACGACCGTGTGCACGCCCTCGGGCAGGCCACGGATGCGATACATGCCGTCGGGCCTCGTGCGCACGCCGCGCTCGCCAGCTTCGGGGTCGAGCAGCTCGACCGAGACGCGTGCGCCGCCGAGCGGGCCGCCGTCCAGCTGATCCACCTGGCCGAACACCACCACGGGTCCGAGGCCGAGATCGATCTCGCCCTCGGGATCGCGGGAGGCCGCGGTGAGCGGGTCGACCCCGCCTTCCGTGGTGGCCAGCCCGGGCTTGGTGCCGCTCCCATCGCCGAGCAGCGCGTCGTCGACCGAATCGCTCGCGCCGTCGCCGGCGGGCTTGGAGTCGGGCAGGACGCCGAGGGGGTCCACGGCGAAGAACAGGCCGACAAGGACGGCCAGCCCCAGTAGCAGGAAGACGGTGGGCTTGGACATGGTGCCGAGCTCCCCAAGTTCGAACGGTTGCCAGGGAGCCTACGGGCCGCCTGGGCCCTGTCGCCCTGGGGGCCGGGGGGCAGGAGCCCCTGGTGAGGCCCCCCGGCGGACAGGGCTCAAGTGAGTGACCGTCCTAGGTCGATGGGACGGTCGCGATGGACCCGCTGACCGTCGATCCCCGCCGTCCCGCCCCTCCCAGCCGCCAGCTGGTCGAGGGGCTCCTGGACCGCATCGCGAGCGGCGTCCTGGGGCCGGGGGAGCGCCTGCCGAGCGTCCGCGCGCTGGCCGCCGACGTGCTCGTGAACCCCAACACCGTGGGGAAGGCCTATCGCGACCTCGAAGCGCTGGGTGTGGCCGCGGGACGAACGGGCAGCGGGGTCTACGTGACCGACGACGCCCGCGAACGCGCCCGCGAGCTGCGCGGAGGCGAGACCCGCGACGACCTCGTACGCGCCTGGGGGGCCGCTCGCGCGGCCGGCCATCGCGAGAACGACTTGCTGACGCTGCTGGGGGTGGAACCGGCCGTGGCGTCGGAGGGGAACGAACGATGAACGACCAAGGCATCCGCATCGAAGGTCTCGCCGCGGGCTACGGCTCGCGCGACGTGCTGCACGGCGTGGATCTCGACGTCCCGCAGGGCACGACGACGGTGTTGCTGGGCCGCAACGGCACAGGCAAGAGCACGCTGCTCAAGGCGTGCCTCGGCGTGCTCAAGCCGAAGAGCGGCAGCGTTCGCGTGCTGGGCCTGGACCCGCTGCGCCGTCGCGCCGAGGTGCTCACGCACGTCGGCTACGTCCCGGACAAGCCCGACGTCTATCCCTGGATGCGTCCGCGCGACCTGTTCCGGCTGCTGAAGGCCCACCACCCGCGCTGGAGCGACGTCCGCGCCCGCGAGCTCTGCGAGCGGCTCGAGGTGCCGCGAAGCACGCGCTTCAAGGCGCTCAGCCGTGGGCAGGGTATGCGCGCCATGCTCGCCGCGGCCCTCGTCCCGGACCCCGAGGTCTTGCTGCTCGACGAGCCCTTCGGCGGCGTGGACATCGCAGCGCGTGAGGACCTGCTCCGGGGCGTGCTCCGCGTGCTCGATGGCGCCACGCGCACCGTGCTCGTGACCACGCACGACCTCGACATCGCCTCGCGCATCGCGGATCGCGTCGCCGTCCTGGACGGCGGAAGGGTGGTGCGCGAAGGCCCGCTCGACGACTTCGTAGGGGACCAGGGTGCCGAGCGCGCCCTGCGTGACCTGCTCGTGGACCTGCCGGCCCGCGAAGCCGCACAGGAGGTGGTCGCATGAACGCCTCCAAGCTGCTTGCCGCTCCCGCCGGGTTCGCCCGTCGAGTCTTCGTCTGGTCGTGGAAGGAGCTCCGCGAGCGCCTGCCCGTCGTCATCGGGATCCTGGTCGCGCTACCCCTTCTCTACGTCCTGGCCATCACCACCTTCGCGACCCACCTCTCCACGGCGCCCGCCGACAAGCTCGAGCTGACGCTGGCAGGGATCACGCTGCTCCTCGTCTGGTTCGGTCTGGCCGGGGACACGCTCGCTGGTGAGGTCATGGGCGGCGGACCGTCGCTCGTTCGTCGCCAGCCGCATGGCATGCTCAGCCTCTTCGTGGCGAAGCTCCTCGTGCTCGGGGCCGTCACGCTGGGACTCGCCTGGTACGCCCAGTACGTGTTCAGCTGGACGTGGCAGGTGCTCGCTCGCGAGCCGCTGCCTGCAAGCGCTGCCCGCACATTCCAAGACCGCTTGGCAAACGGCACCAACGCGGGGCTGATGATGACGTGGCTGGCGCTGCCGCTTCTGTCGTGGCCGCTCGTCACCGGTGCCTGGATCGGCCGCAGCGGTGCCGCGAGCCTGGCGGCCCTGTTGCTCGTACTGGGGATCGGCGGGGGAGCGCTGGCAGCGCTCCACGGTGTGCCCTGGCTTCTCGGCTGGTCGTGGACCGAGACGGTGCGTAACGTCGGGCTGGGTCTCGGTGCGCTCGGTGTGCTCGCGGCGCTCGCGTCGTGGACCGTGGGGTGGAGCCGCCAGCGACGAGCCTTCACACCTGCGCTCGTCGGCGCCCTTGTCGTCGTCGTGCCCACGCTTGCCATCGGAGGTTGGGCCTACGCCGACTACCGCGCGTGGTCCACGCTGCGCGTGGATCAGGACCTGCGCATCGCCGAGGCGTACTTGGGTCGCGATGGCCAGTCGATTTGGGCGATGGTGCACAAGGGCGTCGCGTACGCCGATGGCAAGCCGATTGGCTACTACCGCGACCTGCCCGGGGCCGTCGGCGTGTACGGATCGCAGCGCGGCACCCCGGTGCAAGCCTGGCGCATCGACCTCGTCACGCACCAGATCGACGTGTTGAACGGGGGGCGTGAGGGAGGACTTCTGCCTCCTCCCTCCACCAACTCGACCCATCGCGTGGGCAGCCCCGAGCCTCTGGGCCCCTTCCCGGTCATGACCCTGCGGAGTGGGAGCACCGACTGGGAGACGCTCGACATCACCTGGTACGACACGGCGTCGTCGACGCCTGTGGCGCAGCTGCCGATCTTCTTCCGCGACGGACGCGTTGACGCCTTGCTCACGGCTGGCCTGCGAGAGATGGCCACCCAGCGAGACGCTGAGGGCAACCGCGTGTGGGTGCGTGACGGCGAGCTGGAGCGCGAGGGCGCCGAGCGACCGCCCCGCACGCGCATCGAGCGCGTTCCGACGTACGCCAACATCCCCTGGGTGCCGATTCCCGGCGGCTGGGTGCACGGTGTCCGTGGCGGCGTACCTGCCGGCCGGAACTTCCGGAGCACGATCACGACCGTCGATGGCGAGTCGTACGACCTGGGCCAGCATGCGGGGATCGCGCACTACTTCCTGGATGCGACGACGATCCTCGAGCGCAAGATCATCAAGACCGAGGGGGGCCGCCGGAGCGGGCTCGTCATCTCCGATCTCCGCACGGGAGACGAGCTCGCGCGGTACGAGAGTCCGCCGTGGTTCGCCCCGAGTGGGATCCCGGGACGCCTCCTCCGTGGACTGTCCGTCGATGGGCACATGGTTCTGCGGCTCTGGGACCCGATCACGGACCAGCTGGAGCCGGTCACCTGGCTTGGCCCCTCCCCCGATCTGGCGCCTGAGGAACAGGCATCCTTGTTCGGAATGCAGGGGCCGGGAGGACGCCAGGTACTGCACCTGACGGCCCATCCCCCGCACCCCCGCGGGGCGTCGACGCGCCAGGTCGGCATGGCCGTGTTCGACCCCGTTGCGAAGACCGCGCGACTCGTGCTCGACCACTGCCTGGATGTGCGCACGTACTTCGGGCTCGACGCCGACGACAGCATCGTCGCCATCGAGGACTGCCGACGCATCGTCCGGCATGGCCCCGAGGTGGGCCAGCGCGAGGTGCTGTTCCCGTTTTCTGACGAGGGGGCGGGGCGATGAACCTCATGCGTATCCCCCTGCGGTTTGCCCAACGCGTCTTCGCCTGGACGGTGAAGGAGCTCCGCGAGCGTCTGCCCGTGGTCATCGGGATCCTGATCGCTCTGCCTATCCTCTACGTCCTCGCGATCACGACCTTCTCGACCCACCTCTCCACGGCGCCTGCCGACAAGCTCGAGCTGGCGCTGGCAGGGGTCACGCTGCTCCTCGTGTGGTTCGGTCTGGCCGGGGACACGCTCGCCGGCGAGGTCATGGGCGGCGGGCCGTCCCTCGTGCGTCGTCAGCCGCACGGCATGCTCAGCCTCTTCGTGGCCAAGCTGCTCGTGCTCGGTCTGCTGACCGTGGGTCTCGCGCTGTACGCACAGCACATGTTCAGCTGGGCGTGGCAGGCCCTCGCCAGCGAGCCGCTGCCCACGAGCGCCGCCAAAACCTTCGGCGACCGCTTGGCGGACGGAACCAACGCCGGGCTCATGGTGACGTGGCTCGCGCTGCCCCTACTGTCCTGGCCGCTCGTCACCGGGGCTTGGATCGGCCGGAGCGGTGCCGCGAGCTTGGCGGCGCTGTTGTTGGTCGGCATGCTCGCCGTACCGGCGTGGCTCGTCCTGAAGTACGCGCCCTGGCTCCTGCCGTGGACGCGAAGCGAGGCGCTCGGCCCGATCGCGCTTGCCCTGGGGCTCGTCGGCGTGGGAACTGCCCTCGTGTCGTGGCTCGTGGGCTGGGGACGTCAGCGACGGCCCTGGACACCGGCCTTGGCTGGCGCCGTCACGGTGCTGGTGTGCGTGGGCTCGATCGGAGGTTGGGCCTACGCGGACTTCCGCGCATGGTCGGTCGTCCGACCCGACGACTCCCTCCGCATCGCAGCCGCGTACATGGGTGCGGACGGCGACTCCCTGTGGCTTACCGTGCACAAGGGCCTGCCATTCGCGGACGGCAAGGTCGTGCACCTGGGCCGCGGCGTCGAGGCGGATGGGCTCAAGCGAGGGACGCCCATCCGTACATGGCGGGTCGACTTGGCGAGGCGCTGCGTCGACGTGATGGCCGATGGCGAGCCCACCTGGCCGTCGCTTCCGAACGGTTGCGCGACGGGAGACCCCTTCGGCCCGCAGAGGCTCCTGTGCCCTACGCCCGTGCTGTGCTTGTTCGGCACCTCGGAGGAGCAACCGGTTCGCTACTACGACACACGCCACACCGAGCCTGTGGCCACACTTCCCCGCGGGACCTGTGACGCGCGGGCGCATCGCCTGTTGCAGGCTGGGCTCCGCGAGCTGGCGGTCCATCGGGATACCGCAGGTCGCCGTGTCTGGATCCGACATGGCCACCTCGAGCGCGAGGGTGGCGAAGCGCCTGCGCCGGACCACGTGGTGCCGATCGACTTCGGACGCATGCGCGTGTCGCCGGTTCCCGGCGGCTGGACGGGACTCGTGCACGACCGCGGCGAAGATCACCCCGGCGTCGTCGATACGGAGGGCCGCTTCCAAGCGTTCGCGACTGCCGAGTTCCGCGTGTCGCCGCAGTTCCTGGACCTGGACCGCCTGCTCGTCGTGGACCGAAGGCGCTGGGAGGACAGCGAGAACCGCCGCCTGAAGGTGGTGGATGTCCTCACCGACGAGCTCGTCGTCGAGCGCGAGGAACCGCGCTCCTGGACTGCGCTGGGTGTCGCGGGCACCCTGCTCGTCGCGCGCTCCCTGGACGACCGCCTTGCGTTCTCGTTCTGGGATCCCATCCACGATGAGCACAGCCGTCTGGCGTGGCTCGGACAGGAGCTGCCGCTGGCGGCGAGCGAGCGCGTCACGCTGCAGGTAGTCGGCCGCCGCCCCGACGGCCGCGTCGTGCTGTACGCCCACGCCAAGCAGGCCGCGCACCCCTTCGGAAGCGACCGGCCGTTGGGCGTGATGGTGGTGGATCCTGATCGGCGCCAGATGCGCTTGGTGACGCCCTCGATGCCTCCCTTCCAGTCCTTCGTCGCACTCGACGATGACGGCAGCCTCGTGCTCATCGAAGACGACCGCCGCATCGTCCGCCTCGGACCTGAGCGGGGCCAGCGCGAGGTGCTGTTCCCGTTCCCAAGCGAGGGAGGCGACCAGTGAGCGTCTTCCATCCTGCTGCCCGGTTTGGGTGCCGCACGTCGGCCTGGGCATGGAAGGAGCTCCGCGAGCGCATGCCGGTCTTGGTCGGCATCGTGATCGCGATTCCGCTTCTCTACGTCATGGCAGTCGCTCTCTTCGCCGACGACCTGTCGCCGCTGCGCGCGGACCACGTCGAGCTCGGCATCGCGGGCATGGCGCTGGCGCTGGTTTGGTTCGGCTTGGCGGGCGACACCATGGCCGCCGAGGTCGCGGGCGGAGGCCCTCACCTGGCCCGACGGCAAGCGGGGGCAATGCTCCCCCTGTTCCTCGCCAAGCTGGTCGTCTTGGGCGGACTGGCGGTCAGCGTTGCCTGGTACGCACAGTACGCCTTCGTGTGGGCTTGGCATGCCACGTCGAGCCTGCCCATGCCCGACGTGGAGTCACGCGGTGAGTACCGCTGGCTGGTGGGCGAGCTGGCATTCGACGCGCGTTTGGCGCGTGGACTCAACGTCGGCCTTGCGTGGTCGTGGGTTGCGATCCCCTTGCTCTCCTGGGTCCTGGTTGCAGGTAGCTGGATCGCTCGGTCCGGCGCAGCCAGTCTGGCGGGCCTCCTGCTGGTGGGGGCCGTCGCCGGTCCCTTCCTGCTGGGGATGGACGTCGCACCTTGGCTGGTCGGCTGGTTCGGCGAGCAGGGCCTACGCAACATTGCGTACGTCGTGGGGGGGCTCGGCTGCGTAACCGCGCTGGTCTCGTGGCTTGTCGGCTGGAGCCGCCAGCGCCGCGTGCTCGTGCCGGCGCTCGCGGGCGGAACGGTTGTCCTGTTCGTGCTCGGCTCGATGGGGGCCTGGGCCTATGCGGACTGGCGGACGTGGTCGGTCATCGAGCCGACGGATCCCGAGCTTCGCATCCAAGACGCGCGGGTTGGTGCTGATGGCACGTCGCTGTGGCTCGTCGTGCACAAGGGTGTCGCCTACGCCGACGGCCTGCCTGTCGAGTATCTACATGGTCGTCCGCAGGGTGCCGAGGAAGCGCGGTCCATGCGCGGTACGCCCATCCAGATGTGGCGCGTCGATCTGACTACGCGTGGGATCGCCGTCGTCGCGAACGGCGGAGAACGGCAGTTCGTGGGAGAGGGCCTCGCGGGTACTCGTTGGGGTGGTTGGGCCCACAGAGGGCCCCGCGTTCCCCTGCCGTTCGTCGCACTCGTTGCTCCGCGCGCGATGCCCGCGGACTCGGTAACCGTGGAGTGGTACGACACGCGCACTCCTCAGGAAGTGGCCGTGCTCCCCTGGGGCTGTCGCGATGGTCGGATCGACCGCCTGTTGCAGGCTGGCCTTCGAGACTTGGCACCGCAACGAGACGCCGATGGGCGTCGTGTCTGGATCCGCGACGGCGAGCTTGAACGCGAGGGATCCGAGCGAGCACCTCGCAACCGCGTTGAGCAGCTCGAGCTCGAGGACCTGTACCGCTGCGAGCCTGTCCCCGGCGGCTGGTGGCGCAGCGGCGGTCCCGTAGAGGCGACGACGCGCAGAGGGGACCTGGACTTCCTGCACCTCGACGGATCGGCCTCACCCATCGCTACGACCGTGCAGCACGAGCGGCACAGCCTGTCTGTGCTCGACGCAGAGCACGTGGCGTTGCGGATGTCGACTTCCGATGAGCCGCGCTGGATGCAGCCCCTGCAGATCCTTCGCACGGCAACGGGGGAAGAGGTCAGTCGCGTCCGCCCGCCCGGCTTGTGCGCGTCCGTAGGCGTGGCAGCGCGGCTACTTCTCGTCAGGAGCCAGTCGGGCCCAGCACCCCTCTCGCTCTGGAGCCCAGGCGGAGGGGATGAGCTCCCGCTCCGCTGGCAGGGATTGCCGCTGACGCTCGCCGAGGGCGAGGTGTGCGGGCTCTACACGATGCAGCGCCATCCGCAAGGGCACGTGTTGGTCAAGGCCTTCGTCTATGCACCGGAGGACCGTCGGGCGGGTACGGTCGAGGTCTCGCTTGTCGTCGACCCCAAGGCGCT
>JACKGW010000001.1 GCA_020631815.1 Planctomycetota bacterium | reverse complement strand
GCTGTGTCTCTGGCACGGGGGGCCGGGAGGTCGTCACGCATGGGAATCGGAAGCTGGCGAGCGCGCGCTCGCTTCACGGCGCGCGTCGTGGGTCTTGCTGCCCTCGTCTCGCTCGGCGGGATGGCCCTGGCCGCGGATGGGACCGAGGAGCGCGAGCTGCTCGTCTCCACGCACGCCCGGTTGGCCTTCGACCGCGACTTCGCGCGCGTGGCCGTAGCGAACCCGGACGTGGTCAGCTTCGAGCCGCTCAGCGAGCGTGAGGGCCTCGTGCTGGGTCGTGAGCTGGGCCGCACCAGCCTCATGGTCTGGTTCGCCGATGGTTCCACCCGCTCCTATCTGTTCCACGTGCGCCGCGATCTTTCCCTGCTCGAGGCCGCGCTGCGCGACGTGCATCCCTCGATCCAGGTTGCCTCGGCACCCGACCGTGACGCCGTCGTGCTTCGCGGCACCGTGCCGGACATCACCTACGCCAACGCGGCCGAAGAGATGGCCCAGCGCTATCTCGATGCCTCGCGCGGCTCGCGTCGGCGCGGCTCGCCCGGCGTGCGCGTGGTTACGCCCGACGGCACGGCGGGGGGTGCCGACGCTGGCGCAGCCAACGACCAGCCCGTCATCGAGCCCATCGAAGAGCTGCGGACGTCGGCGGCGGTCATCAACCTGATCCGGGTCGAGAGCCTGCCGGGGCGCCTCGAAGACCGCATGCAGGGCGCCATTCACGACCTCGGCGCGCACGACGTCGTGGTGCGGCGACTCGTCAAGGGCCGCGTTCCTTCCGACGAGACGGACATCTTCGTCCTCACGGGCCAGATCGACACGCAGACCACGTTGATCCGCGCGCTGAGCGTGGCCCAGAGCCTGCTCGGCAACAGCCGCGAAGACTCCATCGAGGTGCGCGCGGACGAGTCGGGCGCGCTCGCGGGCCAGACCGGCCAAGGCGGTACGAGCGGTGGCAGCACGGTGCGCGGGCTCTCGCAGCTGCTCGGCAGCTCGTCGTCGACCTTGCGCAACCTGATCGAGTCCAACGTGGGCCGCGCCAAGGTCATCGAGGCGGGTCGCGGCCGCATCCTGTCCTTCGTCGAGGTCACCGACCTGCCCCAGGTCCGCGTGGACATCGAGCTCTACGAGGTCAACTGCTCCAAGCTGAAGGCCTTCAACTCGGACTTCGGCCTGTTCGCCAGCAACTTCCGCCAGGGCAGCTTCAACCCGGCGCGCGTGGCCGGCACCGGCGCGGGCACGCTGCAGGGCGGTGGCGCCCGCCGCGTCGGCAACCAGGGCGAGGACCCGGACGTCCAGAACGTCTTCGCGTTCCTCTCCGGCACGCTCAGCAACCAGCTGCAGGTCGCTGGCGACGGCTTCGCCTTCGACTCGCTCCTGCGCCTGCTCGAGCAGACGGGCTACGCGCGCAGCCTTTCGCGGCCGTCGCTCACCGTGCTGTCCGGCGAGCAGGCATCGTTCCAGGTCGGCGGCGAGATTCCGATTCCCCAGTCGGTCGCGACCAACATCACGACCGACGGCATCCTGAACTCCGTCGAATTCCGGCCCTTCGGCGTGCAGCTCAACGTGCGCCCGCTGGTCGGCGAGCGCGGGCAGATCACGCTGGACGTCGCCCCCACGATCAGCCTGCCCGACGCCGCCCTCACCGCAGGCATTCGTGAGAGCACGGGCACGGCCCAGACCACGACCGCGTTCCGTACGCGGTCCCTGCAGACGACGGCCAAGCTGGACGACGGGCAGTCGCTGCTGCTCGGCGGTCTCATCACCCGCAACGTCACGGCGACGACCAACCAGACGCCGGGACTGTCCGACGCGCCGCTGGTCGGCGACTTGTTCAAGGGCTACGAGCGCGAAGGCGACGAATTCCAGCTCGTCGTCGTCGTGCGGCCCGTCGTGCTGCGCGAGCCCACCCGCAAGGCCCGCCTCTGGGCCTACCCGGACCTCGCCCAGCACGTCTTGGAGAGCAGCGGTCGATGACCGCGATCGGTGAGGGCGCAGGCTGTCCGGCAGTCACGGCGCGCTTCGCCTGGAGGTTTCGTTCCCCCTCGACATGCCTGACGGACGGCCACCTGAGGTAGTGCTCGGGTACAGCCCTCCTGACTGCCGATGGTGAGGGGGATGCCACGGCTTGGCGGAGCTTCCGACCTCCGCCTCGCCCGGCACGACGACACTCACCCGATTCGTGGCCGCCCGCCCGGGCGCGTCACCGACATGGCAGGGGGGCTGGCAAGACGCGGGAGGACCCGTGTCGAGCCAGCCCTCTTTCGTTCCCCCGGAGACATCACGCATGAAGCTCATTCGCACGTTCCTGCGCGACAAGAAGGGCGCGGCTCTCGTCGAGTACGCCCTGCTCGTGGCAGGCATCGCGATCGTGGCGGTTGCGGCCGTCTCGTTGCTCGGTCACAAGACCAGCGACCTGATTGGTTCGTCCGCGACGATCATTCCCGGCGTCAGCAACGACGACAACAACCCGATCGCCTCGGGTCGTCTCATCGAGACGCACCAGAACGCGAACGGCGACATCGCCGTCGACGTCGAGGAGATCCTCAACCAGAGCGGCGAGCAGCGCCTCGGCAACAACCTGGGCTTCGACCAGGACCAGCTGACCGAGCTCGTCACGGCCTACCCGCCGTCCGGCCCGTAGTCGTCGTCCGCTTTTCGGAGAACGAAGCTCCGCCCCCGCGTTCGCGCGGGGGCGGAGCGTTCCGATGCTGATCTTCTCGTCACCGGCGTTCTGGGTGCCGGCCCTGATCTTGGTCGGGGTCGCCGTCCACGACGCGCTCACCGGCAAGATCTCCGACCTCTTCTCCCTCGCCCTCGTGGCCTGGGCGATCGCGGCTCGGGCGCTGGGCTGGTGGGAACCCGACTGGGGCTTCCTGGTCTTGGGTCTGGCGGAGGGTCTGGCGATCGGCTTGGTCGCGTTCCGCCTGGGAGCCCTGGGCGGTGGCGACGGGAAGGTGTTGGCTGGCTTGGGGGCCTGCTTCGGGCCCGTGAAGCTGCTGCTCTTCCTGCCTTGGATCGCCCTCGTGGGCGGTCTGCTGGCCGTCTTGGCGCTCCGCAAGGGGAGCCGCGACGTCGTGCTCGGACCGGCCTTCCTCGTGGGCTACGTCCTGGCACTCACCTTCTGAACCCCACGACCTGAAGGAGACGACCGATGGCCCTCCCCCCCGCTGCCATCTCCCCCGCTCCTGAAGCCCCTGGTGCGGCGCCTGCCGCCGGACGCACCCGTCGCGGACGCAGCACCCGCAACAACGTGCGCGGCGCCGTCCTGGTCGAGTTCGCGTTCATCGCGCTGCTCATGTACCTGCTGATCGCCGTCGTCATCGACTTCGGTCGGCTGTTCTTCTCCGCGCACGCCGTGCAGGACGCGGCCCGTGCCACCGCACGCGAGCTGGCCACCATTCCCCTCCCGGCTGGCATGACACTCGAGCAGGCGTTGCAGGACCCTGTCGTCCGCCAGCGCGTCTACGAGCCCGCACACTTGGTCATCGACCTGGACAACATCCCGGGCGGGCTCACCCTGGAGCAGTTCAGCGACTCGCTGCCCGTGCTCAACAAGATGCTGCGCCCGCTCATGATCTTCGAGCAGCGCAACGGCCGGCGCCTGCTGCGCTACCCGGGCGCCCTGCTCGAAGACGCCAGCACGCCGAGCGGCTTGACCGTCGGCATCCCGTTGGTGGAAGGTCGCGACGGCGACGGGCGCGAGACGATCCGCTGGGTCCCCGTGATCGAGGAGATCCAGAACGCCAACTTCCCCGGCGCGAGCCCGTTCAGCATGAACACGCCCGCCGGCATGCCCGAGCGCGGCCTGGTGGCCATCCGCATCAACTACCCGTGGCAAGCCGCCATGATGACGGGCTACCTGCAGGCGCCCGGCGGTCCCACGGCCCCCAACGTCTCGAGGCCGATCGTGGCCGATGACAACGGGGTCGCCGAGTCCAACGCCGCACCCGGCTCCACGCTGGCCGACGACGGTGCGGCTGGCGCCTATGCCGGCACCTACGGGCTGGGGCGTCTCTACGCCCAGGGCCAGACGGTCCGCCCGTTCCGCAAGCTTCTCACCGCCCAGATGGTCATGACGCGCGAGGTGTTCGACTAGCTCGACCGCCCGCCGCCAAGACGGAGATCACCCCCCGATGGCCAACCAGACCTACGGACGCAAGCGCCGCAGCGGCGCCGGCTCCACGGCAACTGCAATCGCGATCACGCTGCTCGCCGTGTGCGGCGGGGCCCTGCTGCTGCACAGCACGGGCGCGATCACGTTGCCGTTCCTGTCTGCCGATGCGCCCCCGCCTGCCCGCGAGCCGGACCACACTGGCCAAGTCGCCGTTGCGTTGACGACGCAAGCCATTCCCTCCTACACCATGCTTCGCCGCGAGCACTTCCTGTCTGCTACGGCCGGCGGAATCCTGTACCGCTGGTTCCCGGAAAAGGACGTACCCAAGACCGTCATCCGCAGCGCCGGTGAGCTCTACGGTCGCGTCCTGCGCGGCGGCAAGGAGGCGGTGCAGTGGATCGACGAGCGTGACCTGTACCCGCCCGGCACGCGGGAAGGCCCCACGGCGGGCATCCCCCCCGGGAAGCGCGCGATGCGGCTGCGTGCCAGCGACATCCCCGGGCTGCATGGCTTGAACCAGGGCGACCGCTTCGACATCGTCATGACGACCGAGGTTGAGATCGAGGCCCCGAAGCGCGTCAACCGCTCGCGCGTCGACGACCTCGATGTCGAGGGTCCCTACGCGCCGCTGCACACCGCCGACATGCGTCCGGCGCCCGAGGCTCCCACGATCAAGCGCCGCATGGCCGAGGTGAAGCTGGTTGTCGAGGGCGGAACCGTCGTGCAGCCTGTGCACCGCCGCGAGGATCTCCCCGGCGCCAAGACGCCTGTGCGGCCGAACCTGCGGAACAAGCCGCTGGAGGAGATCGTGATCGCGGTCGATCCGGCCGAGGTCGCAGCCCTCGAGCAGGCCCTGGCCCTGGGTGCCAAGATCCAAGTCGCCATGCGCGCGCAGGCCGCGACGGGCGAGACCAATGCGGGTCGCATCCCCGACATCGAGGTGGCCGTCGAGGACCTCATGCCCACGCCGGCCACGCCGGACACCGACACGCCGAAGGAGCGCGTGCGACTCGTCGAGGTCGTCGAGGGCGGCGTCAAGAAGATCAAGGCCGTCCCGATCGGCCCGCAGGAGACGCGTGTCACCGAGCCCTCGCCCGAGAACGACGTCGAGGAGCCGGCTCCCGACGACGGCGGCGAGGACGGTGAGGAGGAGAGCGCCGAGTAGATCGGCGCCAAGCCGGAGGCTCCCATGATCCAGGTCTTCATCGCCCTGCTGCTGTTCGCGTTCTTCGCCTTTGGCGGCCTCATTGCCGACTTGGGCTTCGTCCGCCTCACGCAGCGCCAGATGAGCAACGCTGCCGACGGCGTAGCGCTGGAAGCCCTGCGGCTCGAGGACTCGCTCTCGGACGCCGATCGGCGCCAGGCAGCCCGCAAGCGCATGCAGGACTTCTTCGATGACGACTTCCGGGCCACGTTCGGTGACGACTACAACTACGGAGCGGGTCCGTCCGTGTCGCTGCTGGGCGGCAGCACGAACATGGGAGCCAACAAGCGGCTCGTCATCGACTCCAGCGTCGTGTACGAGCCCGACGTGCAGCTGAACGCCACCAACGAGGACTTCGGTGACTTGGTGGCGGGCTGGTACGACGAGACCGACCCGGATCACGCCGAAGACCCGACGTACCAGCGCACGGACTTCGATACGTCGTCCGACCCCAGCCGCCGCGAGGCGTTCTTGGTTCGCATCCGTCGAACCAACAACACGGGTGGCTTGGACGCCCAAGCAGGGATCAGCTCGACGGGACCCGTCGTGCCCTACCTCTTCGCCCGCGGCAGCCTCATGGCCGGCGAGACGCGCGAGAAGGGCGTCAGCGTGCGCGCCACCACCATCGCCCAGGCGCGCAACGCCACCCTGGCCGGTCCGCCGCACGACGAGTACGGCATCCCCGGCTACGCCCCCATTGCCCTCGAGCTCGACTACTGGAACTCGATTCCCGACAACGGCACATTCGTGCTGCAGTTCGGCGGACGCAATCGCCGGCGCGGGAATCCCAATCCTGGCGGGCGTCCACTTCCCAACCCCAACCCGACTCGAGGCGCTCCGCCGATCATCCCGCCTGGCCAGCTCGTGGGTGGTGGCTCGACGCCGAATGCGGTCTTTGCCGACCGGCTCGATGACGCGCAGCGCCGGTCGTGGTCGATCGGGGACCCCGTCTACGTCGACACGGCACCCGACATCGATCGAGCGCTGGCTTTGATGGGCAACCCGCACCTTCCGGGGTTCACGCCGCGCCTCTTCGTGGTTCCGCTGTACGAGGGCGACGTCTTGCTCTTCTACGACGGGCGCCCAGGCAACAGCAACCCGCCGTTCCTCCCGCCGGTCAACAACGTGCCGAAGGACGACATGGACCCGCGCATCGTCGGCTTTGCGTCCTTCGAGCTGCTTCGGGCCGAGATCAACCCGGGCGATGACGGCGACGATGACGAGGACGACGACGGTCAGGACCACATCCAGCTTTTCATCCGCAAGCTGCCCGCCACGATCTTCCCGACCAACCTCTCAGCCGTCGCGGCTCCGGGGCTGGCGGACCTGCCTCGCTGGCTGACCGACCAGCTGGCCGACTTGAACGCGACCATCGATGAACCGGCCAAAGCGGCCGCCTTGGGCCGCTAGGCCCCGGAGGATTCCGTGAGCGACACGACCGCCATCCGCTTCTTGGTGATCGCGCCTGATCCCTCGCTCGAGGAGGAGTTCGACATCGCGCTCGAGGGCGTGAAGGGCAAGCGCTGCGTCGTCTCCTACGAGCGCGACACGCGCTCGGCCATCGAGACGGCCCGTGTGCGGCAGCCCGACATCGTGGTCGTCGAGATGGGCGCCCGTGTGGCCGAGCTCAAGGCGTTCGCCGAAGAGATCGCCGCGGTGGCTCCTGATGCCGCCGTGGTTGCCGTGTACCGCCGCGAGACCCTGGCCGACCCGGAAGCCGAGAGCAGCTTGATCATCGAGGCGCTGCGCGCCCGCGTGATGGACTTCCTGCGCCGGCCGCTCAGCAGCAGCGAGGTGGCCAACGTCATCGCACGCCTGCAGCGCGGCGATGCCCGTCGCGGCAGCGGCCCGCTCGGCAAGGTCATCAGCTTCGTCAGCAACAAAGGCGGTGTCGGCAAGTCCAGCGTCTCGGTCAACGTGGCCTGCGAGCTGGCCCGTCGCCACCCGGGCGAGGTGATCCTTCTCGACCTCTCGTTGCAGCTCGGTGTGGCCGCCTCCATGCTCGACTTGGACGTGACGCAGTCCATGGCCGACGCCGCCGAGCAGCTGGACCGCTTGGACATCACGTTGCTCCAGCAGCTGGCCCTACCGCATGAGTCGGGCTTGCGCGTGCTGCCCGCGCCGCCGACGGTCCTGGCAGCGAGCGCCGTGGATGATCGCGTCGTGTCGCGCGTCATCGCGCTGGCCCGTCGCGCCTACAAGTTCGTCGTGATCGACACGTTCCCCGTCGTGGACGGCGTCGTGATGAGCGTGCTGGACCTGTCCAACATCGTGTGCGTGGTCACGCAGGTGATCGTGCCGATCCTCAACGGCACCTCGAGCCTGCTCGAGACTCTGGAGCAGCTGGGCATCGACGAAGAGCGCACGTGGATCATCCTGAACCGCGCGCAGAAGGGCTTCCCGGGCCAGCTGACCCCGGCCGACGTCGAGGCGCACCTGAACCGCGCCGTGCGCCACGAGGTGGCCTTCGACAAGAAGCTGCCCATGGCCACCAACATGGGCCGCCCGCACGTGCTGCAGGCCGGTCCGTGGAACCGCTTCCGCCGCAGCATCGGCCGCATCGTAGACGACATCGAGACCGCCACTCTGGCCAGTGCCACCGGTCGCGGCGACCTGGGCGGCGATGACGACGAGGGCAATCAGTCGCCGCCCGCACGTCGCCTGCGCGCCGTCGGAGGAGATCTGTGAGCCGCCAACGAAGCGAAGGGGGCGACGACCCCGCCGAGCTCCTCCGTCAGCGCCTCGGCGGTTCGATCGCCTCGGCACCCGGCTCGCGCCTCAGGCGCCGAGGCGGAGGCTCCACGGGCACCAGCGCCGACGTCCACAAGGGCCGCACGGACTACGTCACGGTCAAGGCCAACCTGCTGGCGCGGCTGCTCGACGACCTGGGCGATCGCCGCCTGGTCGCCGAGGACAAGGAGACGGTCTCCCGACTCGTGCGCGAGTTCGTCGACCGCGTCCTGGCCGACGAGGACCTGCCGCTCAACGACGGCGAGCGCGCGCGCCTGGCCGATGACCTCACCGACGAGACGCTCGGCGTTGGCCCCCTGGCCCCGCTCATGGCCGATCCGGCGGTCACCGACATCCTGGTCGTCGGCCCGCACAAGGTGTTCGTCGAGCGCTTCGGTCGCTTGGAGAAGACCAACGTCCGCTTCCAAGACGACGAGCACGTCCAACGCGTGATCGAGCGCATTGCCGCCTGGGTCGGCCGACGCATCGACCTCTCCAGCCCCATGCTGGACGCTCGACTCCCCGACGGCAGCCGCGTCAACGCCACGATCCCGCCGGTCTCCATCGACGGCCCGACCATCAGCATTCGTCGGTTCGGCCGGCGCCGCCTGCGCAGCGACGAGCTCGTCGGTCTCGGCGAGATGTCCGAGCACATGCTGTCGTTCCTCAAGGCCTGCGTGCGCGGACGCCAGAACATCCTGGTCTCGGGTGGTACGGGCGCGGGTAAGTCGACACTGCTCGGTGCGTTGGCCGAGGCCATCCCGCCCGAAGAGCGCGTGGTCACCATCGAGGACACGGCCGAGCTCATCCTCGACCAAGACCACCTCGTGCGCCTCGAGAACCGCCCGCCCAACACGGAGGGCCGTGGCGCCATCTCCTCGCGGGATCTCGTGATCAACGCCCTGCGCATGCGCCCCGACCGCATCATCGTGGGTGAGGTGCGTGGCGGCGAGGCCCTGGACATGCTCCAGGCCATGAACACGGGCCACGACGGCAGCCTCTGCACCGTCCACGCCAACAGCCCGCGCGACGCCTTGGCCCGCCTCGAGACCATGGTGCTGATGTCGGGTGTGGACCTGCCCTCACGTGCCATCCGCGAGCAGGTCGTGAGCGCCCTGCAGATCGTGGTTCACGTACGTCGCTTCGAAGACGGCGTGCGCCGCGTCGAGAGCATCGCGGAAATCGCGGGCTTGGAAGGCAACACACCGCTCCTCAACGCCATCTTCGAGTTCAAGCGCGAGGGGCGCGAGGGCCGGCGCGTCAGGGGTCGCTTCAAGCCGACCGGCGTGATGCCGCGCGTTGCCGAGACGCTGCGCGAGCGCGGCGAGGCGATGCCGCCCCAGCTCTTCATGGAGGGCGCCGGCCGCCATGCCTAGCAGCCTCTTGGGTGCGCTGCTGTTGCTCGGCGGCGCCGTCGCCGCCGCGTGGTGGTGGTTTCGGCAGAGCCGCCACGAAGCGGCCGTCAGCCGCATTCCCACGCTGGTCGCCCAGGAGGGGGACCGGCTGCTGCGTCATCGCGGCCTGGAACGCCCCTGGGAGACGCTCCTCCCGTGGATCTTGGGCATCGCGGCGTACGCGCTCGCGACGGCCTTCGTACCCCTGGGCGCCGTCTTTGCGGTCGCGATCGGGTTCCTGTTCTGGGTCGTGGGTCAGCTGGTTCGCAGCGCCATCGTCGGCTCGCGCACGCTGAAGATCGAGCAGCAGCTCGCCGAGGCCATCGACCACATGGTCACGTCACTGCACGCAGGCATCGGCGTGATCGACGCCCTGGCCAGTGCCGAGCGCGACTCGCGCCGGCCGCTCAAGCCCTATCTCGCGCAGTTCCTGCTGCGCCTGCAGCTGGGCGAGGACCCGCCGTCCCTCTGTCGCGAGATGGCGGAGAGCCTGCCGCTCGAGTCCTTCCGGCTGTTCTTCTACGCCATGGGCGTGCAGTGGGAAGGCGGTGGCAGCTTGGCCCCCACCCTGGCCACGACCGGGCGCTTCATCCGTGACCGCGTCGAGCTGGGGCGACGCATCCGCGCGCAGAGTACGGAGGCGCGCTTCTCGGTTCTGGCGATCCTGGGCCTGACGTACTTCTTGGCCGGGCTCATGTACAGCATCGACCCCTCGCGCGTGACGGGCTTCCTCGGCACGCGCATCGGCGAGCTGGCCGCATCGTTTGCCATCGTGATGCAGGCCCTGGGTGCCATCTGGATCGCCCGCATGTCACGGGTGCGGTACTGACATGCTGACGCTCGCCGCCCTGTCGACACCGCTCGTGGTCGTGGCATGGATCGCCCTCGTGGCGGCCGTCGTGTTCGCGTTCGTGTACGCGAAGCGCGGTGCCCGCGCTCGCGAACGCCTGCGGGCCGAGGGCAGCGCCTCGTTCGAGCTGACGGGGCACCTTCCCGATCGCGATGCCTCGTGGCTGCATCGATGGCTGTTCGTGGCCGGCTTCCGGCGGCCCGGTGCTACGGGCGCGTTCCTGGTCGCCGCGGCGGTTGCCCTTGCGGCTGGCCTGCTCACGGCCCTGACGTTGCGCAGCAGCACGTTGCTGTTGGACGCCCGCCAGACGATGTACGACATGCCGGGCGACATCGGGAAGATCATCGACCCGCTGCTGCTCGGTATCCCGTGGGTGCTCGGCGTCATCATCGCGTCGATTCCCTGGGTCATCGTCCGCTCGGCGCGCCGGCGTCGCGTACGCGAGATCGAGGAAGACCTACCGATCACCTTGCAGCTGCTCTCCACGATGGCGCAGGCCGGCCTGGGCCTGGATGCGGCCCTCATTCGCGTGCTGGACTCCAGCGACGAGACGCGGCCGCTGCCCCAGGAGCTGCAGCAGTTCCGGCGAGAGAACCTGGCTGGTGTTCCACGCGCCGACTGCTGGCGCCACCTGGGTCGCCGGGTAGACCTACCGTCGGTCTCGATCTTCTGCTCCGCGATGATCCACGCGGAGCAGGTCGGCGGCGGCATCAGCGAGGTGCTGGCGCACCAGACGGCCGACGTGCAGAGCCGCCGCCGCGAACAGGCCCTGATCACGGCCCAGGCGCTGCCGGTGAAGCTGGTCATCCCGCTGGTGATCTGCTTCCTGCCAGGCATCTTCGTCTGGACCCTGGGACCGGCCTTCTACCAGTTCCTGCAGATGATCGAGGGCGTCCTCCGGGGCGCCACAGGCGGCGCGGGGGGACTGGCGCCGTGATGGCTTGCGAAACCACGTATCGGCCCGTCCGCAAGGGCGCAGGGTGGGCTGGTCCCGCAATCGCGCGGGAGTAGAGTGATAGGCGCCCCTGGCGGGGGGTGGGAGGACCGGACATGCGACGGACGACTTGTGGCGGCTTCGTGGCCGCGGCCACCCTCGTCGTGGGCAGCCTGGGGCTTGGCGCATGCGCCAGCTCGCCCAAGGCCCCGCGCAACATCGACCCCGACAAGGCCATGGGCCGACTCGAGGACATGTACGCGATGACGCCCGAGGGCGCGCGGTACGAGCAGTACCGCATGGGTGCCAAGGGCAAGGACCGCGTCTCCCGCGCGACGCTGCGGCGTCAGGCCGAGGAGATGTCGTTCCTCTACCCGAACCACATCCCGGCCCGCTTCATGGCCGGGCTCTTGGCCTACGAGTTCGACGACCCGGCTCGTGCGTCGCAGCACTTCGACCAAGTGCTGCACATCGCCGGCTCGCATCCGGACGCCGCGGTCCTGCGGAGCCGCATCGCGCTCGATGACGGCAACACGGCGTACGCCCTCCGCTTGCTGGAGGAGCAGGTCACCCTCCGCCCCGACCACGCCGGCCTGCGCGAGGCGCAGGCGGCAGCGTGGTTCCTTGCCGGCGACACCACGCAAGCCCGCGCCTCGCTGGACGCTGCCGAGCGCTTGGGCAGCCCGGGTTGGCGCTTGGCGTACAACCGCGGCCTGCTCGCCGAAGAGGATGGCGACGCGGGTTCGGCCATCGAGCAGTACCGCTTGGCCGCCGGCCTCGCGCCCTACCACCAGCCGTCGCGCCATCGCTTGCGCGCGCTGGAAGCCGGTGGCCTGGGTCTCGCTGCCGCCGTCACCATGCCCGGCACGACCCCGGGATCGCCCGACGGCATGGCCAGCTTGCAGCCCACGGACGACGGCAGCATGTGGATCGAGGTGCCGGCCACGTACCGCCCCGAGCTCGTGGATCCGTCGGGTCCGTTCTGCTCCGGTTGTGTCGACACCGGTACGCCCGCCCCGTCCTTCCCCGCGCCGTCCAGCGATGACGGCCTGGGTACGGCGCCCACGGGCGCTGCCCCCGCCACGACCGATGCCCCGACGGGGCATCTCCCGGCGACGAGCCTGCCGACCGAGTCCAAGCCGGCTCCCGAGGCTCCCGCGGTCGTGGACGACGGCCCGCCGATCCCCGACGCGCGCTCGCTCGGCCTGGACGAGTAGGACGACCTGTCACGCGAAGTCCGGATCCGCCCGGCTACCGGTGCGTCCCCGCCACGCGCGTATCCGTGGCGGACGCATGCCTGGGCGCAGGGGAACCACCCCCCGAGACTTGGCGCCTAGCCAGGGGACCTTCGTCATCTGACGATCTGCCGATCTGTCGCCTCGAGCTCCCCGATGAGCCACGAAACGCCTGTTTTCAGGGGTTTTCGTGCCTGTGCCCCAAGTCCCTGGTCAGGCTTCCCGGGAGGGCTAGGCTTCGAGTCCTCGAAGCTTCCGTCCCCGCCCGGGCGGCCGTCCACGACCCGAATCACCCGCGAGTGCCTGGGGGGGCACGGAGACCCCGATGTCGCTCAAGACCCTCGCCCTGGCCCTCGTCGCGGCCGCGTCCCTCGTCCTTCCCGCTTGCGGCGGAGGCGGCGGTGGCGGCGGCACGGGGACCCTCAAGCTGTCCATCACGGACGCCCCCTTCCCGGCTACCGACGGGTGTGTCTCCGCCGCGCTCGTCACCATCGACGGCGTGCGCGTGCGCTCGGCATCCGAGGGCGGCTGGACCGACCTGGTGCTCGCCGAGGGCGTGACCGAGATGACGGTCGACCTGCTCCAGCTGCGCAACGGCCTCTCCGATGCGCTGGCCGGCGCCGAGATCGCCACCGGCAGCTACGACGAGATCCGTCTCCACATCGTGGAGGCCGTCCTGCAATTCTCGAGCGGCGCCGCGGACCGGACCTTCAAGGTGCCGTCCGGCATGTCCAGCGGGCTCAAGATCAAGGTCGATCCGCCGATCCTGGTGGCCTCCGGCCAGGAGGTCGACCTCACGCTCGACGTCGACCTCGCCCGCTCGTTCCACACGACGGGTCTCGGCGGCGAGCCGACCTGCGCCGAGCTCGAAGCCGGCGAGGGCGGCGTGATCTTCCACCCCGTGGTCCGCGTCGTGAACAACAGCACGGTGGGGCTGCTCACGGGCATGGTGCTCGACAGCTCGGCCGCCCCCGCCGCCGACGTCGAGGTGTGTGCGTTCCCCGCCGGCACCACCGTCGAAGCGACCACCGAGCCCGTAGCCTCCACACTGTCCTCGCCCGCGGGCATGGACGGCTTGGTGGAGAGCAGCTACGCGCTGCTCCTGGAGGCCGGTGACTACGACCTCTACATCCGCGCCCAGGGCGAGGAGGACAAGACCCTCGCCGCTTCGGCCGTGTCCATCACGACCGGCGCCACGACGACGCAAGATCTCACGCTGCCCTGATCCCGCAGCGGTTCTCGGTCTGATCCTTCGACGCGCTCGACCTCCCGGTCGGGCGCGTCGTCGTTGTGCCCGACGCCTGCCTCGTCACTTGGGC
The DNA here is from genome assembly GCA_020631815.1 of Planctomycetota bacterium. Taxonomy (GTDB): domain Bacteria; phylum Planctomycetota; class PLA2; order PLA2; family JAEUHO01; genus JACKGW01. The sequence continues at coordinate 408,246 of JACKGW010000001.1, read as the reverse complement.
AGGTGCGCGATGGCTTGCGCGACGATCTCGTCGGCCAGCGCGGCAATCTGCTCGGGGGTCTCCACGGGCTTCGTGATCTCGAGCTCGGCAATGACCTCGGCGTCCACGACGCCCAGCTTGAGAAGCGAGACCTTGACCCGAGCCTCGGAGCCCTGCAGCGAGTAGGTCCCCGCGATCTGCCACGCCCCGACCATGCGGTCGGTCTCGACGAACACGGCCGGCGGGCGTCCGCCACCCGCGGACGACAGTCGTCGGACGGCCGCGTCCACGGCGGGCCGCAGCCCGTGCGTGTCCGTGGGCGGCCGCACCCGCTGGAACGAGGACCGCACGAAGCCGGGGAGCGGCTGGGCCACCTGGACGTGGGTCCGCTCCTCGAGCGTGAGGCGCCCCAGCGGGAACGACTCGTCCCCGTCCGCCTTCACGGGTCGCTGGGGTGAGGCCAGCCCCATGCGCTTGGACAGCCGGGGCACCTCGTCGCAGGCGAAGTCGATGAGACGCCCCACGTCGACGTACACCTCGTCCTTGAAGTGACAGCCGCACGAGAGACCGAAGAGCACCGAGTAGGTCAGCAGGCCCTGCCCGTAGATGCTCGACTCGTAGGACAAGCGGTCTGCCGCGCAACCGGCCAACACGAACACGCCCTCGCGCTCGCGGAGTCGATCCACGGCCCCGCCAGGTCCACCCAACGCCTGGAGGACGTCGCGCACCCGACCCGATGCGCACGTGTCGAGGAACACCGCCCGGTGGTTGCAGGGGATGCGCGCAAGCGCTGACACCAAGTCCGCATCGGAAAGCGCCGCGTCCGTGGCGCTCGCATCGGACGCGTCGGCCAGCAGGTACCGATAGGCTCCTGCGCTGCCCTCGGAGACGCCGTGCCCTGCGAGGTAGAGCAGGAAGGTGTCGTTGGCCTTGGCCGATGCCGCCACGCGCTGCAGGGCGTCGCCCAGCCGCTCACGCGTGGCCGGGACGTCCCCCTCCCCGGCGGGCGACGCCAGGCGCTGCACATGCGTGCGGCTCTCGCTGAAGTGATGGCCTCCGGCCAGCTCGAACGCCGACGCGACGGCGGTCGCGTCCTTCGCCGGGAAGCTGAGGTCCAGGGCATCCCCTGCGTAGTCGCTGACGCCGCAGGTCACGATCCAGAGCTCGGGAGGATCCAGCTTGGCGCCAGGCGCCTCGAACTCGACGGCGGGTCCACGTGCCCGCGCCGTGCCCTTGGCGTCGTACGCGCTCACCTCCACGACGTTGGACTCACCGGGTAGCAGGTTGGGCGCGCCCGAGAGGTCGACGTCGAGGTCCTCGCGCGGAGCGCTCGAGGACACGGTGGCGCCTCGGGCGTCCTTGACCACCTCACGCCCGTTCAGCTTGACGGCCACGGCGCCGATGCCGCCGCCACGGTTCTCGACGGCCACCTTGATCACGGGCTGGTTCGGATCAGGGACCTCCGCGCGCACCTTGGGCGGGAGGGAGGGAATGGGCAGGTTGTCGAGCGCCCGCAGTGGGTGGGTGGTGCCCGATCCGAGCGCTGCGAGCAACCCGGGCGAACGACGCCCCTCCAGCAGCTCTTCGAAGGCCCACGTTCGAGCGCCATCGGTCCAGTTCAGGAAGTCGAACCCCGTCGGCGTGCTGGCGTCGTAACGACCCTCGGCATCGAACGCGCACCATCCGGTCAGTCCCGTTCGCACCTTCTGCTGCGCCTCGGAAACGGGCACGTCCGCCGACACGAGCGTGCCGACCTGCGAGCCGCTCGCCAGGTCCCAGAAGCGAAGGGTGCGATCCTCCGCCACGCTGACAAGCCGCTCGGCACCTGGACCGAAGGCGAGGTCCGTGACGTCGCTCGTGTGGCCACGGAGCCGGTGCAGACGCTTGCCTGTCTTCGTGTCCCAGACGCAGACCGTCGCGTCCCACGAGCCCGTCGCGAGCAACCCCCCGTCGGGCGACACGGCGATGCAGCTCACCATCTGGTCGTGCCCGGACTCCATCTTGCCCTTGACCTTGCCGGGGTAGACGGCCCGCAGCTTGCCCGTAGGTAGCTCACGCTCCGTCGTCGACGGGACGCCGGTCGTGTGGTGGAGCGTCGTCCCCCCTGCGCCGAATGCCACGCCCTGCAGGAAGTCCGTGAACGGCAGATCGAACACGCGATGACCGTCCGACGCATCGAGGACGAGGAGCCCTGCCGTCTCGGTGGCAGCCAACAGCAAGTCGCCTCGTGGGGAGAAGGCGAGCTTGCGTACCGTGCCCGCCAGACCCTGCCAGCGCGCGGCCTCCTTCCCCGTGGTCGCGTCGTACAGCGTGATCGCACCGTTGCCCGTCGCCAGCGCGATGCGGTAGCCGTCGAGCGACCACGCCGCACCGAACACGGGGCCCGTGGTGCCGGCCAGCCGATGCACGACCTCGCCCGACTCCACGTCCATCACGACGGCCCGTCCGTCGGGCGGGGTCAGCACGATGTGCCGCTCGTCCGGTGAGCACGCCATGGCCATGCGCGCTCCCGACGACGGGATCCGCCAGAGGCAACGGCCAAGGAACAGGTCGTAGATCTCCACCAGCGTGCCCTGGATCCCATCGCTTCCCGACACCAGCAGCAGCTGTCCCCCGGGCGAGGTCTCGATTTCATGCGGGTGGAAGCACGGTGCACCCAGCGTCATGTCGACGAGTCCGGTCTCGACGTCGACGAGCTGTGCCCTCGCGTCGACGGCGACCAACACGTGGCCTGGGCCCGCGGACACGACATGGTTCCAGGGCTTGTCTTGCTCGGGGAGGGCGGGCAGCTCTTCCGCCTCCTTGGCATCGAGTCGCCAGCGCCGCAGGCCGCCCGCTTGATGGGCTGCGTACAGCGTCTCGCCGTCGTCCGAGAACACGAGGCCGATGAAGGCGGGACCCGAGGCCGTCAGCACATGAAGCGGGCGCTGAGGTGCCTTGCACGACCAGACGCGCAGAGCGCCACCTTCGTCCGCGGCTGCGAGCCACGTTCCGTCGGAGGTGGCCGCGACGTGGGTGACCTTTCCCGAGGACATGTCGCACTCGGCGCGGTCGCGCCCCGAAACCGTCGTCGCGTGGACCTTGCCGTCAGCACCACCCGTCACGACGAGGCCGCCATCGGCAACGACCGCCACGGCGGGGATCTCGCCACCGTGCACCCTGTGCTGCCAGCGCGGCTTCTTCGACGTACCCGACCAGCCCGTGATCGCCCCCCGATCATCGCCCACGACCACGGTCGACCCGTCCGGCGAGAAGGCCAGGGCGGTCAGCGTCGCACCCGCGGCATCCACACGACGCACCTCCTCGCCCGTGGCGACATCGAAGACGACCGCATCGGTGACCGAGCTGGTCACCACGACGCGCGCTCCGTCGTCGGACAGGGCAACGATCGGAGACAGGTTGGGGCGCCCTCCGACCGGAACCCGCCGCAGGAGGCGCCCCGTGGTCGCGTCCCACAGGCAGGCCGGGTCGTCGGAGGCACAGGTGACCGCCACGCGGCCGTCGCGCGACGCGGCCAGCGTGTTGATGGCCGTGGCATGCGGCAGGTGCGTGACCAAGTGCACGGGCACCGCCTTCTCCCCTCGCGCGTTGCCCGAGCTGGCTGGCAACAGGCAGAGAGCGAGACCGAGCGCGAACAAGACATGGTGGGGCTTCATCGTGACGTGATCTCCTTCACGGCGCGATCGACGAGCATGCGGCCCAGGGCCGCGATGTCGTCCGGCGAACCGACGGCGTGCTCGAGGCGGAACTCGACGATGACCTCCTCCTCCTCCCTGCCTTGACGCACGAGGTAGGCATCCACCTTGGCGGTGCCCGATGTGATCGTGTACGTGCCTGCCAAGCTGTACGCCCCCACCATGCGCGTCGTGTCGACGAAGGCAATCGGAGCGCGCTTGGAGCCATCGGCACCCAAACCGCGCGCCGCGGCGTCCACTGCGGGGCCAAGGAGGAGCGTGTCCGTCGGCGGGCGGACGCGGTGGAACGAGGCTTGGACCAGGGCCGGCAAGGCCTGCGCAAGCGGTACGCGCGTGCGGGCGTCCAGATCGAGGCGGCCCAAGGGGAACGAGGCTTCTCCTTCGGCCTTGACGGGCCGTTGGGGCTGCGTGATTCCCATCTGCGTGCAGAGCCAGGGGACCTGTTCGCAGGCGAAGCTCATCAGCCTCGCCACGTCCACGTAGACGCCGTCCGTGAAGTGGCAGCCGCACGACATGCCGAGGAGCAGGGCGTACGTCAGCAGCCCCTGCCCGTACACGTTCGACTCGTACGAGACGCGGTCGGCAGCGCAGCCGGCGAGCACGTACACGCCTTCGCGCTCGCGGAGATACCGAACGGCCTCGGACGCCCCCATCGCACCCGCGCCCAGCACGTCGCGTACGGCACCAGCCGCGCACGTATCGAGGATCACGGCGCGATGGTTGGCGGGGATGGCAGCCAGTGCCTTCACGAGCTCGCCGCCGGCCAGCGCCTCCTTCGCCTCCTCCTCGCTGGAGGCGCCGGCCGTCAGATAGCGGTAGGCATCAGCGGCGCCGCCGGGCGACACGCCATGCCCGGCCAAGTACACGACCACGGTGTCGTTGGCCTTGCTCTCGTGGGCCACGTCCTCCAGGGCCTTCAGCAGGTTCTCGCGCGTGGCGGGCACCGCACCCGCCTGCGCCGGCGATCCCAGGCGGTGGACGTGCGTAGCCGATGCCCCGAACAGCTGGGTGGCAGCCAGCTCCAGCGCCGACGCCATGTCGCGGGCATCCTTGGCGGGGTACTTGAGGTCGAGCGCGTCGCCCGCGTAGTCGCTGACGCCGCAGACGACGGCGTGGAACGCAGGGGCGGCGAGCGGCGCACCGGGAGCCTCGAACGTGACGGACGGCCCTCGCGTGCGAACGCGGTTGGTGGCGTCGTACGCCGTGACCTCGATCGTGTTCGTGGCGCCGGGCACGAGGTTGGCGGCCCCCGACAGGTCCACGGAGAGGTCCGCCACCGCGCTGTCCGGAGCGAACGTCCCACCGCGCGCGTCGGAGACGACCTCGCGACCGTTCAGCGCAACGCGAACCTCGCCAATGCCTCCGCCTCCGTTCTCGACGTGAACCGCCACGCGCATCGTCGAGGGGTCCGGCACGACGACGTTGACGAGGGGCGGCAGCGGCACCGGACCGTCGCTGCCCTGTGCCCACGGCGGCGGCGGACGCCGCGCCACCACACGCGCCAACAGGCCCGGCTCCTGGCGCTCGGCGGCCAAGGCATCGAGCTTCCAGCCGCGCTCGCCATCACTCCAGCCCGCGCCATCGACGGCGTCGAACCGGAAGCCGTCGACGCGTCCCTCGTCGTCGGCGACGAACCACGCCATGCGTGGGTCGCGAAGGCGCCCGTCCACGATCGGTCCGGGCGCAGGGGAGCTGCCGAGCACGGCCATCAAGCGCCCCGTGGCGACGTCGTGGATGCGCGTCGTCTTGTCGCCCCACGAGCTGGTCACCAGCATGGACCCGTCGGACGAGAACTTGATGTGGTCGACCCCGCCGCAGTGCGGCGTGAACGTGCGAAGCACACGACCCGACGCCAGCTCGATCAGGCGCGCGCGCCGATCCGTCCCACCCACGGCCAGCAGCTTCCCGTCCCTGGACACGTCGAGGGCTTGGATGGCCGCACGCATGCCATCTTCGTCCGTAACCGTCGCCGGGATCTGCCGGATCGTCTTGCCCTTGAGGTCGCCTCCCCACCCGATCTGGGCCACGGCCGGCACTTGGACGCGCACGACGTACGAGCTGGAGCCGGCTACGAACGAGCCGCCCTGGAGCTGCTCCCGGAACCGACGCTCGCTGACGCACGCTGCCGTGTCGATCTCGTTCACCGTGACGACGAAGTCCTCGGTGAGGCGCAGGACGTGCTTGCCCTCGGCATCGATGTCGAGCTCGATCAGCGCCACGCCGGCGCCCGGTACCGTGCGCTCCAGCTTGCCGTCGTCGGCCCTACGGACCTCGACCGAGCCATCCGCCAGCGTGACCAGGAGGCGTTGACCATCCGGGGTGAAGAGCCCCAGCCCGATGACGTCGCCTCCGGGCCTGAACGTCACCAGACGCTCGCCCGTACGTACATCCACGATGCGCACGGGAGCGTCCTGCGGTCCCAGGAGTGCCAAGCGCCGGTCGTCCGGCGAGACCGCGACACCCAGGATCTCCTCTGTGGTGAAGGGCCCACGCAGGGGCCATCCCGTCTGCAGGTCGTAGACCTCGACGTGACGGCCCTCGCTTCCGTGCTCGACCTCGCGGACCAAGAGCGAGCCTCCGGGAGAGATGCTCGCGCGTCGCGGCGATCTCGCACGGGCGCCTAGCGGCGTGTCTCGCCCGGGGAAGCCGTAGTGGCGCAGAACGAGACGCTCGCGCGTGCCGAGCACGGCGGTCTTGCCGTCCGCTGCAATGGCCCCGCTGAACACCTGGAGCGGCGCGGGCGCCTGCGCCAACGAGACGGCAGCACCCTCGCGAGGCTGGATCCAGGCGCTGCCCGCGGCACCCAGCACGACGAGTCCGTCGCCTGTCGATGCCATGGCCATCGCGACGACCAGCTCCGGGCCTGCGGGCAGCGTCACCGCCCCACCGCCCCGCGCGGCGGGGACATGCACCCGGCCGTCGACCGTGCGCGCGGCCCACCACGAGCCGTCCGCGGAGCAGACGATGTCCATGCCGGGGGCGCCCAGCTGGACACCCGCTCCACGCAAGCGCCCGCGAGCGCTCAACCGGGCGACCATCCCGTCTTCGCCCAGGCTGAAGATCACCTTGCCGTCCGCGGACACGGCGACGCTGGTGACGCTCCCCTTGTGGACGTCGGTGACCCACTTGGCCTCGGACGACTTGCCGTACAGGCGGATGCGTCCGCCCCCGTCGCCCACGACGACGGAGGCGGCGTCACGCGACACGGCCACGGCCTGCGCCGCGTGGTCAAGATGGTCGAAGACCCTCGTCCACGTGCCGGTGCGCACGTCCAGGAGGCGAGGCGAGTCGGGCAGGCCGGAGACGGCGAGGTAGCGCCCATCCGGCGACGGACACGCGTGTCGGAAGCCGAACTGGATGTCCAGCGGTACGCTGCGGATCAGCAGCCCCGTGCCTGGGTCGAAGATCTCGACGGGGCCGCCCCTGCAGACGGTGGCGCCCCAGGTCCCATCGGGCGAGAGCCACGCCCGCTGCACGGGATCGACCTCTGCGTGCACGACGAGCTGCGCCCGCTTGCTGCGCGCACGCTCGCGGGCTTCGGAGCCGACGGCGGCCAGCAAGCAGGCGGCAAGGACCGCTGCTTGAACAAGCCAACGCTGTCGACCCACGTGGGACGTCACGTCACCGCCGCCCGCCAGCCGACCGCCCCCCCGGCGGTCGACCGATGGTCCCGGGTCATGTTCCGTCAACCCGGTTGGCGGGCGCAAGGCCGCGGTGCGTTACCGATCGCGGCTCGGGAATCCAAGCGTCACGACGACGGCGTTGTGGTCCGAGAGGGCCGTCTCGGTGCCGTCCAAGGCCAGCGCGTGGTCGACCACGGTGAGACCGCGGGCGAAGACCTGATCAGGACGCCATCCACGCACGGCTGCACCCGCGACGCGCGGCCAGCCGACACGCGTGAGGGGTCCCAGGTCCAGCGTGCCGTCCTCGAGCGTGCGGACGGGGCAAGCCGCGGTCCAGCCACTCGCGACAAGCGCCTGGATCGCCTCGTCGTCCGGCGCCAGGTTGAAGTCGCCCGCGAGGACGGTGGGCAGGGCGGGGCGTGTAGCCAGCTCGGCACGCAGCACATCCAGCTGCTCCTCGGCCGGGCCACGGTGCGCGAGGTGTGTCGTGACGATGCGGACGTCACCCGCTGCGGTGGCGACCACGAGCTCGAGCCAGCCCTTGCTGGCAAGCCGCTCGACGAACGACAGGCCTTCCAGATCGGGGAAGCGCTTGAAGACGGCATCGCGGAGCGGAAGCCGCGACAGCACGAGGAGCCCGCCACCCGCGGGCTCCGCCGCCGTGTACGCGGGCGCCAACGCCTCCGCGATCCGACGGCGCCAGCTCTTGAGCCAGACCTCTTGCAGGCACAAGACGTCGGCGTCCAGCGACTTCAGCGCGGCAGGCAGTCGATCCAGTCGGTGGTCGGCATCCCTGGCGCCCGGTACACCCCACACGTTGAGGGTGACGATGCGCAGCGTCGCGACCGCCGGCTTGGCGTCGCGCCCCTCGTCGGACTGCACGGTGCGGAGCCCGCTGGCAAGCCCCACGACAAGCAGTCCGATCCCGAGCCATGCACGCATCCGGCTACCGTACGCGCACGCGCGGGGTGGCCTGGACACGTCGCGTCAGTCCAGGGCCGCGAAGGCGTCGTGGTAGCGCACGAGCCCGCGAGGCACGGTGGCGTCGCCAACCAGCGGCAAGGCCAAGAACACGTCATCGGGGACGTCGTACGTCGTGAGCAGGCCGGACGCACGCGCCGGGCGGAAGCCGAACCGCGGGTAGTAGTCCGGATGCCCCAGCACCACGAGCACGTCGGCGCTCGCCGCTTCAGCGGCCACGATGGCGTGTCGGACAAGCGCCCTGCCCAGGCCCTTCTGCTGGTGGTCCGGATGAACGGCCATGGGACCGAGCGCGAGCGCGCGACCTGCACGCGAGCCCTCGACCACCACGGGCGACAGCAGGACGTGCCCGGCGATCTCGCCGTCGCTCTCGGCCACCAGGCTGATCACGCCGGGCTTGGCACGCAGGCGATCGACCAACCGTGCTTCACCCGGGGCCTCGAAAGCGGCCTCCTCGACGCGACGCACCGCTTCCTCGTCGCCCGGCTGCTCGGCACGCGTGCGGCTCGTGACGGCGAGCTCCCAGTGCATCGTGTCCTGCTCGTGCCCCAGGGCGTTGACGTAGCCGTCGCTGGAGGTGCGGCGGTAGGTGAACCCAAGCCGCTCGGCCAACGCGGCGCTTGCAAGGTTGTCGGGTGCGCAGCGCAGGTGCACGACCGTCGTGGGCAACAGACCACGAGCCAGGTCGAGCAGCGCCTGCGTGGCTTCGCGCGCGAAGCCCTGGCGGCCCACGTCGACGGCGGTCCAGAAGCCCAGCTCACGCACCGGCGAGTCGCCGAACAGCATGGCCTCGCCGAGGACCCGGGAGGCGTCCGCCGTGAAGATCCCGTAGACGAGCTGGCGGCCCGATGCGAAGGCGTCCCGGAACGCCGCCAGTCGGTCGCGCGTGGCCTCCACGGTGCGGGGCTCGCCCTTCAGGAACGGCACCCAGGGCCGCAGGTGGGCGTCCGAGGCATCCAGCTCGGCCCGCAGCAGGGGGGCATCGGCCGGATCCCAGGCCCGGAGCAGGAGCCGCCGCGTGCGCAGGGACCGGGGTGCCGCGAGGGGCTCGTCCATGGTGCGCCTCCTGACCAGCCCCCTGGGCAGCCCGTACCCGTTTGCCTATCTTGGGACCGCGCTGCGAACGCTCGCAACGGGGAAGGAGCCTCGCATGACCAGCGCCGTTCCGGTCCAGTGCACATGCGGCCACACGAGCACGGTCGAGCCGACCGCCTTGGGGCGGCCGCGCCTCTGCGAGGCCTGCGGCCACTCCTTCGTTGCGTGGCCTCTGGACAAGGACATCCAGGAGAACGCTCCGCCGACCTGGTTCGTCCAGGTCGGCAGCCACGAGCTCGGGCCCTTCCACCTGGCCGAGATCGACCGCCTCGTCAGCGAGGGGCGGGTCACCGCCGACACCTTGGTTCGGCGTCATGCCCAGGACCCGTGGATCACGGCGCTGGCCGCCGGGCTGGCCGATGAGGCCGCCGCGCCCCCGCCCGTGGCGACGCCTCTGCCCGTGGCCGCACCCCTTGCGGAGCCCTTGCCTGTCGCAGCCCCCGTGGTCGAAGCCGGCCGGCGCCCTGCGTCGCGCAGGAGTCGCGCCCCGCGCGAGACGAAGAAGCGCACGCCGCTCGTCGCCATCGGCATCGCCGCCGCGATCGTCGTGGTGGGACTCGGCGCGTGGGCCGCCCTCCAGTCCGGCAGCTCGTCGGACGACGGACGCGTCGAGACGGCTGGGGATGGAACCGACGAAGCCGGCTCTGGCGACACCGCGACGACACCCGACGGCCCGGCCCTCGACGAGCAGATGGCGCGCGCCGCTGCGTCGGTCGTTCGCGTGAAGGGCCGTCTCGGCGCGGCAACCGGATTCGTGGTGGCGCCAGGCATCCTCGCCACCAGCCGCAAGCTCCTCGCCGACGAGCGCCTCGAGGACGTCCAGCTCGAGGCTGCCCAGCAGGCCGCGGGCTCACCGAAGCTGCGCTACATCGATCCCGAGCTGGATCTCGCCTTCTTCGAGCTCGACGACGCCTTGGCCCCCATCTCCCTGGCCACGAAGGTCAGCTTGGCCCCGGGCACGGAAGTCCGCGTCCTCGGCTTCTCGCCCACGACCGCCCCCGCGGGCGCGACGCCGAACATCACACGCGGTGCCTGCCGTTCCCGGGTGCTGTTGGCCGGCCAGCCGCACAACCTCATCGAAGTGCCGGCCGAGTCGCCCTGCTCCGGCTGTCCCGTGCTCGACGGCGAGGGCGGGGTCATCGGCATGGTGACGTGCGTAGACGCCGCCGAGTCGGGGCAGTGTGTCTTCATCCCGCTGAGCTCGCTCAAGGCCTCGCTGGACCATGCCCTCGCCCTGCCCGATGGAGAACGCGAGCGCATCGTGGCACTGCACCGCCTGGGGCGCTTGGGCCGCAAGCTGTGGACGGCGCTCCGCAGCTACAGCGATGTGGGCCAGACGTACCTCGTGGCCATGCAGGACGCCGTCGCCAAGGGGCAGGACCCCGCCGAAGGCATCGAGGCCGTCCGCAAGGATGCCGAGACCCGCCTCGAGACCATCGACAAGGACCTCCCGGGGGACCTCGCGGAGCAGGTGGAGAGCGCCCTCGGGGATCCGACTCTCCACAACTTGACCAAGCGCCGGATGAAGCGCCTCCAAGCGGCATTCGACGGCCTTCGTGCCCACTTGGCCGATCCGCCGACCGCCCTCCAGGACTACCGCCGGCGCCAGGAACACTGGGCCTACGAGGCCAACACGGCCGGGCGAGAGCTGCTGGAGGCAGACGGGCTGCGGCTAGAGGGAGAGTAGCCACGGCGGCCCCGTAGGCTGGGTCGTTCGAGGTGGGAGCAGGATCGCATGACCAGCCCGGTGCCCGTCCAGTGCTCGTGCGGACAGCGAGGAACGGCGCAGCAGTTCGAGCTGGGTAGACAGCGGCTCTGCGAACGTTGCGGCCAGCAGTTCCTGCTGTGGCCCGCGGACGTCGTCGCCAAGCCCTCGGCAGCCGCCGTGTGGCACCTGCAGGTGGGCTCCCACGAGCTGGGACCGTTCGAACCGGACGAGCTCAGGAGCTTCGTGCACGAAGGTCGGATCGCACCCGAGATGTTGGTGCGCCGTGGCACCGAAGGGCCGTGGACGCCTGCGCGCCTCGTGCGGGGCTTGCTCGACGCGCCCAAGCCGCCGGCCGCGGCGGAGGCTCCGGCGCGCGTGTCGCGACGCGCTCCGGCGGCAGCGAGCCCACGCGGGGGCGGGCCGGGTACACGGGCACGCAGGACGCCCCGCGCCCACACGGAACGCCACGGACCGGCACGCAGCGGGCTGGCCGCGCAGCTGGCCAAGCAACCCGCCATCCTGCTGGGGCTCGTCGTGGGCGTGTTGTCGCTGGTTGCAGCCGGGCTGGTGCTGCGCGCGCGTGCCAAGGGCGACGCGCCGCCGCCGCCGCCCACCGTCGTCGCCAAGACGAGCGTCCCGAATGGACCGGATCGAAGCTCACCTGCCAGCACGCCCCCCGCTCCGGTTGCGCCCGTGGGGCCGGTGCGCTTGTCCATGCAGCAGCTCGCGAAGTCGGCCTCGCCCTCCGTGGCCGTGGTGCAGGGCCGTCGCGGTTCGGGCTCGGGGTTCCTCCTGGCGCCGGGTCTCCTCGCCACCAACCGACACGTCATCGACGACGAGCTCATTGCCAACGTGCGGCTGCAGTTCCCTGACGCCGAGAAGCGCCTGCGTGGCAGCTACGGCGTGGGCTTGCGGTACGTCGATCCCGAGCTGGACCTGGCCTTCCTCGACATCGAGATCGACCTGCCGCCCTTGGAGCTGGCTGCGAAGCACGAGTTCAGCCGTGGCGCCGAGATCGCGGTCATCGGCAGCCCCGGCGCGCTCGACGGCCAGATCCTGCAGAACGCGCTCGCCCGCGGCCTGCTCAGCACCCAGGTCCAGGTCGAGGGGCAGCCGTACTGGCAGATGGATGTGGCGGTCAACCCCGGCAACAGCGGCGGACCGGTGTTCGACGAGTACGGCAAGGTGATCGGCGTCGTCACCTTGAAGGACATGACGAAGGACGGGCTGGGCTTCTGCGTCCCGCTCGGCCCCTTGAAGCAAGCCTTGGCACGCGCGAAGCTCGTGGAGGGCTTCGAGAAGAGCCAGATCGAGGCGCGGCACCGGCTGCGGGTCATCGCACGCAGCTTGATCCTGGCACTCAGGGGCTACGACACCGCGAGTGGCATCTACCTCGCCGCGATGCGGTCGGCCGTGGCCTCCGGCCAGGAGGCTTCCGTCGGGCTGAGCGTGGCCCAGGACAGTGTCGACGAGCTGATGCGACGCATGGACGGCTACCTGCTCGTGGATGTGCGCGAGCAGGCGCCGCGCCTGCTGGAGGACAAGCTCCTCGGCCCCACCACCCTCAAGCGCGTGGAGCGGCTGTACAAGGCCTACAGCGGCATTCGCCGCCACGTGCTCGACCCGTCGAGCAAGCTGCCCGACTTCCGCAAGGCCCACGACTATTGGCGCTACGAGGCGCGCTCCGTCGAGCAGGAGTTCGCGGGGACCGAGGGCATCCGGGTCGAGTCCGACTGAGCGCGGGGCGAGTCGCCCTCAAGCCGGAGTGCCTCCCTGGTCGACAAGAGGGGTCGGTGGTCCGGGGGGATGCGCTTGCCTCGTCGCGTGCTTCGCCTGTTGTCGATCAGTGCCTTCCTGCTGGCCTCTGCCTGCGGGGGAAGCGGCGGGTCCGGCTCGTCCGGGAGCCCGCAGGTTCCGGGCCCGGGTCCTGCAACCGCCAACCCCGTGCTCTTCGTCACCCAGGTGCCGGTGGCTGGCGGCTTCGGCACGGTGGTCGAGACGTTCGGCAACCACGTACCGAGCATGGAGGCGGCGCCGCGCGGCGGCGGGCTCATGCTGCGCTACCCCGACGGGACGCTGCGCAACCTGACCCAGGAAGCCGGCTACGGCGAGAGCGGCCAGCAGGGCGCGGGCGCCATCGCCGTGCGTGAACCCTGCGTGCACTGGAGCGGGACCAAGGCCGTCTTCGCCATGGTCGTGGGCGCACCGACGCAGCAGTACCAGGTCGCGACCTTCCACTGGCAGCTCTACGAGGTCAGCGGGTTCGGCGCCGGGCAGACCGCCGTGATCACGAAGGTCGCCAACCAGCCGGTCTACAACAACGTGAGCCCCTGCTACGGAAGCGACGGACGCATCCTGTTCACCTCGGACCGGCCGCACAATGGAGCCGCCCACCTCTACCCCCAGCGCGACGAGTACGAGTCGGCCCCCGTCGTGGTCGGTCTCTACAGCCTGGACCCGAGCACCGGCGACCTGTTCCTCCTGCAGCACTCGCCCAGCGGCTCCTTCTCACCAAGCGTGGACAGCGCGGGCCGCGTGGTGTTCGTGCGCTGGGACCACATGCTCCGCGACCAGCAGTCCGATGCGGATCGCCAGGGCTCGGCCACCTTCGGCACGTTCGACTACGCCGACGAGAGCGCGGGCGCCGCGGCGCTGACGACCGCGACCGAAGTGTTCCCCCATCCGCGCAACGGATGGATCTCCTTCGTCAACAACAACCCCGGCTACAGCGGCGACCTGGCGGGCTGGGCACCCAACCTGCGCGGCATCGCGTTCAACCTGATGCAGCCGTGGGCCATTCGCCAAGACGGCACGGACGAAGAGACGATCAATCACGTCGGACGCCAGGAGCTGGCGGGGTACATCGACCGCAGCTTCGACGACGACCCCAACCTCGTGGAGTTCGTCGGCATCAACCCGCACACCGCCAACGACGTGCGCTACACGCAGGGCTTCTTCCAGCTCCGCGAGGATCCCTCGCAGCCTGGGACCTACCTCGGCGTGGACGGACCCGAGTTCGGCTTCCACGCCTCGGGTCGCGTGATGCGTCTCTCGGCGGCAGCGGGGACGAATGCCGACGCCGTGACCATTGCGGACATCACGCATCCCGATACGGCCGGGGAGACCGTGACCCCGAACCACTCCGGGCGCTACCGCAACCCGTTGGCCCTCTCGGACGGCTCGCTGATCGCGGCCCACAGCCCCTACCGCGGGCAGGACGCCAACGACGGGACCACGGCCGCTCCGACGTCGCGGTACGCCTTCCGCCTCGTGCACCTCGTCGCCCAGGGCGATCTGTTCGAAGCCGGAGCGCCGCTCACGGGCGGCCTCCCGGCCTCGGTGTCGTGGTGGACGCCCGACGTCGGCGCCACGTGGTCGGGCACCCTGTGGGAGCTGGACCCCGTCGAGGTGGTCGCGCGCCCCGTGCCGCCCTACACGGCGGAGGGCACGCTTCCTTCGCCGGAGGCGCAGATGCTGGCCGACGCCGGCGTCACCGTGCAGACGCTCAAGGCGTTCCTCGAAGACAACGACCTCGCGCTCATCGTCAGCCGTGACGTGACCACGCGCGATCGCATCGACCGCCAGCAGCCGTTCAACTTGCAGGTCACGGGTACCTCCCACGCCACGTTGGGTGCCGGCGGCAAGGTGTACGACGTCTCGTACTTGCAGATCGTGCAGGGCGACATGATCCGCGGCATCGGCATGAACCTCGGCACGCCACGCCCGGGTCGCCGCGTGCTGGCACGCTTCCTCCACGACCCCGCCGTCGATCATCCGCCGCCGAGCGACGCCAACGCGCCCGCGGGCAGCGTGGAGATCGCCGATGACGGGTCGATCGCCGCTCTCGTGCCCGCGCGCCGGGCCGTCTCGTGGCAGCTCGTCGACGACGCGGGCACGCCGGTGGTGCAAGAGCGCTACTGGGTGACCTTCCAGCCCGGCGAGGTTCGCGTCTGCACGTCGTGCCATGGGCTGAACCAGGTCGACCAGGCCGGGGCGCCCGCCCCCACGAACGCCCCCAAGGCCCTGCTCACGCTGCTCGAGTACCTGAAGACCCAGGGCAAGCTCTGATCTCGCGAGGCGGCGCTTCCGCTGCTGGACCGCCGCTACACTCCCCCCACCGAGCCGACGCGAGCCGCGCGGCCCGGCATCGGGGGAGGCCGAGATGTGGGGACGGGACGTCCGGAGAGCAGACGCCACGCGCCCTACGTGGGCGCTTGCCGCGCTCGTCGTGCTCGTGCTGCTTCTTCCCACGCGACCGACGGCACGAGCCGAAGAGACGGTCTCTCCCGTGGCCAAGGAGGTCACGGCGGCCCGCAAGCAGCTCGTCAAGGCGCTTCACCGGGTGGCGACGTGGGCGCGCGACAACAAGCTCTTCACGTGGCGCGTGGGCGTGCTGAAGGAGATCCTCACGCAGGATCCCGACAACAGGCAGGCCCGTAGCGCGCTCCGCCATCGCTGGGACTCGAAGACCAAGACCTGGGACACCAGCACTCCGTACGAGCCGCCCGCCGACAAGGACAAGTCGCTGCTGCCCGAGGCGCTGGCGAAGCGCGCGGAGGCCTATGCCGGCCTGCGCGATGCCCTCCTGGCGTTGGTGGCTGACCACCCCGAGCTGACCGAGGCCCAGCGCCTCGATCTGATGGAGGAGATCGTCGAGGCCGACGGCGACAACCAGTTGGCCAGGCTGGCCCTCGACGACGAGCAGATCGACGACGTGTGGCAAATGCCCGAGCACGCTTCAGCCCGCAACGTGCGCGCCGAGCTGCTCTCGCCGTCGCGTGACCTGATGGCGCGTTTGTCCGGCGAAATCCAGACGGCGCCCTGGGGCGGAGATCGCGATGCAGGGGCCGTGCATTCGTGGGGGGCGCGCCGCGTCTACGAGGCCGCCGAGCCGGAGACCCCCTCCCGCTTCCCGCGCCTCCCCACGCCTCGTAGGACCTACACCGAAGGCGCGAATGCGTTGCGTCTCATGGTCCTCGGCAGCGATCTCGGGGCTCGGGCCTTGGGGCTCGAGAAGGTGCCTACGTTCCCGACGGAGCTGATCCTGTTCCAAGACCGGGAGCAGGCCGTTACGTGGATGAAGGCCAATCCGAGGTCGGCTTCCGTCAAGGACGTCGAGAAGGCGGCCAGCTTCGGCGCGCTCGTGCTGATCGACGACACCGTGGTGGCGTGGTACGGCAACGGGGGACTGCGGAACACGTGCGGGCTCAGCTACGCCTTGGGCCAGTGTGCGTGGAGCTGGCTTCGTCGGGTCCACCCGGACTACCCACCGCATGCCGTCGCCTGGATGCGCTACGGGCTGGAGCGATGGCTCGCGACCTATCTCACGAGCTCGCGGCTCCCCGGCTCGGTCACCAGCGACGACACGGAGCTGCCGGGCGCAACCACCAAGGACATCGATCTACCGGACGACATGTCCGAGTGGTCGGCCCTCGCCCAGATGCTGCTGCGAGACGAGGGACCGGCCCGACTCCGGCGCCTGATGACGGCACGCACGAATGCCCTGACGTCGACGGACCACGTCGTGGCCTGGGCTCTGGCTGGCTATCTCCTGGAGGGGCGACCCGAGTGCGTGGACGCCATGGCCGAGGCCTGCTGCACGAGCCACGACGCCGACGAGATCTTCCGGACGGTCCTCGAGCTGGATGCCGACGCGCTGACACGCCGGGTGCGCCGCTGGCTGCGCGGACATCCCGCCCTGGATTGACTCCTGGGGGCGTCAGGCCATCAGCTTGAGCGCGAGCCAGGGAACCAGCGCCAGCATGATCAGCGCGAGCTTGTACGTCGCGATCCAGCGGAACGTCGTCCGCAGGACTTCCTCCTCGGGAATCCCGAACCAGCGCGCATTGCGCCGGAGGATGAAGCCGCGCATCGTCAGGACGGCCACCACGGAGATCAGGTACATCCCCAGGTTGAGCACCGTGCACCAGCCGAAGAACCGGGTCCACGCTTCGATCGAGCCCATGGCGTGCTCCTCGCACGCGGCGCGCACCGACCCGCTCGGCCGGTCAGGCCGCGCGGCTCCAGCCTACGCCCGCTGTCGGCACTACGGGGCGAGGCGACGCGGAGCCCGGAACACGAGGGCAATGCCGCCGAGGATGGCCGCAGCGGCCAAGAGCAGCCTCAGCCCTACACGCTCGCCCAACATCGCAGCCCCTCCCACCGCGGCCAAGACGGGCACGAGCAGCTGCAGCACCGCCGCCCGTGCGGTTCCGAGCCACGGGAGCACGGCGTACCACATCACGTAGCCGACGCCCGAGGCCACGGCGCCCGAGAGGACGGCGAGCGCGACGCCCGAGGTCCGGGCGTGGGGCTGCGTTGCCACGCCCAGCGCCACGCACGGCAGGACGGCGAGGAGCGTTGCGCGCAGGAAGCTCGCTGCCGTCACGACGGCGGGACGCTTCGCACCTCGCCCGAAGAGGCTATACACCCCCCACGCCACGCCGCTGAGCGCCATGAGGGCAACGCCGGTCACGTCCGGACGGTCCAAGCCCGGCGCGACGAGCGCCACCAGACCCGACATGGCCACCACCACGCCTGCCCACCCCAACGGGCTTGGCCCCTCGTGACGACGTACGGCGGCAAGCAACATCGTCAGCTGCACGCATGCAAAGAGCACGAGCGCGCCAACGGCCGCCGGGATGGAGCGATAGGCAAGCGAGAAGCAGAGGGCGTACACGAGCAATGCCACGGCACCGCCCCACGTGCCCTCGCTACGCCAGCCGGTGAGCCGGCCCCGCAAGGCCAGGAGCAGGGTCAGGGCGAGCGCGCCGGAGCCCAGGCGGATCAGGGTGAAGGAGGCGGCGTCGATGCGGTTCTCGCCCAGGGCCGCGCGGCAGAGCAGCGAGTTCGCCGCGAAGGCGATGAGCGTGAGTGCCGTGAGGACCACGAGCACAAGCGACCGCGGGGGACGCGCGCCCTGCGGCATGGGTGCTACGGCGCGGGCTTCACGTCGAACGCGATCAGCTCGCCTCGCCAGGGCGTGAACTGGAACCCTACGCGCCCGATGGCGCGGGCGTTCTTGCCGCCGATCGTGAAGCGCAGGTCGAGCGACGGCGTGCCCTCGGCCGAGAAGCTCTCGTCGACGACCGTCATGTCCGTGACGGCCCCGATCTTCTGGCCCAGCTCGTAGGCCCGGTCGAACTGGTTGCCGTCCAGGACCTGCTTGCGGAGGTTCTCGTGCATCTCGCGCAGGGCCAGCTCACGCTCGTTGGCCAGCAAGGCTCGCAGCAGCACCTCCGCACGCTCGCGGTAGAGCGTCGTGTCGGGTGCACCTGTGAACCACGGCTGGGGCATGGCGTCTGCGCGCAGCTCGAACGCGATGACCTTGTCGTCCAGGAAGACGAGCTTGCTCTCGCCCTCCCCCTTCTCGAACTCGATGCGTCCCGAGCTCTCGAGCCGGTCGTGGCCATCCTGCTTGGAGGACGAGGTGGAGAACTTGCTCTTGGCCAAGCCCTTGAAGGCGCCCAGGTTGTCGTGGATGGCCTTCATCCACATCGCGAGCACGGGGGCGTCCACCTTCTCCAGCAGGCGGACGTCGAACAGCTCGAGGACCTTCTCCGGGTCCTGGGTGTCCACCGCCGCGTAGAAGCGCTCCTGCGTGGCCTCGCCCTTCTCGTGGGACCAGATCAGCAGGCCCACGAAGCCGACGATGAGCAGGAGGAACACCGCACCGAGGACCTTCAGCATCTTGCCCATGCCCGCTCCTTGCTCGGCAGCGTCACGTGCGGCCGCCCTGGGGAGGATGGTCCCGGGCTCGCGGAGGCGCAAGGTCCGAACGGTCGTTTCGCGCGCGCGTATGACCCGGAGAACCGCGGCTCGGCGGGAAGGACAAAGTGCGGCCTTCGTTCACCTGACGACGAGAATGTGACCGAAGTCCTACCCGTTGCCGCGGCCTCGTCCCGACCGGGTGGGCGGTCGAGCAAGCCGATGACGGACATCCGCCTCGGGCCGTACCAGCTGGTCGCCGAGCTTGGCTCGGGCGGCATGGGCACGGTGTACCGCGCGGACGTCGTGGAGCCCGTGGACGGCATTCCGGTCGGCGCTGCCGTGGCCGTCAAGGTGCTGCACCCGCACCTCTTCTCCACGGAGGGCTTCTACGAGCGCTTCTTGCGCGAGGCACGTCTGGGTCGCTCGGTCCATCACCCCAACGTCGTAGGCACCTTGGACGGTGGCGTCGTCCACGACGGCGGCAAGGCGCGCCACTACCTCGCGATGGAGCTCGTCGAGGGCTACACGCTGCGCGAGCTGATCCGCCGGCTGGGGCGGGTTCCCGAGAAGAAGTGCCGATACATCGGGTTCGAGATCGCCAAGGGGCTCGCAGCCATCCACGCCGCAGGCATCGTGCACCGTGACATCAAGCCCGAGAACGTGCTGATCACGCCCGAGGACACCGTGAAGATCATGGACTTGGGTGTGGCGCGTCTCCGCGAGGAGTCCATCCGCCTGAGTCAGAGCGGCGACCTCATCGGATCGGTGCATTACGCGGCGCCGGAGTGCTTGACGGGCCTGGACGCAGACGAGCGCGCCGACCTCCACGCACTCGGCCTCGTCCTCTACGAGCTGGTGACTGGCAAGCACCCCTTCGAAGCGCCCACGTTCTGCTCGGTGCTGGAGCGCGTACTCCACGAGAAGCCACGCTCGTTGCGGGAGATCGACCCGCTCATCTCACCGTGCTTCGCAGCCCTCGTGGAGGAGCTGCTCTACAAGGACCGCGAGAAGCGCCTCACCGAAGCTGCCCGCATCGCGACGATCCTCCAGAACGCGGAGTGCTCCCACTGGTGGGGCCGCCACTGTCCCGGTCAGCTCGTCCCCAGGGCGCCGCCCTTGACGACTTTGGCCAGCCGCTCGAGCGCTCGCATGTAGCGCTTGCTCGCCGTGTTCGGCGGGATCTCCAGGACGCGCGCCACTTCGGCGTTGTCCAGCTCTTCGAAGTGTCGCAGCGCCAGGACTTCGCGGTCGATGGCCTCCATCCCTTCGAGGGCATCGAGCAGCGCGCCCTGCATCTCCCCCTGGGCCATGACCATGCTCGGCGTCACGCCGGACGCGACCAGGTGGTCCACCAGGGCGATCGAGGTGGCATCGGGCCCCACGGACGGCGCCACGTGCAGCTCACGGCGCATGTCGCGCTTCTTCGCACCCGCATGGAAGCGGTAGAGCTTGAGCAGGCGCTGCGCGGTGATGAAGCGGATCCAGAGGAAGAACGTCATCCTCGGATCGTCGAGGTAGTCGTCGATGCGATCGGCGATCTCGAGGTAGGCCTCCTGCAGCACGTCCGAAGCGCCCAGCCGGGCCTTGAGCGCCGGGTCCATGCGCAAGTGGATCATCTTCAGCAGCCGGCCGCGATGCTTCTCGAACAGCTCGCCGAGCCGCGCCTGGCGCGCCGCGCGGTCCTCGCCAGCCCCCTGAAGGGTGCTCAGGTCCACGTCCGGGGCGCGCTCGCTCTCCACCCCGCGAGCATACGACATCCGCCCTGCGTCGGCCCTTGCGACCGATCCGCCCCGCGGCTTCCATGGCGCCCGTGACCGAGGACGAACCCGAGCTGATCGACGAGCTGGCCGAGGACTACGTCCGTCGGCTGCGGGCCGGCGAGGCGGTGACGCCCGAGGACTACGCCGCGAAGCACCCGGACCTGGCCGAGCGCATCGCCGACCTGTTCCCCGTGCTCGCCATGATGGAGGGCCTCAAGAGCCCCGCGCCCGGGGCGGGCGAGGAGTCCGCGACCCGGCGCGACGACGTGCCCACGTCGATCGGGCCGTACCCCGTCCAGCGCGAGCTCGGTCGCGGAGGCATGGGTCGGGTCTACGAGGTGACGGACGCCGCCGGCCAGCGCCGCGCGCTCAAGGTCGTCCACCCCCACCTCCTGGAGCGCAGCGGCTTCCTGGCCCGCTTCCTCCGCGAGATCGAGGCGGGCCAACGCGTGGAGCACGAGGGCATCGTGCAAACGCTGGCGTCCGGCGTGGCCGAGGTCGAGGGCGAGGAGCTTCCCTACGTCCTGCTCGAGTACGTCGAGGGCGAGACGCTCCGCGACCTGCTGGCCGAGACGGGCGGTGTCAGCGAACGACTCGTCCGCGAGATCGGCGCGGCCGTGGCCGAGGCCCTCGCCGTCATCCACGACGCAGGCATCGTGCACCGCGACGTCAAGCCCGAGAACGTCATCCTCACGCCGGACGAGCGCATCAAGCTGGCCGATCTGGGCATCGCGCTCGTGCAGGAAGAGACGCAGCGCATTACCCAGACAGGCGAGTTCGTGGGTTCCCTCCTCTACGCAGCCCCGGAGCAGGTACGCGGCGGACGCGTGGACGCACGCGCCGACCTCTACGCGCTGGGCCTCGTGCTCTACGAGCTGCTCGCGGGCCAACACGCCGAAGCCACCGAGGCCGGTTCGGTCTTGGCGTGGAAGGTGGCCACGCGGCGTGCGCGCCCGCTGCGCCAGGTCGTGCCGCAGGCCACGCCGTTCCTCGAGGCCGTCCTGGCGACCTTGCTCGAACCGGAGGCGGCGCGTCGCCCCGCCAGCGCCGCCGAGGTGGCCCGGTGGTTGCGTGTCGGCGAGGACGACCCGTGGTGGCACGAGCACCGCTCACCCACGGAAGGCCGGCGAACCCGCACCGCGGAAGCCGCCGTGGCCTTTGCGGGTCGTGACGCCGAACGCGAGACGCTGGACGCGCTGTGGTCGAAGGTGCAAGCCGGCACAGGTCAGGTCTTGTTGTTGCGTGGCGAGGCGGGCATGGGCAAGAGCCGCTTGCTCGAGGCGTGGCTCGACACGATCGAAGGCCCGCCGCCCGGCGCAGCCGTCTTGTCCACCGGCCACGCGCCGGGCGTCGGCGCCGTGGGCCTCGCTCCCCTGGCGCGCGGCCTGCGTGCCCACCTCGGCGAGGACCCCCTGCAACGCCTGCGTACGTGGCTCGGTGATCGCGCGGACCACGCGCCCAGCGTGCTCGCCCGCCTCGACGCCGTGGACCTCACGCGCGCGGATGCAGGTGCGGGCCCGTCGGGCTTGGAGGCCACCATCGTGGACCTCGTCCACGGGCTCGCGCGCGAGCAGCCCGTGGCGTTCGTCGTGGAGGACCTGCACTTCGCGTCGGACGAGGGTCGCGACCTGTTTCGTCGCCAAGCCCATGCGTTCGCCCGCGACAGCGTCCTGCTGATCGGCACGCTGCGTCCCGGCGAGAACGAGGCGCTGCTCGAGGCGTTGCGGCCCCTGTCGCACGTGACCGTTCTCGACCTGCCGCCGCTGGGCGAAAAAGCAGCCGCCGAGCTGCTCGCTCGTGCGATGGGCCCCACGACGCCCCCGGCTGACGCCGCACGCGCCCTCTTGCGCCTCTCCGACGGCAACCCCTACTACATCCTCGAGTTCGCCCGCAGCCTGCGCGAACGCGCGAGTACGGGCGCCGCCGACGCGCCCGAGCTGGATGTGCCCGGCTCGGTTCGCGAGCTGGTCGAGGCCCGCTTGGCGACGCTGGACGAAGCCGATCGCGACCTGCTCTCCGTGGCGGCGTGCTCGGGCTACCGCTTCGATCCGGTGATCGTG
Organism: Planctomycetota bacterium; assembly: GCA_020631815.1. GTDB lineage: Bacteria > Planctomycetota > PLA2 > PLA2 > JAEUHO01 > JACKGW01. Next base: position 385,635 of record JACKGW010000001.1, on the reverse strand, counting down.
TGCGAGGCCTCGGGCATGCCACGCCTCGCGGGCCTTCGCGCGTTGCATCGCCTGGAGCGCAGCCGCGGCTTGCTGGTGGCCGAGGGAGCGGGCTATCGCTTCCATCACCATCTCGTGCAAGAGGTCCTGCAGAGCGAGATCCCGCCTGCGCTTCGCGCGGGCTACCACGGTGCGCTCGCCGATGCGACCGAGCACCATCTGCCGCCGGACAGCGCCCCGACCGGCGCGCTTGCCTACGCGCTCGCGCGGCATCACCTGCTCGGCGACACCCCCGAGCGCGCGGCGCCGTACGTGCTGGCCGGGCTCGAGTACCTCATGGAGCTCGCCGAGGGACGCCGCGCGGCGCGCATGGCGCGTGGCGCGCTCGAGGCCCTCCCCCACGCCGAGCCCAAGTTGCGAGCCCACCTGCGGTTCCAGCTGGGCCGGGCGCTCGACGGCCATGCGCCGCCCACCGAGATCGTCGGGCTGCTCGAGCAGACGCTCGAGGAGACGCGCGCGGTCGGTGATCGCATCCTCGAGCTGGATGTTCTGCAGCACCTCGGTGCCGCCGTCAGCCACACCGGGCGGCACGCCGATGGCACGCGGATCAGCGCGGAGGCGGCCGCGCTCGCGGAGACGGCCGGTGACCCCCTGCGCTTGGCCCGTGCCCTCACGTCGCACGCCACCTCGCACTACAACCTCGGCCGCCACGAGGAGGCCTTCGCCACGGGCCAGCGCGCCCTCGACATCGCGCGCGAAGCAGGGGCCGCCGGTCAGGTCGGCCACACCGCCATGATCCTGGCGGCCATCTATGTGGAGTCGGGTCGCTACGCCGACGCGCGCCCGCTCGCGGAGCTCGCGCTCTCGATCACGCACCTGCACGGCGACCGCCCGGCGGAGCAGTACGTGACGGCCGTGCTCGCCAAGCTCGCCAACCTCCAAGGCGACGTCGCCACGGCCGAGCGCCTCATGCTGCGTTCGCGCGACCTCGCGCGGGAGCTGGGCAACCTGCGTCTCGCCTTGGGCGCGGACCTCGGTCTGGTGCAGGCCGTGCTCAATCTCGGCCGCGTGGCCGAGGCCCGTGAGCAGGTGGAGCACGCACTCGGCGTGGCGCTGCGCTCGGGCTATCCGGAGATCGCCGCCCTCCTCACGGTGACCCATGCGCTGGCGACGTCGCTCCTCGGCGACGTCACCGCCGCGTGGGAGACGGCCACCCGCGGACGCGAGCTGCTCGAGCGCGTCCCCCTGCCGGCGATCGTGGCTCGCGTCGTGCCCGCGCTGGCCAACGTGTTCGCGTGGGCGGGCGCGTTCGACGACGCCGAGGCCGTGCTGCAGCAGGGGCACGAGGCCGCCGCGCGGGCGGGCGTGCCCCGTGAGAGGGCGTACATCGCCCAGGCCGCGGCCGGCCTCCTCGACGCACGCGGCGACACGCAGGGAGCGCTCGAGGCCTACCTCACCGTGTTGGAGGAGACCCGCAGCCGCGGCCTCGACCTCCAGCGTGCGCTCCTCGCGGTTCGCGTCGGGGGGCTCCAGGTCCGCCTGGGCCGCCCGGAGGAGGCCCGCACCCACCTGGAGGAGGCCATGACGCTGGCCGAGCGGGCCCCTCTCCCGGCCGTGGTCGCCGAAGCGGGCCTCTGGCTCGACCTGCTACCCGGCGGCAACCTCCAGCGCGCCGCGATCGCCTGGGAGCGCGACGCGGCGTTGCTCCCCGTGCTGGCCCGCCTGCGCCTCGGCCTCGAGCTGGCCCGGCGTAGCGACGACGAGCGGCTGGCGAGCGCCGTCCGCGATCTGGCGGAGGCCCACGTGGCCGAGGCGCCCGAGGCCCTGCGCGAGGGACTGGCCAGCCGCGTGGCGCTCCTCCGCGACGCCCTGGCCTGATCGCCGCGGGTCGTCTGTCCCCAAGCCCGGGCAAACGGGGGTTACCTCCTTCGGAGGTGCCACCCCATGGCCCTGATCGGTCCCCCCGGGTTCGACGTGGCGCGCATGCGCCGGGAAGTCCGCGACACCTACGAGCGCCTGGCCGCCGACCCCACGAGCGTGGGCCACCTCAACCACGGCGCGGCCTACGCCAGGACGCACTTGGGCTACGACGCCGCCGAGCTGGCCGCGCTGCCCGCCAGCACGACCCGCGCCTTCGTAGGCGTGGCCAACCCCCACCGCCTTGGCGCACCCGACCCCGACGCGACGGTGCTCGACATCGGCTGTGGCACGGGCACGGACCTGCTGCTGACGGCGCAGCGTCTCGGACCCCACGGCCGCGTGATCGGCGTGGATCCCACGCCCACGATGCGCATGCGTGCGCGGGAAGGCGCCCGAGCGCTCGGGCTCGGCCCGCGCGTGGACGTGCGACCGGGCCTCGCCGAAGAGCTGCCGCTCGGTTCCTCGAGCGTCGACCTCGTGCAGACCAACGGCGTGCTCAACCTCGTCGTGGACAAGGTGCGCGCGTTCTCCGAGATCCACCGCGTGCTCAAGCCCGGCGGCCGCCTGCATCTGGCCGACGTGCTGCTCCATCACGACCTGCACGAACACGAGCGGATGGAGCCGCGCCTCTGGGCCGCCTGAATTGCCGGCGCTCTGCCGGAGGCAGAGCTCCTGACCCTGCTCGCAGCACTCGGCTTCGTGGACATCGAGCTGACCGAGCGCTTCGACTGCTTCCACGGCACGTCGGTCGCCGCGGAGGTCCATCCCAAGGTCGGACCCCACGGCGCCAACGTGCGCGCCCGCAAGCGCTGAGGGGACCGCTCGCCTACTCGGGCTTCTTCTTGTTCGGCGCCACCGACTTGAACGCCGACGCCACCGACTTGGTCTTGAAGGCCTTCTCCCCCTGCAGGACCTTCTCGACCTCGCCCTTCTTGTCGAGCACCACGAGGGCCGGTGTCTCCGTGACCCCCAAGGCCGTCAACGCGTCCGTGCACGTGCTGCGGTCGAGCAGCACGGCCTTCAGCTGGTTGCCGTAGTGGCGCACGAGCGGGTCCATCAGGACCTCGTTCGAGAGCTCCTTGGCGTGGGGCTTGTCCTGGTCCTCGGCCGCCCAGGCGTACACGATGACCCCGCCCTTCTTCTGGTCGGCGAGTGACTGGACCGCGGCCTCGATGCTGTCGCCCCAGTCGAAGTTCATGTCGTAGCCGGGCGTGAACCGTCCTTCCATCACGCCGTGCCACCACTTGAGGTACGGCTCCAGCTTGTCGGGCCACGCGTGGCCGAGGCCCGGCTGGAAGCGCGCTTCGACACACCGCACCTTGCCATCGAGGATCTTGACGGTCTCGGCGGCTGACTTGGCGTTCCCATCCTCGGTCCCCGCCAAGGCGAGCACCCCGAGCCCCTTCTTCGCCCACTTCGGTGCGCTCCCCGTGCGGCAGCCCGCCGCGATCCACGTGGCGCTGCACGGATGGAGCGCGTCGTCGAACGCGAGCGGGTCGAGATTCCAGCCGCCGTTGGAGAACCCGACCACGTGCACCTTGGCCGGGTCGATCGGCAGCACGCTCTTCATGTGCTCGGCGATGCGCTTGACGGCCTGGATGTCGGGCGCGGACCACGTCTGGTCGGTCGACTTGGGTGCGCAGATGACGTACCCAAGGCCCGTCCACTCCCGGAGCGAGCCCGCCATGCCCGTGGCCGTGCCGCCGGCCCCGTGCAGGATCACAACCATCGACGCGGGCTTGTCCTTGGACAGCTCGCGCGGCAGGTCCAGCTCGACCGTGAGCCCCTCAATGACCGGCGACGAGCGCCCCGGCGGGTAGGGCCAGTCGTCGGCGCGCGCGGCCCGGCCTTCCAGAGGCGTCAAGATCGAGAGACTCAAGACGATCGCAACCAGACGCATGGCGGGCTCCTCCGGCGGATGCTTGGCCGCGACTCTACGACGCCGCGGTGTCGGGCAGGGTCCCGAGCTCCTGGCGCAGCAGGTCGCGCTGCTCGGCGTTGGCCATGCCAGCGGTCCACGCCGCATGGGCTCGCGCGACGGCATCGTGGAGCCTTCGCAGCCGTGCGACCTCGTCCGTCAGCCCCGCGAGCTGCGCACGCCGCCGCTCCTCGGCCCATGTACCCAACCGCTCGCGCACCTGCCGATCGAAGCGATGGCGGAGCTCCCGGAGCGGCTCGAGAGCGTGGACCGCGGCGTCCCGCATCCGCGCAGGCAGTCCCTCGACCGCGACAGGATCGAGTCCATGCGTCCCGCGAACGTGCTCGCACCGCGCCAAGATCAGGTCGATGGCGCGGTGGAGGAGCGGAGTCTCCACGGCACCCTCGACCATGGCGCGCTCGACATGGATTGCGGCCGCGGGCAAACGCCGCGACATCTCATCGAGGCGATCACGAAGTGCGGTCCAGCGGAACCCCGCCGCCTTGGCCAGCTGCTGCCAGTCGCTCGGCAAGACGAGGTTCGCGTCGTAGCGCTGGCCGATGCGCATCGCCATGTCCGTGTTCATGCGCATCTGCGGGTCGGCTTCGTAGACGAGTGTGGACACCAGGTCGTAGAGCGGAGCCAGCTGCGATCCGGTCTCCGCGTACAGCACCGAGAAGTTCTTCCCATGGGCATCCGCGTTGCCGACGAGGAAGTTGAACAACACGGCATCCAACAGACGGAGGCGTTCACGAGCTGGTACCGAGAGGCGGTCGCAGAGCGCGAAGCACGCTGCAAGGCCAGGGCCTCCTTCCTGTTCGTACTTTCGGGAGCTGGGGACGCCGAGTGCCTGGCAGAAATCCTCTTGGTGCAGGCGCCGGATGCGCCCACCCGGACCGCGAACGCGGTCGTAGCGCTCGACCAGCAGGTATCTCCTGCCGCCGGCCTGCCCGAGCCGACTCCTGACGGCGGGCAGGCCCAGCTCCCGCGCCATCTCCAAGCAAGCATGTTCCAGGAGGGCCAGATCCGGGAAGTCGCCATGGGGTTCGGGCTTGAGGATGTGCGTGGTTGGATACGCATGGACGGGGAGCGCGATGTCCCCCGCCTCGGTGACGTACACGCCGGTCTTGCTTTGCACGCCGGCGAGAGAGAGTCGCAGTCGGTCGGGGCCGGCCAGCAGAGGACGGCGCGCCAGCTCTTCCAGCACGTCGGCCAATGCCGCCACATCCAGGATCTCGTAGTCCGGATCGCGATGGGCGTCGTCGGGACAGGCCTCGTCGGGCGCCGTCACCGCGAGCGCCCCCGCGCAATCGCGACCGACAGCTGCCAACAGACCGAACAGGCTCCCGCTGGAGACCCCAAAGCGCTCACCGATCAAGCGCAGGGCCTCGGGGTCATCCGGGAGGTAGCCCGCGAAGAACGAACGGACATCGGCATCGTCGAATGGCGAACCCGCGAACGGGAGGCTCAGCGAGATCGGACGTACGCCCGGCAGGGCCGTCCACGTAGCGTCGTAGGTGAACTGCAGACGACCGTGGTGGTTCTGCTCGAGAACGCCGACGACCTGGCCACCCATGCAGACCTCGAGGCGTTTCACGCATCGCTCCCGCTGGCCGCGAGAACGAGCCCGAGCATCTTCAGGACGCGCAGCACCTTCCCGAGCTGCACCGTCTCCTTGCCCTTCTCCACGTCCACGACGAAGCGCACGCCGGTTCCGCTTGCGACGGCCAGGTCCGTCTGGGTCAGACCTTGGTGCTTGCGCGTCTCGCGCACGAGCCGGCCGACATCGGCCGCCGAGGTCAGGGGTGTTCGCTGGGCGTCCATGGGCGTCTCGCTTCGTTCACGGGTCCAGGGTGAGTCGATGTACCGATCGGTAAGCTGGGTGCTCCGGCGGCGAGGACTCCCGACAAATTGTACCTATCGGTACATTTCATTGAGATCCTACGGGCAGAAAGGCAAGAATGTCCCGATCGGGACACTTCCTGAACGTCCTGCACCGGCCGTGAGGGCTGCGGCGCCGGAATTCCGGCGCCCTCGGAAGCCCTGATTTCAGGGATTTGAGATGTTCTCGCCCTCGTCCACGGGCTGGTGGCACTTCTTGTACTTCTTGCCGCTGCCGCACCAGCACGGGTCGTTGCGACCGGGGCGCTCATCCCGGGACGTGAGCAAGGTGAGCGGAGAGGGAGGCTCGAGGGGCGGTAGCTCGATGGAGTCGTCTGGCTCGTCGTGGGGCTCCCAGAACCCGACGTCCTCCCCATCGAGCTCGTCCGGGTCGTCATCCAGCTCGTCGAAGTCCCACTCGGGGAACAGGCCACCGCCGTAGGGCCTGTCCGGCAGGGCCAGCGCCTCGGCGGCGAGCTGGTCGGGGGACCTCTCCTCGGGCCGGTCGGCAAGCTCCGGAGACAGACCCAGGCGACGGAGCTCCTCGTGCGGAACGCTGCCACCGAGCCGATGGATGGCCTCGATCACGTCGCGGAGCCTGGCCTCCGGCGTGTCCTCATCCAGTACGGCCAGTGCGTCGTGGAGAAGGGGCAGCGCGGTGGGATCGCCGAGACCCGCAAGCAAGCCCACGCCTTCGAAGGGACTCACCAGGAGCGCCCTCCTGAACGCTTCCATCGCTTGCGGACCCCTTGCGTCGAGCCGACCGATCGTCCGCGCCAGCCGCGTGACACCCAGGACGCTCTCCGTGCGATCCACGGCTGCGTAGAGCAGTGGCAGCACACCCTGCCCCAACCCAGCGAGAGCGTCGATCACACAGGTCTCTTCGCCCATGTCGATGCCATCGTCGAGGCGTTCGAGCGTGGCGAGCACGTCCTCGGCTACATCCAGACCACGCACGGTAGCCAAGAGATGTGCGGCACCCGCCGCCACGTGGGATCGGTCGGGATCGTCCGCGAGACGCGTGAGCCGCTGCAGGTAGCGCACCATGCCGTCGGTCGGCGGCGTCAGGTACGCAGCGAGCCCAGGCGTGTCGCCGGGCGCAAACAGGCCCGACTCGAGGATCGCTTCGACGAGCTCCCGACCGTCGAGCAGGGACAGATGTCGATGGCTCCCCCTCTTGCTCTGGATGCGCGCGTGCAAGGCGTCCCGCGCCTTGGGCGCCTTCCGCCAAGCCCGCCAGGTGAACCGGCCAATGATCTGCGCCTCGTCCTCCGATCCACATTCGTAGTCGTCGGGCAGCCCCGGCTCGACGAGGTCGGGGTGGGCGATGAACTCCAAGGCAAAGGGGCTCCACGACTCGGCGTGCTTCCAGTCGCCCGGGCTGGCCGCTCCCCGCGCGGACTGCACCAGCAGGCGATTCCATGCGTCGAGTCCGGTCTCGATGCCACGGCCTGCCTCCACCAGCTCCTGGGCCAGGTCGAGCTGGCCAACCTCCACCAGCAGAGGCGCCACGAAGTAGCGCACACCCTGCGCATCGCCTGGATCGACCGACAGGAGATAGCGGGCCGTCTCGACCGCCTCGTCGACCCGCCCCACGTCGACCAAGTCCAGCGCATGCCCAGCGAGCAGGCGCAGAGCGGGGCGCAGGCGCACCACGTCCCACGCGGTGACATCTGGACCCAGCTCCGCGCGGGCCACGTCGATCTGGGCGCGGGCGTCAGCAGCCAGTGGACGGAACGCCACGACGCGACGCGACACCGGCAACACGTTGATGGCTTGCTCGCCGCGCACCATCAGCTCGTCGGGCGCGAGGGCCGCGGCGGCGGCCAAGAGCGCGGTCGCCCGGGCCTCGCTCTTTGCACCGAAGGCCCAGTAGACGAGGTCGCGCGCGCGCTGCTCGCGGGGAGCGCTCTCCGGGAGCGGCTCCTTGGCGACGTCGCGGAGGCTGGCGAGGAACGCGTTGCCCAGGTCGCCAGCGGGCACGGCACCGCGGCGTTCGATCTCGAGCGCCATGCGCCAGAGCACGTGCTCGCTGACCAAGCTGTCGTTCAAGACCATCGGGCAGGGAAACCGCTCTTGCGGACGTGAGCGCTTGCCCATCGGCTGCCACCTCTGCCGCGCATCCGGCGCCGACGTTCTACGCGCGAAGGGCCCCCGTCGTAGGGGGGAGCGTCAGAGATGGCCCGGAAGCGAGCACGCCCACTGGACCATGCTGTCGGCGTCGCGGCCCTTCGGCCCCTCGAAGACGCCGTCCTCCCCCGGCGGCAGCGGGTCCCACCGCTCCAGCTCCTGCGGCTCGATGCGCTGGCCCATGTCGTCGAGCGCGCGAACGATGGCCCGACCGGTCATGCTGTCACGCGCTGGGTCCAGCGTGGCGAGATGGGCGCGGAGCAGCTCGATGCTGGCCGGATCCCCGTAGATCGCGAGGATCTCGGCCCCCACCTCGGGGAACTCGGCGAAGCAACGGCCCAGTGCGTCGCGGATGCGCACGCTCTTGACGTAGGTCTGGGCCAAGGTGCGCGCCAGCTGCATCTTCACGTCGCTCGGCGGCATACGCTCCAGCGCATCGACGATCGGCTCGGCGGCTGCGCGATGGAGCTGCCCGAGGGCCGCAACCATCAGCTCGGTCTCGGCCTCGGTCTCGCCAACGTCGAGCACGAGCAGCCGGACGATCTCCGGCGCCGCTTCGTGGGCCTGGAGCCGGCCCAGCTGGCACGCGGCTCCCGCCCGCACGTGGGAGGAGACGTGCTCGAGCGACGGATCCAGCAGGCGGCGCAGCTGGCGGATCGACTTCTCGCGGCGACGGCGCAGGAGCCCGGCCAGTCCCGGATCGTGCCCGGGTAGGAGCACTTGCGCTTCGAGCAGCGTGCGCCAGAGGCTCTGCTCCTTGCGCTGTCGTGCGCCACCGTCGATGCGCCGGTGCAGCTCCTCGATCAGCTGCGGCCGCGACCGCCAGGCCCGCCAGCTCGCCGCGGCGATGACCTGGGCCTCGTCCAGGGATCCGGGGCCATACACGGCGGGCATCGGGGCCAACAGGTAGGTCGGAGACACAAGCAGGCGCTCGACGTAGCGGTTGAGCCCGCGGGCGCGTCGCCACTCGTCGTCCGTGGCCCGTCCCCGATAGGCGCGGACCAGGAGGCGCGACCAGACCGCGAGGGCGCCCGTGTCATCGGCGGCTACCGCCAGCACGGCCTCCGCCTTCTGGGCAAAGTCCGCCTCCACCAGAAGGGGCGCCAGGACGAAGTGGGCGTCCACCTCACGCCCTCCCTCGAGCTCGAGGACCTGGAGCAGCACATCACTGGCAAGGTGGACTTGGCCGCACTCGATGAGGTCGAGCGCGAGCGCCACATGGATCCGCATCGCCGCGCGCCCGAGCACGTGCAGCTCGAGCTCGTGCCGAGCGCCGGGCTCGTCAGCTCGCTCCTCCCCCAGGCGTACGAGGGACTCGCCGGCCAGCGCGACGAGCTCTTCGGCGCGACGCCCCGGGTTGGGGTCTTGGCGAGCTTCGGCGAGGCGGACATCCAGGTTGTCGGGGTCGATATGCGCCGCGATCTGGAGCAGGACGGAGCGACCTAGCGCCCCCTCGCGACGTCGCGACAAGTAGAAGAGGTCCTGCGCACGGTCGGCAGGCGGCGCCGTGTTCTCGATGGGTGCGTCGAGGAGGGCCTCGTCGTGCTCCCACGAGAGGCCGACCTCGCCCTTCTCGAGCGCAGCCTCGAGGCGCGCCAGAGCCTGCAGTTGCCGCCACCTCCGATGCTCGTCGCGCAGGTCGGCGTCCAGCCGCAGGGGCCGATCTCGAAACCCCCCTCGCTCGGATGACGCGACCATGGGCGGCCTCCCCGTGACGCCAGCCCGCTCGTGGGCGTGGCGTTCACCGGGGCCCACGCCGAAGACCCTCGCGAGGTCACGGCTCTGCTTGGTGCAGCCGGGACGTGGCGCCGCGCCGGAATTCCGGCGCGCTCGGCGGCCCGGCCTTTGGCCCGTCGGCACCAGGCGCGGCCTTGCCGCAATTGCGGCAGGCGGCCCCCTCAGGGGCCTCCCCACGGGCGTCACGGCGCCAAGTTGCCGAATTCCGGCGCCCTCGGCAGCCCTGTTTTCAGGCCTCTTCGTCGACGCCCAGGTGGCGCCGCAATTCGGCAAGCGCGGCCCGCCGCTCCCCCGCGTCCTCAGTGGCGAAGCGCAGGAAGAGGGGCCGCTGGGCCATGTCGAAGGGCTCGTCGGCGCGGCCGTGGAGGAAGGTGAGGAGCGCCGCGAAGTGGACGGCTACGTCGCCCGGTCGCTCGAGCAGGCCACGCCAGAGCGCGTCGAGGACTGCCGGCGGGTGGAACGCCTCGGCCTGGTCGAGCGCCCGTGTGAGGCCGCCGTAGATGGTCGCCTCCCCCAGGGCCCGCACCAGCGAGGCCTCGCGCTCCGCCTCGCTCACGAGCCAGGGGGCGTGGCGCAGGACGGCCATCCGCACCTCGGTCGAGCCGCGCTCGCGAGCGGTCCTCAGCTCGGCCTCGGCGGCCGGGCTGCGCAGCCGAGCCAGCGCCTCGACGTCGCGCCAGTCCGCGTAGCGCCGGGCCAGGAGCAGCCGCTCGATGCGCTCGCGCTCGGCTGGCGTGGCGTCGTCGATGGCATCGACGTCATAGCCGATGCCGTCGTGCCACTTCTCGTAGTCGATGGCCATGCTGCGCTCGAACCGCGCGGCGGCATCCTCGCGGTCGCGCGGGCTCACGCGTCGTCCTCGAGGCGCACGCGGAACCGGAACGACGCCTTGTCGTCGGGCCACGGCGCTGCGGGCGGCTTGGGCTGGGGCAGCCAGCCGCTCCACGAGAGATGCTCACGCCGCGGCCGGGCAGGTAGCGGAACGAGGAAGCCCATCATCGGCTCCTCGCCCAGCTGCACCATCAGCACCCGCTTGCCCCGACTCGTGAACACATCGGCAGAACCGGGAACCACGAGGCGTCCATCCTCGAGCCGCGCCTCGTCCAACCGGAGCGGCCCGCGAACGGCCCGCCGCCGGACGCGGCCCTTCAAGGCACCCAGCTCGACGTAGGCCTGGTCAGCGGGGATGTCCGGCAGCTGGGTCTGCCCCGCAGGCAGCCGCACCTCGACATCCAGAAGCAGCTCGCGGCCGTCCAGCCGCGGGGGCACGTCGGCCATAAGCCGCGCAACGAGGGCAGCCAGCCCGGCCGCGCCCGCAACCAGCCCCACCGCGATCCCCAGCGCCCGGAGGAAGGGCAGCGAGGCGTCAGCGGGCAATGTGAGCGCCGTGATCAGCCCCACGAGGAAGCCCACGATCAGCCCCAGCAGCGCCATGGCCACGATTGCGTAGCCCGACTTGCCCTCGAAGCTCGACACGCGGAACCAGCGCACGCACGCAGCCATGACGACGCCGCCCAGCAGGAGGCCCACGCCTCCCGTCAGCAGCGCCACCAGCAACACGAGCACCCAGCCCATCGACCGACCTCGCTGCCCCCGCCGTCCTCGGACACCAGCACTTCACCTCTGCCCGGCGGCACGGGTCAAGAGCGAGCCCTGACGAAGCGAGCCCGGGCGACTCGAAGTCGCCCGGGCCCAAGGGGTCGTCAGCGGCGCCTCGGCACCTGCCGGAGCAGCACCCCGGAACTCGTCAGCGGGCCGCGGCTTCGGCGACCGGGGCCCGAGCCAGCAGCGGCTTCATGGGCAGGAAGCTGCCGACCTCGTTCATGTAGGCGCTGTACTCGGTCGGGAACACCTTGAGCAGGTCGCGCTCTTCGAGGAAGTGCACCGCCACGAAGATGTAGGCGCTGGCCGTCGCCGAGAACAGCAGGTGGCCCACGCTCATCGAGGGGACGCACCAGAAGGCGATCAGGAAGCCCACCATGATCGGGTGGCGCACGAAGCGGTAGAGGCCCGGCTTGTGGAAGGGGATGTCCTTCGGCGAGCGACCGCGGAAGGCGTCCGTCACCTGGCGCAGGCCGAACAGGGCGAAGTGATCGATGTTGATCGTCGCCACGAACACGATGCCCAAGCCCAGGAAGTAGCCGATCTCGAGGGCAACGGCCAGGGCCCCGGACGCCTGCCAGACGACACCCTCGATGGCACGCCACTGCCAGAACAGCAGACCCAGCACGATGCACGTCGCCAGCACGAAGGTGCTGCGCTCGATCTCGGCCGGGATGATCTTGGTCCAGCGCCGCTTGAACGCCGGCCGCGCCATCACCGCATGCTGCAGCGCGAACAGGGTCAGCAGCCCCAGGTTGACCAGCACGGCCGCCAGCCCCAGGGGCTGCGGGTTGGTGTCGATCGTCTTGGGCAGGAGCCCGATGTTGCCGAGGAAGCCCCCGGCGTAGGCAAAGATCACGAGGAAGCACAGGTAGGCGAAGACGCCGTAGCCGAAGCAGAGGACGCGGCGCATGGCAAGGGCTCCAGGAAGGCCTCTGCCGGCCCCACGCCGGCATCAACCCCCTGACTCCCAAGCGGGGCGGGGCGGGGACAGGGGGGGCTCCCGGCGCCCCCCTCAGGCGACAGGGCCGCGGGGAACCAAGGCCGCCAGGGCCGCAGGCGCATTCAGGGGCCGGCGGTCCGCCCCCGGACAGCCTCTTGGAGGCGTGCCGCCACTTCCGCGGCGTCCTCGTGTTCCCAGACGCGGAACGCCAGCCAGCCGGCCGCTGTCAGCGCCTGGTTGACTGCGGAGTCGCGCTCTCGGTTCCGACGCAGCTTCTCGTCCCAGTACCACGTGTTCTTGTTGGGCCGATTGCCGTGCCGTGGGCATCCATGCCAGAAGCAGCCGTCAACGAACACGGCCACGCGTGCCGCCGGGAAGACCATGTCCGCCTTGCTTCGCAGACCCGACAAGGGGCGCCGATCCACGAAGTAGCGAAGGCCCAGGCGATGAGCCGCACGCCGGATCAGAAGTTCTGCGCTTGTGTCCCGCCGGCGCTGGGCTTGCATCCGCTCGCGAACTACTCCTGACGATGCGAACGGCACGGCGATGTCGTGTGCCCATGCCATTCCAGTGCGCATGCGCTGGTCGGCGGGCACAAGGCTTCCCATCAAGGCAGCAACGACCGCAGGTCATCGGCCCACGTCTCCGGTGATGTCGCAATCACGCCAACCGACTTCGCGACCTGCGCACCGAGCGCATCCGGGGAGCTCGTCACAAGCACCGGACGAACGGTCGCTCGCTCCCGGACCATCAGCACCGATCGGTACTCAAGCACCTGGCCGAGGCCGAGCCGAACCTGGTGGCGGCGATTGTCGTCACGGATGCTCCTGATCTCGACAACCACGAGATGGTCCGAGTGGCGCCAAGCCAAGTCGAAAGGCGGGTCAGCAATTGCCGGCCCAAGGGGCTTGCACCCCTGCGAGGCGACGTACGAGGCCAGTGCGTCCAGCGTCGCCATGTGAACTGCACAGCCTGCACCGAAAGAGTCAGCGTCGCACGAAGTGGGCTGCGGAGACACCGGAGCCGTAACCACGGCTGGTGCGTATGCGACCCCGACGACCAAGTCAGCGTCACGCGCCGGCACGCGCCCCTGGAGGATCGCCACTGCCTCGAGCAGGCGATCAAGTCCTGGGAGTGTGACTGTGCTACCGCCGCCGGAGGGTGTCTGGGTGGAGTCACAGTCCACACCCCACGGAAGTCCCGCCAGCTCGGCGATCTTCCGGCCGGCCTGGGGCATGCTCATCGACGGGTCTACCGGGAGATCCAGCGCCTCAATGATCCCCTCAAACACGAGGTGCGGAACGGACCCCCCCTTGCGCAGGACAGGCGCAGGGCGCCCTAGGAGCGCGAAGATCTGGTTGATTGCGTCCTGCTTTCGCGGCACGGCTACGCGTGCAGGTCGAGGAGCCGCTGTCGCGCCGTCGAACGGGGTCTCGCCGACTCAACTCCAAACGAACCGTCGAGCAGTGCCCGAGTGACATGCATAACGGCGCCAACGTTGACCGCGTTCCCCAGCTGCTTGTACGCAACGGCATCAACGGGGTGGAGCCTGAAGTCCTCGGGGAAACTCTGTAGTCTCGCGGCCTCCCTTGGAGTGAGCCTCCGCCGCCGCGAGCCAATGATGGAGGTCTGGGTGATGGCTACCAGGGCCGGGAGGTAGGTGGGCGGCTTGACTCGGATGCCACTCGGGCGCATGTGCATCACCAACTGCCATAGATCACGGGGCCAACCTCGAGCCTGCCACTCCAGCTTCCGGCGGCTCGGAGGGAACCCATCCACTCCCCATCGCTTCATCCAGCGGTCAATCTCCCTCTGGTGCCGGCGATACAGGTCGGCGTTCTTCTTCAGGAAGTTGGACTTCCACCCAGGCGTGTCGCTGGTGACACGCACACGGGTCCGGAAGGCATCGGCCCAGATGGGGAACCCTGGAAGAGGCTCGTCCTTGATGCGCTGAACGAAGTCAGTCCACGCGTTGATCCAATGGATCTCGTCGGGGCGCAGGGAGTAGCGGTCGACCTCGTCAATCTCCTCGTCAGAGTCAAGAATGGACTCGACTCGCCAAGCGCTCGGGTCCCATGCGTCGACGGGCTCGTTCGCGACGAGCGGCGGGACGTCAAGGAGCTGCTGGTCACGCGACACGACGCGCTCACCCAAGACGAACACCCGGTCGCGGATCTGCGGCGCACCGGCCAGCCGAGGCGGGAGGAGGTGAGGGCTGAACACGACAGGCCGATCAGAGACGCGATAGCCCAAAGACCTCAAACTGCGAATGATCGTGTTCCAGGTGTCGCGCTGGCGAGGTCCTGCTAGGTTGCGCACGTTCTCGAGCACCACGAATCGCGGGCGGCAGGCTTCCAAGATCTTGAGGATGTTGAAGAAGAGCGTCCCGCGCGCCTCATTGATCCCCAGCTGATGCCCGGACTTGGAGAACGGCTGGCATGGGAAGCCACCGCAAAGGACATCATGCGGGGGAACCATGATCCTTCGACCCTCGGTCAGGGGCTGAATGTCCCCCTCGGGCCTGAGGCCGAAGTTGTCCTCGTACACCTCCTGGCACGCCGCGTCGATCTCCGACGCCATGACGCACTGCCCCCCCAGGGCATCCATGGCAAGGTGGAATCCGCCGATCCCAGCAAAGAGATCGACGTACCGGAAGCCCGAACCTGCCACTGCGCGGACCATAGGGCGAGGTTACGCCCCCGGGGGGACACTCGACGTAGACGCTGCCGTGGGATACACCCCGCGGCCCATGGCAGACCTGACGGGGGACGACGTCGGCCACGCACAGGGAATGAACACGCCGGCTCCGCGTCGGGACCCGGGCAACGCCAGCGCACCATCGCCCCACACCGGGTCAGCCTCCGGAGTCGAGGAGCTCTCTACAGATTGAGCGGGTGAGCTCGAGCGGATTCTCAGGGGAGCCTGGAATCACTTCGGGTAGGTCGACGGAAAAGGAGACGCTGTCGGGGAGCACGTACAGTTGCTCCAGATCGGCCCGTCGAGGGAGTAGCACCTTGTCGTCAGTCAAGTCATAGAGCCGAAGGGGGAATGCGAGATCGTAGCCCCTGCTGTATGGCTCGTCGTCTTTCATGACGTCGTGGACGTAGCCAACGAATGTGCTCGGCCCATAGCGTTGAACCTTGTCCAGAAACGCCTGCTGCGCATCGCTTCGGTCGACACCCGCAATAGCAAGCAGGCCGAGGATCTTGTCGATCTCGCCGGCGATGGAGCGCCCCTTTCCATCGGGGGTAGAACGCAGCCCGATGCTCACGAGGAACAGCCTCTCCCGCATCCCGTCGTCGAATGTTCTAGGTTCGATCTGAGCGAGGCTGCCAATTCGATGCTGCGAATTGAATCCGACTGTCGTCTTGACCTCGATGGCGGTGCGCCCAAACGCGAAGTCTCGGCTCTTTTGGGCGTGGCCGAACCACAGGTAGGTTGGATCGGCCCCGAAGTCCTCGCCACTCTCCCTCAGCGCTTCCAGCAACAGTCGAAGCACGATGAGCTCGCCCAGCAGCCCCAAGACTGCCTCTACTGGCAGAAACACGCGAGAGAAGATCAAGTCGACGAGGGGCTCGGTCTCCTCGAAGACAACGCAAGGATCGCGGTCCGCCATTCCGCGTTGGATGAACTCCGCGGCAACGGCTGCTGCAGCCGCACGGAAATGCTCACCGGCCGGCAGGAGCAGGCGGGTTGCGACAAATGCCTCGCCCGCATCATCTTGCCACTTCGCTGACTTGGCCGCAGCGGCAACGAGCGGCAGTCGAGACGTAATGCCCGCGCCGATGATGAAGATCGCAAATCCCTCTCGGGCATCGCGACCTACGGCAAGCTTCTTCGGCACCAGCCACTCGATTGCGTAGCGACTCTGTTCGGCGGGCGGCAGGATCGAGCTCAACCGCTCGCGGATGGTCTCGTAGCTGTGACTCACGAGGAAGCTCCGGGAAGTGCCGCGAAGTGATCAGGCCCTCCATGCGGCAGGCAGAGCCCCACCGTCACGGCATCGGGCTCGCCTGTCTCACTCGCCACCACATGGAACAAGAGCAGTCCTGGATGGCCCGCAGGGCGCCAGGGTGCGCCGGCGCCATGAAGCAGGGGCGGACTGAACTTCGTCAAATGGTAGTCGAAGCGCTGATCCCCTAGATACGGTCCACCAATACCGCGAGAGCCCCAGAGTGTCGCGAGCAGATGCGAAGCTCCGGGCAGCCGCGCTCGCTGCATGCGACGCACACCATGCTTGGCCAATCGCTCCCAGCCGGAAGTGCCCGAGCTGCCATGACGAACCCCCACATAGAAGGCGGGTTCCGAGAGACGCGGCCAGGCCAGGGCCCAGTCCACATCAGGCTGATCAGAGGGGAACAGGCCATCGCAGCGTCGCCGCTGCAGAGCGGCCTTCCACGTGCGCAGGTAAGCAGCGATCGAGTACGGGCAGCCCCTGACATTCACCGCGGGCGGGGTTGCGGGGGCAGCAGGAAGGCGAAGCAGGGGTCGCTCTTCGGCGGTCAGGTCAAGCTGGTCTTCTAGGTGGCTCCATCGAGCGTACAGCTCGCTGTGACCGTCCGGAGCATGTCGCTCGAATCGGAATCCCTCCAGTGTGGCTGCGACGTCCAGCAATCCCCATGGGACTGTCAGGATGCGGCCGACTGCAGTTCCCTCGACGACGAGTTCGGTCGACGGACATGAGTCAAGAATGTCAGCCAACAGATCGGCATTCCCACGCGCGAGACCAGGATCGCCGGACTCCACTAGGAGAACCGAAGGGGTGGGCCCTGGATGAAGCGGCAGCCGGCGAGTCGGCACCTTTGAAGTAGCGAGGGCGCGCGGCCCCTGCAGCAGGAGCGGGTACACACCGACCTCTCCTGTCCTCCCGGCGGTCAGGATCTCGTTGCGCATCGCCATGTCGTGGCGGTGGTACGCGCGGAACAAGTCCAACTGATCCGCAAAACAGTAGAGCCGACACAGGTGAATGTAGCTCCCGCGATAGCCAAACCAACGTTGCATCTGCATCTGTGTGTCCGCAACGGGCTCAGATGCAGGCCTGGTGAAGACCGTGGTACACAGCCCCTCGATCGTGATGCCACGAGACATCACGCTGCCCGAGACGAAGATCGTGTAGATGTCCTCTGGAGCCCGGAGGCCACCATCCGCTGTGGCGACAGGGTGAAACTCGGGCCGATCATCACTGTTCTCATCACTATTGATGATCTTGACGCGCACGTAGGGAGCCACTTCCTCGAGAAGCACCCTTTGCACTTCCTCCCAGGAAGTCTCACTCGGGTCGTCGAGACTGCTTCCTCCTGGGTAGCCGAGAAGGCCCTCATAGCTGGCCCGGAAGGCCGCAAGGCAGGCGCGCCATGCCTCGGGCGACTGCTCGATACTTGCTCGGATGAGATCGACGTCAAGGCAGCCGGGTGCCTCGGTCTCCGAGCCAGGCTCAGACGCATCGGGTGTCAGTCCGCCCGCGAGGACTTGCAGTCTGCGGGCCTCCTCCGCCTGGACCCGCTGCAGCGCGGAGGGATGAACCAGCATGCAATGTGGCGAGGGGAGCCTTGCCATGTCCTTCTCTGCCAGCGTAAGGCTGGCGCGGACTTCGCGGACCGACAAGCGTCCGCGAGAACGGTCGCCGAGAGCCCTTAGGGCGCCTGCGACGAGGTAGGAGCGCAGACCCGCCGTCAGCAGTGCATCGACCGACTCCCTTGTGCGCTGCGCAAAGGCCTCGGGCTGCTCATCCGGCCTAGGTTCTGGGAAATCGGTGGCAAACGCCAGGGCTCCGGGACCCGAGGGCATGGCGCGGTAGTACATTTCACCACCGCAATAGTAGGCACTCAGTCCTCGAGGCTCAGTATAGGTCGGCCCTAGACGCAGGTCGGGCTGCCCACCGTCCTTCCACGGCACACGCAAGGCGCAGCAAAAGTCCCGAGGCGAGAGTGGATTGAAGGAATCCTGGAGGAAGTTCGCCTGGGGCGTCGCTGTGTAGGCGACGTAGGTGGCATACAGCCGCTCATGAAAGGTACTTCCCGGCGTCCTGGAGGACCACAGCATCTCGATGCGCTGAGGCGTGATCTTGTCCTGCGTCGCGTCGAGAACAGATCCATCATCTGCTTCGTCGTCCAAGATCACCATGTGCAAGCTACGCCCAGTCGTCTGGATCACAGCAGGCACCCTGGCCTCGAAGAAGCGCGATGCCGCAAGCAAGTGTGCCTGATGCTTCGGAATGACAAGGACGGCGGGCTTTCCATCTCCCAGGGCCCGCTCGAACTTGCCGGCCGCGGCCTGCATGTATGTGGTAGGCGTACTCCTCTCCGCGCCGTCCATCAGCACACTTGGGCTCGGGACCAGGAGGCGCTCGTGCCTGCGCCGTCGTGCAGTTTCTGGCGTCGTGTCGTCTAGCTGAGCCAAGAGACGCTCGAAGGTCTGTCGCCAAAGCGCGACGCGCGTGCCCGCCAAGATGATGAGGATGTCGATGCCAGCGTCGAGGAGATTTGCGGCGACTCCAAACATCGATGCCGTCTTTCCGGATTGAACCGCACCGACGACGATCCCCCGCCTCACTCGTTCGTCGGGCCACGCACCTCCGGGCGTGAGATCGTGCGCGATCTCCTCCGCGATCAGCTTGGAGTCGAGCTCGACCACACGGCGTGCGGTCTCGGTCAGACCACCGAGGCCCGCGGCCACGTAGCGGCCCCACCAGCTGTTCGGCAGGGCAGAGCCATCGTCTGACTTCGGATCTGAACGGCGGCTGCCGCCATCATCGTCCGGAGCCACCTCCCGAATGAAGCTTGGGCCCGACATCTGACCTACGCGCCCAGCTGCCTGATTGCCTGCAGAGCCGGGATGCAGTCGAAGTCAAACGTGGCGGAGAGCTTGGCCTCAAGAGCCTCCAAGTCAACCCCAAGCGCATCAAGCAGCACCAGCGATGCCTTCGCAATGTAGCACCACTGCGACCTACTCTGCTGCTTGTCGGGAGGCCGCACGGAGCCGACACGCTCAATGACGTCGTCCGCGAGCTGATGACCCGAGCTCGGCTTGATGCCAGCGAGGACTGCGAGCGTGCACGCGAGCCACGTTGCGACGACCGGAAGATCGGCCCACTTCTCGGTGCTCTGTGAGGTGTTCTGGTAGCCGGAAGGAAACGCCTCCTCGAGGCAGAGGACCTCCATCAGCTCTGCGCCTTGGCTCAACATGGACGCGAGACTCGACAGCCCCGACTCAGATCGGAGGGGATGACCCGGCCTAGCGTCAATCCGATCCAACATCTTGTTGATGAATCCCGCGGTAGAGGGCGTAGCAACAGAGCCATCCCCCTTCCGCGGATCCTGAACCATCAACGCTGTCACCCAAGACGCGAGCTTGGTCATGTGGAAGCGGGCGTCCTGCACGTTCATCGTAGTCAGCACGCGCCGCACAGGACTCGTTCGGAACTTCCGCGCCACCCCCGATACAGAGGACGCCTCGGCACCATCTCCACTGAGCGCGAGGAGCAGCCGAGTCAACTCGAGATGATGGTAGATAGCGTTGCGAAGCTCCTCGGCATTCAGGTGCTTACCCTGCTTGTTGTAGAGCCCGAACACACGATGGATCTGCCGAAGGTCCGTCTCCTCATAGAGAATGATGGGCAACAGGTACTTGCTAGCAGCGGAAAGGAAGAGGTCCCGAACGGTATGCTCTTTGCCCTGGATGAGCACCTTCTTGTCCTGAATCTCGCTGAAGAAGCGGCCCGAGAGAGGCGCAAGAGGGTCGCCGTCGTCAAACCGCGCGAGACTGAAGGGGAGATAAAGGCGCCGCTCTTCCTTCGCGCTCAAGCCATGCACCCTCCGCCACTTACGGTAGTTGTTCTGAAACGCATCGAGGGGAACATCGGCGGTCGATCGCTCCTTCGCATATCTGACGCCTGCCGGATGCTCGCCAATGAACCTCAAGATTGCCGTGAGGCGTTGCTTGCCATCCACGATTTCGAACTGCTGACTGTCCATACGTTGATTCAAGATCACGGAGGGCAGTGGGATGCCCCGCAGAACCGACTCAATCAGCTTCTGCGAGTCGGAGTTCGACCACACGACATCGCGCTGGTAGGACGGGTTCAGATCCAGACGGCCCTCTTGCGCGTTGTCGCGGAAGTCCTTGATCCTCCAAGCCGCAACCTGCGCGTTCACCTGCACAGGACGATTGTCCTCAGCGGTCAGGTCTTCTTCCCAGCCCTCGCGCCATCGTCGACTGGCGTCGGCAACACTTGCGCCCTGCTCGACCTCCTCCTCGAAGCGCCGCTTCAAGTTGAGCGCTCGCTGCAGATAGCTCTCCAGAACGGAGAATCCCCGAGGACTGAGCTGCGCTAGGCCTTCGTATTCGGCGAAGCCGACTCGTGCATCTGGGAGGCCCAGCTCCTCAAACAGCCGAGCGAGTGCCTCTGACGCGCTCACATTGCGCGCAACGCCGCTCTCGAGACTGAGCCAGCCATCGACCGCTTGTAGGCGAGCAATCCATGCGTTGCTGCTCCAATCCACTTCGTCTGCGTCGAACTGGCTTGGCGCCGTCACATCCTTGGGGCAGTCGGTGCCCGCGGAGAGCTCGGCCAGTTGTTCCGCGATCGATGACAGATCCAGCTCGTCATCCGCTTCGTCACGCATGCGATTCATGAGCTGACACGCCTCCGCTTCTTGATGGCCAGGAGAACTCCGACCGCCGGATTGGCAGGCCGCCTATCAGGCCTTGCCGATAGGACCCTCCCCCGAAGTTCGATCCGGCGTCACATGGTATGTGGAATGTCGGTCGGTTCCCAACAACACCCGTCGGCAGCTCCCTGCACGCAAGCTACAAGGCGCATCCAGGGGACACGGCGGCGCGTGCGGTGCCTCTCGACGACTGGACCATCGCGCCACCAAGTCCTGCAATGGCGGAGCCAAACCCACAGGGCAAACTGCGAGGGTGGAAGCACAGACACCCCTCGGATCCAGTGACGGTGCCGCGTGGTTGGCGGCTACGAGGTGGCTGGACCAACACCTAGCGGCGCGGGGGCTCTGCAGGCTCGCCGATCTCGAGGTCGTCCACACGACATCTTGGACACGGGTGGCCCGGCTCCCGACGGACGCGGGCGTCGTGTGGTTCAAGGCGCCTGGGCCGGAGGTGGCGGCGGAGGGGTCGATCGTGTTGATGCTGCGGGAGGTAGCGCCGGAGCTGCTTCCCGAGGTGATCGCCCACGATGCGAAGCACGGGTGGTTGCTGACGCGGGACGGCGGCATGCGGCTTCGGGAGTACGCGCCCGACGAACGTCAGCTGGCTGTCTGGGAGCGCCTGCTACCTGCGTACGCGGAGCTGCAGCAGAGGGCCGCTCCTCTCGTGTCCGGGCTTCTGGCCGCAGGCGTCCCGAGCTTCGAGAGCGCAGGCCTCCTCGATGCGACCCGGCAAGTCCTCGACGAGGTGGGGCGACGCGACGGGGCGACGGATCCGGCGTACGCCGCCCTCCTCCGCAGCGGCTTGGGCTTGCTTGAGCACTTGGTGAGCCGGCTTGCCGCAGCCGGGATCCCAGATTCGATCCAGCACGATGACCTGCACGACGGCAATGTGCTGGTGGACGGTAGCGAGAGCGACGTGTCGCCTCGTCTCACCGTGTTCGACTGGGGCGACGCGTGCATCGCACACCCCTTCCACACGCTCGTCGTGACGCTGCGCTCGCTGGCCTATCGCCTGGGACTCGAGCCTGACGCAAGCGAGCTGCAGCGACTGCGCGATGCGTACTTGGAGGCGTGGACCAGCTACGGATCACGAGCGGCGTTGGTCGACGCCGCGGATGCGTCCCGGCGCACGGGCACGCTGCAGCGGGCGCTGGCGTGGCGGCGGCTGTTGGCCTCGACTCAACCGGACCACGCCCGGCAGGAGGACGATCCGGTCGCTGCGGGGATCCGCGGCTTCTTGGCGGATCGTCCTTGGGGGGCGTGGAAGTAGCGGTCAGCCGAGGTGCTGGCGGACGAGGCGCTCCAGGTCGGCCGGCGTCCGGAACGTGTCGACGATGCTCTGGGTGCGCGGCATGTTGCGGCGCTTCTCGAGCGTGAGGTGCGCGCCTGCGGCGAGGAGCTGGGCGTTGGCCGGGGAGAGGGTTGAGTGGGCAATCAAGAGGGGCGTGGATCGCGCGTCGGCCAGTACGCGCTCCACGACATCCAAGCCCGTGAAGTCCTTCAGGAAGAAGTCGACGAAGAGCACATCGGGCCAGTCGCCGGCATCGAAGGCGGCGAAGATGTCGGGCACGGACTCGAAGGTGCGCAGGGCGCTGACCTTGCGAATGGCCTCAGGGAAGCTGGCGCGCCACGCCGCGCGGTTGCTGGCCCGGTCGTCGACGAACCAGATGTTCACGAGTCGCGATCCTCATCGACCGAGCGGACCAGGCGCTCGATGCTGGCCACGCCGAGCATCATCTTGGATCGGGCCGAGGCGTTGGCCGTGTGGATGTGGATCCGCGGGGGAATGAACCCGCGCGTGGCCACGGCCTTCTCGATCCAGAGCAGCACGGTGTAGCCCGTGCCGCGCTCGTCGTCGCCCAGGTCGTGGTCCAGGCTGATCTCGCTGACGCCACCCGCCTCGAGCAGGTGGATGGCCTCTTCGGGCCAGCGGACTCCGATCCAGCCGGGCGGCGTCGGGCGTTCGTCGTCGAGGTAGACCTTCATGACGACGCCGCCTCCGGCGGCAGCCAACATGCGCGCTGCAGGATGTCCCTCGCTATCTCCACGACGCCACGCTCGGCGTCGACGGGCTCCCCCAACGTAGAGCGGGCGATCTCGGCGCTCCGCTCCATGTGCCACGCGAGGCCGCTGCCGATCTCACGCTGGCGCAGCCGCGCCTCGATCGTGGCGGGGGTCGCGACGAGACGGTAGAGACGAATCCGGGCGTCCGGGATCGCACGCTCGACGATGGCCAGCTGCTCGTCGTCTTCGAGGACGCGCGAGAGGAGCAGGCGCGTGTGGCCGGCAGCCGCGTACACACCCCACAGGGCGCGCAGTCCATCCTCGGCCACGGCGTAGCCCCAGCGGTCGGTCGCGGGCTTGGGGTGGAAGTAGGCCAGCTCGCCGTCCACGAAGGCCGCCGACACGCCCGCGCGCTCGAGCTGCTCCATGCACTCGAAGCCCACCGTGGACTTGCCACTGCCGCAGGGGCCCGTCACGCAGAGGATGTCGACCGTCATGGGGTCGGTGTCCTCGGTGCCATGCCGAACGCTCACGCCTCGCGCACGTACATCGCGTGCTGGGACCAAGCGTAGGCGGCGGATCGGATGAGCTCGCGCACCGAGCGGGGATCGTGGATACCAGGCATGCGGAAGTAGGCCAGGGCCTCGAGCTGGTCGCCGGACATGACGTGC
Source organism: Planctomycetota bacterium (assembly GCA_020631815.1). Classification (GTDB taxonomy): domain Bacteria; phylum Planctomycetota; class PLA2; order PLA2; family JAEUHO01; genus JACKGW01. Next base: position 362,181 of record JACKGW010000001.1, on the reverse strand, counting down.
ACGGTGCCGATGCCGATCAGGCGCTGGAACGCGCCCTGGTGGAACGCCGTCTCCTTGACGGCCCGCAGGTCGATGTCGTCGGCCGCCTTGCTCAGGATGCCGAACTCGATCTGGAGACGCTGGTTGGTCAGCACGTAGCTCTGGCTCTTGACGCGCAGGTACCGGACCACGAGCCCATAGACCGCCCAGAGAGCAAGCAGGAGGCAGATCCAGGGGACCATCGTCTCAAGCCCCTCGCGATGCTTGGCAATAGGCTGTCGTAGCCCGCTCACGTGCTCCGCCAAGAACGAGAGCAACGGACCAACTCGGTACGCAATCAGACCCAGCAGCACGAGCACCAGCAGGCGTCGAGCGCAGCTGGGGATCAACAGCAGGGCGGACGGCGATCCCCTCCAGAGGACGGACTCCGAGGTGTCTCCGCCACGCGCGGTCGGGACGACGGGCATCGGCGCGCCTGCGGCACAGTGCGGGCACTGCCCGGCAAGCGTCATGAGGCCGCCACACTGAGGGCACATGCGCTGCGTCACGTCTCGTCCCCGATTCCCGCGCCCGCTCGGGGGCAGGCCCAAGCGTAGCCGGACCCCGCGAGCAAGGCGCGACCTGGGGACCCAAGCGGGCGCGTCTACGGCGCGCCGAGCAGGCGTCCCGGCGGTATCCTCGGGACATGGAGAACGGTCCCTGCTACGTACCCAACCAGCGTGACGTCGCCCACGAGGCGTTCGACGCCGAGGTGATCCTGATCCACTTCCCGTCGGGGCATTACTTCCGGCTCGACGAAGGCGGAACGGCGGTTTGGGCCGCGGTGTCGCGCGGTGCCACGGCGAGCGACGCCGCGGCTGCGCTGGCTGCCGCCTTCGAGGTGGAGGCCGCGACCGCGGAGGCCGCGGCGGCGACGTTCTTGGCCGACCTCGAGAAGCGAGGGCTCGTGCTGGTTGGCGAGCCCCCCGCGGATCGCCCTGCACCGGCCGAGCCGCCCGCGAAGCGTGCAGCGTTCCAGCCCCCGACGATCGAGGAGTTCGCCGACCTGCAGGAGCTGTTCCTCGTGGACCCGATCCACGAGGTGGACGAAGCAGGCTGGCCGCATGCAAAGCCCTGAGCGCGGCGCCACGCACGACACGATCGACGCGACCCGCGGACGGACCTTCCTCGAAGCAGCCTTCCGCGCGTGGGAGGACGCCTCCCAACGCACACCGAGCACCGTCGAGCACGTGCGCCTGGCCGGGCAGGACGCCACCCTCCACTTCGCCGGGCATGCGATGCGCGAGGCGATCTGGCCGTCGCTCGAGCACGCCGCCGTCACGTCGGAGGCACGCGGCTTCCACGTGCACCTGTTCGACTCGACGGAGAGCGGCGTCGCCATGCCTCCTCCACCGTGGGAGCACGAGGACCTGCTTGCCCGCGGCGAAGTGAAGGGCTACCGCGAGGGCGCGCTGCGCTTCACCTACAACCTCGGCTCGGGCGTGCTCCTGGCGTACGACGCCGACGCGCATCGCGCGTTGGTGTGGACGCGCGACGCGCGCGCGATTCCCTACTACGAGACGGCCTGCCCCCTGCGGCCGCTGTGGGCATGGTGGCTGGGCGACCGCGGACTGCAGATCGTCCACGCCGCCGCCGTCGGGCGGAACGGCCGTGGCTTGCTCCTGACGGGCAAGGGCTTCAGCGGCAAGTCCACGACGGCGCTGCTCTGCGTGGAAGCCGGCTGGTCCTACGCGGGCGACAACAACCTCGTGCTCGACCCGGGGCCCCCGCTTCGCGGGAGCGCGCTGTACGCCAGCGCCACGGTGCGCCCGGGGACGCTCGAGCGCATGCCCAAGCTTGCCGAGCATCTGGCCAACGAAGAGCGCCTCGACCTCGAGAAGGGCCTGCTGTTCGTCGGGCGCACGTGGGGCCGGATGCTGCCCGACTTCGAGGTGGCCGCGATCCTGCTGCCCCACGTGACGGGTGAACCCACGTCGCGCCTGGAGCCCGCAACAGCCGCCGCCTGCATGGCCGCGCTGGCACCGAGCTCGCTCCTGCCCCTACCGGGTGCCGCGCACGCCACGTTCACGCGCCTGGCCGCGATCTCGCGCGGGGCCCCCGTGTACACGCTGGCCCTGGGCGAGGACGTCGGGTCGATTCCAGCGCTGCTTGCCCCGTTGGTGGAGGTCTGACATGGCGCGCGTCGTGTCGGTCGTGATGCCCGTCAAGAACGGGGCGGCGTACCTCGCGGCCGCCCTCGAGAGCGTCTGCAGCCAGTCATGTCCGCCCGACGAGATCATCGTGGCCGACGACGGGTCCACGGACGACACGGCAACGCTCGCTTCCGACTTCGATGCTCGTGTGCGCGTGATCGGCGGCCCGTTCGGCTGCGCCGCGGCAGGGCGCAACGCGGGCGTGGCGGCCGCTCGCGGCGACGTTCTCGCTTTCCTCGACCACGACGACCTGTGGACGGCGGGCCGTCTCGAGCGCCAGCTGGCGCTGCTCGCCCGCGAGCCTGCCGTCGAGCTGGTCCTCGGGCAAACGCAGCGGGTCCGCGAGCACGAGGGCCAGCTCGTGCCGCTGGGGCCGCCGGCGGCCGAGCCGAGCCTCGGGGCCTTGCTCGTCACGCGCGCGGCCTTCGAGCGCGTGGGCCCGCTCGACGAGACCAAGACGTACGACGAGGACGTGGACTGGTTCCTGCGTGCACGCGAGGCCGGCATCCCCGCTCGCGCCGACACCGAGCTGGCGCAGATCTACCGACGACACGCGACGAACGCGACGAACGCTCGCGCAGCCGACATCCGTGGCTTCTTCACGGCACTGCGCGACTCGATCGCCCGACGGCGCGGCGAGGATGGCGAGGTGCGCAGCCTCTCGGGCTGGCCGTTGGACGACGCGTCATGACGTCGTCGCGCGATGTCGCCGTGGTGATCCCGGTGCGCGACGGTGCCGCGTACCTGGACGAAGCGCTGGCCAGCGTGTTCGCCCAGACGCTCCCGCCTTCCGAGGTCGTCGTGGTGGACGACGGCTCGACCGACGGCAGCGCCGACGTGGCACGCGCACATGACGCGCGCGTCCGCGTGATTCCGCAGCCGCCGCTGGGCGCCGGAGCTGCGCGCAACCGCGGCGTCGAGGCCACGACGGCGCCATGGCTGGCGTTTCTCGATGCCGACGACCTCTGGGTTCCCAACAAGCTGGCCACGCAGCACGAAGCCCTTGCGAGGCAACCGGAGGCCGTGGCGTCCATCGGCGAGATCCGCCAGTTCTTCAGTCCCGACCTCGGACGCGAGGGCGTACCCGAGCCCGAGATCGTAAGCGGCACCAGCCCGATCACGCTGTTGGTCCAGCGCACGGCCTTCGAGGCCGCAGGCCCGTACCCGACCGACCTCGTCGCTTCGGAAGCTCCCGCTTGGTGGGTACGGTTCGAAGCCACGCGCCCTGTGGTCGTACGCCTGCCCGTGGTACTCGCCGAGCGCCGCATCCATGCCCGCAACACGGGCGTGCTGCGCGGTACCTCCGCCCGCGCGGAGTACCTCAAGCTGGCCAAGGCCATGCTCGACCGTCGGCGCGCCGAGGGCGGCAACGCGTGAGGTTGTACGACCCGCGACCCGGGCCGCGGGAAGCCCTGCTGCTTCGCGCCGCGCTCTTCGAGGACGAGCGTGGCCGCTCGGCGTGGCGCGCGTGGCGCGCCGAGGCCGACCTCGACAACATCGACCAGGCTTCGTTTCGCCTGCTGCCGCTCGTGTACCGCAACCTCGAGCGGCTCGGCGAGGAGGACCCGTGGCTGGGCCGCCTGCGCGGCTTCTACCGACGCGCGTGGGCCGAGAACCAGATCCTGTTCCGGCGCTTGGCCGTAGCGATCGGCCAGCTGGGCGAGCAGGGCATCGAGACGATCGTGCTGAAGGGCGCCGCCCTGGCGAGCCCGGACTACCGCGACGTGGGCACGCGCCCGATGGCCGACGTAGACCTGCTCGTGCGCGGTGCCGACTTCGTGCCCGCCGTCGACGTGCTGTGCAAGGCGGGCTGGCGGCTGGAGCCGTACGCGGCCGCGTGGAAGGGCGGCCTCGCCGGCACGTATCGCATGAACCGCAACGCCGTCGGCCTCCTGGGACCCGACGACACCCTCCCGGTGCTAGACCTCCACCACCGCCTGCTCCATCTCTACGAGCGGCACCTCGTGGACTTCCCGGAGGGGCGTCTGTTTGCCGAAAGCGTCCCGTTCGAGCTGGGTGGCGCCGCGACGCGACGCCTCGGACCCGAGCACGCCGTTCTGCACACGGCCTTCCATGGGTTGCAGCGCCAGAGCGTGGGGACGATCCGCTGGATCGTCGACATCGACCGCATCGTGCGCGCGGCCGGGACTTCGATGCGTTGGCCGCTGCTGATCGACGAGGCGCGCCGGGCCAGCATCTTGGCCCCTGTGCGCGAGGCGCTCGAGCTCGTGGCTCGCGACTACGGCACGCCTGTTCCGTCGAGCGTGCTGCGCGGCCTACGCCGGCTGCCCCTGGCGGGCGTCGAGCGCTTCGAGCGGGCGATGCGCTACGGCGAGCCTCGCTTCGTGGCCGCGCTGGCGCGAAGCGTGGCCCCCGCTCTACGACTGATGAGGGCCCGCGAAGTTTCGCGGGCCCCCGTGGTTCGTCATGCGGGCAAGGTGGTTGAGCGCGTGCTCGTACGCCCGCCCATCCGGCTCGCGCGGCGTCTGGGAGGCCGCGCGAGCGAGGGCGGCTAGAAGCCCCAGACCGTGTGCGACGGGGTGCCACGCGGGGCGGGCTCGTGCGGCGGAAGCGGCGGGGTCGGCTTCGGCTGGACGGGCGGCGTGGATCCGATGCCCGCAAGCGGTACCACCTTCATGTTCCCGACCGTGATGGTCTGGCCGAGGCGGCCACTCTGCGGGCGGGGCGCAGGCTCGGTCGGCCGCGCGGCGTCATTCGCGCCGTCATAGCCGTGGGGTGCCTTGTGGCTCCAGTACTCCACGCCATTCCGGTAGTAGATGTGGACGCTTGCATGCCGCCAGCGCTGGTCATCGAGCAAGAACTTGATGATCGAAGCGCGGTCGCGGCGGCCGGCCACGGCGCCGTACAGGTAGACGGTCGTGTTCGCCTGACGCAGACGGGTGAGGGCCTCGGTCTCCATGCCCTGCACCTTCTGCCACATGGCCTGGATCTGCGCCGCCATGCCACGGTCTCCGAGCTGGCGTGCAACGGCCATCGACTGGCGAAGCTCGGACTTCAGGGCGGCCGTCTCACGCAGGACGTCCGCGGTGTCGGGGAACAGCTCCTCTCCCCCGATCTGGCCACTGACGACGGTGGAGGCATGGGCCGGGGTGGACGGTGCCGCGACGGCGGCGAACAGGAGGAAGGCGGCGGCGACGGGGAAGCGGGACATGGCTGACTCCAGGTCGAGCGAGGCGCCCTAGCGCGCCGGCTCCGAAAGGCCTGTACGGCTTCTCCCGGGCGCATCGCAGGGCACGCCAGCCCAGGGCGAACACGAGCGCCGTCACCCATCAAAGGCCTTCAAACAGGCTTCTTAACGTCAATACATATGTATTGACGTACCAGGCGGACGGGCTAGCCTGGGGCCGTGAAGAGCGAGCAGCTGCAGATCCGGGTGTCCCCTGCCCAGAAGCGCCTCTTGCAAGAGCGTGCCCGGCAGGCGGGGCAGAGCGTGTCCACCTACGTGCTGACCCGCTGTGCCCCCCCGCTGCTGCTGCGCTTCGAGGAGCTCACAGCGTCCATGCGCCAGGCCGGGCGCGAGCGCTTGGCCCTCGCCGAGCTCCATGACTTGCTCGAGGGCCTCACACCTCTCGAGCTGGTCGAGCAGCTCACGTCGCCACCGCCTGAGCAGCTCGGCCCACGGTTGCGCAACATCGTGGCCGCCATGGTCGAACATGCTGCGGCGCGCAAGGGCGTGCCCGCGCCGCAATGGACGCGCACGGTCCTCCCCTTGGGCACGCCGTGGTTTGCGTCCGAGCTCGTCAGCCTCCGCGCGCATCTCCTACGCGCCTCCCCGACGGCGTTTCGCCGCCGGAACCTGTTCGTGGATGCGACGCTCGGCGATCGGACGTGAGCGCGCTGTCCCTCTCGGGCGATGAGATCCGACGGCTCTTCGGACTCTTGGAACGCCGCCTCGAGGCCCGTTGCGTCATCGGCGAGCTGCATCTCGTGGGCGGAGCCGTCATGTGTTTGGTGTTCCAGGCTCGGGAAGCAACGCGTGACGTCGATGCCTTGTTCGAACCCAAGGCCATCGTGCGCGAGGCAGCTGCAGACGTCGCCGCGCAGGAGCACCTGCCGGCAAGCTGGCTGAATGACGCGGTCAAGGTGTTCCTGGGCACCCGGGCCGCGTTCGACCCCGTCCCCTTCCTCGACTTGCCGCACCTGCGCGTCTTCGTGGCCGAGCCCCACTATCTCCTGGCGTTGAAGTGTGCAGCCATGCGACTGGGTCCGGAGTTCCACGACGAGGACGACGTGCGCTATCTGCTGCGTCATCTGGACGTGCGCTCCGTGGAGCAAGCCCTGGAAATCGTGACCCGCTACGTCGAGCCCGATCGCATTCCTGCCAAGACTCGCTTCGCCTTGGAAGAGCTGCTGCCGCGCGACACGCTCTGAGGCACCTGCCGCTAGCATGCGCCGGGCAGACGGAGGCGAGAGCGCGGCGTGAAGGTCATCGTGATCGGGGCGGGCTTTGCGGGGGCCTGCGCAGCGTGGTTCCTGCGGGAGCGGGGGGCGGACGTGCAGGTCCTGGAGAAGGGGCCGGCGCCGGGCGGCATGCTGCGTACGCTCGAGACCCCGGAGGGGATTCCCTACGAGTACGGGCCGCGGGTGATCAGCGTGTTCCGCGGCACGCCGGACATCCTGCCCTTCGTGAGGCGCTTCGCGACGCTGGACGAGCGCGCGATCTACCAAGGCACGCGCCTGCGCCCCGAGTACCCGACGATCCCCTTTCCCGTGGATCGCGCGAGCCTTTCGACGTTGCCCTGTGGCCCCGATGTCGCACGCGAGTGGGGTGCGCTGCAGTCGGCGGGTGGCGCCGTGGACGAGGCCAACCTCAAGACGTACCTCGAGTCGTCGGTCGGCCCGACCCTGACGCGGCTGGCCTTCGAGGGCTTCAACCGGAAGTTCTGGGGCAAGGCGCTCGAAGACATGCCCGCCGACTGGGGCAAGCTGCGCCGCTTGGAGCGCATCCCCGAGGCGGGTGACTACCGGCTGCCGAGCGTGGCGCCGCACTACTACCCGCGCGGGGGCTTCAACCCGATCTTCGACCAGCTCCTGGCTGGCGACGACGTGCGCTACGACGTGCCGATCCGCGGCGTGGAGGTCAACGGCTCGGGCGTGAGCGTGCGCACCGACGACGAGACGCTCGCGGCCGACGTCGTGGTCTCGACCGCCCCCATCGACGAGATCCTGGGCCACCCCTTCGGGCCGTTGGCCTGGGCCGGCTACCGGACGGAGATCGAGGTCCACGACGGAGACCACGACCTCGGCCGTGCACCCGACGGCACGCCGTTCTCCTGGCTCTACACGCCGTGGCCCGAGACGCCCGTGTGCCGCACCACGGACTTCGGCGTGATCCACCACGGGCCCGACCGCTCGCGACCGCGTGTCGTGCTGCGCGAGATCCCCGACCCGAGCGTGAAGATGTACCCGGTCTGGTGGGAAGCGGATCGCGTGGCGGCCTACCTGCGTCACGCCGCGGGGCTTCCCGGCTTCGTCCCGCTGGGTCGCCTTGGCATGTACAAGTACCTCACCACGGACAGCACCTTGGGCATGGTGCAGCGCTTCCTGGAGGTGCTCGAGGCCTACATGGTGGCCGACGCCGACGAGCGCTTGGCGCTGCTCCATCGCATCCGCGGCGCGTGGCAGAACTGACGTCGATGAAGATCCTGCTCGTCGGGTCGCTGTCGTGGAACCCGGAGCGCATTGCCAGTCTTGCGGAGCAGGGCCATCAGCTGTGGGGCCTGTGGGCGCGCAGCATGCCGTGGGACGAGGGGCCGTACCCCGCCCTGGAGGGTCTCGTCACGGCAGTGACACCCGAGGAGGCGCCGGACGTGATCGCCCGCGAGGGCATCGACGTCGTGTACGGCTTGTTCCAGGTCTACGCGCGAGAGCTGTGGGGAACCGAGACATCACGCCTGGGCCATGACCGTGGCGTGTGGGATCTCCTCCGGGGTCTGCTGCGTGCGCGGGCCGTCGGGCGATTCGACGCACCGATCGTCTACCACTACGGGTTCGACGTCCACGAGATCGACCTCGACGTCGTCCGCGCGCTGGATGGTCACATCGTCTGCAGCGAGGCCAAGTGGCGGTACTGGACATCGCCCACGCACGAAGGCGGCTGCGGCCTGACGCCCTGGGCGTCCTCGGAGCAGCTCGTCTTCCTCGACGGCGATGGCCCGAAGGCCGAGTTCCTCGTGGATGACTTCGCGCCGCGCCTCTCGGACGCGGACGGCGAGCTGCACACGGTGTGCGTGGGGCGTCCGCTGGGCCTGGACGTTCTCGCGCTGGCCTGGCGTGGCATCCACGTCCACATCTACGGCAACGGGCATGACGACACGTACGAGGCCCTCGCTCCGAAGCTGAGCGAGGAGGACGCCCTCCGCCATCGCGAGCTTCTCGCGCGTCACATCCACCTCCATGCGCCTCTCCAGACGATCGGGGAGGACATGGAGGGCGTCCGCCGCGCCAAGCGTCGCTGGGTGCCCGAGTTCTCTCGCTACGACGCCGGATGGTCGTACGTGGGCAATCCGTTCCAATGGCCCCCACTTGACGACCAGGGTGCCATCCCCAACAAGCTGGGCACCTACCTCGTGGCGGGGCTGCCGATCATCTCCGACCGCCGCCCGGGCGCATGGCGCTACGAAGAGCCGCGTCGACTCGGCGTGCTGCTGGACGTGGGCGAGCAGGACTACGACGCCTTGGCGGCTTCTCTGCGCGAGGAGATCAAGACGCGTGCGCTCTCGAACCGCGCGCGCGTCGTACGTCACGAGGTCACGTTCGATGCCGCCCTCGGCACACTGATGGAGGCCTTGGAAGGCGCGGTTGCGCGCTACGCAGCACGCCCGGTCGCGGAGCGTATCGCGTTCACGGAGACGGGTACGCCGCGCGTGCGCATCCCTCCCAAGAAGCGCAAGACGTTGCTGTCGCGCCTGCGCAAGCAGGGCACGCGTCTTCTCGGCCACGTCCGCGCGTTGGCCCCGGGCCGCGCTCCGGCGCGTCGCCTGAACGTGACGCGTCGCGCCATCAAGCTGCGCGAGATCCTGGGCCCGTGGATCAACGAGGGCACCACAACCCAGGCCCCCGGAGCGCCGAGCCAGGCCGGCACGTCGGGCGCCACGCGCTGCCTCGCCGTCATCGAGCGCTTCGCCGAGCCGTCCCGTCGCTGCGAGCCCTCGTTGTTCGGGCCGGGCACGACGTTGCGTGTGACCGAGGCGCAGCTCGACGAGCCGCGAGCGCGCCCGTCGGTCCTTCGCGTGCTCGCGAGCCTGCCGCGCTGGATCGTGGGGCCCGTGCCGTGGGGTCACCGCCTTGGGCTCCTGCGTGCGTGCCTCCGCACACCGTTCGCCTCGCGCGCTGCCTTCCTCTGGGTGCCCGAGGTCTGTCGCGACGTCCGCGCCGGCCGCGCCCATGGCGTCGCGTGCTACGCGACCAAGGGGCTGCCCGTGGTGCCACGCCTGGCACGGGCGCTCGACGTGCCGTGCCACGAGCTGCTCTCCGACACCACCCAGTACCTCGGCGAGTTCGCGTTCGAGCTCCAGGCCGTGGTGCCCTACGCCTACTACCTGCATCGACAAGGGCGGCTGCGGCGCACGATCAGCACGCGCGACACACGCTGTCTCTACTGGTTCTCCCCCCACCACGAGGAGCGCGCCGAGCCGCGCCGCTACGTGCCCACGACGGAGTACCCGACCCAGCCTGTCGGCCGCGAGACGTTCGACCTCCGCTGCTTCCCGCGTGCGCTCGATACGAGCCGCTGGGCACCGCCGCCGTACGCCGAGCACTTCGCCGACGAGCGGTTCCGCTTCGAGAAGCCCACCTGCGTGATCTGCAACAAGACGTCGGTCGAGGACTACTTGACCGACCCGGGGCAGCGCAACGCGATCCCCAACGACCTGCTGCTCGAGCTGGTCGGGCTGCTCACACCGCACTTCCAGGTGGTCTACGACCGGCCGCGAGCAGGCGACATCGTCAACGACCACCAAGAGGTCGGCGAGCCCGGCGACCTCGAGCTGCTCGCCCGTCGCCACCCGGAGGTCCTGCTGATCCAGGACCTCCACGCCCGCTACCCCGACCTGACCTTCAACGAGCTGCAGCTGCGCGTCATGGCGGGTTGCCGCCACTTCGTCTCGGTCGTGGGTGGCTCGTCCTACCTCGCCAGCTGGTTCGGCGGCACGAACGTGGTCTACGCGCGCGGCGGCTGGGAGGTCGCCGCCGACGCCTACCGCGGCTGGTTCGACCGCTTCTCCGGAGCGCACGTGATTCCCGTGGAGACGCCGGAGGCGCTGCGAGCCACGGTGCTGTCCGGCCTCGTGTCGCCCGCCTGAGAGATTGCAGCGCCTGCCGGCAGAGTGCGCTCGCATGTGACGGCTCCACGTCCCGCCGCGTGGCAGCCAAGCGGGAGTTGGCCCGCGCGCAGACAATGTCCCATTTGATTTGATGGGCAAATGGGACATACTGTCGTCTGCGCCCGGAGGTCCGTGGCGTACTCCCTCTCCTTGCCGCCCGCCCTGGTCGCAAGTCTGTGGAAGGTGAAGATCCGCGACCGGGAGCGTTGCGAGACGCCACACGTCTCCGTGCTTCGCCGCTCGGCCTGCTGGCGTGTGAGCCTGCGTGACATGAGCTTTCTCGACTCGAGCCCCGATCCGAGACGTGTTCCCGCTGCCCTCCTGACCGAAGTCTGACGGGCAAGAGAGCTGCTCACGCGCGCGTGGAACGGCATGTACCCGGAGAACCCCGTGTGAAGTCCGGACCGACCCTGCACGTCGTTCTCGTGGATCGCCCCGGCGGACGCGCCCAGCCGCCGTGGGCGCGGCGCGCGCGCCACTGCCTGCGCAGCGCGGCGGAGGTGCGTGACGCACTCCACAAGGCAGGCGCTCGCCAGCTCTGGGTGGCTCCCCATCGCAGGGCCGTGGCATGGCTGCTCCAGGCCCTGGCCACGCACCCCGTCAGCCGGCCCCACGCGCACCTCCTCCTGGGCTGCGATGTAGACGTCGATTCCCTCACCTCGCTGCGCGCGGCATTCGCAGCGATCGTCCCTCGCGCCCAGGCCCAGCTGGCTGGCGACGAGCTCGTGGAAGTCCTCGAGTCCGACCACCCGGAGGACTACTGCATCGGTGCCAGCGTCATCGACAGCGGCGAGCAGCTCCTCCTGTACCGCGGCGACTTCTCGGTCGTCGTGGTCGCTCTGGCCTCGCTGCGGCGATTGGATGCCAGTGGTCTTCTCGACCCGCATCGCCTCTCGCTGCAGGACGGTGGGCAGACGATTGCCCTGGGCGACTACGAGGTGGCCATTGACGCACTTCTCATCGAGCGCGACGCTGCCTACCGACGCCGCGCGAATGCCCGGCGCGTCGACACGGACAGGTCGTTCGGAGGGTGCCTTCGGCGCCTGCGGCTGCTCAAGCGGGTCCCGCGCGACGGATTCCGCGGCATCAGTGCGAAGACCGTAGCCCGAATCGAGCGGGGCGAAGTCAGCGCACCGCGTGAGGCGACCCTACGGACGCTGGCGCGTCGCCTCGGCGTGAAGCCCGAGGAGATCGTCAGCTACTGAGCCTCGGGGCCGCGATGACTCGCATCCTTCGAGGGCCGACCCACGCGCTCCTTGTCGCCGCCAAAGGCCTGGAACAGGGCCTCATGTGCGGGCCGCCCGAGTGGTCCCTCGCGCGTCGGGTAGCCGCGTACCCACTCGACGAGCATCGGGAGATTGGCGTCCTGCTCGGCGGGCGAGGCGTACTTGTGGGGTTCGAAGGGGCGCTGTCGGCAGTGGGCGACGCACACCTCGACGGGCGGGTCCAGGAACCGCAGTGCATCAGCGCGATCGACCAGAAGCGCGAGCAGATCGGCGTAGCAGCCCTCGATGACCCAGCGTGGCTCGCGGGCGACGAAGGCGTCGATGTCGCGCGCGCTGTCTGCCAGAGGGCGTCGCTGCGTCCGCGCGACGGGATCCCAGGCCAGCGTGTCGAGATCCAGATGGGCAAGGTCGTACTGGGCAGCGAGGCGCCGGGCGAGCGTCGACTTGCCCGCACCCGAGTTGCCGAAGACCAGGTAGCGCATCGGCTCGGCCGCCCCCATCAAGGCGTCAGCTTGATTCCGCGGAAGACGCGACGGGCCAGCTCCATGCCATCGGGGCTGGGGTAGTCGGCCACGACACGGCGCGAGACGCTGATGCGCCAGTACTGCTCACCTTGGGCGAGGAGCAACACCCACGTGCGAAGTGGGCAGCTGTCGCCGTCCTTGGCGTCGGCTTGCAGGTGGTACGTGCGGCCGGCAACCGCGCCCATCCGCTCGAGCAGGGCCTTGGGCACGTCGCGCTGCGCAGGGTCGGTCAGGATCCCGCTCGTGAAGGAGGCGACGTAGTCGAACCACTCGCAAGGCGCCTCACCGGGCTCGGGGCTCTCCCTCGCCACCGAGAGCTGCTCGCAGCCGTCGGGAGACACCCACGTGTCTTCGGACTCTTGCCGCCAGCCGAGCGGCACGGGCAGCATGAGATCGGACAGCATGACGGGATTGACGTCCGGCGGCGGCGGGAGCTGCAGCAAGCCACGGGCATCGGCCTCGGCATCGGGATGCTCGAAGCCCGGCTTGGCGACGCCCTCCTTGAGCACGGCCAGCCAAGGCCGCGCAGGATCCTGCGCCTCACGCAACCAGATGGGCACGGGATCGGGCTTGAGGAAGGCGATGAGGCGATCGACCTTGCCTTCGTCCCCCAGGGTGAGGAGCACACCTGCGTCCTCGTAGTAGTTGCCCATGCCGACGGTCATGTCGAACTTGATGCGGGCCGGGAAGTCGGTGATCTCGTCGCCGTCTTCGCTGCCGAAGACGAAGAACATGCGCTTGTCGCCGGGGTTGTCGATCTTGCCCTCGAACTCCTTGGGGGAGCGCCCGTAGGCCTCGGCCACCTTGTCGATGGAGTCGCCCATGTGGACGCCACGACCCATGGCCGGAGCCTTCTTGCCCTCGAGCACCATCACCTCCACACGCTTCAAGTGCGGGCTGCGCTCGAGATCCGGGCGCACGATGACGGAGAGCTTCCACGGCCCCTTGTCGTAGACGTGCCACCCAGGCCAAAGCGGGCCGGGCTCGGTGCCGGGGCCCAGGTTCTCCTTGAGCTGCGCAAGCGACATCCCGAACTCGACGACACCCGCGAAGCCGCGGCCTTCTTCCAGCGACTTGCCGTCGAGCAGCTTGATGTACTTGTCGGTGGGCTTGGCAGGAGCCGGGTCGCCGCTGTACGCGCGCACACCTCCCCCCATCAGCATCGCCCCGATCACGAGGAACCCCGCCGCGCGCGCCGTCTTCATGGCCACCTCTCCAGACGAGCGACTGTACGCGCGCGGGTGGGGCCGCTGCACGGGGCCGGCCCCGGCCCTGGGCTGCGGCCCCGACCGCAGGGAAGCGCACGGCGACAAGCCATGGACGATGAATGAAAATTGGATTCTATCTGTCCAATTTTCATGGTAGCGTCCGTCCATGATCGACCGCCACCAGCACGCCGCCGTCGTCTCGCGGCTGCTGGCCACCAACCCCATCGTGGCTGTTCTCGGGCCCCGCCAGGTCGGCAAGACCACGCTTGCCCAGCAGGTAGCGGGCGCGTGGCCGCGGCCCGTGACGTCGTTCGACCTCGAGCGCGCAGCGGATTTGGCGCAGCTGGAGGACGCCGAGCTTGGCCTGCGGGACCTTCGTGGCCTGGTCGTCCTGGACGAGATCCAGCGCCGACCCGAGCTGTTTCCCGCATTGCGCGTACTTGCCGACCGCCCCCGCACACCCGCGCGCTTCCTGCTTCTTGGGAGCGCCTCCCCGGAGCTCCTCCGCCAGGGCTCGGAGACCCTGGCCGGGCGCATTGCGTTCCACGAGCTGGGCGGCTTCGATTTGGCCGAAGTCGGCACGAAGCACTTCGACCGGCTATGGCTTCGGGGGGGCTTTCCCCGGTCGTACCTCGCGAGATCGAACGCGGAGAGCGACCGGTGGCGCGCCGACTTCGTGCGGACGTTTCTCGAACGCGATGTCCCCCAGCTGGGCATCCGCATCCCGGCAGCCACCCTCGAGCGCTTCTGGGCGATGCTCGCGCACTACCACGGACAGACCTGGAACGCGTCCGAGCTCGGGCGGTCGTTCGGCGTCTCCCATCATGTGACGCGCAGGTACCTCGACGCGCTCGCCGCGACGTTCATGGTGCGCGTGCTGCCTCCGTACTTCGCCAACCTCGGCAAGCGGCAGGTCAAGTCGCCCAAGGTGTATCTGCGCGACAGCGGGATCCTGCATCACTTCCTCGGCGTGAACACGCGGCGCGACGTGGAACGCCATCCGAAGCTCGGCGCCTCGTGGGAGGGCTTCTTGGTGGAGACCGTGATCCAACAGCTAGGCGCACGAAGCCGCCAGTGCCACTACTGGGCGACGCACACGGGAGCCGAGCTGGATCTGCTGGTGGAGCTGGGCGGCAAGCGACTCGGCTTCGAGTTCAAGCGCACCACGGCCCCACGCGTCACACGCTCCATGCGCGAGGCCCTGGCGTCGCTGGACCTCACGCGCCTGGACGTCATCCACGCGGGCGAAGCGACCTTCCAGCTGGCCGATCGCGTCCGTGCGGTTTCGGCGTCCCACCTGCTCCGAGACCTGCACCCCTAGCCGCAAGGGGGGAGTCAGACCCTCCCTGCCATCGCGCCCGATGCCAACCATGTGCAGCCGCTCCTATACTCCCGGCATGCGCAGGACCCTGCTCGCAGGCGCGTTCGCCCTCCTCCTCGCGGCGTGCGGCGGTGGAGACCAGGAACGCCGCCTGACCGGGACCATCGAGTTCCCGGACGTCGAGGTGGGGTCGCTGGTCGGCGGCCGTGTCGTGCGGGTGCTGAAGCAAGAGGGCGACCGCGCCGCCGCCCAGGACGTCCTCGTCGAGCTGGACCCGGCGGAGTGGCAGAGCCACCTGGAGGAAGCCGAGGCCCTGGCCGCCGCGGCCGAGCGCGAGCTGGCCCTGCTCGAGGCCGGGCCCCGCGAGGAGACCATCGAGGAGGCGCGCGCGGACGCCAAGCGCGCCGAGCTGTTGTGGACGATCTCCACGAAGGGCGCGCGCGAGGAAGAGATCCAAGCGGCACGCGAGGAGCTGCGCGCCGCCGACGTCGCCGTGGAGGAAGCCCAACGCGAGGTCGACCGCCTGACCGGCTTGGCGCGCAAGCAGGTCGAGCCCACCTCGGTTCTCGACACCGCGCGAACGGCACGCGACACGGCGCAGGCCAAGCAGGCCGTCGCGCAGCAGCACCTCAAGCTGCTCGAGGCCGGCCAGCGGCCCGAGGAGATCGAGGCCATGCGCCAGGCATGGCTGGCGCAGGTGCAGCGCGTGAAGGCGCTGGAGGCCGGCGCCCGTCCGGAGGAGATCGCCGCCAAGCGCGCGAGCGTCGCGGCGGCCAAGGCACGCATCGCCGTCGCCGAGTCCCAGCTGCGCGAGCTCGCCATCCTGGCGCCGGCGGACAGCGTCGTGCAGACGCTCGACCTCCGGCCCGGCGATCTCTTGAAGCCCGGCGTGTCCGTGGCCGTGCTGCTGCTCGCCGAGCAGCCGTGGGTCACGGTGTACGTCCCCGAAGACCGTTTGGCCGCGGTGCACGTCGGGCAATCTGCCCGCATCACGCCCGATGGGCACAACCCCCTCACCGGCAAGGTCACCTGGGTCTCGCGCGAGGCCGAGTACACGCCGCGCAACGTCCAGACACGCGAGGAACGCGTCACCCAGGTGTTCGCCGTGAAGATCGTCCTGCAGGGGGATACGTCCCAGCTGAAGGACGGCATGTGGGCGGACATCGACCTTCTGTGACCACGCCCGCGATCCACGCGAGCGGCCTGACCCGCCGGTTCGGCCGCTTCGTGGCCGTCGACCATGTGGACCTCGAGGTGGGCCGGGCGTCGATCTTCGGTCTGCTCGGCCCGAACGGCGCGGGCAAGTCCACGCTGATCCGCATGTTGTGCGGCCTGCTGCGTCCGACCGAGGGCTCGGCCGAGGTGCTGGGCATGGACGTCGTGGGCGACCGCGACGCGATCCGCCGCCGCATCGGCTACGTCTCCCAGCAGTTCAGCCTGTACGGCGAGCTCACGGCGATGGAGAACCTCACCTTCTTCGGCAAGGCCTATGGCCTGGGCGGCGCCAACCTACGACGTCGGCGCGACGAGGTCGTCGAGACCGTCGGCATCCGGGAGCATCTGGGCAAGCGCGCAGCCACGCTGAGCGGAGGCTGGAAGCAGCGCTTGGCCCTGGCGTCTGCGCTGCTGCACGAGCCGGACCTGCTGTTCCTGGACGAGCCGACCGCGGGCATCGACCCCGTGGCGCGCCGCGCCCTCTGGAACCTCCTCTTCGAGCTGTCGGCCGCCGGAAAGACGCTGTTCGTCACGACGCACTACATGGACGAGGCCGAGCGCTGCGACCACGTCGCCTACATCTACGCCAGCAAGATCCTCGTCTCAGGTCGCCCCGCGGCGCTGAAGGGACTGCCCGAAGTGGTACCCGCCGGGAGCGTCCGCGCCGAGCTGCGCACGGATCACCTCACCGAGGTGTTCCAAGCGCTCCAGGGCGTGCCCGGCGTTCGCGAAGCGACCATCTTCGGCGCGTCGGTGCACGTCTTCCTGGAGCCAGGCACGTCAATCGAGAGCGTCGTGGACGCCCTGCCGACCGCGCTTCGCGAGGGGCTGGAGACACGGTCCATCACGCCGTCGCTGGAAGACGTGTTCGTCACGCTCACGCGTGAGGCCGACGATGCTCGCTAGGGGCCTCGGCGCCGTCGTCTACAAGGAGCTGCGCCAGGTCCGGCGCGACCCGGCGACACTCGTCTTGGCGCTGCTGATCCCGGCCGTACAGCTGATGATCTTCGGCTACGCGATCGACACGGAGATCCGCGACATCCCGACGGTCGTCGTGGACCAAGCCCGCACGCAAACCAGCCGCGAGCTGGCCCGGCGCCTCGAAGCCACGGGGACGTTCCGCTTTGCGGGCGAGGTCTCGGGACGCGACGAGGCGCTCGAGCAGCTTCGCCGCGGCGACGCGCGCGTCGCCGTCGTCATCCCCCACGACCTCGACCAGCGCCGCTTGGACGGACAGCCCGCGCCGGTGCAGGTGCTCATCGACGGCTCGGACGCCAACTTGGCGCAACAAGCGCAGGCCGCCGCCGTGGGGCTGGGCCTTGCCGAGACACGACGACGCGCGGTCGCCTCCGGCGGGCTGCCGCTGGCCTACGACATCCGACCTCGCTACCTCTACAACCCCGACGGCAGCAGCGACCGCTTCTTCGTGCCGGGCTTGGCCGGGATCATCTTGCAGCTGGTGACCATGGTGCTGACGGCGTTCTCGATCGTGCGCGAGCGCGAGCGCGGGACGCTCGAGCAGCTCATGGTCACGCCGGTCTCCGGCTTGGCCGTGACGCTGGGCAAGATCCTGCCGGCCGTGTTGATCGGCGCCGGCGAGACCGTCTTGGTGATGCTGGCCATGGTGCACGTCTTTGACGTGCCGATCGCGGGCAGCCTGACCCTCTTGGCCTGGGTCACGCTGCTCTTCCTCTTCACCAGCCTCGCGCTCGGCATGCTGATCTCGACCATCGCGCGCACCCAGCTGCAGGCGATGCTGCTGACGATGTTGGTGCTCTTGCCGTCGGTCCTGCTCTCCGGGTTCATGTTTCCGCGGGCCACCATGCCGCCCGGCATCCACGAGCTCACCTACGCCATTCCCGCGACCTACTTCATCGAGATCCTGCGCGGCCTGGTGGTGCGTGGCGCCTCCGGCCCCGAGCTGATGCAGCACATCCTGCCGCTCGCCGGCATCGGCCTCTTCCTGAGCCTCGTGGTCGCGATCCGCTTCCGCAAGTACACGGAGTAGGAAGGCGAGCCCCGTGCCCCTGTCGGCGGCTCGCGCGAACTGCTAGCGTGTCGGGCGGAGGAAGGGAATGCGCGCAAAGCACGTGGCCTGGATCGCCCTGAGCCTGCTGCTCCTGCTGGGGGCCGGGACGTGGTGGTGGCTGTCGAGGGACGAGTCGCAGCGGGACGATGGCTATCGCTTCGAGCAGGGGCCTGACGTCGCGCGTCAGCTGCGCGAGATCGCCGGCCGCGGTCCGGCAGCCGAGCCGCCCGCACAGCCGGAAGCGCCCGACTCCACACCGCCCCTGGATGCCCCGGTCGCGGGCCCGCCCACCACGCTCGAGTTCTCGCTGGAAGACACCGAGGGCGACCCGGTGGCAGGCGCACCGGCACGCCTCTGGTTGCTGCCCGGGACACTCGAGGGCGGAGCGTACTGGCCGCGCATGGCGGCACTGCAGGCCTCGGGCGTGCTCCCCACCGACGAGCCGCCCATCAGCACCGTTTCCGACGCGGCGGGACAGCTGCGGTTCGAGAACGTGCCGGCGAGCCGTCGCGTGTACGTCGAGGTTCCGCCCCACGAAGGGTTCGGCGCCGAGGCGCTCTTCGACGCGACCCGATGGCCGCGCCGCAAGGTCATTCGCCTGGTGGCATCCGACGGCCCCCTGACGCTGCAGGTCGTCGGGCTTCCGCCGCACGCTGGAACGGCCTGCGCGATCCTCCGCTGGCCGCGCCTTGCCGAAGGGATGGGCGCCTTGGTCACGATGCGCCATGCATCCTGTGTGGTGCCGCTCGACGAGACCGGCGCAGGTGTGACCCCCGCGCTGCGTGGCGGGCGCCTCCAGGCCGACATCTTCCTTCCCGGCTACGGGCTGATCTGCAACCTGCCGGTGTATCGGCTGGGTGGCGGAGCCGCCGAGGTGCACCTACCCGAGGTCCCGACCACGACCGTCCGGGGGCGTCTCGTGGGCCCGGATGGGGAGGCCGTCCCGAGAGCCGAGGTGGCGTTGAGCGTGACCGCGTACCTGGCGTCGCCGGATCAAGCGCAGTGGTGTCTCTTCGGACACGTCGCCGCAGATGGCACGTTTGCGTTCGAACGCGTTCCGGTAGGCACGATCGACGAGCTGTTCATCGATCCCGCCGATCACGTCGCGCCGCGTCTCGTGCTGGAGCACGCACCGCTGCGCCCGGATGACGACGTGGACGTCCACGTCCAGCTGGTTCCCGGAGCGTCGGTCGTCGGACGCGTCGTGGACGCCCGGGGGGCGCCCGTCGCCGGCGCCAGCGTGTTTCCCAACCAGCACGGCGGCGGCATGTCGTTCTGGTCGCCCGCCGCGACATGGACGGACGAAGACGGACGCTGGCGCATCGACAACCTGCTGCCCGGAACGTGCAAGGTCGGCATCACGTCGCCTGCAACCAACGCCAAGCTCGAGCTGGAGCCGACACTCCTGACGGGTGTCGTGACCCGCACACCGCTCGGACGCATGCCGGAGGTCGCCGCAGGCGGCCGTGTCGAGGTGCAGGTCGTCGCAGCTGACGGCCAGCCCGTCTCGGGCGCGAGTGTCAGCTACAACGTCAAGCAAGAGCGAAGCTCCGGAGTGGTCCACACCGGCCCCACGGATGCGGACGGGCGCTACGTCATCGAGTCGATCCAAACCGACTTCACGTCATTTGGCGTTTGGGCCAGCAAGCGCGGCGCCTCCACCGCATCCCAGGAGGTCGCGCGTGAGGAAGCCGCCGCGCGCACGGCGCTGGTCCGCCTCGTCCTGCCTGACGTGGGGAGCATCCGGGGGCGTGTCCTCTCCGGCGGCGAGCCCGCGCCGGGCGTGAGCGTTGTCGCGGGAGAGAGCGGCAAGGAAGGGCTCACGACGGAGAGCGGCGACTACCGCATCTGGGCGGTGCCGCCGGGGGAGTGGCAGGTCTCGCTTCGCGCGCCCTCGGGAACGTCCGTCGGCGAGCCGGTGACCGTCGTGGTGAAGGCGGGCGAGGTCACGCGCCTGGATCTCGCCTTCGAGCCGAGCGACAGCGACACACGGATTCGTGGCCGCCTGCTCCGGCCCGATGGCCAGGGATGGGCCGGCGTCTGGCTGGACGCAAAGCCCATGGACGCCGACTCGCGACGATGGGAAGGATCGGGACGCTGGGTCCCTCGCGGCAAGACCGTCACCGACGACGACGGTCGTTTCGAGCTGCGAGTCGCTCGCCCGGGGCTGTACCGCATCCTGTCGGGGCGGCGGGAGCTGCGAGCCGACGTCACGGCGCCCGACGAGTCGCTCGAGCTGCGCTTCGACCCTGCCTCCGTGCAGCTTGTCCAAGGTCGCCTCCTCGACACGGACGGCAACCCGCTCCTCGGCGGTGAGATTGCCCTTCATCGCGAAGGCGGCGGCCGGGAGCACCAAGTGCACGGAGGCGGCGGGTGTTTCCGCCTCGAGCTGCTCCCAGGACCGGCATCGGACTTCCTGCTCGACGTCATCGGAGGGCTGGTCAGTGCGAGGGGCGCGGAGGTACGCCACGACCACACGCCCGTGCCGTTCAAGGCGAACGAGACCGTCACGCTTCGACCGACGATCCTCGAGGAACCTGAGGCCCCCGTGCCCGCGCTCGCAGGCATCGTCGTGGCGGACGACGGTACGCCGGTGCCCGGCGCAACGCTGTGGCGCGTCAAGGGCGATGGCATGAGCGGCATCACCCGTTCCGGCGCGGACGGGACCTTCACGGTCGTGGGCCGCCCGCCGCTCGACGAGGGCGTTGATCTGGCGGTCACCGCGCCCGCCGGCTTTCGCGAGAGAAGCCGGCCTCGCTACATCCGTTTCGCGGACGGTCCGCTGCGCATCGTGGTGCCTCGCATGACGGCGGCAGAGAGCTTCACGGCCACCATCGACGTCATGGACCGGGATGGCATGCCCGTGCCCGGCATCCTGCTGGAGCTTCAAAGCGTCGACTCACGTGCTGCGCGAACGAACGAGGCGGGCCGGGCCGTGTTCGAGGCCCTGCGCCGCCAGTCGTGGACCGTGACCCCAGCGGGGCGCTTCACGGACACCGTGGAGGGCTATCTGGGCGAGCTCGGTTTCGAGAGCGTGGACGTCAGCCCGGAGCAACCGCATGCCCGACTCGAGGTCCCGCTCCGCAAGCGGAACCCGTCCCAGGAGCAGGACCTCGTGGTTCGCCTGGTCGATCCCGCGGGTGGCTTCCTCGAAGGTGCGGTGGCCCAGGTCAAGCTGATCGGCTTGGAGGACCACGAGGGCGAGAAGCACTCGTCCGATGACGCACATCGTTGGAAGCGCGCGACGACGCGATTCCGCTTTGCCCACGTTCCCTACGGTCGATACCGCGTCGAGCTGACGTGGGAGGGGCTCGATGCTCCGTACTTGGATGTCGAGCCCTTCGAGGTGCGCGTGCCCCGGGGTGAGATCGAGGTGTCCCTGCGTCGGGCTGCCGTCCTCCACGGGCGCGTCGCGGGCGAGTCGTCGGCCGACGGCTTGGTCAGCTTCCACGATCCCAAGCGCGGCTGGTGGCTGTATCGACCCCTGGCGGAGGGCGGAGCGTTCGCGGTCAACGTGGATCCAGACATCCACTTCACCGTCTACGTGCGTCGAGACGACAGCGACGCCTACGGGCTCGTGGAAGGACTCAAGGCGAGCGACTCGCCCGTCGAGATCCACCTCGACAAGCCCGGGCGCACGCTCCGCGGGCGAGTCCACGGGCTCCAACGGATGCCCGATCGCTACGAGCTACGGGCGAAGGGTCCGCTGCCTCATCCGCTTCCCCTCGCGATGAACGAGCAGGGGCAGTTCGAGCTGAAGGGCGCGCCGCCAGGCACCTACGAGGTTTGGTTCGAAACGTGGGACGAGGGAGCCTTCGACGGGAAGGACGAGATGGACCCCTTCCGTGCCAGCGCGACGAGCGAGAAGGAGGAGCCCATCGACCTGCACCCCAAGCGCGTTCGCTAGGGAGTGGGATACGCCCAGACGATCTCGGTGCCCTTCGGCACCGTGGTGGTCTCTTCCAGGAGACCGTCGGGCCAGCGGACGCGAAGGCGCACCGGCTCGGCATCGCCCAGGCCAAAGCGCAGACCCAGGTCGTTGCCCGAGCCCATGCTGGAGCCGCTCTTGATCTCGTGGAGGATCGAGCGGCCATCACTCAGCTCGAGCGTGACGCGAGCCCCGATCGCGCTCGCGTTGACGGGGCCACTGCCAACGAGTCGCACACCCACCCAGCGCGTATCCGGGTTTGCCGTGTTGCGGTACAGGCGATAGCCCGTGCCTCCGTTGCAGACGACCAAGTCGACGTCCCCATCGCGGTCGTAGTCAGCGTAGGCGACCCCGTAGGAGGCCCGCGAATCTGCGGCGCCACTGGCCTCCGACACATCTTCGAACATGCCCGCGCCGAGGTTGCGCCAGCAGCCGTTGCCCTCGGTGTTGGTCGCCATGTAGAGGTCCGGCCAGCCGTCGAGATCGAAGTCGGCGAAGACGGTTCCCCAGAAGATGCCGGGGCGCTGGACGCCGCTCGCATCCGCAACCTCGACGAACGTGCCATCGCCTTCGTTGCGGAGCAGGGCCTGGTCTTCGGTGTCCGACAGGGCCATGTCCAGATCACCGTCCAGGTCGTAGTCGGCGATGGCCAGCCCCATGGCATCGATCCACAAGTCGGCGCCCACCGACTCGGCCACCTCGGTGAACACCCACCCGCCAGGACCGGAGCCGTCGTTGCGGTAGAGCAGGTTGCGCCGGAACCAGGGGCGCGCGTCGCCGATCCCCAGGCGGTCGTTGGTGACGTAGATGTCGAGGTCGCCGTCGTCGTCGTAGTCGACGAAGCTGACGGCGAAGCAGAGCCCGAGCGGCGTGGGCGTCAGCAAGGTCGTGACGTCGGCGAACGTGCCATCGCCCTCGTTGCGATAGAAGACGTCGGGCCAGAACCCGCTGTGGTTGGCCACATACAGGTCGAGATCGCCGTCGCCGTCGTAGTCGCCAAACGCGGCAGCACGCCCGTCTGCCACGTTGACCTCGCCGAGCCCGGCCTGCAGCGCCACGTCCACCAGCACGCCGCCATCGTTGCGGTAGAGATGGTCTTGGCCGACGTCGGCGACGTAGAGATCGGGGTCGCCGTCGTTGTCGTAGTCGGCGAAGACCGCGGCGCTGGTGTTGGGCGTGTCGAACACCTGCGGGCCGGGCAGGAACGTGCCGTCCCCCTGGTTGATGTACAGCGTGTCGGGCCCGTCGCTGTCTGTGACGTACAGGTCCAGCCAGCCATCACCGTTGACGTCGGCAAACGCCTGACCGGAGCGGGCCCCGCCCGCGTGCGCGGCCATGAGGCCCGCCTCGAGCGTGGCATCCACGAAGTGGATGGGCGGCGGGGGCACACCGACCCCCTGGACGAGGATGCGCCTCGACGTGCCTGCAACGCCGCCGTCGTTGCTGATGACCTCGACGTCGGCGGCCACGGGCCCTTCGGTCATGGGCGCGAACCCGAGCTCGCACTGCAGCATGGAGCCTGGCCCGAGCACCTGCGGCCACGTGCCCGCGGCCATCGTGAAGCTGGGCGCCTCACTCCCCGCAAGTCGCACATCGTCGACGATCAGGTCCTGGTCGCCCTCGTTGGCGATCGTCCACGTTGTCGTGGGCGACAGGTCGCCGACCACGACGTCACCGAACGAACCGACGCCCGTCACGGCCAAGAGCGGCCCCTCGGGCCCAACGGAGCCCCCACCTCCCCCGCACGTCGTCAGGAACAGGAGCAGGGGCAGCCAGCGAGCGAGTCCGGCGGGGTGCATCGTGGGCCCCCATCATGCACGACCCCTTCCCGAGACCGGAAATCAGGCCTCTCAAGGGGCACTCGCACGACTGTCGATCAAACTAGTCAGAGTGGATACTGTCGAGTAAACTTGACGCATGAGCCCGGAGGGCCTGCTGTCCGTAGCCGCTACGTGGAGCTTCTGGGAGGCCCCGCCCCCACCCTCGATCCCGCGTCGGATCGGGCTTCCCCACGCCCTGCGACCGGACGTCGCGCTTGTCGTCCAGGGCGTCCGGAGGTGTGGGAAGTCCACGCTGCTCGGGCAGCTCATCGAGCGCTACGGCCTCGACCGAGCGCGCTGTCTGTTCATCAACTTCGAGGATCCCCGGCTCGCCGGATCCCTCGGACCCGAGGTCTTGCAGGAGCTCGTCGCGGCGTTCGAGGCGCACTGCGGCACCAACGACTGCGTCTACTTCCTTGACGAGATCCAGCGTGTCGAGGGTTGGCAGCGATGGCTGCGCGTCCAGCTCGATCGACCGACGCAGCGTCGATTCGTGGTGACGGGATCGAATGCCCACCTGCTGGCGGGCGAGCTGGGAAGCAGCCTTACGGGGCGCCACCTGCGCATCGAGCTGTTCCCGTTCTCCCTGGAGGAGGCTCGACTCGCGGTACCGGCCCTGAGCGTGGACGACTACCTGGACGCAGGGGGATTCCCCGCAGCGCTCGGATCCGCAGACGGAGACGCCCTGCGCCGAAGCTACTTCAACGACATCGTGGAGCGCGACGTGCGCGAGCGCGTGGCCGCCCGCTCGACGGCCCCCCTTCGGCAGCTGACCCAGATGCTCTTCGAGTCGGCAGGCTCCGAGCTGAGCATCCGCAGGATGGCGGCAGCCCTCGGCGTGGCTCCCGACACGGCAGCCCTCTACGTCGCGGCCATCGAGGACGCCTACTTGGCGTTCGGGTGCCCCTACTTCGCGTGGTCCGAGCGCAAGCGCTCCGTTCGCAACCGCAAGTACTATCCCGTGGACCCGGGACTCCGCCGCGTGGCCGTCACGCAGGGCGCGCGCGATCGAGGCAAGCAGCTCGAGTGCGCGACCTACGTCCTGCTGCGCCAGCGCTTTGACGACGTGTTCTATTGGCGAGATCGCGGTGAGGTGGACTTCGTCGTGTTGCGTGACGGCGTTCCCATCCCCATCCAGGTGACCTGGGACCAGCCCGCGGAGCGACACCACAAGGCCCTTGACGCGTTCCATGAAGCCAATCCTCGCTCGGGCGAGGCGGTCTTCGTGACCGCAGAGGAATTCTCGAGGGGGATCCCGGAGCTCGGCGCCGATTGACGGCTGTTCTGGATGCTCGGCCCTACCCGCCCAGCAGCTCGTGGCTCCGCTCGGCGAGCATGCTGACGATCTGGTCGAAGGTGCCGTTGGCTTCCGCGTGGCGCAGCGGTGCCACGTGGTCGATCACGACCTCCTTGGCGTCCGGGTGGGCCTCGAGGAAGGCCATGGTGTCGCGGATGTAGTCCGCCAGAGGCATTGCGCTCTCGTCCGTGGCCTGGGCCTCTCCCAGCAGCGTGGTCTGCACGTACGGCGGAATCACCTCGATGACCTCGACGCCGGAACCGCGAAGCTGCTCACGCAAGGAGACGGAGTAGGAATGAAGGGCCGCCTTCGTCGCGTTGTACGTGGGCGTGGCCGACAAGGGCACGAACGCCAGCCCCGACGTCACGTTCAGGACGGCGGCTCGGTCACGCGCCCGAAGCTGCGGCAGCAGGGCCGCCGTCAGACGGATGGGCCCGAGCAGGTTGGTCGTGACCGTGGCTTCGGCGTCCGCGAGATCGTGCTTGGTCACATCCTCGGCGCGCATGATGCCCGCGTTGTTGACGAGCACGTCAAGAGCCGGGAACTGCGCGGGGAGCTCGTTGCCCAAGCGGACGATGTCTTGGGGATCCGTGACATCGACCGTGACGGCCTGCATCCCGGGGTTGGCCTTCGTGACCTCTTCGAGCTTGGCGCGGTTGCGGCCAGCGATGATGACGGTGTTGCCCAACCCGTGGAATGCCTCCGCGAGCCCTCGCCCGATGCCGCTGCCACCGCCGGTGATCAGCATGGTGTTTCCGGTGAGCTTCATTGCGTCCTCCTTGGGAGCCGGGGAACCTCGCAAGACGCCGACGCGCTAGACGCCGCCCTCCCACGGGGAGCTGCGGATCGCAGGACCTCCTCCTTACCCGAGGCCGTGCTCGGTGCTGACGATCGCCGCAGCGCTCACCATGCGGTGTTCGGGAAGAGGCGGACCAAGGTCTGCTGCGAGAAGGCTGTCGGCGCGGAAGCCGGCTCGTATCCCGCCGGCTCCCCAGACCTCGCAGCGAGGACGAGGCGGGCGCGGCCTCACTCCCCCAGCAGCGACCACCAGCCCCAGAAGGCGCCGGAGACCTTGCCCCTGCGCCGCGCCGAGTCCACGGCACGGCGACGCTGACGTCCGGCTCGGGCCTTGAGCTTGAGCACGATGGCCTCGAGCTCGCCTGCGTCGAGCCACACGCCGTGCTCTTCGCAGACGTCGATCTCGACGCCGTGCTCGCGCTCATGCTCCATGCCCTGACGACACACGGGGCAGGGGCGCACAGATTCCGATCCACTCGTCTCGCTCATGCAGCCGAGGCTAGTCGGAGTCGCGGGCCCATGTCGGAGTCGGAACCCGAATCAGCTGCGGTCGGGGGATCCCGCGGCGGGCTCCACGACGCGGATGACGCGCGAGATGTCGAGAGACAGCGGGGGCTGGCTTGCACCCTCGATGCGGATGGTGAAGGCGAAGGTGCCGGGGAAGCGCGGCACGCCGCCGTGGGCCAGGGGCCTCGGGTTGCGTCCCGCCTCCCCGACCGTCAGACTCGGGCTACGTGGAATCGGATTCGAGCCTGTACGACGAGTACCTGGACGCCTGCCTGGCAGGTGAGGCGCGCGCACCGGAGGAGGTGTTCGCGGAACACCCAGGCCTGGATGCGGAAGTGCGTGAGCGAATCACGGCCCTGCATCGCGCGTGGTCGCATCGACAGCCCGAGACTCTTCCGTTCGAGCGCCTGGGCGACTTTCGCCTTCTTCATCGGCTCGACACGGGTGGCATGGGCGCCGTGTTCGTGGCCGAGCAAGAGTCCCTCGGCCGCGTCGTGGCGCTGAAGATCATGCGGCCGGAGTGGGCAGGGGATGAGCACGCGCTGCGACGCTTCGTGCGCGAAGCGCACACGGTGGCCCAGCTGAGGCACCCGGGTGTGGTCACCGTGTACGACGCCGGTACGGACGGCGACACGCCGTACTTGGCGATGGAGCTCGTACCCGGAACGATGATGGCTGACGTCCTCGCCGAGGCGGAGGCCGAAGGGCGTCGACTTCCGGTGGAGCGGGTCGTTCGCTGGGGTGCGCGGCTGGCACGCGCGCTGGACTACGCGCACGGTCGCGGAATCGTCCATCGTGACGTGAAGCCGAACAACATCCGCATCACGCCCGATGACCGGCCGCTGTTGCTCGACTTCGGGATTGCCCGTGACCTCACGCGCGACGCCGCGACGGTGACGGACTCCTTCCAGGGGTCACCGGCCTACGCCGCTCCGGAGCAGATCCTGGGGGAGACGATCGACGCGCGGACCGACGTGTACGGGCTGGGCGTGACGCTGTACCAGGCGCTTACCGGCGCGGTTCCGTTCCAGGGACCTGGCGTGGAGGCGATCTTTCACAAGGTGCTCACGGAGCTGCCGGTCCCCCCGCGGCGGTTGGCGCCCGGCATCTCGGCCGACGTCGAGACGGTCGTCCTCAAGGCCATGGAGAAGCGACCGGGTGCACGCTATGCCTCCGCGAGTGCGTTCGCGGAGGACCTCGAGGCGGTTCTGGAGTTCCGCCCCGTGTCAGCCCGGCCTCCGGGCCCGATCGCGCGCGCGGCCAAGTGGGCACGACGAAAGCCCGCGCGCGCCGTTGGCGTGGCCAGCGCCGTGCTCTTCCTCCTCGTGCTCGCCACCATGTCGATCGTGGGGCGCGCCCTGGAGCGCAAGGAGCGCTTGGCCGAAGCCCGGCACCAGCTGGACCAAGCGCGTGAAACCGTAGCCAGCTACCGCAAAGAGCGTTTCGCCGCGGAGGCGGAGGAAACGCGCCTTGCCCGGCAGCGGGAGGAGGTCAACAACCGCTACTTCACGCTGGAGGAAGACCGGGCTCTCGCACGCCTGCGACGGTCGGTAGAAGAGCGTCGGCGCCGGCGCGAGGCGCTGTTCCACGAGGTGCTCGCGGCACTCCAGCGGGCCGAGCGTCTGGATCCCTCGCTGGACGGCACCGACGCCGTCCGCGCCGAGCTGTACATCGAGAAGTGGGAAGAAGCCCGCGCCGCGCGGGACCCGGCCAACCAGGCGTTCTTCCGACGTCAGGCCGAGCTCGTGGACCCGCGGGGCGTGACGTCGGCACCCTTCGCGCGGACCGGCACCGTCCAGCTGGCCGTGACGACGCCGGGGGCGAGCTGCTGGTTGTTCGCGCTGCGCGAGCAGGCCGAGCTCGACCCCGAGGGCGAGCGGCGGCTGGTTCCCGTCCCGCTTGCGCCGGACCCCACGCCGCCAGTGCCGTATGGCGCCACGGTGCTACGCATCGTGCGCGGCCTTGACGCCCTGGAGCCGGGAGACCTGGTGCTGTCGATTGCCGGCCAGCGCGTGGGCGACACGGTGTTCGTCGTGCGCGACAACGGCACGGTTGGCGTGCTGGAGGCCATCGACGACGCCCCGGTCCACTGCATCGCCGACGTGGAGGAGCTCGCGTCTCCGGGTGCTTCGCACCGCTGGCAAGTCGACGGACAGCCGTACGAGGGCCCGGACATCGCCTCTCACGGCATGGCCCTCCACACCCCCGCTGCGCTTGCGGAGCGAGGCAACGTAGCGGCTCGTGTCCTCACCCGCGGTCGCGTCCAGGAGCTGCAGCTGCCCGAGGGCCTCGAGGTGCGTCCCACCGCCACGCCACTGCTTTGCACCTCGCGGTCGAAGGTGGAGCCCGGCTCGCTGACGTTGCCCGAGGGAACGTACCTCCTCGTGGCCCGCGCGCGCGGCCACGAGGAGTCGCGTCATGCGCTCCATGTCGTGCATGACGTGCCGGTCTCGCTCGACGTGGAGCTGCGCGAGGAAGGCACAACGCCTCCCGGGTTCGTCTACGTCCCCGCCGACCGCAAGGGGGACGCGTTCCTGGTCATGGAGCGCGAAGTCACCTGTGCGGAGTACTTGGAGTTCCTCCAGGACCCGGCGGTGTACGCGACCATCGAGCCCGGACAACGCCGCCTGGTGCCTCGCGGGCCCATGGGCGCGTGGGAGTGGTCCCTCGACGAGGCGGGCTTCCACCTGGCCCCCCCCTGGACACCCGACACACCCGTGATGGGCGTGACCTTCGACGACGCTTTGGCGTACGCGCGCTGGCGGGGCGGGAAGGACGGCAATGCGTACACGCTGCCCACGGAGCAGCAGTGGAACCGCGCGTCGGGGCATTGGACCTTCCTGCGGCTGTACCCCTTCGGCAACGTGTTTGCCCCCAAGTGGGTGTCCTCCAACTGGGCGCGCCCGCGAGCACGGCCCGAGCCGACCCTGCGCTACCCGGTGGACGAGTCGCCCTGGGGCATCTACGGCATGTCGGGCAGTGCCATGGAGTGGCTCGACGCCTGGTGGGACAAGGACACGAAGGAGCAGCGCTGGCTGGCGGGCGGCGCCTGGGGCTACGCCAACCCCGCCGTGTTCTTGAGTCCCGGCGGCTGGGGCAGTCGACCGGATCGGACGACGGGCACCTACGGGTTTCGCTTGGTGCGCGTGCCATGAGCGACCATCCCGAGCTCCCCGAGCTGCTGGTCCGCTTCCGCCCGGATCTCGTGCGCTACACGGAGCGGCATGCAGGCGGCGTACTTCGGTTTGAGACGGCCGAGGACCTCGTGCAGGGCGCACACTTGCGGGCGCTGGAGTACGCGAGCAGCTTCGACTACCGCGGGCGCGAGCCCTTCCTCAAGTGGATGTACGAGGTTGCACGCAGCCACATCGCCTCGCGACGCGCCCACTGGGCAGCCCTCAAGCGAAGCCCTGCCCGCCTGCTGCGCCTGACCCTCGGTGTCAGCAGCGATCCCCGGGCCGCCGCGGCCCCCGCCGACGAGGGCACGGGGCCCTCTACGCTGGCCGGACGTCTCGAACAGGCCTCGCTGGCCGTGAAGGCCCTCGACCTCCTGCTGGAGCGGGACCGACAGCTCGTGCAGTGGTCCCTGGAGGGCATCACGTCGCGCGAAATGGGCGAGCGCCTGCGCATCTCGGAGACCGCCGCCGATCGCGCCCGCCAGCGCGCCGTGGAGCGCTTCCGGAAGACCTTTCGGCTGCTTGTGGGGCCCTGAGGGGCCGCGCAGTGTCCGGGCGCAGGGAATGCGTGTCGGGGCGGGCCCATGGACGCGGTTGGAGAGGCCATGAAGCTCTCCACACCCGTGATCCCGTGCGCCCTGATCCTGTCCTTCGCCATGGTGGTGGCATCCGGCTGTGGGGCCAAGGGCGGCAAGACGGATCCTGCCGCGACCGCGTTCCTCGCCCGGTTCCTCGCTGGTGATCCGTCCGTCAAGGCCGACGGCCACGAGATCACCTTCAGCGAGGGTGGTGCACCCTCGGACGGCTCCGTGGAGCGCGTGGATCTGACCGCGCTCGTCGACAAGCTCCTGAGCCAGGACATTCAGCTGCCCGCGGTCTCAGGGGTCCAGGTCAACTACGACGACAGCGTGGTGGAGCCCGCCCTGAGAATCGAGTACGTCAGTCCGACGTCCATCCAAGACAAGTCGATTCCGGGCGGCAACTTCCATCTCGTCATGGCTCTTGCCCTCCCCCTCTACGAGGATCCGGAGGGCCGCATGTTCCTCGGTCGGAACGCCGACCTGCGCGCTGATCGCGAGGCGTACAAGGCGCGATTCACATCCGGTCCCACGACCCGCTTCGGACTTCTTGAAACGGGCTTCAGTGCAGAGCTGACGGGAATCCAGACGGGAGACGCCGTCGCGTACAGCCTGGGCCTGCGCCAAGCACCGCTCACGAGCGGTGTCGAGTGGAAGGCCGAAGCCTGGGTCAACGATGCGAAGGTCGCGGACCTGGGGACCTTTCCACCTGACACGGAACACGCAACGTCGAGCACCTTCAGTGTTCCCTTGTGGCAGCACGGCTTGCCTGTCGAGCTCCGCCTGCAGCCCGATGACGACACGCAGTGGCCAGCCTTCACGGTCAGATGTCACTCGGACATCGGACTCGACGCTCTCTACGAGCCACGTGTGTACGACACCCCCTTCGCTCCTGAGGCTGTCAGCTCCATCGAGGCCGAGCTGTTCCAGGTGCTACACGATTCGGCGTCGCCGCTCGCCCCGGGCGACTTCCCCATCGAGATGGCGGGCCAAGGCCTGTTCATCGGCGTTTGCCTGGGCTCTGGATCCCTGGAAGAGGTTGACAGCACCGACCCATCGCCGGGATCCGCTGCCTACAGCTCCAGCTTCACCTCGCGATGGCGCGGGAGCTTCAACAAGCCGACGACCGGGGGCGGCGAGCACAGCCTGACATCCGCGGACCTGATCGGCGCGGCCCGGGTGCTGGTCGGCGCCTGGGGTGTCTCGATCGCCAACTACGACACGGGGCTCGGCGCGTTCGAGACGCATGCGATCGACGAGATCGGCAACATGACCGATGTCCATCCCTTCGATGGCGACACGTCGGCCACGGATCTCGTCTACGTCGACCACTCAGGGGATGCGATCAAGTTCATCGAGAGCGACGCGCAGGAGCAGTACGTCCTGGCGCCCGGCAAGACGATCTCGAACGTCGCGTGGGCGGGTGCCTCGGGTCGGGTCGTCAGCGCCTTTCGCCACCCCAGTGGCGACCTGCTGTTCGTGACGGACGGCGAACCGGGCGAGCTTTGGGTACTGACACCGGGAGCCACAACCGCCACCAAGATCGCCGACACGTACGATGCACCACGCCGCGTCCGCTGTGCAGGCGACATCGTGGCCGTGGGCTGCTACGGCTCCGCGCTCGGTTTCGGCGGCTTGCGTATCCTCGTGCGCGGTCCAACAGGCGTCTACGCGGAGGCCCCCTTCAGCCGCCTCGGCGCACGCTCGGTGGGGATCGACACGAAGGTGCTCTCTGGCGGCCGCGTAGCCATCGCCAGTACGGGCTTCCTCACGAACAACCTGATCGTGACCATCGTCAATGGCACGACCGGTGAGATCCTCGACGACCAAGTCATCCCGCTACCCGTCGGCTGCACCGGTCCCGGCCACTGCGCCTTCATCCACGAGGCGGGGGTCGACGGTGTGATCGTGACCTGCAACACCAGCAACAAGCTGGTCCTGATGCCGGTCGACTTGCAACCCTGACGCGACGGCCGCGCATCAAGGGGGCCCACGTCGCCGCAGGCAGCCCCGGCCGCGGACTTGTCGGGGCCCCACCATGCGCAGGCGCCCACCAAGGGGCGTACCGCCACGCCTTTTCCTGTCGGGCGTGGCGTGGAACCCGGTTGGAGAGGTCATGAAGACCTCCAAGCCCCTGTTCTGGCGTGCCCTCCTCATCGTGCTGCTCGTGGCGATCCCGCCCGGATGCGGGGCCGGAGGGGGCAAGGCGCAGTTCGATACCGCAGACATCTTGGCCCTGTTCTTCGCCGGCGATCCGTCGGTGCAAGCCGGCAAGACGGAGATCCTCTTCACCGTAGGCGGTGCGCCTTCGGACGGCTCCGTGCAGCGCATCGACCCTTCGGAGGCCGAGGCCGCGCTCCTCACACAGGGGCTCGACCTCTTCTTCCTCGAGTTCCTGGCCATCGTCTACGAGCTCGGGACCCAGCCTGTTGACCTCGACGTGACGTACGACTTGTTCGACGCGCTCGACGACATCCCCTTGTCGGACGCCGACATGGCCATGGCCTTCGCCTTCAACTTGCCCGTGTACGAAGCCCCGGACGGCACGTTCTACATGGCGGACGAAGCCGACCTCGAGGTGGCGCCCAGCGTGTATCGCGCGCGCGATCGCTTGTTCTCCCCGATCCGCTTCGGCATCGTCGACACCGGCTTTCGGGCAGAAGTCGAGGGGACCCAGACAGGCGACGTGATCGCCTACACCTGGGGACTCGAACAGACCCGGACCACGATCGGTGCCGACTACAAGGCAGAAATCTACTTTGATGGCTCCCTGGTCTTCGATCTGGGCACCTTCCCAGCCCACACACTCCACGAGTCGTCCGCCTCCTTCACGGTCCCTGCCAGCGAGCTGGCCAAGCCCCTGGAGCTTCGTCTGACCTCGGCGCCGCACACGTTCTGGCGCTCGTTCACGGTGAGCTGCAAGCAGGAGCTGGACCTCAACGCACTTCCCGCACCTCGCGTCTATGACGCGCCGTTCGCACCGGAGGCCATCGACCCGGTCAGGCGAGACCTGTTCGAAGCCCTGTACCCGTCGGCCGGCACGCTCGCCTTCGACGAGTTCGGGTTCGCCACGGCGGGTGCCGATCTCTACGTGGCCGTCGCACGAAGCTCCGGCCTGGCGTTCGGCGTCACCAACGTGGATCTGGGTACGGGGGAAGCCAGCTACGGCATCGTCACGGTCACCAAGGACGGCCCCAACCCAGACGACGATCCCTTCTGGCAGAAGGGAGGAGGTGTCACCCTCGCCACGGCCCCCACCGCCGCAGCCCGGGTCCTGTACGGGGCTTGGGGCATCTCCATCGCGGACTTCGATCACCTGCTGGGCGCGTTCGAGACCCACACGATCCAAGAGGCCGGCAACATCACCGACGTCTGCCCATTCGACGGCAACCCGGAGGCCGATCGGCTGACGTACGTCAGCAACTCGGGAGATGCGATCAAGTTCATCGAGACGGACACCCAGGACCAGTACGCACTCGCGCCGGGACTCACGGTGACGAACGGCGCCTGGACGGGCGCCTCGGGCCGTGTCGTCAGTGCCTTCCGCCATCCGAGCGGCGACCTCCTGTTCATCACCGATGGCGAGCCGGGCGAGCTGTGGGTGATGACGCCCGGCGCCACGACGGCGACCAAGATTGCCGACACCTACGATGCGCCACGGCGCGTGCGCTGCGCTGGCAACATCGTGGCGGTCGGCTGCTACGGCTCCGCCCTGGGCTTTGGAGGCCTGCGCATCTTGGTGCGCGGCCCGACGGGGACGTACACGAACGCCCCCTTCAGCCGTCTCGGTGCACGGTCGGTGGGCATCGATGCGAAGGAGCTCTCCGGCGGGCGCGTCGCGATCGCAACAACGGGCTTCCTCACGAACAACCTGATCGTGACCATCGTCGATGGCTCGACGGGCGAGATCCTCGACGACCAAGTGATCCCGCTGCCCGCCGGATGCACCGGCCCTGGCCACTGCGCCTTCGTCCGTGACGCTGGTGTCGACGGCGTCTTCGTGACCTGCAACACGAGCAACCAGGTGGTCTTGATGCCCGTGAACCTGGATCCGTAGTCGCCCGGAGGCGATGCCTCCGCACCAGGCACGGAGCGTCTTCCCCACGAGCCCGGGCAACGGCAGCCTGTCCTTCCTCGGCATCACGACGCAAGGCGCCCACATCGCTCGCGTCGTCGTGACGCTCGGCAACGCCACCCTGGACCCCGACGACGTCACCCAAGGCGGAACCGCCGATGTGGTGGTGCCCGACAACGTCATCCACGGGGAGCCGCAGGCAATCCCCTAGCCAGGCCGGTTGCGGCCGCTCGCAGGAAGGGCCCAAACGAGAGCCGCGCTCCGCGGTCTGGCGACGAAATGCATGTTGCATCCCGGTGCGCATAACGCGAAGCGCGGCGAGCGATAGATCGGTCACACGGCGTCGGGATGACTACCGGCTGGCGATCAGGATCGCGCGGTCGTACTCGGACTGGGAGAGGACTTCCGTGGTGCCCTCCTGCAGCTCGGCGAGTTCGGTCTGGCCATCGGGAGCCACCGTCACCCACTGAGCGGGGACGAGGACGCGGCGCGACACGACGCGGCTGCTGGCGGGCCGGATCACGAAGCTCTCGTTCTCGTAGCCGACGAGGCGACGCTCGGCGCGGGTCCCAGCCTGGTAGGTCTCGGTCTTGAAGCCGCAGAGGCGCTGCTCGGTCCGCGTACCGTCCTGGTAGCGCTCGGCGCGAACGCCGCACTGGACCTGCTCGCTGTCGAAGCCGGCCAGACGACGCTCGGTCCGGGTGCCGTTCTGGTAGCGCTCGGACTTGTAGCCGCACAGACGCTTCTCCGTCCGCGTGCCGTCCTGGTAGCGCTCCGTACGGGTACCACACTGCACCTGCTCGGTGGTGTAGCCGCAGATGATGGCCTTGGTCTCGCCCGTGCACTCGTCACAGACCATGCGGGTCTGCGGCACGGAGCGGGTGGTCATGACGGGGACTTCGCGCGTCTTCCACACGGGGATCTCGACCGTCGTGTACTGCGGGATCTGGCGTGTCGCGAAGCACGGGACCTGGACGTTCTCGTAGCGGGGCACGCGGCGCGTCGTCATGACCGGGACGTTGCGGGTCTTGTAGACGGGGATCTGCACGGTCGTGTACTGGGGAATGCGACGAGTGGCCATGCAGGGAACCTGCACGGTCTCGAACTGCGGGACGCGGCGCGTCCCCATGCAGGCGGGGACGTTCACGACGTCGCACTGGGTCGTGTAGTGGCACGGGACGAGCCTGCGACAGCCGATCTCCGGACTCGGCGCAATCGCCGCCGGCACGCCACAGCCACTGCAGGGGCCATCACCCATCGCCTGACTGTGGGCGTCATTCGCCTGCGTCGCGGCGGCAGCGGGCATGGCGTCCGACGCTTCGACCTCAGAGGCGGCCGGCGCGCTGTCGTCCGTGGCGTAGTCGGGCTCAGTAGCCTCGGCGCTCGCCTCCAGGCCGACCGAAGCGTCTGCCGGAGCGGCCACGGGGGCGGGCGGCGCCTCGTCTTCAGGTTGGGCGAAGGCGTTGCCCTGGATGGCGCCCAGGGCCAGGGCGGCACTGAACGCGAAGAGGATGCGGCGGTTCATGGGATGGATCTCCTTCCGCCGGCGCTTGACGGCAAGGCACCCGTCGACGGGCCAGATGCCTGCTTCGACGGTGCCGAGCGCAACCTGCGTGCCGGGACCTGCAACGCCGCGAGCTGGTGTCTCTGGGTCACGGAGACGTCTCCAGGATGCACGCGTCGCGCGGCGTGCAAGCCGTCCAGCACACGGAAGTGCCCGGAAGACGGGTGCCTGCCCACCACATGCGAGCCTGCAGGAAGGCCGCGCCTTGGCTCACCTCGCTAGCGCTGCTGCCAGCACCTGGCGGGGCTGGCGCGGTGGAACTGCACGGATGCTCGGCGGCAGGCCGTGCCCTACGATGTTGGGATGGGCTACTTCGCACGCCTCTTCCGACGTAGGCAACACGCTGCGCAGGCTAGTCCGGATCAGGCCGTCCTCGTGCATCTCGACGGGACGGGGCTCCCGGATGAGATCTACGAGCAATGCGACGTCGCGACGATCGAGGACCTGCTGCTCGACGCGCTCACACGCGAGGGCACAGGTGAGCTCGACGGCAACGAGTTCGGGCCCTCCGAGGTGATCCTGTTCATGTATGGCAAGGACGCTGAGCAGCTCTTCGCGACGGTCGAACCTGTCCTGAGGTCGTACGCCCTCTGCAAGGGCGCCCGTGTCGTCGTGAGGCGAGGTCCGCCGGGAGCCGAAGAGCGCGTCATCGTGCTGTAGCAGGGTGCGCTGAGATGCCGTCCAGTGGACACCTCAGCCGCATGCGCACGAGCGCGAAGGGCTACATGACCGCGGGGTCCGCGAGGCGACGCAGATAGTCCTCCAGGTCCCGGGCGAACCACGTACGGCTATCGTCTTCGTGGTCCCACCTGTAGAGGTCAGGCCACTTGATGCCCCCAACGAGGACGCGGTACCCGAACAGATCCCCGTTTCCCCCCTCCCCAACGAAGAGCAGGGCATCAAACGGCATGTACAAGTCACGGAAGTCCTCCGTGTCTCGCATCTCTCGGTTGCGCTCGACGATCTCGGCAGCAGACCAAAGGATCGCGGTTCCATACAGTGCGCTGGCGCCGTTGGTCTCGGCCAGGCACCCGCTGAGATCGGCTGGTAGACGGACGCCGAGGGCGGCCTCGACACCGCCGAGATCCTTCGCAACGACGGGGTCTGAGAGCTCCGCATCCTGGAAAACACGGTGCAGCAGGGTGCCCCACTTCGTCATGGCTCTCTCCTCGACACTGGTGCTGGTCGCGTTCGACAGCTCGCCTGCGGATTCCGGCTGAATGCCGTACCGTGGCCGGAGAAGGCGTCCCCAGGCGACATGAGGCTAGCCAAAGTCGCCCAGCCGTATGCGCTCGATGAACCCCTCGAAGGTCGTCGCCAAGCGATCCATGGACGCGAGCCCATCCCCAATGAAAGGGACGCGCGCAAAGAGGGATCCCCCTGACTCTTCCTGCAGGAACCCGAAGGCCTCACCCCCACCATCCGAGCCTACAACGATCAGACCCGGCACGATGTTGGGTTCGTACTGGTGGCTTCCCACGAACTCGATCGGATGCAAGACCAGGTAGCAGGATTCCGGCCCGACGAAGCCCTCTAGGCCGTTGAACCGGAGCAGGAGATCGCGGTATCCGTGGGGCAGGCGAACGCCGAGGTCACGCTCGGCTTCGGCGATGGCCGCGGGCGATGCGGGAGCACACGTCGTGATCCCAGATGCACCGAGCAAGTCATCGAGGCGCATGGGGATGATCCTCAGCTGCTCTTGGTCAGGGATGCATGCTGGCACGAGCATCGAACTGTGGCGTGCGGCGCCCTCAGCGACCCCGCCATGGTCCTGCGCGTGGGCGCGCCTCGGGGCCCACATCAGACTACGATGGGGCCCATGTCCGAGGACAACCGCGAAGTCCTGCTGGCACTCGATCGACTTCTTCACCACTTGAGCGAGCCGCTGTCGCCGGTGGATGCCGCGTACGGATGGCACGAGGTCACGCGCCTCCGGTGGTTGAAGTGGATGCGGGAGACCCGCGCGACGGCCTCGGAGGGCGAAGTCCCCCGTGTGGACCTGTGGCTCGCCCTGGATCACAACTCGATCCATGGCGGCCGGTACGGATTGGAGGCAGGGCAGCTGACCGAGGCCGTACATGGCGCGGCCATGGCTCTCTCCAAGTGGAAGGAACGGAGGAGGCTCCAACAACTTCGATCCGCCTTCGAAGCCGCCAAGGACTTGACGGACATCGCCTGGCTACTGAAGACGGAAGAGCTCTTCGCGTCCACCTGGCGGAATCCTCCTGGCTTCACGGTGGAAACGCTCGGCACGCCCCGCATCACCAGCGAAGACGGCCTCCACAACCAGCTGATGCCGTTCGACCGTCGCTTCACCGAGATCAACGTAGCCGTGTCGGCGCCTGGCTCTGAGAGCTACGAGCGTCTCACCGCGGTCGGCTTCGTGGGGCCTCCGTTCTCCGTGACGCCAGCCCAGGCGGCGGAAGCACTCCCGCTGTACGACCGGGGCTGGAACACCTACGACGGCGGGAGGTTCTTCTTCTTCTACCCCCTCCAGCCGAACGGAGGGGGACTCTGTGGGATCCAGCTCTGGGCCGATGACAAGGACGTGGTCCGCGGCCGAAGGGACGCTGACCTGGCGTCCGTCTGCCACGTGGTCAACTTCATGTTCGGCTCGAAGATCCGGCTGCTTCGGGATGGCTACTCCTGTGCGTAGGCTTCGTGGCTGCATCTGCTTCGCGCTTGGAGGTTGCGCAGCGTGCGTGCGCCTTCTGGCGGCCCGACGGGGAGCAGGGGGACGGCCCTTCGCCGAGGGCATCTACGAGTGATGCGCTGACTCCTGACCGGGCCCCCGGCGTGTCCTCCATGCACCGCGGGTCCCTGTGCCGCCCTTGCTCAACGCGGCGACAGACCATCCAACGCACGTGGAGCGAGTTGCCCGCATCCAGAGTCCCCCTCGACCCCCGCTGACGCTGAAGGGAGTCCACGGTGGATCGTTCCATCTTGGGGCCCCACCGGCGATCGAGACTCACCAGGCCCCCCTCCAGGCCCCACACCGTCCTGCGCGATCGGGTGCGCAGAGGTGCGCGACGACGCGGCTACTCGGTGACCCCGTGCGATGCGCGTCCGCCGCTCAGCCCGGATACTTCGCGCAAGAACACCCAAGTGGTTGGCGGGAGAGCAAGGGAATCGAACCCTCCTGCCCAAGGTTGCCCAGGGGCACAGCGGTTTTGAAGACCGTGGGGGGCACCAGCCCGCCATCCTCTCCCTCGAGGGTGGAGGAACGGTAGCCGCGAGGGGGCGGAGGGGCAATGCGGCGCGGGCGTGACGCGCTCGTGGCAGTGCGTGGCGTGACGCCACGGCGCGGCCGCCGATCCATCGGGCTGCCTCGCTGCGCGCGTGGTCATGCGGGCATGAAGGGCCTCGGGGATCGGCCCCGCCAGCACATGGAGCCGGTACAGTGCGCCCTTCGCGCCGAGCGATCCGGGATCGGGCGGCGCTCCCCCACCGATGGCAGGCGCACCCCCTTCCCCTGACGGATCGAACGCCGCCGCGCCGGGCGGCCGTCGCCGTCGGCGCGGGCGCCGCATCGTGGTGGGCCTGGGTGTCTTGCTGGCCCTGCTTGCGGTGCTCTACGTGCTGCGCCAGCCCTTGTTCGGCGACCTC
Organism: Planctomycetota bacterium; assembly: GCA_020631815.1. Classification (GTDB taxonomy): domain Bacteria; phylum Planctomycetota; class PLA2; order PLA2; family JAEUHO01; genus JACKGW01. The sequence goes on along the minus strand of JACKGW010000001.1, from coordinate 322,793 downwards.
GTGGCCAAGCGCGTGAGCTCCGTGCTGAGCGAAGCGCTCGGCGTGCCCGTGAAGGTCGATCGCGTCCTCGGGACGTGGATCACCAACGCGCGCATCGAGTCGATCACCGTCGATGCCGACTCGGAGATCGAGCGGGGCGTGCTCGACAGCTTCGAGGCCGACCGCATCGAGGTTCGCTTCAGCTTGTGGAAGGTCCTCCGCGGCGATGTCGTAGGAGCCATCGAAGGGGTCGACGCGGAGAACCTGCGGCTGCGGCTGGACTTCACGCGTCCCACGATCGATGACGGCGAGCCTCCGCCCTCTCTCCAGGACGTGGTGGCCGCCGTGCCGCCCCGCTTCCCCCCCATCGACATCGCGGCGCGCCTGGAAGCCGTCACGGGCTTGGGGCTGGTGCAGCTCGAGGAGCTGCGCATCCGCTCGCCGGGCGACCACACGCTGTCGCTCGACGCGGACCAGATCGTGCTCCCGGATCCCGCCGGAGAGGCCGGTGCGTTCCACGCTCGCATCCGCCGCGATCCTGCGGGGCTCGTGTGGGAGAGCGACAGCGAGATCGCCGGCCTCAAGCTGGCCGCGATCGACTTGGGTGCCGACGGGACGCTGGCAGCGCGCGGTTCCGTGGCAGGCGCATCCCTGGACATGCGCCTGCAGGGGCAAGAGGCGTCGATCGAGACGGGGCGCCTGCAGATCGCCGACGTGCCGCCGTGGGTCCTACGACTGATTCCCGACGACCAGCTGCGGCCGTCGGCGGGCTGGCTCGCGGTGAACGTGCAGGCGCCGTCGCTCGAGCCGCTGCAGGCGACGGCCGAGCTGACGGGCGGCGACTTGGCGCTGCCCGACGAGCGGGTTCGCTCCGTGCGCTTGCAGCTGGGCCTCGCTGACGAAGCGATCACCGTTCGCGAAGCGACCCTCGACGCGGAGCACGCGCGCCTCGATGCTCGCAACGTCAAGCTGGACGTGGCGGGCAGCACCTACGGCATCGCGTCCCTCGATCGCGTGACGCTGCATGCCGACGACCTCGGTCGTTGGTTGAGCGTTCTCGATCGCCCGCTGGCCATCGACCTCGAGGCATCAAGTCCGGACGGCCGCACGGTGCAGGTGAAGGGGCTGGCCATCACGGGGGAGGGCGTTGCGCTGCGGGCCGACGGCAGTCTGGTGACGCCATCGGATCCGTCCGACTGGTCCGTCGCCGAGGTGGACCTCTCGCTGTCGGGTGAGCTGCGCGACATCCGTCTTGCCGACCTGGACATCGGCGGGCGCCTGGCGTTGGACGCGCGGGTACGCGGCGCGCTCGCCACGCCCGTGATCGCAGGATCGCTCCGTGGCGAGGGACTGCGTCTGGATGGGCGCTCCGTGTCGCTGCTGGAGGTGAAGGGCACGTACAGCGACGGGCTGGCCGACGTGGAGCGGATCGTGCTGCAGAGCGACGCGGCCACGCTGGATGGCTCCGCACGCGCTCGCTTCGATCCCCTCGACGTCGAGAGCTCGAGACTCGACCTGACGGTTGCCGATCTCGAGGGCCTCCGTGCGCTCCTCCCCGATCTGGGGTTGCCCGACATGGCCGGCTCGCTCCGCGGCGAGCTGCGCTTGCAGGGCAACCTCGAGTCGATCGTGGGACAGGTGTCGCTGAACGGAAGCGATCTCGTCGTGGATGGGATAGCGGTCGATGCGCTCGCACTGCAGCTCAAGGGCCGCGGCGACGTGCTCGACGTCACGACCCTCTCGGCTCGCGGGCCCTGGGGCCACGTCGATGCGACAGGCGCTTGGAACCCGTCCAGCTCCACGGCCGTACTGCGCACGCTCGAGGGGCGCTACGAGACCTACGACGTGAAGCTGCTGGAGGAAGCCCGCGCTTCGTTGGGCGACGGGGGCCGCGTCGAAGGCCTGGTCGCGGAGGCCTTGGGCGGCCGCCTGTCCGGCTCGATCACGTGGGCGCCTGCTCTTCGCGCCGACGTGCGCTTCGAGGCGCTCGATCTCTCGCGCCTCGTACCCGAGGTCGTTGGCCGTGCCAGCGGCCTGCTCGAAGTCACGGACGACGTACAGCACATCGAGCTGCTCGTACCCGAGCTGCAGTACGAAGGGCGGATCGGTCGCGTCGATGTGGCGCTGCGCCAAGATGCTGGCGGCATCGACATCGAGCGTCTCGCGGTGGATGCCGGCGAGGCGCTACGAGCCACGGGGTCCGGCCACCTTCCGCTGCGCTACGACGCGGATGGCTTGGCGCGCTTGCCCGTGGCCGACGCCAAGTTCGACCTGCAGGTCTCCAGCACCGACCTGTCCGCGTGGGTCGAGGTGCCCGTTCGCGCGATCTCGTTGGCGGCGCGCGGCAACGGCGAGCGCGTGGAAGCGCGCGTCGAGCTGACGCAGGTTCCGGCGCTCGAGGAGATCGCCCCGCTGGAGCGCGTGGTCGTCGAGGCGAGCGCGGACAGCAGTGGCGCTTCGCTCGAGGCCCGCTTGGAGGACGACCCCCGCGCCACGGCCACGCTGCGCGCGCGCACCACGACGGGGTGGCGCTGGACCGACCCGCTCGCCACGCCCGAGGACCTCGCTGCGATCGAGATCGAAGGCTCGGTGCAGGTCGATGTGCCGGATGCCACGGCCATCGTGCCGTTCCTGCCGGAGGAGCTGGTGGGCGCCCAGGGCGCACTGCACGCCGACCTCGCTGTGTCGGGGCGCGTCACGTGGCCGCGCATCGAGGGCTTGATCCAGGGCACGAAGCTGGCGCTGGAGCTGCGCGACGTTCCCTTGCCCGTCGACGTGCCCGAGCTGGTCGTGCGGCTGCAGGAGGGCGAGCTCAAGATCGTGAAGGCGCGGCTGGCCTACGGATCCGCCATGGCCGCAGCCGCCGGCCAGATGGCGTGGCCAGAAGCCCGAGCGGCGGGCTGGGCAGCGCAGAAGGTGTCCGGCGAGGCCTCGCTGAACGTGCCCGAGCTGTCGGTGCTCAACGACGTGCTGCGAGACCTGGCCCCGCTGTCCGGTCGCCTGCAGGGCTCCGTGGACGTCACGGGGACCCTGAGCGATCCACGCCTACAAGGCAGCGTCGTGGGTGAGGACTTGTCGCTCCGGTTGGCCGGCACGGACGAGACCGTGCAGGTTCCCCTCGTTCGCCTCGCGTACCTCGACGACGTGCTGTCGGTCGAAGAAGCCACGATCGTGGTGGATGACGCCCGCTTGGAGGTCAAGGGATCGGCGGACCTGAGCGGAGACCGCGACCTCGACGAGGCATCGCTCGACGTCGCGGTGCGCGGTGAGCTCCCGTCGTTCGCGTTGCTGGGCCGCCTCGTGCCGGATCTGGCGGGTCTCACGGGAGCCGCCTCGATCGATGCGACGGTCCGCGGGACGGCGAAGGCTCCGGACGTTGCGGGGCGCGTGGCCTTGACGAACGTGATCTATCCGCTCGAGGCCGTGGGCGAGCCCCTGCGCATCGAGCGGGCCACCCTCCGCGCCGAGGGCCGCCAGATCGTTCTGGAGGATGCCCTCGTGGCGCTGGGGACGGCGCGCGCCACGCTCGGCGGCACCGTCGGCATGCCGGCCACGTGGGACGGCGACTGGAGCTCGGCTGCGTTGGACCTGCGCGCGGATCTCGACGTAGCGGACTTCTCGCTACTCGGCGCGCTCGACGCCGAGCTCAAGCGCTTGGATGGCCGTGTACGTGGCCAGGTGACGGCTCGCGGAACGGTGGGCAGCCCGGAGCTGGCAGGAACGATCGAGCTCTCGGGCGTGGGAGGACGGCTCCCCGGCTCGTTCCCCAGCCTCGACGACGTGAACGGCCGGATCGAGCTGGCGGGCAACCGCGCCACGATCCAAGGCTTGCGCGGCGGCCTGGGCCGCTCGCAGTTCACGCTGTCGGGCAGCGTCGACTGGTCTGGTGAGGGCGCGCCCACGCTCGACATGCAGCTGGCAGGCGACAACCTGCTCCTGCTGCGAACGCGCGACCTCCGAGCGCGCGCTGACGTCGACGTCCGTGCCACGGGGCCGTTCGACGCGTTGCTTGTCGCGGGCAACGTGAACGTCACGGACGTGGTGTACACGGCAACGACGAGTTTCCTGGGCGGCGGCGGGGCAGCCACCGCGGGCGACGGCGTACAGCTTTTCAGCATCCCCGACGGCCCGCTGGCCACGATGCGCTTCGACATCGACGTGCGTGCCGACGACACGATCCGCGTGCGCACGAACGTCATGAAGGGCAACGTGACGGCGCGCGTGAAGCTGGGCGGCACCGGCGCCGAACCTGCGCTCCAGGGCCGCGTGTCGTTCCCCGACATGCTGGTGAAGCTGCCTTTCTCCTCGCTCAAGGTGGACCGGGGCGAGGCGCGCTTCGACGAGGCCGACCCGACGCAGCCGTTCCTGGAAGCCGAGGCCCACACGGAGATGAAGGGGTACGAGCTGACGGTACGCGTGCGGGGACGGATGCCGGATGTCGACATCCGTGTGGCATCGGTACCGCCGCTGCCGCAGAACGAGGCAATCCTGCTGCTGACGACAGGTGCCACGAGCGAGGAGCTGGCCCGCGAGGGTCTGGCGCGCGCTGCCCTGACACGCATCGGGAGCGTGTTCGGGCAGTCGCTGCTGGCCGGTGGCGGTCGGGGCCCCGAGGACCCGGACGACATGGGGTTCTTCGATCGCTTCACGTTCACGCAGGGTCGCCAGATCAGCCGCGCGGGCGACGAGACGATCGAGGCCGAGTTCTCGATGACCGACCGCTTCTTCCTGCGTGTGGAGCGCGACCGCTACGACAACTTCAACGCCGGCGTCGTGTGGCGATGGCGGTTCCGATGAGCAAGGTCGGAGGCGCGAGGCGGGTGCCTGATCCCGCGCAGCGGCGCCCCGCAGGGGCAACGCGGGGCGCGGGGTCTGGCTCCGCCGGGACGCGATCGCCGTCGCGTCCGTCGCACTGCGGTGTCAGACCCCGCGCCAGTGTCGCTTCGCTCCCAGGCACGGGTTCAGACACCTCCGCGCGTGGCGACGTCCCGCGCGCGGGGTCTGAACCCGTGATGCGGTGTCGCGACAGCGACGCCGCGGGCACGGGGTCTGACCCCAAGCGGAGGACGAACCATGGGGTTGGACTCCGCCCCGCGTCGCTTCGCTCCGCTGCGCCGGATCGGACACCTACGTGCGTACGCGTCGAGGTGCTTCTCTTCCTTGCGCTGCTGCTTGCGGGGTGCCAGTGCGCGCTGCCGTGCAGCAAGGACGATCCGTTCGAGCCGCCGGAGCTTCCGCACCTGCCCAATCCGTTCGTGTGCGAAGACGGGCTCCCACCCGGTGCACGCATCGTCGGCAACGTCGCCGTGTCGACGGCGGACTTGGCCGGAGCAGCGGAGATCGAGCTGGACGCCTTCGCCAAGCATCACCGCGAGGCCGACGCCCAGGACGCTGCGTGGTCCATGGAGCAGTACCTGCTCGCGGAGGGCTACGTCGGCGCCACGGTCGACTTCGGGATCGAGGGCGATGTGGCGATCTTCCGCGTGGACGAAGGGCGGCGCGCCAACCTGTCCGGCATCCAGCTGGTCGGGGTGACCTGCCTGGACCCCGAGGATCTCCTCGAGTACTTCGACCTGTCGACGGACGCACCGCTCGGGCTTGGCGCCACCGTGTACGACCGCCAGATCATCGATGACGGGATCGAGCAGATCGAGCGCGAGTACCGCCTGAACGGCTTCCAGTACGTGACGGTCCACGAGCCCGAGGAACACTGGAACGCCAAGCACGACTGCGTGCGCGTGACGATCCGCATCGAGGAGGGCTGCCGCACCTGCGTGCAAGGCGTCCACTTCGAGGGCGTCGCGCCGTGTGACATGGGCCTCATTGGCAAGCCCTACAACGGACGCATCCCGTACCAAGCCGCGGGCCGCGTCCGCAGCGGCCTCCTGGACCGTGGTCGGCAGTTCGCCACCGTCAAGGGCACTGCACGCCTCGTGCGCGAGCCGTGCTGCCGCGCGGACATCGACATCGTGGCCGTGCCGGGACCGTGCGTGCGCGTGGAGGAAATCTGCCTCCGAAGCCTGGATCGCACGCGGTACTCCTTCGCACGCGGCCTGGTGCCGCTGCGCCGCGGCGACGTGCTCTACCAAGGCAAGATCGACCAAGCGCAGGAGAGCTTCTTCCGCTCGGGGCTGTTCCGCAGCGTCAACGCCGAGGTCAAGCCCACGGGGCCGGACACGGCCGACCTCGTGTTCGACCTGCCCGAGCTCGAAGCCCGCAGCGTGGAGATCCAAGCGGGCTGGGGCAGCTACGAGCTTGCGCGCGGGTCGCTGCGCTACGTGGACCGCAACCTGTTCGGCATCGGACGGCGCTTCGAAGCCGAGACGCGGGCCAGCCTCAAGGGCTGGGCCGGCGACGTGGACCTGATCGACCCGTGGATCTTCGGACCCGACCGCCAGCTGCTCCTGCACGCCGGCTACGAGCGGCGCGAGGAGCCCTCGTACACCTTCCAGCGCATCGAGCTGTCGGCGGCGGCCGAGGCCGTGCTGCTGGACACGTGGCGCCTGTCGGGCGGGTACCGGTTCCGCTCGGAGAAGGCCAGCGACATCAAGGGCGACATCGACGCCGACACCCTGGACGGCTTCGTCAACGCCGCGGGCCTGTTCGCGGAGGTGGCCTACGACACGCGCGACAGCGTGCTCTTGCCGACACGGGGCACGCTGGCCGAAGTCGGGACCTTCTGGAGCAACCCTGCGCTAGGTGCCGACCTCGACTACCTCGAGCTGCGCGGGCGCGTCGTGCACCTGGTCCCGCTGGGTCCCGCCGTGCTTGCGGTGGGCGCGTCGGCGCGCGTGAAGGAGATCCTCGACGGCGCCGCCACGCTCCCCATCCAGGAGCGCTACTTCCTGGGCGGCGAGTCGAGCGTGCGCAGCTTCGACGAGTCCGAGCTGGGGCCGGTCGATGACGACGGCGATCCCATCGGTGGCTTGACGGCGGCCGAGGCCCACGTGGAGCTCCGCGTGCCCCTTGGGCTCGGCGACCTTCACGGCGCGGCGTTCTACGACGTCGGTGTCGTGAACGAAGACGCATGGGACTTCTCGGGACCCCTCGGCCACGCGATTGGTGCGGGGCTGCGCTGGTACTTCCCGTTCGGCCCGGTGCGCCTGGATGTCGCCTACAACCCGGGCGAGCGGTTCGCCGCCGACTCGGACTGGATCGTGCACTTCTCGCTGGGCTTCAGCTTCTGACGGCGGAGGTGTCGCCGCGCGCCAGACGCGAGGCCGCCAGCGCCAGCACCAAGGCCAACATCTGCCCCCCCTCGCGCCACGTATGCAGGACGAGAGGATTGGTGCCCGACCACGCCGACTTGGTCTCGTAGGCAGCTTGGACTCCGTGGGCGGCCACGAACAGCATCAAGAGCACGATCAAGGTGCCCCAGCGCGCCCGCACGAGGAGTCCCCAGCCGATCAGCAGCGCCGGGAGCGTCCAGCCGATGGCGCGAACGGGTATCGGCGGCGTCGTGCGCGCTTGTCCGTCGGCCCCGGGACCGACTCCGACGAGGTAGGTCCCGCGCGCCTCGACATGGGCCGGTGCCTGCGGATCGACGCGGTCTTGGAACAGCTCGGCCAGCGGCGCCAAGGCGCGTGCGTACGTGGCTTCGCCGAACCAAGCCGCTGCAGCGCCCGCAGCCATCAGGAGGGCACCGACCAAGAGGGGAGCCCCGACCCTCATGCCGCCACCGTGCCGGCGCGAGGGCGCGCGGCCAAGAGCAGCAGCACGAGCACGGCGACCAAGGGAGCGGGCCAGAGCACCGCCTCGACATCGCGCAGGACGCCCGGGTCCCCCGCCGCGAAGTGCGAGAGGATCACGAGCCGCCAGGCATCGAGAGCAAGCAACACGACGAGGCCCACGAGGAGACGCAGGCCCCGCCCTCCCCACGAACCGGGCAGGGCCAGCACGCCCGCGAGGAAGATCGCGAGAAAGGCGAGCTGCGGGGGCGACGCGGGGGCCGCGTCCGCCACGTCGGCCGGCACGGGCGTCACGTGCGGCGGATAGTCCACGAGGTGCTTGGCGAAGGGCGCTGCCAGCTGGCGGGCGCCGTCGACCCAGGCTGCGCGCACCATTGCGCCGGGTTCCGTCTCCTGCAGGCCCACCAGCAGGGCAAGCCCCAGCAGCGGGAACAGCAGCAGAAGCCGTGCGCCAACGGTCACGAGGACCTCCCGGGACTGGGATCAGGGTGCAGGGAGACCCGCGGAGGGTCAACGGGGCGGTAGGCGGGCCGGCGGATGCGCTACGCCTTCGGGCCGCCCACCTCGTGAGCCCTCAGGTCCTCCAGATCCACGAACTCCAGGGCCGAGATGTGCGTGGCCTCGAGCACGACGAGGGGCGCAGCACCCGCGGCGTGCGCCTCCTTCCAGCGGCCGATGCACACGCACCAGCGGTCGCCGGGCTTCAAGCCCGGGAAGTCCATCTCGGGATTGGGCGTGGAGAGGTCATTGCCGTGCTCACGCGAGAAGCGCAGGAACTCCTGCGTCATGACGGCGCACACGCAGTGCAGACCCTCGTCGCCACTGCCCGTCCGGCACGTACCGTCGCGGTACCAGCCCGTGAGGGGCGAACGGGAGCACGTCGTGAGCGGCGTACCAAGGACGTTGCTGGGCATGGACCCTCCAGGGGAACGAAGCCTCCGGAAACGGTAGCCTCACCTTCGGCGGGGACGGCACGGGACCGCGGGCGAGAGCTCTCGTGTCCACGCCCCGCCCCGAGGAGGCCCGATGGCTGCGGACGTGGACCTGGGACGGGTGCTGCTGGACGACTTGGTGGAGCGCTTCGCAGGGCTCCGCCGCCTGGCCGAGCGAGCGATGGCGCAGGTTGGGGACGACGACCTGCACCGCATCCCGGCCGAAGACCTCAACTCGATCGACGTGATCGCCCGGCATCAGGCGGGCAACCTGCGCTCCCGCTTCACCGACTTCCTGACGACGGATGGCGAGAAGCCGTGGCGTCACCGCGACACCGAGTTCGAGGAGGCGGGACGCTCCCGTGCCGCCCTCGAGGCCGACTGGAAATCGGGCTGGGCAGCCCTCGAGGGGACGCTCGCGGCGCTGCAACCAAGCGATCTCCTCGCGACGGTGACCGTGCGCGGTGAGCCCCACACGGTTCTTGGCGCACTGAATCGCCAGCTCGCCCACCACGGCTACCACGTGGGCCAGATCGTGACCACGGCGAGGCTGCTCGTGGGCCCCGCCTGGACCTCGCTGTCGGTGCCGCGCGGTGGCTCGGGCGCCTTCAACGCGTCCATGGGGCATGACATGGGAGAGGAGGGCCGCGGGGTCTGAACCCGTGATGCGGTATCGCGGAAGCGATGCCGCGGGCGCGGGGTCTGACCCCGAGGGCGGAAGCCGCACTGCGGTGTCAGACCCCGTGTCAGTGTCGCTGCGCTCCCAGACACGGGTTCAGACACCTCCGTGCGTACACTCGGCCGTCTCGGGAGGACTGCGTTGCACATCGGAATCGGCCACGAGCTGCTGATCGGACCCCTCGCCGCGAATGCGGGACCGGGCCGCATGGCGCTGGTCTTCGGCGTGATGATCGTCCTGATGGTGATCGCCAGCATCTACAGCTGGAAGAAGCACCAGAAGCGCATGGAAGAGCTCGTGGTCTGGTCGCAGGGCCGTGGCCTCACCTTGCACCCCGGCAAGAGTGGCGGGTACGCGTCGCGCTGGTCGCACTTCAGTCACTTCACGGCCGGCTCCAACCGCTACGCCCAGAACGTCATGGAGGGCACCTCGGGGCCCTGGCAGGTGTGCTGCTTCGACTATCACTACGAGACGCACTCGACCGACAGCAAGGGCCGCCGTCAGACCCACCATCACTGGTCCAGCAACGTCATCCTGGACGCCCAGATGCGGCTCGATCCGCTGACCATCCGCACCGAGACGTGGCTCGACAAGATGGTGCAGGCGGTGGGCTTCGACGACATCGACTTCGAGAGCAACCAGTTCAGCCGTGAGTTCATGGTGAAGGCCAAGGACAAGCGCTGGGCCTACGACGTGATCCACACCGAGGTCATGGAGCTGCTGCTCTCGTCACCTCGGTTCCACATCGAGATGGGCGGCCTGCACCTGCTCGTGCGTCGTAACGGGCGCTTCAAGCCCCAGGACTTCGAGGACGCGCTCACGTTGGGCGCCAAGTTCCTCGACGCGCTGCCGGCCGACCTGGCCCGCGAGCGGAGCCTGCGGGCGGGGGCGGGCGACTAGCGGCGGTTGCCATGGGGGCAGCTGCCGAACTCGACGAGCTCATCCTGCCATTCATCTACACCTGCCTCGCGGTGGGCGTCTTCGTGATGTGGATTCGCTCCCGGATCGAGCGCGAGCGGCACGCGTTGGTGGCGAAGTGGGCCGAGCACCACGACCTCGGGTTCCGGACGGCCGCCAGCTCCGATGTCTGGCCGCGCATAAGACCCTTCTCCTGGTTCGAGAAGGGTGACAACCATGCCGTGCATGACGTCCTCACCACCGATCGTGCACGCCGCCCCCTCTGGTGCTTCGAGCACTCGTACGACCGACACAGCAGCGACGGCGAGGGCGGCACCGACACGACGACGTATTGGTCTTCCAACGTACTGTTCGAGGTCAAGGCCAGCCTCGACCTCGTCGAAGTCCGCCCGGAGCGATGGCTGGACAAGCTCGCGGCCGTCGTCGGCTTCGATGACATCGACTTCGGCGGCGACGAGTTCAGCTCGCGCTACCACGTGAAGTCCGCCAGTGCGCCGTGGGCTCGCAGGGTGATCAACGCCCGCGTGCGGTACGTGCTCCTCGAGACGCCCACGCGCATCCAGCTGGCCCTGGGAGGTCGACACGTCCTCGTCCAGCGCACCGAGCGCATCGGCCCCCACCACTGGGACGAGCTGATCGACATCGGTACACGGCTGCTCGATGCACTCCCGCAGGACCTGATCGGCCCGGGTCCCGCGGCCTCGTAGGGGGATTCTCGCCAATCGCACGAGGGACGCCATCGCGGAGGGGCGGGGCCCTCACGGTCCGTCCGCCGCCGCGCGGCGGGAACGCACACTCGGGTCCCGCTTGCGGCAGAATGCGGGGCATGTCGCTTCTCCCTCTTGCTTCGCTCCACTCCTGGGCCGCGAGCGGTGTCCATCCCGGTGCCTGGGTGGCTGTCGGTCTCGTGGTGTTCGGCCTCCTCTGGGCCGTCGGGACCTACAACCGACTCGTCCGGGCACGCAACCACTGCGACGAGTCGTGGTCGGACGTCGATACCGAGCTCAAGCGCCGCTACGACCTGATCCCGAACCTCGTCGAGACGGTCAAGGGCTACGCGAAGCACGAGGGCGACACGCTGGAGCGCGTGGTGCTGGCCCGCAACAAGGCGGCGTCGCCCCACACGTCGCCCGTGGACCAGGCCCGCGACGAGAACGCGCTTACGCGTGAGATCCGCGGGCTGTTCCTGCTCAAGGAGAGCTACCCCGAGCTGAAGGCCAGCCGCCACTTCCTGGCCCTGCAGGAGGAGCTGGCCACCACGGAGAATCGCATCCAGCGGGCGCGTCGCTTCTACAACGCCAACGTCCGCGACTTGGCCAACCTCATCGAGAGCTTCCCCTCGAGCGTGCTCGCCAACATGTACGGATTCCGCAAGCGCGAGTTCTTCGAGATCGAGGACGCCAGCGAGCGCGCCCTGCCGCAGGTGGACCTCTCCTGATGGCGGTGCGGACCCTCGGACGCGCCACGCTTCTCGCCCTGGCCTTGCTGTCGGTGGTCCTCCTGGCGGCGCCCGCCGCCGTGGCGGGTGGCGGGCCGAGCCGCACCGTCATCGTGGCCAACGGTGACTCGCCCACATCGCTGTATGTCGCCACCGAGTACGCGCGGATGCGCGGCATCCCGGTGCACCACATCTGCCGGTTGACCAAGATCCCCCACCGCCAGCTGTCGACGGTCGACTTGTTCCGCGAGCGGATTCTCGCTCCGCTCGACGCCTGGCTGGCCGAGCACGGCCTGGACGGCGATGTGGACACGATCGCCTTCAGCACGGACTTCCCGTTCGCCGCGGACTTCTCCGCCGACGGTGAGCCCAACGGCTGGGACAAGCGCGTCCCCAAGCGGCTCTCGCTGACGGGCGCCACGTACCTCTCCCGTCGCGTACTGGCCAAGGACCTCGCCTACACGGATCTCGAGATCAACCGCTACGCGCGCGTCCGCCCCGGCCCCCCGCTTCCGACCACGGGATTCCGCTCCACGTACCTCTGGGAGCGCAGCGGCGAGGCGGTCAAGCAGCCTTCGGCAGACGACCTCGCCACGGACATGGACCGCTACCGCCTGTCCACGATGCTGGGCTGGCACGGGATCCAGGGCATGTCGGTGCCCGACATCCTCGCCAACCTCGAGCGCTCGGTCGGGGCCGACGGCACGATGCCCAAGGGCACCGTCTACCTGATGGACCACAAGGACATCCGCGCCAAGTCGCGCCGCATGTTCTTCAACCAGACCGTCGAGGAGCTCGAGAAGCGCGGCCACAAGGCGGTCATCATCGCGCCAGACCAAGAGGGCCAGGATGCCGTCTTGCCGAACCAGTGCGAGGATGTCATCGGCGTCGTGGCCGGGATCGCCGGGTTCGACTGGAGCAAGTGCGGGAGCCAGATGCTGCCGGGCGCCATCGCCGAGCATCTGACGTCGTTCGGCGGACAGCTCGACGGCTCGGGCCAGACCAAGCTGACCGCCTTCCTGGCCGCGGGCGCCGCGGGCAGCAGCGGCACCGTCTGCGAACCCCTGTCGATCTGGATGAAGTTCCCCGCGCCGTTCATCCACATCCACTACGCCGATGGTGCCTCGCTGGCCGAGGCGTTCTACGAGAGCCTGCGTGGCCCCTTCCAGCTGTTGATCGTGGGCGATCCGCTGACGCGGCCGTACGCGCCGATCCGCACGGTCAAGATCGCGGGCACGGATGCGAAGTCGCCCGCCAGCGGATCGTGGGGCCTACCCCTGCTCGAGATCGGCGCGGGTGCCGATCCGATGCCGACGCGCCTGGAGGCCTACGTCGACGGCCACCAGGTGTGGAGCGGGGAGCTGGGCTCCGTTGTCATCGACACGACGACCCTCGAGGACGGGGGCCACGAGCTCCACATCGCCGCCATCACCGACGACCTGCTCGAGACACGCTCGGAGAGCCACGCCCGCTTCGTGGTGAGGAACGGCGGCGACCTGCCGACGCTCGTGCTGCCCAAGAAGCCGGTCGCGCTGGACGACGAGATCAAGCTGTCGGGCCGGGCGCCGTCAGGCGTGAAGGACATCGCTCTCCACCACGGCAACAACGTGATCGCGACGACGTCCGTCAGGAGCGGTCGCTGGAAGCTCGAGATCCCGGCCACCCTGCTGGGCCGCGGCAGCGTGCCGCTGTACGTCCGCGGCGTCGACAAGGACGGCCGCGCGAGCCGCAGCGAGATCGAGGATCTCGTGGTCGAGGCGCCCGGCGGCGACAGCAAGCCCAAGCGCACCACGCGCAAGAAGCCCAAGGACAAGACCCCGAAGGGCCAGCAGGGCTTGGAGGCCACCGTCGAAGGCGCTGCCGGCACCAAGGACGGCATCGTCGTGAAGGAGCTGCCGTTCAAGGGCAAGGGCCTGCTCGCCGCCCAGCTGGGCGATGCGGCCAAGGGCAAGGTCAAGAAGGTCACCCTCGAGGGCGAGGTCGTGGCTCCCGCGGAGGGCATCTACCAGTGGGCCCTCGCGGGCCCCGGCACGGTGCGTTTGGAAGTCGACGGCGAGGTCGTCTTCGAGCGCACGCTCGAAGGGACCGACGCGGGCTACGCCGAGACGCGACTGAAGGAGGGCGCCAACGCGGTCGAGATCACCCTCGAGCCCGAGGGTGCTCCCAAGCTGTCCGTGTGGCTCGGCGGCGACATGATCCCGCGCGTCCTAGGTGGCGACCTGCTCAAGCACTAGGCAGGTCGCTGCGAGCTAGCGCAACGGCGCGAGGATCTGCTCCAGGGTCGGGCGGTCGGGGATCTCGTCGCCGACCTTGACGAAGAGGATCTTGCGGTCCGGGCCCATCACGAACGTCGCTGGCAGCGGGCTGTCCTTGCCCTCTTGGCGCACGCCGTAGGCCTCGCTGATCGCGAGATCCTTGTCGCTGACGACGGGGAAGGTGAAGCGGTACTTGGCCACGAGCTCGTCGCGCTTGTCGACAGGGTCGTTGCTGACCGCAACAAGCTGGGCCCCGGCGGCCTCGATCAGGGACAGGTGATCTTGCAGCTCACCGAGCTGCCGGCGGCACCAGGGTCACCAGTGGCCGCGGTAGAACACGACGATCGCGGGCGCGCCCTCCCTCATCTCGTGGAGGTCCGGCGCCACCATGCCCACCGTCAGCGGTGTATCGCGCTTGGGCAGCTTGCGCCCGGCAACCTTGGCGTCCATCTCGGGCGTGATGACTTGTCGCTCCGGGCCGGGTACGTCGCCGCATCCTGCAAGGGCAAGAGCCAACGAAGCGACGAGAGCGAGGCGGGGGGTTCGCATGTCCGGAGCCTAGTGCGATCTGCGGGCGCTCGCCCCGTGGATCGCCCTTCCCGATGGTCCTTGACCGGATCCGCCGAGGATTGTGGTGAGCCTCGGCACGCGAGGCTCGTTCCCCCCTACCGTGTCAGGCAAGGGAGGACGCATGGGTTCGATGCGTGGGGCGTTGCTGGTCGGGGCCTTGGTGGCCGTCGGCGTGTTGGTCTGGGTCGTGACCATGGACCGCGCGCCGGACCTGGGTACCGATGCCGCGATTCCGCGGGGTGAAGCCGAATCGAGTCTGACCGGTTCAACCACAAGCAGCGGTCCCGCCCTGCAGGGAACGGGAACGGCGGCTGGCGACGAGGCGCTGAAGGGAACGATCCCGGCACCGGCGCCGGTCGACCGTTCCACGCTGGATCCCGTGCGCGACATTTTCGGGATCGTCGTCGACGAACAGGGCGAACCCGTCGCCGGCGCCAGCGTAACGGCCAGCGAGTACACGTGGCGTGGTGGACTGATCACCGCGAGTGGCTACTACGAGGCGATCATGTTTGCCGAGGAGCAGAGCTCCACGGACGGCTCCTTCCGACTCCGGATCCGACCGGGGCAGATCGTGTCAGTCATGGCGCAGCACGCCGGCCATGCTTCGACGGAGCTGAACCGCGTCGCCGGAGGCGCGCACCTCCGGATCGTGCTCCGCCCCGGTGTGCGCTTGGTCCTGACACTGGAGGCTCCTGACGGAGGGCCCGCGGCCAACGTCCCCGTCGGGCTCTGGCGCGTGGATCGCACCGGGGGCGGCACGAGCTTTCGCCACCTGCTCTCGACGGGTGCGGACGGACGCGTCGCGTTCGACAGCTTGCCGGGCGGTGTCGAGGCGACGCTCGAGCCGGAGCCCGTCCACGAGGGCTGGGGACAGCCGGGCTGGGTGCGCCTGCAGCTGCAGGAGAGCGGCGAGCAGCAGTACACCTACAGGCTGCCGGCCGGGCGCACGATCCGCGGCCGCGTCACGGACGCCGCGACCGGCGCGCCCATCGAAGGCGCGCGCCTTGGCATGAACTGGGTGCTGGACGGCGAGGTCACGACCGACCGCGAGGGCGCGTACGCCATGCCGGGGTGGACTGGCGAGGGCGTCAGCGACATCCAGGTCCTCGCCCCCGGCTACGTGCGCGGAGTCGCCGTGGTCGGAGACCAGACGGAGATCGACTTCGCGCTGCAACGCGGGTTTGCGATCGAGGGACGGATCGTGGACGAGAGCGGCGAGGTCATTCGCCACGCCCGCATCGCGACCGTGGGCAGTGAGCACCGCGGCGGCGAGCAGGCCATCTCCCTGGGCAACGCGCTCTCGGGCACCGACGGGACCTTTCGCATTGACGGCTTGGATCCCTCCCTGCCCCACACGATCCAGGTCCGGGCCGTCGAGCGCGCGAGCCTCATGCTGGACATCGACGCGGCGGCCTCCGGAGAGACCGTCGACTTGGGAGACATCGAGCTCGGGCCACCTGCGGTCATCGAGGGGCGCGTGATCGATGGCGAAGGCGAGGGCTACGCGAACATCACGGTGAGAGTGGGCAGCAAGACGACGGGCAGGACGAGTCGGCGCGCAAGCGGAGCCAGCGCCCAGACCACCTACGGCGGCTCGCACGAGGTTCGCACGGACGAGCGAGGACACTTCCGCGTGTCCGGCTTGATGCCCGGCCCGTGGGAGGTCACGGCCTCGGCGCAAGGAGCATCGCCCGTCCAGCGCACGGTCGTCGCTCCGCAGCCCGATGACGAGCCACCGCTCGAGATCGTGCTGGGGCGCACACGCACCGTGACGGTCACGGTGCTCGACCCGGAGGGGGAGCCCGTCGTCGAGGCCTACGTGCAGGACAAGGCACGCACGTCGAGTCAACGCACCAACGAGTCGGGCCAGGTCGAGATCTCCCTGCCCATTGGTCGTGCTGCCGAGATCACGGTGTGGCCCATCAGGCGCAACGATCTTCGCCAGCTAGGCGCGACCGAGGTCCCCGCCGACGTCACCGACTTCGTGATCCGCTTGGAGCGATCGGTCTTGGTCCGCGGCACGTTGAGGGATGAGGCGGGGCAGCCGCTGAAGGACGCCGTGGTGTACGCCTTCCGCGGTGAGGCGCGCGTCGGCATGGGAACCGTCGACGGCGACGGGGCGTTCGCCATTGACGTAGGCGGGAACGACGACGTCGAGGTGCGCTGGAACGGCGACTTCGTGATGCGGGGACCGCCCCTTCCCGACCGTCCCTTGATGACCGTCGAGCCCACGCGAGCGACCCCGCTGGGAGACGAGGTCCACCTGGTGGCACGCTTGGCGGCGCAGGACAGGAGTCTGCGTGTCGAGGTGCGGGCGCCCGACGGCTCACCGCTGTCCGCGCGCGTCAGCGTAGGCGGCGGCATGAAGAGCTTGGGCCAGGGCACCACGGACACGAGCGGCGTGGCCGTCTTCGAGGGGCTGCCGTCGATCCAGGTGTACGTGGCGACGTACCTTCCCCCTGAGATCAAGGAACCTTGGTTGGCTCCGCCCACGGCCAAGGTCGTGCCTGACGGACAGACGGTGACGTTCCAGTTCGTCCAGGGCACGTGGCTCGACCTCACCGTCCGCAAGGCCAATGGCGAGGCGGCTGCCCAACGGCGTCTGCACATGTCCAACGGCCACGGCGACACCCCGGCCACGTGGACCCAGATACGCAGGACCGACGCCCTCGGCCACGTTCGAGTCGCCGTCGACCCCGCGTGGCCTGAGGGCATGCAAGTCGTGGTCTACGGTCCCGACCCGGACCTGGGCCTCGGCGACGTCCGTCGCATCGACCCCTCGGCAGGAACCGTCGAGATCGCACTGGACGAGTAGGGGCGAGGGGGCCTGATCCGGCGCTGCGGCGCCGCGGAGCGGCAACGCGATGCGCCCGGGTCTGGCTCGGTTGAACCGCGTCCGCCGGCGAACAGTCGCTTGGCGTGCGAATGCGGTACGGCGTACTTGGGTGTGAAGGCGTTACCACGGTGTCAGACCCGGACGCCTCGCGTCGCTAGCGCTCCGCTGCGCCGGATCAGACACCTCCGTGTGCGATCAGGCCTTGAAGAGGCCCAGCTTCTTCTCGGCGGGGGTCCAGCCCTTGAAGAGGTTCTGGTCGGCGGCGAGGCCCATGTGGTCGTGGAGCAGCTCGTCGAAGACCTGGCGCCAGTCGGTGGTGACGAGCAGGTCGCGGTCCTGGTACGTGGCGCCGGCCGAGAGGCCGGTCCAGTCGCCGTAGACCTTGCCGCCGTTGACACGGCCGCCCATGACCCACATCGCGCTGCCGTGACCGTGGTCCGTGCCGAAGTTGCCGTTCTCACGGTTCGTGCGACCGAACTCGGTCATGATGATCGTGGTGACGTAGCGACGCAGCGGGTTGATGTCGGCGTAGAAGGTCGCCAGGGCATCACCGACGGTGCTGTTCATGCGGCGGATCAGGTCGCCCTCGGCGCCGCCACCCTCCTTGATGTGGTGGTCCCAGCCGTTCCAGTCGAGGCCGATGACTTCCACGCCCTGCCCGCTCTTGAGGATGCGGGCGGCCATCTTCAGCTGCAGGCCGAGGTAGCCGAGCGAGGCGGGGTAGACCTCCTCCTTGCCGGACGGCTTGTTCTGGAGGATGTCTTCGAGCCGGCGCAGGGTCTCGATGGTGGCGCGACCGTTCTGCGTGAGGTCGTCCTCGTCGGGACGCTCACCAGTCATCCCGGGCCGCTCCATGCTGGGCGGCTGCTTGTAGAGGTCGTCGAACAGCTCGAGGACGTCCTCGCCCTGACCGCGCATGTTGCGGCGCGGGTCGACGGCCAAGACCGGGTACGAGCCGCGAAGCGAACGCGGCAAACGCCCCTGCAGGGCCACCGCGCGGAACTCGCTGCCCGCCGCCACGCCCTCGGGCGACGTGCGCGAGAGGTAGCGGTTGAGCCAGCCGTCGCGCACGGACATGTCGCCGATCGCGCCGTACTCCATGTAGTCCTGGCACGCGAAGTGGCTGCGCGAAGGGCTACCGAGGCCTGCGTTGCAGATGGGCGCGAGCATGCCCTCGTCCCAGAGCTTCTTGAAGCCCGTGAGGCCCGGGTTGAGCCCGAACGTGCCGTCGAGGTCCAGCGCACCGTTCGGCTGGTCCGGCGTAGGCACCGCGATGTTGGGACGCATGTCGTAGTAGGTGCCGTCTGCATGGGGCACGAGCGTGTTCAACGCGTCTTGGCCACCGCGGAGGAACAACACGACCACGGCCGGCCGCATGGCGATCTCACGCTCGGGGGCGGCCAGCGCGCGACGGGCCAAGGGCCCACCGAGGGCCAGTCCGGCGGCACCGGCAGCGCTAGCGGCAAGGAACTCGCGACGGGTAGCGGTCATCGGAAATCTCCGGGTGCGGGAGCGGGGCCAGCCCTACTGGCGCTGGAACTCGGGGGAACCAAGCACGAGGGTGGCGAGACGCATGAGCTCGCCCTCCAGCTGCTCGGGCTTCATGTTGCGGTACGTGGTGCGTAGCGACTGGATGCGACGGCGGAACGGGGCCATCGTGAGCGAGCCAGGCCGCTCGCCCGCCAGCAGCGTGTCGACGAGCAGGTACTCCCAGATCTCGGGATTCTGGGCGACGTGCTCCTTGAGCGGGCTCGCCGCCAGCGACACGCCGCCGATGCGGCCGTGCAGGAGGTCGTAGGCAAACTGCCAGCGCACGGCCAGCACGCCCGTGTCCATCCAGTCGATGGCGGCGTCGCTGTAGCCCGTGGGGTCTTCGCACTGGTAGACGGGGTGGGCCATGTCCGCCAACCGGGCCATCAGGGGCTGGGGGTTCTTGATGTCGGCGCCGGTGACGCGCAGCGAGCTGGCCACGAACTCGAAGGGCGTCTTGGCCTTCGTCATGCGCTGCTCGGGGGCGTAGAAGGCGTCGTGCAGCAGGATGGCCTTGGTGACGGCCTTGAGGTCGCCCTTGGTCTTGGTCCAGACCTTGATCACGTCGGCCACGAGCTCGGGCGGCGGCTGGTCGCCGACGAGGTACTTGGCCATCTTCGTGACCACGAACTCCGCCGTGTTCTTGTGGCCGGCGAGGTACTTGAGGACGGCCTCGCCCTCGTCCTGCTCGCCATCCTTGACCGTCTTGCCCATGACCTTCTTGGGGCCCTTGGCGTGATACGCGTCGCGGAAGACGAACGAGCCGCGCTGGTCACCGGACCCGATCGACCAGCCCGTGAGCACGAGGGCCAGCTGGATCACGTCCTTCTGCTCGTAGCCCCGGTCGCAGCCGACCGTGTGCAGCTCCATGAGCTCGCGGGCGTAGTTCTCGTTGAGGCCGCCCGTGCGGTTGGGGTCCTCGCGGTTGCGCAGCACCTTGTCGCCCCGCGCCATGGGCGCCTGGGAGACGTGGTTGTCCAGGTAGAAGAGCATGGCCGGGTGCTTGGCGGTGGCGAGGAGGAAGTCCTCGAAGGTGCCGAAGACGTGCTTGCCGAGCACGTCGCGCTCCCAGTCGGCGACGTAGTAGCGGACGTCGTCCTTGTCCACGTCCACGTTGAAGTGGTCGCGCCAGAATGCGCGCATCACCTCGAAGAGCTGCCGGTTGGTGTAGACGGCGCGGACAAGGACGCTCGCAGGCACCTCTTGGCGGGCCAGGTTGCGTAGGCGGTTGAGGCGGGCCTGCTGCTCCCGGGCCTTGGCGATGCGGTCCTCACCGGGCTTGGGCGGGCCGGCCGGCCCCTCCATCTGCCCACCCTGGAGCATGGACCAGTACTCCGGACCGGTCAGCTGCAAGCTCTCGAACGCCTCGAGGCGCTTCTCCACGTCGGGGTCGGGGATGGTGGCGTAGTCGAGCTGGCGATCGATCCAGGCCTCGAGGCCCATGTCCACCACGGCCTCGACGTCACCTGGGCGCACACCGAACGTGGCGCGCCGCAGCAGGTGGCGGGCGCGGATCGTGGCGGCGTCGTCGCCGGTCACGTCCTCGCCGCGAGCCGGGGCAAACGTCCCGAGCACCAAGGCAACCAGGGCCAGGGGAAGAAAGCGGACGGCAGCGCGCATCGAAGCCTCCGATCACTCGTCAGGGCGAACGGAGTATAGGACGTGGACCTTCGCGAGTCGGCACCCTAGGGGTGGAAATGTCGCGTCCACCGCGGGAGCAGGTCTGCCGTGGCGGAGCGCCGCCGGGAGCGGGGCTGCCCGGGCGCCATGGTCCCGAGGCAAGGCCCCACGGGCCTCCGGGAGTGTCCGAGCGCTCGGACAACTTTGGTCCCTAGTGGCCCTAACTTCCGGGCTATGCAAGCGATCTATGACCAAGTCGTGACGCACTACATGCGGGCGATGTGCCAGTGCGGGGGAGGGTGTTGCGCGCCCGCACACCCAGGGGTGCCAAGCAGGCACGGCGTGCGGTCGCGGTGTGTCCCTTTCTGGCGATCGCTCGTCCTGAACTGGGGACGGGGTCAGGGGACACCCCCCGCCAAGGCCTGAGATCAGGCATCGACGAGATTCCCGGACATTGGCACGACCTTCGCTCTGTCCTCCCGCGTCCTCGAGGCCGCTGGCCACGGGGATTGAAAGATCAGGTCGAGGGACGGCGAGCCGGCCCGGTTGCCCACGAGGCGACCGACGCTCCTCGCGGCCTTCGACAGCCGCTCTTTTCCACAGCTCGGGGCACTAGCTCTTAGAGACAACGTCTGGTGCGCTTGCTGGCGCCACCCTCCCTGCCTTCCCTCCCTCCCCCTCCCTCCCGGCGCCCTTCGCACCGACGTTGGTCTCATTTGCCCGCGCCTCCCGCTTCGGCGGGGGGCGCGGGAAACCCTCCCCGGTCTTCGGACCGGAAGCTGTGGGTACTCACGATCGATCGGCCGGGCGGACTCTCGGCAGGCGGGCATCTCCCTCCCTGCTCCCTCCCCTCCCTCCCTCCCATCCCGCCGCCGCCGCCCGGCCGAATCATCTCTCTCCTGCTTCCTCCCTCCCTGCTTCCTCCCTCCCAACGGGCCCGCTCGCGACAGTGCGACGCGGGCCCGCTCCCTTTTTGGTCCGGACCTGTCGCGGGGGAGCGACCCGCGATCGTGACCCCCCTAGCGCGGCGAGGGCTACCATTCGCCACCGGTCCGCGGACGCCCCGCGCGTCCACCCCGAGGAGAGTCCATGGAAGGAAGCCGTCTCCTGCGCGCCCGGATGGGCCAGCCTGGGCCCCTCTTGGTGGGCGGCGCCCACGACGGCCTGTCGTCGATCCTGGTCCGCGAGGCCGGGTTCGATGCGGTGTGGGCCTCCGGCTTCGAGATCTCGGCCGCCCATGGCGTGCCGGACGCCAACATCCTCACGATGTCGGACAACCTGCGCGCCGCGGCCGTCATGGTCGAGGCGTCGGGCATCCCGGTCGTCGCCGACTGTGACAACGGCTACGGCAACGCGATCAACGTGATCCACACCGTGCGCGCCTACGAGCGCGAGGGGATCGCGGCGATCTGCATCGAGGACAACGTCTTCCCCAAGCGCTGCAGCTTCTACGCAGGCGTCAAGCGCGAGCTGGCTCCCGTCGAAGAGCACGTCGGCAAGATCAAGGCGTGCCTCGACACGCGACGCAACGACGACTTCGCGATCATCGCCCGCACCGAGGCGCTGATCGCGGGCTGGGGCATGGACGAAGCGCTGCTGCGCGGCCGCGCCTACGCCGATGCCGGCGCGGACTTCGTCCTGATCCACAGCAAGAGCCCTGAGGCCGACGAGGTGCTGGGCTTTGCCGAGCGCTGGGATCGCGAGACGCCGCTCGTCTGCGTGCCGACGATCTACAAGTCGGCCAAGGCCTCGGTCCTCGCCGACGCGGGCTTCCGCATGATCATCTACGCCAACCACGGCCTGCGCAGCTCGATCAAGGCCATGCGCGAGGCGTTCGCCTTGCTGGTCAAGGACCAGATGACGGGCGCCGTCGAGCACATGGTCGTGCCGCTCAACGACGTGTACGAGCTGATCGGCGTGCCCAAGATGAAGCGCGAGGAGCGCGACTACCTGCCCGCGGGCGGGGTCGACGTGGGCGCCGTGCTCTTGGCCGCCGGCGCCAGCCCCGAGCTGGGCGACCTGGTCAAGGACCGCCCCAAGGCGATGCTCGACATCAAGGGCAAGCCCCTGATCGCCCACCAGATGAGCGCGCTGAACGCAGCGGGCATCAAGGACATCTCCGCGGTGGTCGGCTACCGCCACGAGGCCGTCAAGGCGACCAACCTCAAGACGATCGTGGCCGACAGCAGCGGTGGCGAGCTCGAGAGCTTGATGCGTGCCGCGTCCGACCTCGACCGCCGGACGATGATCGCCTACGGCGACATCCTGTTCGACACGGACCTCGTGGAGCGCCTGCTGCAGACCGACGGCGACATCGTCGTGGTCGTGGACCGCAGCAACGCGTCGGAACGCCCGGGCCGCGACCTCGTCAAGACCGGCGGGGACGAAGGGGCCAACGGCCGCTCGCTCACCGGCCGCCAGACCGACACGCTCGAGGCCATCGCGCGTGACCTGCCCGGCGCCAACGGCGAGTGGATCGGCATGATGATGGTCTCGGCCGACGGCGCGAAGAAGCTCGTCGCCACCTACGAGGACCTCGTGGGCAAGGGCGCCGACAAGCCGCTGCACCAGGCGAAGTCCCTGAAGGAAGCCGCGCTGACGGACCTCCTGCAGGAGCTCGTGGCGCGGGGCGCGTCGATCCGCGTCGTGGACACCTACAAGGGCTGGATGGAAATCGACACGTTCGAGGACTACCGCCGCGCCTGGAGCCAGGTGGACTGATGCCCCAGAGCCAACGCTTCCTCGCCGCGCTCGAGGCCAACGGCTACGACTGGTTCGGCGGCGTGCCCTGCTCGCTGCTGCGCGGTGTCATCCGTCGCTTCGACAACGAGCCCCGCTGGGGCTACGTGTCGGCCGTGCGCGAAGACTCGGCCGTCGGCCTCGCAGCGGGCGCCGCCATGGCCGGACGCCAGCCCGTCGTGTTCATGCAGAACAGCGGCCTCGGCGTGTGCGTGAACGCGCTCGTCAGCCTCAACGCGATCTACGAGATCCCCTCGCTGCTGGTGATCTCGTGGCGCGGCGAGGGTGGCAAGGATGCGCCCGAGCACATCGTGATGGGCGACATCATGAAGCCCATGCTCGACCTGATGAACGTGCCCTCGCGCGTGCTCTCGGCAGACACGCTGGAAGACGACGTCGCGTGGACCGCCGCAACGATTCGCGAGACCCGGCTGCCCGCCGCGCTCATCGTGCCGAAGGGGATCCTCGATGCTGCGAGCTGACGCCGTCCGCCAGGTCGTCGAGGCACTTCCCGACGACCACCTGCTGGTCGCCTGCAACGGCATGATCGGTCGCGAGGTGTTCACGGCTCGCGATCGCGAGTCGACCTTCTACATGATCGGGTCGATGGGCCTCGCGCTCAGCATCGGGCTCGGCGTCGCGCAGTGCCGCCCCGACCGCCAGGTCGTGGTGCTCGACGGCGATGGCAACGTGCTCATGGGTGCGGGCGTGCTGGCCACGGCCGCGGCGCTGGCGCCGGAGAACCTGCACCACGTCGTGCTCGACAACGAGGCGCACGGCAGCACCGGCGACCAGCGCACCGTCAGCGACGTCGTGCCGCTCGAGGCCATGGCCAAGGCCGCCGGCTACGTCTCGGCCGAGCGGGTGGACGCCGAGGACCTCGCCAAGGTGATGCCCGCCTTCCTCGCGAAGAAGGGGCCGGCCCTGCTCCTGGCCAAGGTCGACAAGGGCAACCAGCACGGCATCGCCCGTGTCACCCACACGCCGCCGGAGATCACCGCGCGCTTCTCGCGTGCGATCGCCGGCTGACGCGAACCCGCGCGCGTCGGAGGTCACCATGGCCGAACCGGCCCTCACGCTCTTGAACCCGGGCCCCATCAACGTCTCCGCACGCGTGCGTGAGGCGCTGGCCACCTGCCCGGACCTCTGCCACCGCGAGCCGGAGTACTTCGAGCTCCAGGACGAGGTCCGCCGCCTGCTCGTGGACGTGTTCGGCATCGGAGCCGACTACGAAGCGGCGCTGGTCTCCGGCTCGGGCACCTCGGGCATGGAGGCCATGCTCGCCAGCGTCGTGGGCACCGGCGTCGTCGTGGTGGACAACGGCGTCTACGGCGACCGCTTGGCGCAGATGGCGGCGGCCCACCGCATCCCCCACCGCGTCGTCAAGTGCGACTGGTTCCACCGGCCCGACGAAGACGATCTCGAGGGGGCGCTGGCCGATCCGGCGCTGGACACGCTGGCCATCGTGCACCACGAGACGACGACGGGGTTGATCAACGACCTCGAGGAGATCGCCGCGCGGGCACGTCGCCACGGCAAGCGCCTGATCGTCGACAGCGTCAGCGGGTTGGCCGGCGAGCCGTTCGACTTCCGCGTGATCCGGCCGGATGCCGTGTGCAGCACTGCCAACAAGTGCATCCACGGCCTGCCGGGGGTGTCCTTCGTGTTCGTGCGCAAGGGCACACCGCTGGAGCGTCGTTCGCTCTACCTGGACCTCGGCCTGGCGCTGGCCAAGCAGCGCGCGAGCGACACGCCCTTCACGCCGGCCATCCAGGTGATGGCTGCGTTCGCCGAAGCCCTGCGCGAGCTCGGCGAGGAGACGATCGCGGCCCGCCAAGCGACCTACAAGGCGCGCAGCGACACCATCCGCAGCACGCTCGAGACCCTGGGTCTCGAGCTGATGCTGCCGCCCGCGCTGCGCAGCCGCACGATCACCTCGGCGCGCCTGCCCGCAGGCCTGGACTACCCGACGCTTCATGACCGCATGAAGGAGCGCGGGTTCGTCATCTACGCCGGGCAAGGCAAGCTCTCCGAGGTCGCCTTCCGCATCGCCAACATGGGCGTGTGGCCGGAGGGCCGCTTGGACGACCTGGTTGCTGCGCTGCGCGAGGTGCTCGCGTGAAGGCCGTCCTGCTCGCCGCGGGCGTCGGCCGACGCCTCGGCCACGATCGACCCAAGGCATTGCTCGAGGTGGGCGGGCGCACGTTGCTGTCCCGGCATGTCGAGAACCTGGCGGCGGCCGGCATCCCGCTGCGGGTCGTCACGGGCTTCGACGCCGAGCGTCTGGTCGCCGCCTTGCCGGCGGGGACCGAGGTCGTGCACAACGCCGAGTTCCGCCGCGGCAGCCTGCTGTCGCTGGCATGCGGGCTCGAGGGCCTGGATGAGGACGCGATCGTCATGGACGCCGACGTGCTCTATGACCCCTCGATCTTGTCCGACGTCGCCGCACTCGATCGCGGCTTCGCCATCGACCCGCGCACCGATCCGGGCGACGAGGAGATGATGGTCGGCGCGAAGGACGGGCGCGTGCGTGCCATCCGCCGCGGCAAGCTCCCCGGCTTCGAGGTCGTGGGCGAGGGCGTGGGCTTCTTCAAGATCGACCGCGCTTCGCTGCCGGCGCTGCGCGCCGCCATCGAGGTCTCCGACCCGGAGAGCGACTACGAGAAGGCGCTCGACCGCTTCGTCGGCGAGCACGGCGCCTCGTACGTGCTGGTCGCCGGCCGCCCCTGGACCGAAATCGACTTCCCCGAGGACGTCGTCCGCGCCGAGCGCGACATCCTTCCGCGCGTAGGTGTCTGATCCGGCGCAGCACCGTGAGGGGTGCAGGGGTGGTAGGGACTAGCACCCATGCCGCGAGGGCAGAGCCCGAGCGCACACTCCGCGCGGGAGCGCGGAACTCAGCTCGAGTGGCGCGCCATCCGCGTCAGACGTGCTCGCAAGGGCTGCCAGCGCCCTCCAAAATGGCGACGCAGGGCGCCGGGTCTGACACCGGAGTGCGGCTTCCGCCGCCGGCGCATCTCCCGGACGCGCTGGCACGAAAGAGGTCCCCCGACCTACGGCGACGTCCCGGCAGAGCCAGACCCCGCGCCCCGCGTCGCCCCTGCGGGGCTCCGCTGCGCGGGATCAGGCACCCGCCTCCACCACCCCCTGCTCCAAGCGCCGCTGCATGCGAAGCGTGGCGAACGTGAGCAACGCACCAGGCCCAAGCGCCAGCGCCACGTACCACGGTGCAAGGCCGAACGCGCTCGCGATGGCGAGCAGCGTGTAGTGCGTGGTCGGGCCGCCTGCCAAGAACAGGCACATCGCATCGCGCGTCTTCTCGCGATAGGCGTCCGGGTCGGGGATCGCGACCGCGTCTGCCTCGAGGCGCAGCGCATACGCGCGGAAACGCTTCAGCAGCCAGCGCGGAAAGCCCTTCGCCGCCGCGATCGCCGCCTCGATCTCCGCGAGGTCGTCGCGCGAGCCGCCGTAGCGGCGCTTGTAGCGGTCCAGCAGACCCGAGGCCCAGACGAGCGCCGCACCGGCCAGGACCGACGCCGCCACACCGGCCACGACGCTCTGCAGCGCGTGCGACATCACGAAGCCCAACCCCACATGCACGCCGAGACCCGTCAGGTAGTCCCCGACCCCGTCGAAGGCGCGGCCATAGATGCTGCCGCCGCCACGGCGCCGGGCCAGCTGGCCATCGGCGCAGTCGAACACGAGGAAGCCGAGCAGCGCCAACGCCACGGGCCACGTCGCACCGAGAGCCAGCAACACGCCCGCCGTCACGCCGCAGGCACCGCTCACGAGCGTGACCTGGTTGGGCGTCACGGGCGTGGGGGCCAGCACGGCGGCGATGATCTTGGCCAGCGGACGCGAGACGAGACGGTCGACCAGCTCGTCAAGGACCAGGGGGCGGCGCGGCACGGCCGGAGTCTCCCCGCGCCTCTCCCGAGCCCCAAGCAGCGCGTGAGCGCGCGAACGCCGTATCCTTGCCCCCCATGGCCGCGCTCCTGTTCACGATCAGCTGCTCCACGGACGACCCGGAGCGCTCCGGAGGAGCGTTGTCCACGGCCTTGGCTGCGGCCGAGGCCGGCCACGACGTCGCGCTCTGGCTCTCGCACGAGGGCGTACGCCTGGCCGTGAAGGCCGTGGCCGAGACGATGCGCGAGCCGTGGTCGCGCGATGCTGCCGCCCTCGTGACGGCGCTGACGACCCAGGGCGTCGTCCTCCATGCGGACCGCGATGCGTTCGATCGCCGTGAGCTGGACGCCGACCAGCTCCGCGAAGGTGCCGTGCTCGCCGCTCCTGCCGACCTCGCCCGCCTCGTGGCTGAGGGGCGCGTCCCGGTGCACGTGTAGCCGTCGTGCGACGCCTCGAGGTCCTCGCCGGCGCTACCGATCCTGCGACCTTCGTGCTGCGGGACGACGGTCTCGAGCGCGGTGTGCTGCTCGGCCGCTCGCGCGATGCCGACGTACGCATCCTCTCGGAGACGGCGTCGCGCCGCCATGCACGCATCAAGACCGATGGTGGCCGCACGATGCTGGAGGACCTCGGCTCGTCCAACGGCACGTTGCTGAACGGGGAGCCCGTCGCGCGTCCTGCGGCCTTGTTCGACGGCGACGTGATTGCCATCGGCGAGGTGCAGATCCGCTACCGCGCCAGCGACGACGCCGACCGCGCGACGGCCGTGGCCGCGGCGGAGACGCCGGACGCCGTCGAGGCGTCGGTCGATCCGCAGCTGGCCGATCCCGCACGGCAAGCCGGTGATCCCGATGCGGCGCGGCGCCTGCGCTTGGTCTGTCGCGCTGCGGCCGCAGCGGCCGAGGCGTCCACGCCCGACGAGATCGCCGAGCGTCTGCTGGAGGAGATCGCGCTGGCCATGGCGCCCGACCGCGCCACGGTGTCGCTCTTCACGCCGCCCGACACCTTGGAGGTCCTGGCCGGCCGGCCGGCCCGTGCGCGACCGCCGCGCTCACGCACGATTCGCCAGCGCGTGCTCGAGCGCGGCGAAGCCGTGTTGCTTCGTGATGCCCACGACGCCGAGGAGACTGGCGACAAGCCCTCGCTCGTACGCGGTCGCTTCCGCTCCACGCTGACGGCCCCGCTGACCGCGGGAGACCGCCCTTTCGGCATGATCGCCGTGGAGCACGAGGAAGCAGGCGCGTACGGGCCCGGCGACCTGGAGGCCCTGGCCGCGGTGGCCGCCCTGGCCGGCATGGCGCTTCGCAACCTGCGCACGCTCGGCGCCGCCCGCGCCGCAGCGCGCGCCTCCCTCCTGTTGACCGAGCTCCCCGATCTGATCGGCACGTCGGCTGCCATGGAGGCCGTGCGCGAGCGTGTGCGCCGCATCGCACCGGCCGACAGCGCGGTCGTGATCCTGGGGGAGACGGGCACGGGCAAGGAGCTCGTCGCGCGCCACCTCCACGCCGCGAGCCCTCGCGCGGCGCGGCCGTTCGTGGCGCTCAACTGCGCGGCCATCGTCGAAGGCTTGCTCGAGAGCGAGCTGTTCGGTCACGAGCAGGGTGCCTTCACCGGGGCCACGGAGCGCCGCGAGGGCCGCATCGCGGAAGCCGCGGACGGCACGCTGTTCCTCGACGAGATCGGCGACATGCCCCTGCCGATGCAAGCCAAGCTGCTGCGGGTCCTTGCCGAGCGCACCTTCACACGCGTCGGGGGCTCGGAGCCCCTCTCCGTTCGCTGCCGCGTCATCGCCGCGACCCATCGCGACTTGCCCGGACGCGTGAAGGAGGGCTCGTTCCGCGAGGACCTCTGGTACCGACTGGCCGTCGTCACCATCGACCTGCCGCCGCTTCGCTCGCGCACGGGCGACGTTGCAGTGCTGGCCGAAGCGCTGCTCGAAGCGGCCGCGGCCCGCGTCGGTCGTCGTGTCCCGCGCTTGACGCCCGCCGCGCTGGCGCGCTTGGAGGCCCACGCCTGGCCGGGCAACGTGCGCGAGCTGGGCAACGCCCTCGAGCGCGCGCTCGTCCTGCTGGACGGCGACGAGATCGGACCCGGCGACCTGCCGGCCGACGTCGGTCACGCCAGCCCCACGGTCGACGACGCGAAGAGCACGGCGCACCTGCCGACGGACTTCTCGCTGGCGGCCGCCGAGGCGCGCGCCGTGGCGGCGGCGCTGCGCGCGGCGGGAGGCCGCAAGGGCGAGGCGGCGCGCCTGCTCGGCGTCTCGTGGCCCACGCTCAATCGCAAGCTGAGGGCCTATGGCCTGGACGGCGGCCCGGCGAAGGACGGGGGCGATTGAACGTTTCGTTCGATGCCCGTGTCCGTCCTAGGACGCCGGGGCCCCGTGCCCGGGGCACCCAGAGCGCAGGCGTGTGTTCGCAAACCATTACCCATGAACGACTTATGTTGATCTCGCGCCCATCGGGCCGAACCCCGGCACACGCCTTGATCCTGGGGAGGCCATGGCGAAGGTGGCGGGTCCCCTGACAGCAGCTCCTGATGGCAGGGGGACTCCGGACCAGACCCACGGTTCCGGACGTGGAGGCGAGGTGAGCGAGAGGTGGACGACCCACTGCCCGCGGTGCTCTGGCGCCGTGTTGGTGGCCGGACATCCCGCCGAGGTGGCCTGCACCTCGTGCGGGGATCGCTTCCCGCCCGAGGGCTTGGCTACGGCGCAGTTCCACCGGCCGCACATCGCGCCGGACCCGGTCGATCCCGACGACCCGCTCGTCGGTGAGCGCCTGGGTCGCTGGCGCATCCAGCGTCTGCTCGGTCGCGGCGGCATGGGCCGCGTGTACGAGGCGACCGATCGCTTCCGCCGCAAGCACGTGGCGCTCAAGGTGCTGTCCGAGCACCTGGCCGCCGACGAGGCCTTCCGCAAGCGCTTCGACCGCGAGAGCGAGACACTCGCCGAGCTGACGCACCCGCACATCGTGCGCGTGGTCGACCGCGGTGAAGACGAAGGCCAGCTCTGGTTCGCCATGGACTACGTGCGCGGCGAGTCGCTGCGACGTCGCCTCGAGCGCGGGCCGCTCCCGGCCGTCGAGGCCGTGGCCGTGGCCACGCAAGTCGCCAGCGCCCTCTCCTACGCCCACGAGCGTGGCGTGATCCACCGCGATCTCAAGCCCGAGAACGTGCTGCTCGGCGAGGACGGCACCGCGCGCCTCGTCGACTTCGGACTAAGCAAGTGGCACGGCGAGCGTGCCACCAACGGCGCCACGCGCCTCACGCACACCGACGTGATCATGGGGACCTACGAGTACATGGCCCCCGAGCAGCGCCGCGGTGACGGTGACGTGGGCCCGCAGGCCGACGTGTTCGCGCTGGGCGTGATCCTCTACGAGATGCTCACCGGCTCGCTGCCCTTGGGTCGCTTCCAGCTGCCCAGCGAGCTCAGCGTGGACGTATCGCGTCGACTCGACACGATCGTCACCAAGGCGCTGGCGCCCGATCCGCGCCGCCGCCACGCCAGCGCGGAAGCGCTGCGCGAAGACCTCGAAGACGCGCTACGCGGCGGGCCCGAGCCCGCGCCCGTGGCGCAGGCGGCGCCTGGCGCCGCGTTGCCCGTCGCGACCGACGGGAGCGTGCTTCGGCACGTGGAGATCCTTTCTGCACTGGACCGGGTTCTCGGCATCGTGGCACTGCTTGCGGCGATGGGCGGTTTCGCATTCGTCGAGCTCCTGACTCCAGTGCATCTCTCACTCGTACCGGCCAAGCTCGTCTGGGGCGGGTCGATCGTTTCCATCATCTTGGGCATCTTCCTGCTGCGGCAGGGCGGCCGGCTCTCGCGCCTCGTGCCCGGCTCGCGCGAGACCCAGGTCACGACCAGTCTCGTGTTCCTCATCTTCCCGCCGTTCCTCACGGCGCTCGGCATCTACGGCCTGTGGGCCCTCACGGGAGACCGCGCGCGTGAGGCGTTCGACCGCCGCCGCCCGCGCCTCATGCCTCCGTTCGGCGGCGCTGCACCCTTGGCCATGACGGCCGTCGCGGCGCCGGCGCCCGCGCCGCGGCCCTTCGTGCCCATGGCAGCCACGGCACCCGTCGGCTTCCCCTCCACGCGCGCCATCGCTGGTCCGTCGCTCCTGCTCCGCGGGTTCCTCTTGGGCGCGATCCTCTGGTGCGCGCACTCGATGATCGTCGGCCTCGACGTGATCGCGTTCTCACGAACGGCCAGCGAGAACTTCTCCGTCCAGGAGCTGCAGACCTGGATCAAGGGCACCGTGGTTGCCGGCATCGTCGCCCTCGGTTGGACGGCGAGCCTGATTGCCCATCGCCGAACCCACCGTGGGTGGGGCCTGTCGCTCTTCGCCCTGCTGCTCCTGCTGGCCTCCCTAGGCGTCCTCTGCATGGCGTGGGGCTTCGCAGATCGAAACAACCCCACCAAGCCCAGCGTGCGCTTCGGCGCGCTCCCCTCCGTGACCGCCTCGCCGCCGGTCGAAGGACTCGGCCCTCTCCGACGAGCGGCCTGAGTCCACCCCTCCCTGACAGCGTCTCGTGCCTGCGCGACAAGCGATGTCGTGCAGGTTCGGGCTCCCCGTACGTCCCTTTCCCTTCTTCCGGAGAACCCCACCATGCGAAAGCTCATCTGGACCGCCCTCGTCGTGGGTGGTGCGGCATGGTTCATCGGCACCGATGCGATCTCGTCGCGCGTAGCCCAGCTTCGCGCCGAGGCCCGCAATGCCGTGGCCGCCGAAGTCCCGCTCAAGAACCAGCTCGAGGAGGCCCGCCGTCAGGTGGACGCCTACGCCGAGAGCATCATCCGCGGCGAAGTCGCCGCCGAAGGCCTTGCCGATCGCATCCGCGAGACCGAGCGCGAAGTGCGCACGCTCGCCACGCGTGTCGGCAACGAGCGCGAGGCCCTGGCTTCGCTCCGCGCCACGATGGGTGGTGACGAACACGTCATCGCCACGTCCGTACCGCTTCGTCCCGAGGTCCGTACCTCCCAGGACGGCACCCTGCGTCGCGTACGCGCGTTCCAGACCGCCAGCGTGCGGCTCGAGCGCCGTGCACAGGACCTGCAGCGCCTGAAGGCCGAGCACGCTTCCACGCTGTCCGCGTTGGAGCAGGCTCGTGACGAGCAGTCTCGCCTTGGCGAGGAGGTCCGCCTCCTGTCGGCCGAGCTCGAGTCGCTCGAGGCCCGCAAGGCAGCAGCCCGTACGCGCGAAGGCGTGCTGGCCGAAGGCCTGGACGCCAGCGGCTGGTCCGCTGCGCGCGAGCGCATCGATGCCATCCGCGCCTCGCTGCGTGAGCAGTCCAAGCTGCTCGCCTACTACGAGGTGGAGCGCACCGAGCTCGTGGACGAGCCCCTGGCCACGCTGCCCGTCAGCGCCCAGGATCCGGCGCAGGCCATCGACGAGGTGCTGGCCGCCTGGCCGGCTCGCTAGCTCCCACGTTCCTACTCACTGCGGAGGCCTCGACGATGAACCGCTCCCGACCCGCACGCCGCGCCGTGACGACCGTGCTCGTCCTCGTGACGATCGCGGGCCTTGGGCTCTCGGTCGTGCATCGACGTGGCACCGCACACGCAACACGGGAACTGGGACCCGCCCTCCGGCGCCTCGAGGCGCCGGAGGGCCTGGGCGCCTGGCCCGACCTCTTCCGTCCGGGCACGGTCTCGGCCCTGGCTCCGCGTCTGGACGCCATGGCGACCGACGCTCCCTCGCCCGAGGTGCACACTGCCGCCTCGCTGGCCTGGCAGGCGCTCGGTGACGACGCCTCGGCTGTCCGCCACGCGGAGCTCGCCGCGCGCCTCGCGCCCGACGATGCGAGCATCCAGGCGCGACGCGATCGCATCGTGGATCTCGCGCTCGTCGGCCGCGTGCAGAGGCGCGTGAAGCCCTTCGCCTGGTTCTCGGGGCTTGCGCTGGTGTTCTTCGCGCTGCGCGGCCTCGTCCGGCGCCTTCGCGACGGCGCCCGGCGCCGCACCACGAGCGCGCTGGTCGTCCGCGCCGCCGTCGTCGCGGACGGCGAGCGGCTCGCACCGGGCGCCACGCTGCCCGACACCGACGACATGGCCGTGGACGTGTTCATCGATGGCTTGCGCACCAGCTCGCGGCCTGGCAAGGGCCCGCGCTTGGAGCTGGTCTTCTCGCACGCGGGCGGCAGCCGCACGGTGCGCTTGACACCGCTCAAGGACGTTCGCCACGCGGCCACGCGAATCCCGCTGGGCGAGTCGACACGCGCTTCGTTGCTGACAGCGCCGGGCACATGGCGCCTGCACGCGAGCCTCGATGGTCTGGCAGCGACGTGGGTGCCCTTGGTCGTCGGTACCGGCACGAACCCGGGCCCCGCCGCCAAGCCCCAGGCCTTGCGGATGCACAAGGCCTGCCGTGCCCCCTGGAGACGCCTCGGAGCGTGCCGCCGGTGATCCCCCTGTCCGGGCTCCTGTGCTCGGTGCAATCGGTCGATAGGGCGAAGTACGCCCGTCGCTCGGGCCTGGAGGCCCGATGCCGTTCGCCCGTCACTTGGCGCTTCTGCTCCTTCTTCCCGCGACGCTCGCACTCTCCTCGTGCGGTCTCGTCGAGTCGATCGTCGAGGACTACGTCGACAACCAGGACGTGACCCTCTTCGCTGCGACGGGCCTCTCGGGCAGCATCACGCGCACGACGGGCGGCACGGACGTGGCCGCACAGCCCGACGTGTTGGCAGCAGGCGACCTGGTCGCAGGCACGCAAGTGCTTGGCGTGATCGCCATCCGCATCGACGGGACGCAGCAGCCCGACAAGACGAGCCTCGACTCGATCCGCTTGCGCTTCTGGGTCGAAGTCAGCTCGGGCGACCCGGGCCCGCTCGGCCCCATCGTGGTGTCGCACCTGCCCGATCATCCCGACCTGCCGCTCGCGGTGGGCCAGGTTCCCCATCCCCCGGGCAACGACATCGCAACGATCGACGACGTGACCACGTCGGGCTGGCGCGAGGTGAACGTGACGTCCGCGTTCTTGTCGGACTGGAACAGCGACGACAAGGTCAGCGCCTTCGCCGTCCGCCTGGCCACGCCCACCGACGGGGACGCCACGGCCGACGTGATCGCGCTGGAAGGCAACGACGGCAACGGCGATCCCGCCGTGCCCCACGTCATCCTCCACTTCGGCGTGGACCTCTGACCTACGGCCCGGGGACTAGGCCCTGTTTCGAAAGGCCCCCGGCTACGTCGACCGCTGCCCTCGCTGCGCGCCGCGTGCACCCGGATCTGGCTCCTCACCGTGGACAGACCACGCCTGCGGGCCAGATCCGCGCGCCCATCGGCGCTCGCGTCGGCATCGGCCGCCTCGCGGCGGGGTCTTTCGAAGCAGAGCCTAGCCCGGAAGGCCCCCCAAGCCGCCGACGTCCAAGCCCTCGTTGTCCCGAGGAGGAACGTCGTGTCGCCCCATCCGTCGCCTGTCTGCCGTCTCGCTCTCGTGCTGCTCGGAGCCGTGCTGATCGCGGCCCCCATCTCCAGGGCCGTCGCCGATGACGGCGTGCCGGCCGCCCCGCCCGCCGCGGAGCGCACGGCTCCGCCGTGGAACATCCCCATCACGGAAGAGACGACGGCAGGCGAGATCCTGCACCGCGTGGTGGCCATCACGGGCCTGCCCATCGTCTACGACCCCCAGAACAAGGCCGTCCGGGGCGAGCGGATCGCGTGCGAGATCACGCTGCACGGAGGCGCCGAGGACATCATCGCGCAGCTGCGCCAGCTGTTCTTCCCCAACAACCTGACCATCGTGCACCACGGAGAAGGACGCGCCAGCACCTACCACGTCGTGGACACACGCGGCGGCCAGGTGCTCCAGCTCCGGCCGGAGTTCGCCTCCGTCACGGCCGAAAACGTCGCTCGCATCGAGCAGCAGGTTGGCCGCTTCATCACGACGTGGATCCCCGTGCAGCACATTACCGACCTGCGCGCGGCACGCGGGGCTCTGCAGCGCATCGTGTCGCAGGGCAACGTGGGCAACGTCACGGAGGTCCCGGCAGCCTCCGGCTTCGTCGTGACGGATTTCGCCCCCAATGTCGCTGCCATCTTCCGACTGCTGCAGGGCATGGAGGATCAAGCCCTCGCGGGGCGGGTCCAAGCCGGCACGACGATCATGATCGAGGTGAAGCACGCGCGGGCGGACCTCTTGGCGGCCCAGCTGACACAGCACTTCGCCAAGGACACGCCTGCCGCCGAAGAGGCTCGCGCCCGTGCTCCGGCTCCCGATGTGGTGACGCCGCGGCCGCTTCGCATCACGGGAGATCTGCGCACCAACCGGCTGCTCGTGAGTGGCAGCAAGGAGGACATCGAGGCGGTTGCAGCGGCCGTCAATCTGCTCGACGCCGCCGTCCCCGCCCAGGCGGCGCCCGCGCCTGCGAAGGAGACGGTCGTCATGATCCGGCTCGAGCACGCCAAGGCCAACGAGGCGGCTGGCGCGCTGATGAACCTCTACGCCCGCCGCACCACGGGTCGCAGCACGCCCGGGCCGCGTGTCGTCCCGGATGCCCGGACGAACTCGCTGCTCGTCGCTGCAGATGACGAGACCCTGGCCGCCGTACGCGACCTGATCTCGCTGATCGACCAGCCGGCGCCGGCTGACGGCGAGTAGCGATCAGGTCAGAAGGTCGATCGCCCGCTCGACGCCGGACAGCGTGAGCGGGACCATCCGTCCTTCGAACACGCCGCGCACCATTCCGATCGAAGGCGTCCACGTCCAGTGGTCCTCGGGAATCGGGTTGATCCACACGGTGTGCGGCCAGGCGGCGACGGCCCGGCGTAGCCACGACACGCCGGGCTGTTCGTTCCAGTGCTCGACCGAGCCGCCGGCGTGGGTCAGCTCGAAGGGTCCCATGCTGGCGTCGCCCACGAACACGACGCGCGTCTCGCGATCGTGGTGGCGGAACAGCTCCTCGGTGGGCGTCACGAGCTCGTGGCGACGATGGTTGTCCTTCCACACGCGCTCGTAGAGGCAGTTGTGGAAGTAGACGTGGTCCAGGTGCTTGAGCTCGCTGCGCGCTGCGCTGAACAGCTCCTCGACGCGGCGCACGTGGTCGTCCATGGAGCCGCCGACGTCGAGCACGAGGAGCACGCGAAGGACGTTCTCCCGCGTGCGCTGCCACTGGAGATCCAGCCAGCCGGCGTTGCGCGCCGTGGCGCGGATCGTGGTGGGCAGGTCCAGCTCGTCCTCGTGGCCGCGACGGGCCAGCTTGCGCAGGCCGCGGAGCGCCACCTTGAGCTGGCGCGTGCCCAGCTCGACGTCGTCAGCGAAGTCGCGGAACTCGCGCTGGTCCCAGACCTTGGCGGCGCGGCGGTGGCGCGAGGCGTGCTGCCCCATGCGGATGCCGAAGGGGTTCGCACCGTACGCGCCGAAGGGCGACGTCCCGCCCGTGCCGATCCAGCGCGAGCCGCCCTCGTGGCGCTCCTGCTGTTCGGCCAGCCGCTGGCGCAAGGCCTCGAGCAGCTCGTCCAGCGACCCCAGGGCCTTCAGGCGCTCCAGCTCGTTCGGGTCGAACAGACGCTCGGCCAGCCGGCGGAGCCATGCTTCGGGGATGTCCGCGGTCAGCTCGCCGGGCGCGTCCAAGCCGCGGAAGACGTGGCCGAAGACGCGGTCGAAGCGGTCGATGTAGCGCTCGTCCTTCACCAGGGCGGCGCGGGCCAGGTAGTAGAAGCGCTCGGGGTCCAGGCCCGCGAGGCCGGCCCGGAGCGCCTCGAGCCACGCCAGGTGCTCCGTGATCGTCACGGGCACCCCGGCAGCACGCAGCCCCTGGAAGAAGTCCAGGAACACGCCGCTACCGTGTCCGTCCGCGACGCAGCGCCTGGTGGGCGAGGAAGGTGTCCTGCTCGTTCTTGAGCAGCGCCCCGACCAGCGGCGGCAGGTCGCGACGCGCCTCGCCCGCCAACCGGTCCGGCGCCACGCCCTCGGCGGCGAGCAAGCGC
Source organism: Planctomycetota bacterium (assembly GCA_020631815.1). GTDB lineage: Bacteria > Planctomycetota > PLA2 > PLA2 > JAEUHO01 > JACKGW01. The sequence goes on along the minus strand of JACKGW010000001.1, from coordinate 285,775 downwards.
AGCCAGTCGAGCAGCTCGCTGGTGCTGGGCTTCTTCTTCAGGCCGGGCACGTCGCGCAAGGCCTGGAACACGTCCAAGGCCTGCTCCACGAGCGTGGCTTTGAGGTCGGGAAGATGCGCATCCACGATCCGCTCGAGCGTCGCGCGATCCGGGAACCGGATGTAGTGGAAGAAGCAGCGACGTAGGAACGCGTCGGGCAGCTCCTTCTCGTCGTTGCTCGTGATGATGACGCCCGGCCGATGGAGCGCCTTGACCGTCTCCCGCGTCTCGTAGACGTGGAACTCCATGCGGTCCAGCTCGAGCAGCAGGTCGTTGGGGAACTCGAGGTCGGCCTTGTCGATCTCGTCGATCAGCAGGATCGCGGGGGGCGTGCTCTCGAAGGCCTCCCAGAGGCGACCGCGCACGATGTAGTTGCGGATGTCGTGCACGCGGTCCGAGCCCAGCTGGGAGTCCCGCAGCCGCGCCACGGCGTCGTACTCGTAGAGGCCGTGCTGCGCCTTGGTGGTGCTCTTGACGTGCCACTCGACGAGGGGGCGACCGAGCGAGCGCGCGACCTCATGCGCCAAGACCGTCTTGCCCGTGCCCGGCTCGCCCTTGACCAGCAGGGGGCGGCCCAGCGTGATCGCGGCGTTGACCGCCACGAGCAGGTCCTCGGTAGCGACGTAGGTAGATGTTCCCTGGAAGCGATCCGTGTGCATCCCCGCATGGTGGCAGCCCCGGGGAGGGGCCCAAGCGAAGGTCGCCGAGGCCGGGCCCGATGACCCCCTTGGCGAGCCGATTGGCGAAGCGGTCGCACGTGCGATCTGGGCGTAGACTCCGCCCATGCCGCGCCCGTTCGCCCTCGTCTTGGCTCCCTTGTTCCTCGCCCTCCTCGTGCTGGGCCCTGCCACCCGCTCGGGCCGGGCCGAGGACGCGCCGGGCGCCGAGCCTGCCCCGGCCAAGCCGTCGGACGACGCCCGCTTCCTGCCGCTCGAGGCCATCAAGCCGGGCATGCGCGGGTACGGGATGACGGTGCGCCACGGGACCGCGCTCGAGCGCTTCGAGGTCGAGGTGATCGACATCGCGCGCAACTGGCTGACCAAGCAGGACCTCATCCTGGTCCGCTGCCTCGGCGACGAGTTCGCCGACCACCAGATCGCCCAGGGCATGTCGGGCTCGCCCATCTGGTTCGACGGCAAGCTGGCCGGCGCCCTCTCCTACACCTTCGCGTGGGCCAAGCACGCCGTCGGCGGCGTCACGCCCATCCACACGATGCTGGCCGAGGGCCGGCGCCCCGAGGAAGGCCGCCCGTCGGGTGCGCTCCCCGCGACGCCGCTGCACGCGCCCGAGTCCGATCCCGCCAGCACGCCCTTCCGCCCCATCGGCACACCACTGGCGCTCGGCGGCTTCTCCGACGCAGGCCGCGCACAGGTCGCCCGCGAGATGAAGGCGCTGGGCTTCCACGTGGTCGCGGCGCCGGGCGGCGGTGCCGCGCAGGGGGCCCTCGACGCGCCGGTGGTGCCGGGCGCGGCCATCACGGTCGACATCCTGCGCGGCGACTTCAGTGCCTCGGCGATGGGTACGATCACGGCCGTCGACGGCGACAAGGTCTACGCCTTCGGGCACAGCTTCGAGACGCTTGGCGAGACCCTCTTCCCGGCCAGCGTCGGCTATGTCTACACGGTCATCGCGTCGCGCGAGATCAGCTTCAAGCTGGGCGGACCGCTGCAGGAGATCGGCGCCCTCGTCCAGGACCGCCCCAGCTGCATCGTGGTGGACCGCACGCGCAAAGCACCGATGGTTCCGGTGCACGTCGTCTTCCGCAACCCGGTCACCAAGCGCGAAGAGCACTTCAACTTCGAGGTCACGCCCAACACGATCTACTTCCAGCAGATGCTGCAGTCGGCCCTGCGCGAGGCGTTCACCAAGGCCGAGGGTGGCATTGGCCCCAACACCAAGCGTGTGCGCATGACCGTCAAGCTCAAGGGCATGGACCCCTGGACCTACGAAGACAGCGTGGCGGGTTTCGACGGCGGCTACCAGCGCATGCTCATGCACTTGGTCGACCGCCCGCTGACCCACCCGCGCCAGCGTCCCGAGTTCGAGCGCTTCGACTTGGAGGTCGAGGTCGAGCACACGGACCGGCGGGCTTGGATCCGCTCCGTCGTTTCCTCACGCGACGAAGTCCATCCGGGCGAGACGGTCCAGCTGACCGTGCAGCTGGAACCCCAAGAGCTGGGCCCCTTGCGCACCGAGCGCCTCGAGATCGTGGTGCCCGACGACGCGCCCGAGGGGAACTACGTGATCATGGTGCTCGGCGGCGACAACGCCCCGACCGACGCCCCCACGCCGCGCGACATCCGCGACCTGCCGGCGCTGTACGCCACCTTCCACAAGACCACCGAGCTGTGCGCCCTGCTTCCGCGCGCGCAGGTCGACGTGGACCTCGACGGGCACATGCTGCGGCGCTTGCCGTTGTCCTCGCTTCCCCGCCTGGTCCGGTCTCCGGATGCGCCCGCGCTGGGCGTCCGGGACACCTTCTCCCTCGTGAAGCGCGAAGTGGGCTACCTGATCGCAGGACGCGAGCGGGTCACCCTCCGCGTCGTTCGCTAAAGGACATCGATGCACGCATCCACGTATGGGCGGGGAGCGCGTCGCTCCCTCGCGCTCGGCTTGCTGGTGACGCTCGCCCTCGCGACGAGCGCACCGCATTCCGCATGGGCGGGAGGCACCGAAGAGGTGCGCCTCGCCGGCGCATCGGACTTCGGCGACGGCAAGCTCGCACGCGCGCTCGTCGATGACGACGGCGTGCTGCGCCCGGGCCCGGCCTTCGAGGCAGTGGACGTGGGCGCCCCCACCGCGTGGGCGGCCGTGCAGCAGGGCGACGCCACGTGGATCGCCACGGGCAACGACGCCCAGCTCATGCGCGTGCAGGGCAAGGACGTGAAGACCATCGACCTGGGCCCGGGCCTGCTCGTCACGGCGGTAGCAGTCGCCGGCGAGGGTGGGGTCGTGGCCGCCGTCTTCCCCGGCGCCCGCTTGGTCCGGGTGGACGTACGCGGCGACAACGTCAGCGTGGCCCCGCTGGCTGCGCTGCCTGCGGAGCACGTCTGGGCCCTTGCCGGCGACGGCAAGGGCGGTGTCGTGGCCGCCACGGGCGGACCGGCCGCGGTCTACGCCGTGGATGGTCTGGGCACCGTCGCCCGGCGCGCCGAGCTCGACGACGACCACGCGCGCTGCCTGACGGCCGACGGCGACACGTGGCTGGTCGGCACCTCGCCGAAGGGCTTGGTGGCCCGTGTGGCCAAGGACGGCACCGTTGCCATCGTCCACGACTTCGAAGAGCAGGAGATCGTCGGGATCGTGCGCCGCACGGACGGATCGCTGCTCGTCGCGGCCAATGCCGACGACGCGGGCGGCAACGCGCAGGCGGTCGAGAACCTCGTGAAGCAGATGGAGGGGCCGCCCCCCACCGCGCCGGGCGGCAAGGCCGCTCCGCGACCGGGCCTGCAAGACGGGCACATCCTGCACCTCGAGGCCAGCGGCGTGATGACCGTGCTCTGGCAGGAGAAGAAGGTCGCGGTCCTCGGCCTCACGGTGGACGGCGACGGCGCCGTGGCGGGCACCGGACCCGGCGCGCGCCTCGTCCGCGTCGAGCCCGGGCATGCCGCGGGCGTGCTCGGCGATCTGCCCGAGGCCGAGGCGAGCGTCGTCGTGAGCAGCGGCGAAGGCCGCCTGTCGTCCGTCGTCACGAGCAACCCGGTCGTCTTGCATCGTCGCTTGGCCAAGCTGCCCGAGCCGCCGACCTGGACGAGCGACGTGCTCGACGCCGAGGCCGTTGCGCGCTGGGGTCGCCTGCGCGTCGAAGGCAGCGGCGTGACGGGGCTCGAGGTCCGCGGCGGCTCGGTGGACGAGCCCGATGACTCGTGGAGCGCGTGGCGCAAGGTGACCGGGAGCACCGCCGGCGTGGCCGACACCGCGCTGGACGCGCGCTTCGCGCAGGTGCGCATCACGCTGGACGCGGGCGAGGCCGAGGTTCGCGCCGTCAGCTGGGTGCGCCAGGGACCGAACCGGCCGCCCGTGCTCAGCTCGTTCGAGGTCAACGTGCCGGGCGCGCCGAAGGACGGTGGCCCGCCGAGCGACGCCAGCCCCAAGCGCGAGCTCAAGTGGAAGGTCGACGACGCGGACGGCGACGATCTCGTGACGCGCATCGAGGTGCGCCGGGCCGGCGTCGCCCGCTGGCACGCGCTGGTCGAGGACGAGGAGCTGCCCAAGCCCGCGTGGAGCTGGGACACCAGCGGCTGGCCGGACGGCCTCTACGACGTCAAGGTGATCGTGAGCGACGCGGGCGGGAACGACGCCGCACGCACGCGCACGGCGGACATGACCGTGCTGGCGCACCGCGTGGACAACACGGCGCCGCGCGTCGAGGCCCGTCTCGAGCGCGACGGCGAGGGGACGCTCGTCCTTCGAGCCACGGCCACGGATCCCGCCGACGGGCGCATCGTGCGCTTGCGCTACTCGCTGGACGGCAAGGCATGGCGCGTGCTCGCTGCCGACGACGGCCTCTTCGACGAACCCGAGGAGAGCGCGCAGGCCCGACTGCCCGAGGCCAAGGACGGGCCGCACGACGTGGTCGTGCAAGCTGTCGACGCCCTCGGGAACGTCGGCGCCGCGGCCGCTACGAGCCGTTAGCCGACGCCGGCACGCGCGTGTTGATCGCGGCGAGCGCGATCACGAACGCCAGAAGACCGATCGTGATGCCGAGCTCGCCGCTCACGGCGCCGGCAAGCGCACCGAGCGCCAGGGCACCGACGGCACCGAGCACCCGCATCGTGCGGGCCGCGGCCGGAGCGCCGCGCCACGCGGTGAGCCCCGCCTGGAGCGCGAGGCCTCCGTCCAGGGGGCGGAACGGCAGCAGGTTGATGCCCGCGGCGAGCAGGTTGAAGCCCAGGGCAAGCCCGGCGGGCATGCCGAGCCAAAGGTGCGCCGCGCCCGGCACGAGCTGCTCGCGGGCAGCCGGCCAGAGTGCCAAGGCACCGGCGAGGGACAGGCTGGCGGCCGGACCGGCCAGCGCCGCCAGCCCACGTGCACGAAGCGGTCCCGGCCCGACGCCGACGAAGGGGATCCAGGAGAAGTAGATCCCCAAGACGGGCAGGCCGCCGCGGCGCGCAGCGATCGCATGGCCGGCCTCATGCACGATGACCGAGCCGAACACGACGGCCCAGATCAGGATGCCCTCGGCAGGCCCCGCGCCCAGCACCAAGGCCGCGGGCGCCAGCACGAAACCCGGCCCGAAGCGAAGTGGGACACCACCTGCCCGCAGGGCGGTCCACCACGGGCCGCCGAGTCGCGCGATGCTCGCGTCAGCGATCGAGGTACGTCCCGCCGTTCTGCTCGGCCAGCTTCTTGAGGAAGTCGATGTACTCGAGCATGTCCACGCCGATCGTGTGGATGACGACCTTCTGGTTCTTGTTCCACTCGCGGACGAGGGCCAAGAGGGCATCCGGGTCGGCGTTCTTCGGCTTGCGCGGGTCGCTGTCCGTCGGCGCGCCATCGGACATGAGCACGATCGTGTCGGCGCGCTGCGTGACGTACTTGTCGTCCACGTCGATCACGCCCGCGATCTGGAACGCACGGCGCAGCGCGCCCTCGATGTAGGTCGAGGAGTACGGCTTGAGCGCGCGGACCCACGTGAAGGCGTCCTGCTTGTTCTTGTCGGTGGCCGGGAGGAGGTCGTCCTTCCAGGCCGTGGCACCACCGTTGAACGCGATGATCGTGAAGGTGGTCTCGGGGGGCAGCTTCTCGATGGCCTTCTTCAGCTCGTGCTTGGCCACGTCGATCTTGGGGCCGCTCAAGATCTCCTCCGGCGGCGGCGGGGGCGGCGGCGCATCCCCACCGGTCGTGGGCGGCGGCGCCTTCCACTTCTCGGCCGGGTTGCCGTTCTCCGTCTTGAGCTTCATCGAGTTGCTGATGTCGATGACGAAGATGATGCGATCGGAGTGGATCGGCAGCCCGTAGAAGTGCGTGGGCTCGAACTTCTCGACGTGCCGGCCCGTCACCTCGACGCCGGCTTCGAAGTCGGCGCGGTGCTCTTCCCACCACTTCGCCCACACGTCGGGGAACGGCTCGAAGTTCTCGCCCGTGAGGTCCTTGAGGGCCGCGCCGATGGCCTGCGCGAGTCGCGGGCCCGCCTTGCCAAGCGCGTTGATGAGATGGGGCACGGCGGGCTTGTAGGCGCGGTACTGGACGAGCTGGACGGCCTGCAGCTGGATCGACCAGTCCGGATCGGCAATGCGGTCGATCGTCCAGGTCTCCCAGCCCTCGTCGAGGTCGCCCATCATGTCGAGCACGGCACTGCGCACGCGGCCGTCCTTCTCGCCGTTCATCGTGCGGCGCAGGTACTCGACGCTCTCGGCTTCGGGCAGACGCAGCACGGCAAGGCGAGCCGCGGCGGCGCGGTACATCCAGTCCTTCGACGTCTTGGCGCGCTTGAACAGCGTGTCGCGAAGCAGCGCGGGCGCGGCCTTGACGGCATCCAGCGCATCGGACAGCGCGCGCTGCTCGAGCTTGAGGGCCTCTTCGGCGGCGGCCAGGGCCTTGGGCGCGTCGCGCACGGCCCTGGTTTCCTCGGGCGTGTAGCCGTCGACCGCGGCCTCCAGGGCCTTCAGGTTGTCCATCGTGGCGACTTGCCACGCGCTGCGCACGTCACCGAAGAGCTCGCACTCCTTGACGAGGGCTTCGCCGACGAGCTTCAGGGCCTTGCTGCTGCCGTCCTCGACCAGGCGCTTGAGCAGCTGCGCCTTCTCGTCGGGGAACCCGGGACGCGAAAACAGCTCGGCGAACTCGGCTTGGATGGCTTTCCACTCGGCGGGCGCAAAGTCCGCGGAAGCGCTCGGGAGTGGCGTGACGAACGGCGCCACGAGGGCGACGACAAGGGCGGTGATGACGAAGCGGCGACGCATGGCGGCATGGTACGCCGTTCCCCGGCGCGATGTTCAGGGTCCCCGGGTCCGCGCCGGGCTAGCGGCTCTCGCTCGCGCCTGCGTTACCGTCCGGTGCCACGAAGAAGCGCATGTCGCTGACCCACGGCACGCTGCCGTCGGGCCGCGCGGTTCGGGCCACGTCCATGGGGCTGTCGCCACCGGGACCGCCGAAGATCTCGATCGCCACGTGGACTTCGTGGTCGCCGAAGCGCGCGCGGGCCCACATGGTGTGACCGAAGTCGGGCTGCGCGCTGCCGGGGTTGTCGGGGATCTCCCGGAGCCCCTCGACAGGCGGCATGCCAAGCTCGGCAACGCCGCCGTACCACGTGCCCGCTTGCGTCGGCGGCTGGTACGCGCCGAAGCGTTCGGCCACCGCGGCGTAGCGCGGACGCAAGCGGTCGACCAACCCGTCGTCCATCGCGCCCTTCGAGGCCCACTTGGCGATGGCCTCCTCCTGGATCTTCGGGCTGCCGGTGGACGCCAAGGCGCCGAGGATGCCGCCGACCGAGTTGGCCACCATCGCGCGCACGCCACGCTGCAGCATGAACGTGCAGGAACCGGCGAAGAGGGTGATCACCAAGCCGATCGTCGCGAGCACGCGCCCGCGTCGCTCACGAGGCGAGACCTTGACGAGCACGAGCACGCCGATCGCGAGCGGGATCAACGGCAGCCACCAATAGAGCGTGAGAACGCTCGCAGCCACGCTGACCAGCGCCGTGACGAGCGCGATCACGGCCCACCCGCTCATCGGGCGTTCGGGCGGAGGCGCGTCGTGGTCGTGGGCAGGACGGATGCGCGGACGCTCGTCCGGCTCGCGGTGCGGGTCGGTCGGATGTTCGCTCACGCCCCCAGGTTTACCGGACGCCGGGCCTTCGGGGCGTAGACTCCCCCGCCGCAGTTCATGAAGCCCACGCAACCCCCGCCCGCAGGGCCCGGATCCCTGGCCCCGACCCTGCTGCCGGTCTGGCGGCTCGCCCTGCCGGCGGCACCGCGGCCGCTGCTGCTGCGCCGCGACCGGCCCTTCGACACCGAGGCGCCGAGCGTCGACGTGGCCGACGTGCTGCGCTACGTGGCCACGGCGCGGGTCACCCTGAAGGGCCCGCTGGCCCTGGAGATCGAGGGCCCGGGGGACCCGCTGGCGAGCGCCGAGAGCACGTTGCGCATCCTCTCGCTGCTCCGCGAGCACCACCCCGATGTGCGCGTGGGCCTGGTCATCGACGGGCCCCTGCTGGGCGAGTACGCCGAAGAGCTCGCCGACTTCGGCTTGGCCTGGTTGGTCGTGCGGCTGGACGCCGCCACGCAGCGCGTGGCCGAGCGGTTCTTCGCCGGGGGGATCCACCGCGGTGAGGTGCTGGAGAGGCCCGAGGCCGCGGCGCTCTACCTGGAAGCGACGGCCAAGGCCTTCGAGATCGCGCGACGCGAGGGCATCGCCGTGGCTGCGCGCATCACCTTGCTCCCGACGTGGAACGACGGCGAGATCGGAGCGCTCGCGGCGCAGGCCGCGCGAGGCGGTGCTCAACGCGTCGACGTGGTGGGTCCCATCGACGAAGGCATCCCCGCGCTACGCGGCGTCATGCCCACGGACGACGAGCTGGCCGAGGCGCGCGACATCGCGGCGCAGGCCTTCGCCGAAGAACGACATCGCGTGGGCCGCGACGAGGACACCCCGCTGCTCGACCAGCTCGCGCCGTCGCGCTTCCGTCCGGTGGACCTGGACGCGTTGGACGCGGTGGACGTGTTGCGGACGCTGCCCGATCCGGACGAGGACGAAGTGCGCGAGGGCGCGCATCTGCCGCGGCGCCGGGCCCAGGTGGTGGCGGTGGCCACGCGCGACGGCACGCTGGTGGACCTGCCCTTGCAGCAAGCGCACGTGCTGCACGTCTACGCCGTGGGTGCCACCTCGATCCGCCTGCTGGGGACCCGCGAGCTGCCCACGGCACCCGGACGTCGCTCGGACGGTGTCGGGCATGCGCCCCGCTTCCTCGAGGCGCTCATGGGCTGCCGCGCGCTGGTAGCGACCGACTTCGCACCGCGCGCGCTCACGCTGCTTCGCGCCGTGGGCATTCGCCCCGTCGTCACGGGCGGCCGCGTGGACGAAGTCCTCGACCGCGTGGCCCGCGGGACGCTCGGGGTGCACACGCGGGGGGTCTAGCGCCGCGGTGCCAGGCTCCTTGCGGCCGAGCGGCTCCCGCCGCGACGCGCGCGAGGTGCCAGGCTCCGTCGGCGGGCTCACTCCGGAGCCAGGCACGCGTTCCGCGCCGCAAGCGGCGCCAACGCGAGCCAGGCACCCGCCGCGCTTCAGAACCGCCACTCCACGGAGGTGCCGGTGGACTGGCGCGTGAGGCGCACCCAGCGCGTGTCCTGCGTGATCGCGTGCTGGAACGACAGCTCGAAGTGGCTGGCGAAGCCGCCGCGTCCGCTGCCCATCTGACCGTCGTAGCGGAAGGGTCGGCTCACGGCGCGGCGTCCCGCGCTGTCCTCGAGCAGGAAGGTCTCGTCGGTGGGCTTGCCGAACTCCTCGGTGACGAGGATCACGTCGAACGTCGTGTAGCCCTCCAGGAAGTACGCCCGGTAGCGCTCCTCGACCTCTTCCGGCGGGCCCTCGAAGCGCAGCCACGAGGCGTCTTGGAGAGTCGCGGTGACCGTGCCGTCGGGGGCCTGGCGCGTGAAGGCGTCGCGGGCCGTTGCGGCGTCCGCCCAGGCGACCGGGGCACGACCGGCCACCGTGGGCTGGACGGACCCGCCGGCGGGAAGCCGGGCCGTGGATCCCTGGCAGCCCACCAGGGAGAGCGCGAGCGAGGCGCCGACGAGGGTTCGGAACAGGCTTGCGATCGGCACGGCGGGCTCCGGGGCGAGGGCGACGACCTCGCCCGGGCGCGAAGCCGTGTCAGGATGCCGGTGTGTTCCTACGAGACGGCCTCCCACTCTACGACCTTCCCGAAACCTCCCGGCGCCTGCTGCGGGGGCCGGCGTGGCTGCGCCGCCAGGCACGCTCGCAGGCCGTCCCCGCGGCCTGGGTCGACGGCAGCCTGGGCTTCGCCGCGCCGTGGGTCGACGCCGCCTGCGGCGAGCGCCCCGACGACCCCGAGGCCGTCGCCACGTACTGGTGCGCACGCCTGGCGCCCCCACCGCCGGGCGCCCACCGCGCTCTCGCCGACCGCGCGGAGCTGCCGCTCGCCGACGACGAGCTCCTGGACGCGGAGGACGCCGCACGGCGCCTCTACGCCAGCGCGGCCGCCCTGACCCGCCTCGAGGCCGACGGCACGCTGCCCGCCCTGCGCGTCGACGGCGAGCGCCGCTTCGATCGGGTCCTGGTCGAGCTGGTCGCCGAGCAGCTGGCCGCCGAGAGCACGACGCCGGCCGACCTGGAAGGCCGCGCCGCCGAGCGCCGCGCGTTCCTGGCCCCGCACGCGCGCTTCGCCCATCGCACGGGCCTCGCACCCGCGCCCTCCGAGACGACACCCGTCGTGCCGCCCGGCGACGAGACCCCGTCCGACGCAGTGCCCCCCGACGCGGTCGACGTGGGCGCTTGGCAGCCGCCGACCGACCTCGGCCTGGACGACATCGAGCCGTTGCCGCCCGTGCGACCGCGCATCGTGGAAGCCGACGGCTTTGACGTCGTGGAAGACGACTGACCTAGCGCGAGGGCGCTTCCTCCGGCACCGCATCCTTGATGGCGCCGAAGACACCCATCCAGTGCTTGCGGATGGGCTCGGGCGCGAGCGGCTCGGCCAGCCCCACGACCTGCGCCATGTACCGCGCGGCCTTGGAGTCGCCGAAGGTGGCCTTCGTCTCGTCGTCCTCCTGGAAGCTGGCGTAGACGGAGAACGCGACCGTGCAGAGCACGAAGCCCATCACCGCGCCCATCAGCAGGCCCAGGAAGCGGTCCGGGGTGGTCAGGTTGACGCTGCGGACGAGCCCACGCGCCATGTAGGCGAAGATGCCCAGGACGAAGAAGACGCCGATGGCGATGAGCGCCCAGGCCGCCACCCCCACGGCCGCGTCCGGGATGGGCAGGTGCGCGTCCAACCAGCCGCCGAACCGCTCGTAGAAGAGGTTCGCGGCCAGGATGGCGGCGACCAGGCCGACGGTGCGCACGGCCTGCCAAGCGAAGCCCTTGAACGCCCCGCGCACGGCGAACACGCCGCAAACGGCCACGACGATCCAGTCCGGGGTGCTCAACGCCATCGCGGCATCCTACCGATGCTCCGGGCGCACCCCCGGTGCGTGTCGCCCCGCTTCGCCCCGTACCATGCGCCGCTGCTTCCCTTGATGAGGTCCCCATGTCCCGAACCTTCCACGCCGCGCTCGCGGCGGCCCTGCTCGCCCTCTTCCTGGCCCCGTCGCTGGCGCGCGCCGACGAGAAGGGTGGCCCCCCGAAGGAGCCCGAGACGCCGGCTCCGCAGACCGACGAACCCGTGGCCCCTGCGGACGAGGCTGCCGGCGAAGAAGCCCCCAAGCCCGACCGCACGGCGGAGGTTCGCGCGCTCGTCGCCGAGCTGATGCCCGAGGTCGCCCGGCTGCGTGGCTTGGAGTGGAAGCGTCCGGTCCCGGCCTTCGCCCTGCCCCGCGAGAAGCTGTCCGAGCACATGCTGGCCGACCTCGACACGGAGTACCCGGCCGACGAGCGCGAGCGTGACGACCGCGTCATGCACCGACTGGGCCTGCTTGCTCCCGACGAGAAGCTGCTCGACCTCGTGCTCGGCATGATGCGTGACATGGTCGCGGGCTTCTACGACCCCAAGGAGGGCGAGCTCTACCTCATCGAGGGACCCGTTGGCGAAGGCATGAAGCCCACGCTCGTCCACGAGCTCACGCACGCCCTGGACGACCAGCACTACGACCTCGACGGGATGGAAGAGAAGCACGAGGACGACCCCGACCGCGTGTTCGCCGGTCGCTGCTTGTTCGAAGGCTGCGCGGTGCGCATGCAGCAGCTGTTCGAGGAAGAGAACCCGAAGGTCGCCTACGAGTCGTTGGAGCAGACGGCCGACGACGAAGGGCTCGCTGCCGGGCAGATGCGCGTGCTCGAGGAGGTCCCCGCCTACCTCGTGGTGAGCACGCTGCTCCACTACCGCGTCGGCCCCTCCCTGGTGGGCCAGATGACGCGCGGCGGCTTCGCCGACGGCATGCAGAAGCTCTGGGCGGACCCGCCCACCACGCAGGAGCACTTCCTGCACCCCGAGCGCTGGATGGACCCGTCGCGCCGCGATCTGCCGCGGACGATCACCATCCCCGACAACCTCGCCGAGACGCTCGGCGAGGGCTGGACGCGCTGGTACGGGCACACGCTGGGCGAGCTCGACTTCGCGCTGAACCTGGACTTCTTCCTGGGCGGTCGTCGCGGTCGCCTGGACCCCCAGAGCCTGGGCCAGGGCACCTTCGTGGACGCCCGTGCGCACGAGGCGGCCATGGGCTGGGACGGCGGCAAGGTGGTCTACTTCGACCATGGCGGCGAGAAGCTGGTCGTCCTGCAGGCCCTGGCCTTCGACAGCGCGAAGGACGCTCGCGAGGCGGTCGAGGCGCTGACGGCCGTGGAGACGCTGCGCGGTCGCACGCTGCCCGACCTCGTCGAGAGCCCGGACGGTCTCGTGTTCACCGTCTACGAGAACGAGCACGGGAAGTGCGCCATCCTGCAGCGCGACCACGAGGTGTACGTGCTCGACGGCGTGCCGGCCGATCGCTTCGATGCGTTCCGCGAGGCCGTACTGGCCACCCAGGTCGTCCAGGCCGAGGGTGACCACGGTGACGCCAGCTCGACGTCGGCCCCCGAGAACCCGCTCGAGGGTTGCGTGCTCGTCAACGCTCGCCGTGGGCTCGGCATGCGCAAGCTGCCCGAGGGCTGGTCGGCCATGCCGATCAACAAGGGGCCCGTGTTTGCCATGGCCCGCGGTCCCGACGGCAGCGTGATCCAGATCCTCATCGCCGACCAGGGCATGACCAAGGGGGCGTTGCCCTACCTGCTCAAGATGCAGGTGCCCGGCTTCGATGCCGACAAGGTCGTGGACGGCCAAGTCGCCGGACAGGGCGGCTGCCGCTACGTGATCTCGGACGTGGGGCGCTGGGTGGAGATGCAGCTGGCCAGCGACGGCCTGCGCACGTTCATCGGCGTCGTGATGGCCGACCCCGCGCATCGCGAGGAGCAGGGCGACGCCATCCAGGCCGTCCTGGACTCGATCGTGTCGAAAGCTTCGTACTGACCGGCCGGGTCAGGAAGCGAGCTCACCGAGCGGCCGCACGGAAGCCACGTCGGCGTGCGGCACGACCACCCGGTCGTGCCGCTTGAACACGCCCCAGGCGGCGGCGCGCTTGAGGTACGCCTCCTTGCTCACGGGAGCACCCTGCGCGCCCGGAGCCGACGCATCGTGCACGTCGGCGTCGAGCAGGATCACGCCCTGCGGTGTGATCGTGTCGCAGCGGCCGACGTAGACGATCGAACCGGACGTGTCGACGACCACGGTGATGCCGTGGAGATCGCCCTTGCCGTGATGGAAGGTGCCCACGCGCCCGCTACGCGGCGCAATGTGCGTCGAAGGCCTCGACGAGATCGAACGCGATCGAGGCGGCGTCGCGGTTCTCGATGCGGTGGCGCGGCACGAACGCGACCAGCTCCTGGTCCTTGACCAAGAAGATGGACGGGCTGCTGGGCGGCACGTCGGGGAACCACGAGCGCGCCTTGGCCGTGGCTTCGAGGTCTTGGCCCGCGAAGACCGAGGCCACGTGATCGGGGCGCACGGCGTGACGCAGGGCCAGCGTCACGGCGGGACGGGCCATGCCCGCCGCGCATCCGCAGACGCTGTTGACGACGATCAGCTTGGTGCCGGGGCGCTTCACGAACGCATCCACGGCATCGGCATCAAGCAGCTCCTCCACCCCGAGGCGGGTGAGCTCGTCACGCATGGGCTGGACCAAGATGGGGTCGTACGGCATGGCGCCATCGTGGAGGCGCGGCAGGGCCTGTCAATCGGGGACGGCCCCGCCGTGCGGTCAGTCCTCGCCGACGAGCTGCTTGAGAATCTCGACGGCCTCGGTGCGCGGCTCCTGGAGGGCCTTGCGCTGGAGGAAGGCCTGCACCTCGGGATCGGGGCAGGCCTGCATCTCGGCGTAGGTGCCCATGAACAGCACCTTCGCGCCGCCCGGCTGGGCGCCGAGCATGACGATGCGGTCGGCGATGACCTCCACGCTCTCCATCTCGTGCGTGACCACGACGACGGCCATGTTGAAGGCGCGGCACAGCCGGCGGATGAGGTCGTCGAGCCCGCGGCCGATGCGCGGGTCGAGACCGGCGCTGGGCTCGTCGGCGAACAACAACGGCGGGTCGACGGCGATGGCGCGGGCGAACGCGACACGCTTGCGCTGACCCCCGGAGAGCTCGCTCGGGAAGCGCTTCTCGAAACCCGCCAAGCCGACGACGCCGAGCTTCATGCGCACGGCGATGCGGATGATCTCCGGGTCCAGGTCGGTGTGCTCACGCAACGGCAGGGCCACGTTGTCGAACACGGTCATCGAGCTGAACAGCGCGCCACCCTGGTAGACCATGCCGAGGTTGCGGTAGACGGCGTTGCGCTCCACGTCGGATGCCGAGGAAAGGTCCACGCCCAGCACGCGCGCCGAGCCGCTCACCGGCGTGAGCAGGCCGAGGATCGCGCGGAGCAAGGTGGACTTGCCGCTGCCGCTGCCACCGAGGATCGTCACGATCTCGCCGCGGCGCACGTCCATGTCGATGCCGTTGAGCACGACCTGCTGGTCGTAGCGCACGACGAGGTCGCGCACCTGGACGACGGGCTCGCCGTCGTCGTGGTCGGGCTGGCGGAACCGGGCCACGCGGGTGAGGACGTCTTCGACGGTCATGGCGGGCACTCTACCCCGACCGCTCCAACGGGCTCGCCCCCCGGCCACGGGCGCTCCGGGGGGCGCGCACGGCGCCGCGGGGGAAGCGCGGCCGCCCGCGGCTATCCTCCCTCTTCGGAGCCACGCCATGCCTCAGCTGCACGCAGACACCTTCGCCCGCGCCCTGCGCCTGGCCGCGGGCTACGACAAGGCCCGCGCCACCATCGAGGAGCGCCTGGCCGCGATTCCCACGGCGGAGTCCCTGAGCGACCTGCCGCCGGGGACGCCCGTCTGGATTCGCGCGGACCTCGACGTGGCCGACGTGGACGGCGTCATCGGCGACGACCCGCGCCTCAAGAGCCTGCACGAGACGCTCGAGCTGGGCCGTCGCCAGGGCTGGCGCATGCTCGTGTTCGGCCACCGCGGCCGCGACGCCGACAGCACGCTCGAGTACGTGTACCAGCGGCTGCGTGACCTCGAGCCGGGCGCCGGTCCGTTCATCCGCGACTGGTTCGACGAGCACGCCGAGACGCTCACCGGCATCGCCGTGAAGGGTGTGGAGAGCCTCAAGCCCGGCCAGTTCCTCGTGCTCGAGAACGTGCGTCGCTACGACTTCGAGCGTCGCCTCTGGACCACCACCGAGGAGCAGCTGCCGCAGCTGACCGCGCAGTTCGCCCGCGTCGCCACGGCCATGCGCCAGGGGGGCACCGTCTACCTCAACGACGCGATCGCGTCGGGCAACAAGGACTTCTCCACCACCGCGATGCCGCTCGCCATGGGCCGCGTGGCGCTGGGCGTGTTCTCGCGCCGCGAGCTGGCCGAGCACGTCGTGCGTGCGCGCGAGGCAGGTCTCGTCTGCTTCTCGGGCATGAAGCTGGACAAGCTCAAGCAGCTGCATGGCGTCGTGGCCCGCGGCCGCGTCGAGCTGATCTTGGCCGGTGGTGGGCTCGCGATGGCGCTGCTCAAGGCCTCGGCCGAGCGCGACGGCCGCCGCATCTCCATCGGGGCGGCGGGTGACCCCGCGCAGCGCGAGGCGAAGGCCTACGTGCCCGCCACGGCCGTCGAGCAGGCGCGCAAGCTCCTCGCCACGGCCGAGGAGCGCGGCGTGCGCGTGGTCCTGCCGGTCGACTTCGTGCTGGACGACGGTCGCGTGGCCGACGAGATCCCGCCGGATGCGTGGCAGCGCGACATCGGCCCCAAGACGCGCCAGCTGTTCCACGACGAGGCGCTGGCCTGGGCCGGCTCGACCAAGCGCCGCGTCGCGTTCCACAACGGCGTCATGGGCCAGTTCGAGAACCGCGCGTTCGCGGCGGGGACCGAGTCGCTCGTGGAGACCCTGAAGGCGCTCCATGCGGCGGGCGTCGCCGTGTACGTCGGCGGCGGCGAAGGCCGCGCGGCTCTCGAGCGCTACGGCAGCCTGGGCGACGTCACCCATGCCTTCACGGCGGGCGGCACGATCCTCAAGTGCCTCGCCGACGAGCCCCTGCCCTTCCTCGAAGCGCTTGCTGCCCAAGCCTCGGGGCAGGACTGACACCAACGGGGAAGAAGGGTGGTGGAGCTGAGGGGAGTCGAACCCCTTACCTCCTGATTGCGAACCAGGCGCTCTACCAAATGAGCTACAGCCCCACCCGGGGACCAGAACGGTAGCCACCCGCGCCCCCTCGTCAAGGCCGCCCCAGGCTGGGAAGGCTGCGCTTCAGGCCGGCCCGGGGCGACTCGCTAGAGGTCCACGGAGCGGGCCAGCTCGCGGGCAAGACGAACCCGGACGGCCTCCACCCGGTCGGGGTCGGCCCCGCGCACGACGACGCGGACGTGCCACCGACCGGCCTCCAGCTCGGGGTACGAACCGATGCTGACGTCCGTGGCGTCGTCCTGGATGCGCGCCAGGACCGGCGCGATCTCGCCCTCCCGATGGGGGGTCATGACCTCGGCGCGGGCGAGCGGTGTCCCGCCCCAGGACGCGGCCAGGCCGTCCACGAGATCGGCATAGAGCGAGGGGACGCCGGGCAACACGACGACGTCCCCGCAGCGGAAGCCGAAGGCCGAGGTCCGGAGCCCCTCGACCAGCTCGGCACCCTCCGGCAGGTCCGCCATCGAGAGGTCGGCGGTGGTGGCGTCCTCGCCGTAGAAGCCGCGCAGGCGTCGCGCAGCGTCCGCGTGGCACGACAGGCCCACGCCCAGGACGGCGGCCACCGCTTGGCGCGTGACGTCGTCGTGCGTGGGCCCGATGCCGCCGGACACGATCACCGTGCTTGCACGTGCCCGCAGCAGCTCGAGGGCTTCGGCAACGGCCTCCGCGTCGTCGGGCACGGTGACCACGAGGACGACCGGCACACCGAGGGTGCGGGCCCGGTCGAGGAGGTACGGCCCGTTGCGGTCCCGGACCTCGCCCGCCAAGATCTCGTCGCCTACGACCAGCAGCCCGAGGGTGCGCATGGCCAGGGAGTCTACGCGTTGCATCGGCGCGACATCCCTTCGGCGGATGTCGACCGCGTGCAACAGGCCCCTGCTACTGCATGCCCCCGCCGTCCGGGCTCCCGTAGCGCTCGCCGCGCGCGCCCGGCGACTCGTCCCCGCGACCCAGGGCGCGCTTGAGGGCCCGTCCCGTGCGCATCATGGCGGCCTTGCTGCCATCGGCCCACGGATGGCGACCGAACGGCGCCGGGTGCAGGCCCAGCTTGCGCGCCTTGGCGTTGAACTGGTGCACCGTGGCCTTGCGCACGGACGCCGCGGAGCGCCACGTCGTGCTGAAGGAGATCGAGACGGCATCGCCGTTCTGGACGTAGTGCGGCGACTCGAGCGGCACGTGCAAGCCCTGGCCCGCCTGGATCGTGAACGGCTGGCCCGGCTCGTCGATGCGCTCGATCTGCAGCGTGCCGTGGGCGCGCGACGTGTAGAAGTCCTCGAGGAAGCGGTCCGGCAGGAATTCCTGACGTCCGGGCTCCCAGACGGTCATGGTCTTCGAGCCCTGGATCTGCCACAGCACGTTGTGCTCGGGGTCCATGTGGAGGGGCGTCACGCTGCCGGGCGACGTCACGAAGATGTAGCCCTCGCGCTGGTGCATCTCGGGGATGCGCCCGCCGAACACCTCCTGCTCGACCGCGTCGAGCACGTCGTCGAGCAGACCGCGGTAAGCGGGGTCGCTCTGGACGTGCTTGATGACCATCCACGAGCGGCAGCGCTCGATCTCGGCCAGGGTCTGCTCGGCTGTCAGACCGTTGCTAGGCACGTTGCGACGATCGAAGAACGGCTCGAGGTCACCGCGGTTGTACTGGAGCTGGCTCGGCGGCAGCCGGCGGGCCAGATCGATCAAGGAGTCGATCTGGAGCAGCGGATGGCCGACGAGGTCATGGTCCAGCAGGAACGGCCGGTCCAGGGGAGGGGCCGCGCCAACGGAGGCATCGGGCACGAGGTGAGGCATCGTCTGGGTCTTCGGCATGGCGTGGGGCTCCCGGCGGTCGCGATCCCGGCCGTCCGTCCTGCGCAAGGGCGGTGCCAACCTTGATCCAACCTCCGAAGTCCGAGGCCGTCCAGCCCCCCACCGGAGGTGGGACCGCCCCTTCCCTTGTCGTCCAGCGGGTGCACGACCTTGCAGCCCTGGAACCCTGGATCGAGCGGTGGGACGCCTTGGCCGAGCGATCCGCCCCCGGACGGCCCATGTGCAGCGGCTCGTGGGCCGCCGCCTGGCTCGAGACCCTGCCGGCACCGGGCCCCGCCTTCGAGGTCGGGCTGGCGCTGCGCGGCGACCGCCTGGTGGGCGCCTGGCCGTTCGTCACGAAGCGGGCGTGGCCGCTGCATCTCGAGCCCCCGTCCGACCTCCACACCTTCACCGGCGGGCCCGTCGTGGACCCCGACGAGGTCCTGGCCACGGTGCTCGACGCCCTGCTGGCGGGCGGGCTCGCCAAGAAGGCCCATCGCACGAGCGTCCTGGGTCTCGTGGAGGACGACCCCATGCACCGCGCGCTCGCCGGGATGCGACTGAAGCGCTGGGTGCCGATCGTCCGTCGCGCCCGCTTCCGCGGCGCGCGTCTGGGCACGGACACGCCGTACGACGTCCCGTGGCGGTCGCTCAGCAGCAAGTCGCGCCAGCGCCTCAAGCTGGCCCGCCGGCGCTTGGGCGAAATCGGCGCGCTGGAACATCACACGGACGAAGGGGAAGCCGCCCTCGCTTCGCTGTCCACCTTCCTCGATCTGGAAGCCTCCACGTGGAAGGGCCGTGACACGTCGGCCATCGCGACCGACGAACACACCAAGGCCTTCTACCTGGCGTGGGGCCGACGCCTTGCGGCGCGCTCGTGGCTGCAGCTGAACTGGAGCACCGTCGGAGGTCGCCCGGTTGCGGGCGAGCTGTGCGCGCTGTTCGCCGGCACGCTCTTCATGCAGAAGATCACGTTCGCCGAAGACGTCGCCCGCGAGTCCCCTGGCCACGTGCGGTGGGCCGAAACCGTGGCCTGGGCGTGCGAGCGCGACGACGTCCACGTCATCGACACGATCGGCTGCGACGACATCCGCTTGCGCTGGGGCTGCACGCCCTACGAGTACGTGCACGTGCACCTCGTCCGCCGCGGCGTGCTACCCACGCTGCTCACGCGCTGGCCGTTGGCGCTGCGCGCGCGGCTGGCCCGGTGGCGTCACGGTGACGCGCCGACGGGCGGCATGGCGCCGCCTCCGGCCGAACCCGCGGAGTAGCGACCCGCGCAAGTGGCGGGATCCGTACACTCGCCGGCATGCGCTGCTCCCTGCTCGTGGCCGTCCTTGTCGTCCTCCCGTGCCTGGGAACCCCACCGGCCGGCGCGGACGGCGAGATGCTGGCGTCGCCGTGGGCCGAGCTCACGGGCGCGCACGTGCTCGGCTCCCCGGGCGTGCCCACGGCGCTGGTCGACCACCTGCCGGAGGGACGCGCGTCCCAGGCGCTCGCGTGGCCGCTGCCCGCCGAGGGCCCCGTGCTCGTGCTGGCGCTGCCGACGCACGACGACATGGCCGCCGACATCGTCGAGGCGTTGGGCGTGTGGCGAGAGGGCGACGACCTCGGAGGCGGCTACCGCGTCGCGGCTTGGCATGACGGCGAGCGCGACATCGTCGTCATCGTGGCCGATGACGCCGCCGCGCTCTTGGCAGCGCGCTTCGAGCTGGTGGTCACGATCGAGCCGGAGCGCCTCGATCCGATGATGCGCACGGTCGAGCTGCAGATGCCGTCGGAGAGCGGCCGCACGCGCGTGCGCACCGGTCGCCGCGACGTCCGCCCCGTGCGTGCCTGGCGTGCGTGGCGCGGGGACGTCTCGAGCCTGGGCGGCCCCCACCTCTCGCGCAGCGACCTGAGGCGACTTCACCTGGGCCTGGCGGGCGCGCACATCAACCGTGTCGTGGCCCCGGTCGCAGCGGTGCCCGCCACCGCACGCGCCTTGGAGGGCGCAGGCATCGAGGTCGTCGTCCGCGTCGATCCCTCGCCCGAGTCGTTGCACCGCGTCGCCGCGGAGGTGACGACGCTGGCCCGCGAGCACGGCGTGACCGAGGCCATCGTGGACGCGCGGCGCTTCGCCGACGATCCCGCGCCGCTGCTCGACGCGCTGGCGTCCTGGCCGCTGGACCGCGTCGTCGTCGCCTTGCCCGATGCACCGTCGCGCCTTCGCGTGCTGCGTGCCGGTCTGGCGTCGCGCCTGCGCGGGGCGTCGCTCGTCGTGCCCGCGCGCAGCGCGGACCCGAGCGACGCCGAGGTCGTGACGTTGGCCCGCACGACGGGCGTCGACCTCGTCCTCGACGAGACGTGGGCGGCGCCGTCGTTGGCCTCGCAGCGCCTCGTCCCCCTCCCGCCTCCCGAGGTGTTGGCCGATCGCAGCGACGCGCAGGGCATCTTGGTCACGGGCGCGTTCGGTGCGGCCACACCTCTGCTCGAGTCCGCGTGGGATGGCCGTCCGGCTCCGGATCCCCAAGCGGTCCTGGCGCAGCCGCTCTCGGCCGGTCTGGCGCTTCGCGCGGACCCCCTGACGGTGGTGGACAACGTGCTCTCTTGGCTTCCCGTGCCCGGGGGCGCGCCCTGGCGCGCGAACCTGCGCGAGGCCGTGCAGCGCTGCCAGGGCGTGCGTCTGGCGCGGGTGCCGATCGTTCCCCTGTCCCCCACGGTGGACGGCCAGCTCGGCGAGCCGGCGTGGGCCCATGCCGTGCCGCTGCCCGGCACGGAGGACGTGTGGGCGGTGTCCGACGGACGACGCCTCTACCTCGCCGTCCGCTCGGGCACCGAGGCCGCACCGCGCACGCTGGCGCTCGACGACGCGGGCCTACGCATCACCATCGATGCGGCGAACGAGAAGGTGACCGTCGCGAGTCCGGTGCGCGCGATGGTGAGTGGGCTCGGTGTGGAGCTGACGCCCGTCGAGGCGGCGTGGAACGGCTCCACCCTGGAGCTTGCGCTCGATCGCTTCGACCTTGGCGTCGACGCGCACCGCGGCCAGGTCTTCGGACCCTTCGTCGCGGCAGACGGCGAACCCGCCTGCATGGCGGTGCTCCCGTAGCAGGGGTCAGCTGCGCTCGACGTGACCGCCCACGTCGATGACGCGCCACCCACCCTGCGCACGCGCCACGGCCTGGGCCAGCTCGAGATGGCGCCGACGCCCCGAGGCGTAGGCGTAGATCTCGAGCACGGGCCCGCGCCCGGCGTCGAGGCCGGCTTCGTTGCGTGCTTCCACGCCGTCGGGGTCGTAGGGGTGGAACGAGAGCGTCGCCTCTTCGGCGGGCGCGCGGGCGTCGTGCTCACCCGGCTCGCGCGCCAAGCGGTACGAGAACGGCACGGAGGCCTCGAAAACGCGGTCGCGACGGAAGGCCGCCGGCGGTGCGTAGGTGCGCGTGGCGGCGCCCATCTTGAACGCGCCGGCGAGGACGGCGAGCGCGCTGCGGCCGAGGTAGTGGTCGCGTACCCGCTCGTCCACGGCGTGCCATTGGCGAGCGACGTGGGCGTCCAGCGCCTCGGGGCGCGCCAAGTCGAGCCAGGCCTGGACCGCGCGATCGAGCGTGGAGCGGTCGATGCTGGCGAGGTCGGGTTGCGCCGTGCACAGGTCCAACCCGTGCTCGTCCAGCTGCCACGGGGCGGGCCAGGCGATCTGGCGCACCTCGGGCCGATCGAGCACCGCCGCCAGGCCCTGGGCGAGCGGCGTGCCCTCCGGCAGGAGCAAGAGGATCGGCGTCTCGTGCGAGGGTCCGGGGCTCATGGACGGCCACGGTAGCGGCGGAGCACCACCTGGATGCCTCCGTGCGCCGGGAGCGCCAAGGGAGGCAACACCTCCAGCCCTGCGCGGCGGGCCTCGGCGTCGAGCGCGTCCGCATGGCGCCGCCCCGGATCGGCGATCCAGGCCTCGCCCGCGGGCGCCAGGAGGCGGGCCAGTGCGGGGGCCAGGGCGGCGGCGAACGCGGGCTCGTAGAGCACGTCGGCCGCCAGGACCCGGGGGAAGCGCCGGCCCGGCAAAGCCTGGGTCCAGTCGCCGGCCACGAAAGCCGCACGCGTGACGCCCAGCACGGCCGCGCTCCCCGCGACCCCGAACCCGCTGCGCTCGTCGCGGTCCAGCAGGGTCACGTCGGCCCCGCGGCAGGCCGCCGCCAAGCCGACCACGCCGCAGCCGCAGCCCAGGTCCAGCACCTCCAGGCCGCCCAGGTTCGGGCCCTCCAGCAGGTGCCTGG
This sequence comes from Planctomycetota bacterium, assembly GCA_020631815.1. GTDB lineage: Bacteria > Planctomycetota > PLA2 > PLA2 > JAEUHO01 > JACKGW01. The sequence goes on along the minus strand of JACKGW010000001.1, from coordinate 263,312 downwards.
CCAGCGCCGCCCCGGAGGGCCAGAGGCTGGCGAAGTAGGGCAGCCGCTCCTCGCGGGCCTCCGGGTCCGCGGCCAGGGCATCCAGCAGGGCGTCGGGGTCGTCGTGGACGTAGACCCCGAAGTCCGGGCGTGCGGCGGCGGGCAGGGCGCGCCACGACCAGGCGTGGCCCTCGGGGTCGGGTCCAAGGGCTGCGGGAATCGGCGGCGGCGGCTGCGTCATCGCGTCTGCCTCCTTCCCTGGCCGGGGGCGCTGGACCACAATGCCCGCCCACTCCGTCCGGGACCCCGACGACCGTGGCAGTACGTGCCGCGGCGGGCCCTGGCACGCGTGTGGGCACACGGGCAGGAGAAGAGGATCCCCATGGGCTGGCTCATCGTGGACGGGCACCAGGACATCGCCATGTCCTTGCTCGAAGACCCGACCCGCGACTTCGCGGCGCCGGCGCCCGCGGGCCGTGCCCTCTCCCTCGCCGACGCCCGGCGCGGCGGGCTGGCCGTGATCCTGGCCACCATCTTCGCGCCCCAGGGCCACGGCGGAAACGGCAGCCCCACGGAGACGGCCGAGAAGCAGGTGCGTTGGTACGACGAGCTGCTGCACCGCCACGCCGAACAGATCTTCCGCCTGGAGAGCCGCGGCGACCTGTCGCTCTGTGCGCCGGGCGGCCCCATCGGCATCGTGCACCTCATGGAGGGCGCCGACCCCATCCGCAGCGTGCGCGAGCTGGCGCGCTGGGTGGACCGCGGCGTGCGCATCGTGGCGCCGGCGTGGAACACGCCCAACCGTTGGTGCGGCGGCGTGGAAGACGGCAGCGGCCTCACGCCCGACGGCGTGGCCCTGATCGAGGAGATGGGCAAGCTGGGCGTGGTTCCGGACCTGAGCCATCTCACGCCCGCGGCGTTCGACTCGGTCCTCGAGTCGCACCGCGGCTTGGTCGTCGCGTCGCACAGCAATGCAGCCGCGGTGCACGCACACCGCCGCAACCTCTCCGACGCGCAGATCCGCGCCATCGCCGATCGCGACGGCTTGGTCGGCATCGTGCTCTACCGACCGTTCCTGGGCGAAGGGCGCGTGGACCTCGAGACCGTCATTCGCCACGTCGACCACATCGTGGGGCTCGTCGGGCCGGACCACGTCGGCATCGGCTCGGACCTCGATGGCGGGTTCACCACGGACGATGCGCCCGAGGGCATCCGCAGCGTCGCCGACCTGCCGCGCATCGGCGAGCTGCTCCTGCGCAACGGCTACAGCGACGACGCCGTCGCCAAGATCCTCGGCCGCAGCTGGATGCGCGTGCTCGAGCAGGCCTTGCCGGCATGAAGCTCGCGCTTGTCGTGCGCATGGCCGGCGCGGCCTTGTTGCTCCTGACCGCCGCCTGCGGGGACGCGCCGCAGACAGAGCCTCTGCCGTCCGGAGAGGCACCGTGGCCGGCGGCGCACGTGGCCCCCGCGCCGGCGCCGCACGGGGACGCTGTCACCGTGCACTGGTGGGGTGAAGTCGGCGAGCGCTACGAGGCGAGCCTCGAGGCTGCGATCACCGTGGAGCAGCGCCCCGCCGTGGGCGCCGTGCGCGAGATCTCGCGCCGCGCGCGCTGGACGCTGATCGAGACCACGACGGCGCTGGATGACCGCCAGCGCCCGCTGCGCGCGGAGCTGGCCATCCGCTACGAGGAAGACGGCAAGGTGGTGTTCTCGGGGAGCGGCACGGACGGCGCGCCGCTGGTCGGGATGGTGGATCGCTCCTCGCGCCGCAAGCCGATGCTGCTCTGGCCGAAGCGCCAGAACGCCACGCTCGAGCAGGGCATCGAGCGCTTGGACGGCCTGGGGATCGGCGCCAGCGCGCCCTGGGTTCCACCGGGCGACGTGCACGTCGGCGACGCGTGGCCTCTGACGGACGTGGAAGGCCCGCTCGATCCCGCGCCGTCGGGGTGGACGGTGCCGCCCGAAGGCCCGTGGCGCAGCGGAGCCTTCCGTGTCGAGGCCATCGAGGGCGAGGCCGATGACCCGATCGTGGTGGTCGCAGGCGCCATTCGCACGCGACTCGAGCGTCAAGGCGCCGAGGGCTTGGCGCCGATTCGCTTGATCGAGGACCTGGAGGGCACGGCTCGCATTTCGGCGCGCACGGGTCGTCCGCTCTCGTTCGAGCTGAAGACGGTGAAGCGCACGCGCCAGAACCGCGACGAGGTCGTCGAACACGGGCGGCTGCGCGGCACGATTCAGCGCGAGGGACCGGCTGAGGACCGGTAGCATCCGGCCCATGTCCACGGCCGGCCCCGCTGCGCGCTTCGAAGACGTCCGCAAGCGATTTGGCGACTTCGAGGCCGTGAAGGGCATCTCCTTCGAGGTGGCCCCTGGCAGCCTCTTCGGCTTGCTCGGCAGCAACGGCGCGGGCAAGACCACGTCGATCCGCATGCTCATGAACATCTTCAAGCCCGACAGCGGGCGTGTCGAAGTGCTCGGGCAGACGATGGACGAGGACCTGAAGCCGCGCGTCGGCTACCTCCCCGAGGAGCGCGGTCTCTACAAGAAGATGCGCGTCCGCGAGATGCTCGCCTTCTTCGGCCGCATCAAGGGGCGCGACGATGCGTGGCTCGCGCCGCGCATCGACTCGTGGCTCGAGCGCATGGGCATCGGCGGCTGGCGCGATCGTCGCGTCGAAGAGCTCTCCAAGGGCATGAGCCAGAAGCTGCAGTTCGTCGTGACCGTGCTGCACGGCCCCGAGCTGCTCGTGCTCGACGAACCGTTCGCAGGGCTGGACCCGGTCAACCGCGACGTGTTGCGGGACGCCGTGCTGGACCTGCATCGCGAGGGCACCACGGTGCTGTTCTCGACGCACGTCATGGAGCAGGCCGAGCAGCTCTGCGATCGCCTGGTCATGATCCATCGCGGTCGTGTCCGACTCTCGGGCAGCCTCGACGAGGTACGCCGCCAGCAGGGACGCGAGGCCGTGCACGTGGCGTATCGCCTGCGCCCCGGCGCCACGCTCGACGACCTGCCGGGCGTCGTCTCGATGACGGCCATGGGCCAGGAGGCCGAGCTGCAGCTCGCGCCGGACGCCGAGACGGAGCCGCTGCTGCGCGCACTGCTGGAGCGCGCCGAGGTCCGTCGCTTCGAGCGCAAGGAGCCCAGCCTGCACGAGATCTTCAAGCGCATCGCCGCGGAGGCCGACGCCGTATGAGTCGCGTCTTCGACATCGCCCGCCGCGAGTACATCGAGAACGTCCGGACCAAGGCGTTCTTGATCGGCCTCGTGCTCACCCCGCTCTGGATGGGCCTCGTCCTGGTCGTGCCCAAGCTGATGCGCGGTGCCAAGTCCGAGGCCAAGCCGGTCGTCATCGTGGACACCACCGGCGTCCTCGCCGCGCCGCTGGCCGAGCGGATCCGCGAAGCCGGCGGCTTCGAAGTCGAGATCGAGACGGACGAGGATCCCTGGAAGAAGGACGCGGCCGACATCAACCGCATCGACGAGCTACGCGTCAAGGCGGGCGCTGGGCAGCTCTACGCCATCGTGCTCACGAACTCGGCCTTGGAGAAGAAGGCCAAGCTGGAGCGCGGCGAGCGCGCCAGCGAGGTCATCGGCGCGAGCCGCAGCAGCGACGACGCGTTCCGCGGACCCTCGTTGGCCGCCATGGTCAACGACGTCGTCAACATGCGGATTGCCGAGCAGGAGGGCATCGGCAGCGACATCCTCGAGCGGTTGGCCCGCCCCGCCGTGACCTACGTGCCGGTGGACGAGAAGGGCGAGGTGGGGGCACCCACGTCGGCTGTGCTGCCCTACCTCTTCATCATGCTGCTGTTCATGGGCATCGTGGGCATCAGCCAGATGCTCGTCTCGAGCACACTCGAAGAGAAGTCCAACCGCGTGTACGAGGTGCTCCTGAGCAGCGTCTCGCCGCGGCAGCTGATGACGGGCAAGATCTTCGGCATCTGCGCCGTCGGCTTCACGTTGTTGCTCGTCTGGAGCGGCGGCGGACTGCTGGCCTCGGCGCTGGGAGGGGCGAGCGACTTGGTGTCCGGCCGCCAGATCGGCTTGCTGATGGCGTACTACGTGTTGGGCTTCCTGATGATCGCCAGCCTCATGGTCGCGGTCGGCAGCGCGTGCAACACGTTGAAGGAAGCGCAGAACCTGATGGCGCCGATCTCGGCGCTGCTGGCCCTGCCGATCTTCCTGGCGATGATCGTGCTCCGTGACCCGAACGGGCAGCTCGCCACGATCCTCTCCTTCATCCCGCCGTTCACGCCGTTCCTGATGATGGCCCGCGTGGCCAGCGTGCCCGAACCGCCGACGTGGCAGATCCCCGCCAGCCTCGCCCTGCTCGCCGTCAGCACGTGGGTCGCCATGCGCGTGGCCGCCCGCGTCTTCCGCACGGGCGTGCTCCTCTACGGCCAGCCTCCGTCGCTCAAGGAGATCTGGCGCTGGATGCGCACGAAGGACTGAGGGGGTGCCTGATCCCGCGCAGCGGAGCCCTTCAGGGGCGACGCGGGGCGCGGGGTCTGGCTCCACCGAGGGTCCCGCACACCCCAGCGGCCGCTGCCCCTCGGTTGCGGAGGCGCCGCCTCGCCGGCGAGCGTCGCACGGGGGGTGTCAGACCCGGCGCCCCGCGTCGCTTCGCTCCGCTGCGCCAGATCAGACACCTCCCCGTCAATCGTTGACGCGGAAGAGGCGCTCGCAGAGCTCGGCAGCGATGGTGGCGTCGGTCTGCTCGAGGCGTTCCTCGCTGCGCAGCGCCGTGTTGGCGCCTTCGAGCTGGGCACGGTCGCCGATGGCGAGGTCCTCGCGCACGAGGGCACGCAGGTGCTCGACGTGGCGCGTCACGTCCTCTTGCACCTGGGGGTGCTCGTAGATCGAGCGCAGCCAGCGGGCCAGGATCGGACGGCCACGCCAGAGGTCGCCGCAGCGGTCGAGGTAGTCGGCTGCCGACCCTTCGCAGTCCAGGCCCTTCGTGTGCGTGCCGCTGTAATGGGGCACGTTCGAGATGATCTCGGCGTTGGCCAAGCGAGCCACGAGGAACAGGTTCTCGAAGATGCCGCGACGGAACGCATGCACCGAGCGGGCGAACTCGCCGCGGTAGAAGTAGCCGAGGCCGAGGTTGTAGAGGGCGTCGGGGTCGTCCCCCATCTCCTGCCAGGCGCGGACCGCCCGGTCGATGTCACCGTCGCGGAGCCAGGCCTCGCCCAGCATGTAGCGGGCGTCGAGCGGATCCGTCGGCGCCAGCTGGAGCAGGCGCTGGAAGGCGCGCACGGCCCCCGGCCAGTCACCCAGCCAGTAGCGGCACAGCCCCTTGCCCCGGAGCGCATGCAGGTAGGGCCGCGTCTCGGGGTCCAGCCACCAGCGGCGCGGGCCGGTCTCGGCCTCGCCCAGCCGCAGCTGCTCCTTGGCCAAGCGCAGCGCATGCCGGTAGTCCCGGTCGGCGCGCTCGAGGCGCCCCATGTCGTACTGGCTCTTGGCCCGCCCGCACCAGGCGTCGGCGTTGTCCGGATCGGCGTCGATGGCCCGCTCGTACCAGTGCAGAGCCTCCTCGGGCTCGCCCTGCTCGAGGTGCTGGGCACCCAGCGCGCACCACTTCTGTACGTCGTCCGACATGGGCGGAAGTGTACCCCTTGCCGCACCGGCGGGCGGCCCCGGGGGCGGGCGTCGTCGGATACGGTGGAGGTCCATGAGCAGGCTCGCCCGGCTTCTTTCCCCCTGGTCCCTGCTCGCGCTCGTGGCGCTGGGCTGGGGCATCGAGCGCTTGGTGGTCACGGACGCCGAGGCCGTGGACCACGTCCTGGAGGACGCGGCCAAGGCCTTCGACCGCAAGGACTTCGAGGGCTTGGGCGCCCTGCTCCACGAGGACTTCGTCCAGGACGGAACACCACGCGAACAAGCGCTGGCGCGGCTGGAGGCCCTGTCCAAGCGCTTCGGCCCCGTGGGGACCTCCGTCGACGTGAACGACATCGAGGTGGACGGTGACGAGGCCTCCAGCCGGGTCACGGTGCGCGTGCGGGCCCTGGGCCAGGTCCTGCCCCTGACGGGGCGCGTCCGGCTGCTGAAGGACGCAGCGGGCGACTGGCGCATCCGCAGCGCCGATGGCTTCACACCGCATTTCCGCTAGGCGTGCCCGAGGGATACGGTGGCCGGGGTTCGGGCCGAGGCCCCTACGAGCCGAAAGGTAGGACAGGCGGCCCCACCGGGGGGGTCCCGTGTCCATGCCCATGGGCGCGGCTGGCCGGTACGGGACGAGGCATGGGACTGGAAGTCGCCATCCTATTCGAGCGTCTGCTTCCCGAGTCCCTGTCCCCGCTGCTGGGACAGGCACTGGCCGGGCTGCTGACGCCGGTGGGCGACGGGGGCCTGCACCGCGTCTGCGCGTCCGGCCGCTTCACGGGTCGGCAGACGGCCGACCTGCTGACGTTCTGCACGAACCAGGCGCTCGATGGCGCGCTCGTGATCGCCGATGCGGACGACGTCCGCGTGCTGATGTTCCGCCAGGGCAACGTGGTGGCCGCGACCAGCACCGTCCTGTTCGAGCGGCTCGGCCGCATCCTCTACCGCGAGGACCTGCTCGGGCGCGAAGACATGGTGCAGCTCGTCGAGGTCGAGGAGAAGCAGGGGCAGGCCTCTGCCGTGGCCATGCTGCCCGAGGACGCGGCGCGCTGGGCGGCCGAACGTCGCATCTGGGAGATCGCGGCCACCCTGTGCTTTGCACGCCGCGCCCACTTCATCATCGTCGAGGGCACCCCCCGCCTGGGCGGCCTGCCGACCTTCGAGATCTCGACCACGCAGCTCGCGATGGAAGGCGTTCGCGCCTACGACGAGTGGCGCAACGGCCCTTCACGCTCCAAGGCCGCGCGGCCTGCCGAGCAGGCTGCCGAGCCCCCGGCCGAGCCCGCTCCGGAGAGCGGCGCCTCCCTCGACGAGGTGGACGTGGATGTCGAGCCGCTGCGCGTCATCGAGAGCGATGCCCGCAAGCGCGAGCGCGAGGCCGCCGAGCGCGTGCTGCGCAAGATCCGCGACGCCGCATCGGCCGCGGCCTCGAAGGAAGCCGACTTCCTCGACCGCGCCTGACGGCTAGGGAAGCGCGATCCACGCGCAGAACGGCCCGGGGCGGCCTGCGACCAGGGCTGCCACGCGCCAGCGCAACGCCCGCGGCGTCCGCGGGTCCAGACGCTCCACGGTGACGATCTCGGCCGTGCGCTGGGCGCGCACGCGCGACACGCCGAGCCACGCGCCGTCGGCCGTCTGCTCGTCGACTTCGAGCAGGTAGCCATCTGCCCCATCGACCGCCGACCACGTGAACCCGACGTCGATGCTGGCCTGACGCGGAAGCGCCGTCCCAGCAGCGGGGGCCAGCGGCTTCGGCGCATCGGCAGGCGCTGCAGGGCCAGGCTCGGGGCGCGCGGGCACCTCCGGCGCACTCGGCACCTCGACGGCCGGCGGCGGTGTGGGCTTGCTGGGCTCGCCCGGAGCAACCCAGACCTGCACGAGTGTGCCCACGGGCACACGCTCGCGAGGGCGGGGCTTCTGGTCGACGATGCGGCCCGCCGGGCCGCGCTCGGCCTCGAGCACGGTGCCCACGAGCCGCAGGTCACGCAGGATGCGCAGCGCCTGCGGCCCGGTTCGATCGAGCAGCGAAGGTACGTCGACTTCGTCCACGTGGACGGCGGGCGGCGGCGCGGTCTCGCCCTCGAAGTCGCCGCCGGCGGTGACCACGACCTTGACGACACCGCCGCGCGGGCGCGCGCTGTACGGCTCGGGGGACTGCCGCAGCACGCGGCCCACGGGATGGCCCGGCACGCGATCGACGTACAGCGTCATCTCCGCGTCGCGCGCCAGCTGCTCGGCGACGGGCAGGTGCAAACCCAGCAGCGGCGGCACGACCTGGCGGTCGGCAGGCGGTGCCGGCGCGGGCGCCTCCGGGGAGCCGATGTCGTCGGGGTTGGAGGGCGGCGACACCGGCGGCGTGGGCGCTTGCGTCGTGCCCGGGGCCACCTCCGGCCTGTGCGGCGAGCCGGGTTCGGGTTCGGTGACGCCCGGGCTCGGCGTGTCCGGCGTGGGCGTCGGGTCGCGGGGCACCGTGGGCGGCGGCAGACGCTCGGGCAGCGGGCCGTCGACGGCCGCGGCCACGATCAGGTCGACCGCATGGCCGCGCGGACGGCGCACGCCGCCCTTGGGACGCTGGAAGGCGACGGCTCCCGCCGTGGTCTCGATGCCGTAGTCCTTGGCGAGGCGCTCCACGGACATGCGCCAGAGGCGCCCCACAGCGAGTCCCGCCTCCTCCAAGCGCAGCTGGGCCACCGGCACCCGCTGCTGACGTACGTCGGGCACGTCGACGACGGCGGGCTCCTCGGCTCGCGCCGCGGAGGACGAGGCCCACGCGCCGCCGAGAAGGAACACCGGAAGGGCGAGCACGAGGCACGCCGCACGCGCACGCGAGCAGGTCATGGGCACCTCCGCAGGCCCCCGTCGGGGCGAAGTCCATCCACCCTACCCGGGGGTCTGCCGGCCGTCGGCGAGCCGCAGCACCCGGTGCACCGCATCGAGCATGGAGAGATCGTGGGTGGCCACCACCAGGGCCGCATCGCGGGCGTGCGCGGCGAGGGCGTCCAGCACGGCCCTGCCCGTTGCGTGGTCGAGCGACGCCGTCGGCTCGTCGGCCAAGATCAGGTCGGGGCCCGCGGCCAGGGCCCGCAGCAGGCCGGCGCGCTGGCGCTCCCCACCCGAAAGACGATGCGGACGCTCGTCGAGGAGGTGGGCGATGCCGATGCTGACGGCCAGGGCCTCGACACGCTCGCTCGCCTCGGCGGTCGGCACGTGGGCGAGGGCGTTCTCGCGCACCGTCAGGTAGGGCACGAGGAACGGCTCCTGGAACAGGAAGCCCACGTGGCGACGGCGTACGTCGGCCGTGGCGTCGGCGCCGCCGACGAGCGAACGCCCGAGCAAGAGCACGTCGCCGTGCGTGGGACGCCGCAGCCCACCGAGCACGAACAGCAGGCTCGACTTGCCGGAGCCGCTGGGACCGACCAGCGCCACACGCTCGCCGCGCGCCACCGCGAGATCGATGTCGTGCAGCGCCGTGACGTGGCGCTGTCCGTCGCGATAGGACAGGCCCACGCCACGCGCTTCGATCACGGTCTCCGCGTCGGTCATGCGCCCCTCCGCTGGATGACGGAGACGGGATCCATGCCACGCAGCCGGCGGGCGATCACGAAGGACGCCACCACGGTGCTCAGCGTGGGCACGAGCAGCGACAGCAGGATCGGCCGCATGTCGGGCACCTGCATGAGGATGCCCTTGGGCTCGAGCACGAGATCCCGGTATAGCGTGACACTCGTCAGGCCAATGCCGAGGCCGATCGCCCAGCCCAGCGTGGCGACGAGCGCCGTCTCGCGCGCCAGCTTGCGGACCAGTGTGCGCACGCGGTGGCCGACGGCGAGCTGGAGGCCGAACTCGTCCACGCGCGCCTGGAACGCGACGACGGCCAGCAACGACGTGACCAGCGCCACCACGAGAGCCACGGCCGCGGTGATGAAGCCCAGTAGCACGGGCAAGTTGGCCAGACTCTCGTCGATGCGCTCGGCGAGGTACGCACGGTCGACCACGTGGAGCAGGGATCGGCCTTCGTCGTCGACGAGGTCACGGAGGTAGGCATCGGACTCCGCCTCACGGCCCGCCTTGGCGTAGACGAGCTGGAACGGCGGCGTGCGTGCGAGCACGCTGGCGGGCCGACTGGCGTAGGCGTGATCCACGATGCCCAGACGCGCGCTGCCTTCCAGGCGTCCCACGACGACGAAGCGGCCGGGTGTGGGATCCGCCGGGTCCTCCAGGCGACCGAAGGCGTCGCCCAGCCGGAACCCGCGCGCCGTGATCAGGCTGTCGTGGAGCACGGCGTCGTCGGTGCCCGGGCGAGGCCAGTGACCCTCCACGAGGCGGGCGCCCACGCGCTCCAGGAACGCGTCACGCGCGTCGTCCGGCACGGCGATCAACGGGGCAAAGCCCTGACCCACGATCATGGGCATCTTGAGCCAGAACATCTTGGCCTCGACGCGCTCGGCCTGGCCGGGGTTCGCGTCGAGGCGGGCCAGGAGATCGTCATCGAAGGCGAACTGCCGGAGCGGGCTCGCGATGGTGACGCGCGCGAGCGCCTCGGCGTAGGCCTCGCTCGTGGCCCGGAACGCATTCGTGGGCGTGATGATCATCACCAGCAGCGCCGTCACCAGGGCCTGGATGGCGACGAGCGGTGCTGCCTGTCGCGGATGGCGACGCAGCCACAACCACGCCGAGAGCGGGCTCGGCCGCAGCACCCCGGACGACGACGCGGTCACGCGCTCCCTTAGGACCGGGCGATGGCCAGGAGCGTCTGGTCGTCGGCTTGCGGGCGCGCGCCGGTGAACTCGGCCGTCGCGGCCAGCAAGCTGTCCACGACATCCTGCGGACCGCCGGCGGCGCGGGTGATCACGGCGTCGACGCGGTCGTCCTCGAAGCGCTGGTCGTTCTCGCCCACCGCATCGCCGAGCCCGTCGGTGAGCAGCACGAGCACCTCACCAGGCTCGAGCTGGGCCTCGCCCATCTCGTAGGTGAGCGAGGGAAGGATGCCGAGCGGCGGCCCAAGAACCCCCGTCCAGCGTACGAGCGTGCCGTCTGGCCGCCGCACCGTCGGTGCGATGTGACCGGCGTTGGCGTACTGGCAGCGGCCCGTTTGCGGATCGAGCACGACGTAGATCAGCGTGACGAACATGCCGCGCGTGGCCCGCTCCGCCACGATGGCGTTGAGGGCCGTGACGGTGTCGCCCACGTCGCCGTGCAAGAGCGCCTGGGCGCGCAGGTCGCTCAACAGCCGCGCGCCGAACAAGGCGCCAGGCACACCCTTGCCCGCGACATCGCCGACGATGACGCCGACGCGGCCGTCCGGGAAGCGCAGCACGTCGTAGAGATCGCCGCCCACCTGCTGGGCCGGCACGGCGGCCACGGCCCCCACCACGCCCGCCGCGGGCGGGAACGTGGCCGGCAGGAACGTGCGCTGGATCTCGGCAGCCACCTGCAGCTGGGCAGCCATGCGGTCGCGCTCGCGCGCGACACGCTCCAACCGCACACGCTCGAGCGTGGCGGCGGCCTGCGCGGCAAAGCTCTCGACCAACGGCAGGTCGCCCTCGGTGAAGCGGCGCGTGATCGCGTTGCTGTCCACGTAGATCACGCCGATCACGCCGGCCTGGGTCTGGAGCGGCACGCAGAGGATCGTGCGCAGGCTCAGACTGACGATGCTCATGCGCGCGTTGTAGGCATCCGAGCTGGCCGCATCGTCGATGAGACGCGGCTCGCCGGACTGGGCGACCTCGTCGACGACACCACGCGACACCTGGAACTTGCGCTCCTCCAGCGGCTGACCCTTGCGATCGCGTGCCACGGTGAAGCGCAGCTGACCGTCCTCTCCCCGAAGCATGAGGAAGCCACGATCGGCGTGGGCGATGGACACGAGGCTGTCGACGATCGTCCCGAGGATCGCGTCGGGATCGGTCTCCGAGTTGATGCGACGGGTAACGTCGAGAAGCCGGGCAAGAACCTGCGGGTCAAGGGCGCTGGCCGGGCCGGCCGACTCGTCGGAAGAGGGGCTCATGAAGGGACGTCCTTCCCGGGGCGCGCCGCCCGGATGCTCATGGCGCCAACCCCGGGCCGGATGCTACCCCAGGGGGCACGCCCGCGGGGATGGGTGACGAAGGGAGAGCAGGATGCGTCTCGCTCTGCACGCGCTGGGGCTCAGCCTCGTCCTGCTGGGCGTCGGCCTTTGGCTGGCGACGGGCCGCGAGCACGTGACCTCGCTGATCCCCGCCTTCCTAGGCGCCGTCGAGGTCATGCTGGCTTCCGCGGCAGCGCGCCCCGGCGTGGCCCGCTCCGCGTTGCGCGGCGGCTTGCTCTTCGCGCTCGTGGGTGCGATCGGCGGCTTGGCCATGGGTGTGCCCAAGGGGATCGCCTACCTGCAAGGCGAGCCCCTGGAGCGACCGCTGGCCGTCGGCGGCCAGGTCGCGATGGGCGTACTCTGCGGCCTCTACGTGCTCTCCCACCTCAAGCGGCGGGCGTAGGCCCCGTCGACTCAGGCGAAGCGCACGGAGTAGATCGGCGGCAGGTTCGAGGCGACGCTGGTCCACGAGTCGCCGCGATCCTCGCTGACGTACAGGTTGCCCGTCGTGCTGCCGAACGCGAGGCGGTCGCCCGCGTTGTCCAGGGCGTGGCGGTAGACGACGTCATAGGCGTGCTCCTGCGGCAGGCCCTTGCGCAGTTGCTGCCACGTCGCCCCACCGTCCTCGGTACGCGCCACGAACAGGCCGCCGTCCACCGTCGTGCGCTGGGCGTCGGAGTGCCCCGGCACGAGCCAGGCCGTGTTGCCGTCCTTCTCGTCGGCGGCGACGGGGAAGCCGAAGTGCACGCCCTGGTCCGGGGCACTTACCCGCTTCCACGTGGCGGCCGCGTCGGTGCTGGCGAACACGCCGCAGTGGTTCTGCTGCCAGACGTGGTCGGGGTCGCTCGTGCAGAGTGCGACGAAGTGCGGGTCGTGGCCCGCCCACTCGTCCGTCGGGTCGGGCGAGTAATCCATGATCAGGCCGGTGTTCCGCACGTGCCACGTCTCGCCGCCGTCGGTAGTCTCGAGGACGCCGGCTGTGCTGATGGCGACGTACATGTGCTTGGGATCACGCGGGTCGACCACCACCGAGTGGATGCCCGGCGAGAACTCGCCGTCGGCCGCAGGGGTACCGAACCACTTGGTGGTGCCGTTGCCCTCGCCGCTGAAGAGATCACCGCCACGCGACTCGTGGTCCCACAGGCCTCGCACGAGGTCGAACGACTCGCCGCCGTCACGGCTGGTGAAGAGGCCTCCGGGGATGGTGCCGATGTGGATGGCCCCGTCGCCGCCGAATGCCATGACCCACAGCTTCAAGAGCGTGGCGGGCTTGAGGACCGGGGCGCCCTCGCCCGCTCCCGTGTCGGAGGGCGGCGGAGGCAGATAGTGGCGAGCGCCCTCGGGGTACTTGAGCTGCGGCGCGTCGGACCACGTGGCGCCGTCGTCCGTGGAGCGCGACAGCTTGGCGCCCCAGTGGCCGTGGCCGAGCAGGGCCCACGTCGTGCCCGTGTTCGGGTCGCGCGCGACGTAGTTGACGCCCGAGCCGCGGTGCCCGGCCAAGCGCATCGACCAACCGCTGCCACCGCGGTCGACGAAGAAGGTCCCCTTGCGCGTACCCACGAGAATGCGATTCGACATGACCGACCTCCCTCTCCGGCTGCGGGGTCGGAGAGCCTACCCGCCGCTCAGGGCCTGCACGATCACCACCCTGGAATCCGGGCCCACGGGATCCCCCAAGGTGCCGCGATCGCGGATGCGCTCGCCATCGACGAACACGTTGACGTGCTGACGCATGCGCCCGGCCTCATCACAGACGTAGAACTCGAAGCCCGGGGCTTTCGCCTCCAGCTCCGCGATCACGTCGCGAACCGTCCCCGGCGCCACTTCATGACTTCCCTCGAGCACCGGAAAGAACGCATACAGATGGTTCGTCAGCTCGACCCGCGCCATGGAGTGAGTATGCGCTGAGGCCCCACCGTGCCCAGGTACGGCCCGCCAGATGCTCGGTCCCGAGCCGCGCGCCCGGCTCGAGCGCCGCGCGGTGACCGATTGCAGCGGACCGGAAACGCGCGTCCGCCCGGGCTCCCCCGGAGCCGCCTCAGCACATCACGCCCGCATCTTGGCTTCGAATGCCACCCGCTACGCATCGGGTCGTCAGGGCGAAGGTAGCGCGCCAGCATCGGCGACGACTCGTGGTCTGTTCACTCGAGGAGCCGATGCTGGTGCGGGACCGAGCATCTGGCGAGCCGCCCCACCGCACCCAGGCTCGCGGCCCTACCTACGCGTCGGCGTAGGCGACGAGGCGACCGGAGTCGGCATCCCAGAGCTTGAGGCGGAGGCAGCGAGCGATGGCGCGCGGGCTCAGGACGATGGGCTTGGAGGTCTGGAGCGCCGGCACGGCGGCGAGCGCTTCGGGCAGGCGATAGAAGGGGATCTTCGGGTTGAGGTGGTGGATGTGGTGCAGGCCGATGTTGCCCGTGAACCAGCTACCCACCGGGCCGAAGGCCACGTGGCTGGATGCGCCCAGTGCGGCGCCCGCGTGCGTCCACGTCGCCTCGTCGGGCACGGAGCACTCCTCGAAGTAGTGCTGCACGTAGAAGAGGAACGCGCCGATCGCACCCGCCAGGAAGAACGGGATGAGGAAGGCGAAGACGAAGACCGCGGGTCCGCCGAGTACCCAGGCGAGGGTGCCGACGCCGGCGTGCACGACGAGCGAGGCCAGGCTGTCCCAGGACGCCGCGGGCTTGCGCAGCACGGGCCAGACGCCGAAGGTGCCCAGGAACACCGTGACGTAGCCGAACAGCAAGGTCAGCGGGTGGTGCTCCGCGCGGTAGGCGAAGCGCTCTCGCTTGGACGCGTTGCGCCACTGCTCGGTGGTGAACAGGGTGTACGTTCCGCGCTGGTCGCCGTCGGTCCGCGCCGTGTGGGCGTGATGGTAGTTGTGCGTGTAGCGCCACAGGCGCGGCGGCGTCAGCAGCAGGAGGCCGTACGCGTCGAGCACGAGCTTGGCGATGCGCGACTCGGTGAACGCGGCCCCGTGATGGCGGTCGTGGAACAGGATGAACGCCCGCACCATGGTGAGGCCCGTCCCCAGAGACCCGAGGAGGCGCAGAGGCCACGCGAGAGGCAGCACGGCCACCGTGGCGAAGGCGGCCATCACGGCGAACGTCGAGACCAGGAACCACGCCTCCTTGCGCGCACTGCCCCGCGTGAAGGGACGCGTCGCGGCGAAGGGGCCTCGCGATGTAGACGCCGCCGCGGCGGGGGCGTCGCAAAATGTGGTTCGAGGCATGGAGGTTCCGCCGGGAGTCCGGGGAGGCTACGCGCACGACGCGCAACGCGGGCGCCAATACCCCGGGTCGAACCGGATTCACATCCGCTGAAGCGCGATCCCCATCGGAATCCCCGAAATGGAGGAAGAGACCTGACAATCAGGGCTCCTCGCGCCTAGGGTGCGTCTGAGAACACTCCGTCGCGAGGACACCGGGGCCGAAGCGAGCCACAGGCACGACGAGAAGCCGGGCCGGAGGCGGTCCCCTGACCGCCAAAGGACCCGGATTCGAGTTGGGGCGGGCGCAGCGAGAGACACGGTGGCCGCAGCAGGACGTGTTCTCAGACAGACCCGGAGCTCCAGGCGGAACCCGTCCTCGTCTCCTCGGTGGCTCTCGACCCGGGTCGGCTGGCCGGCCGTGGAGACCCAGCCCATGCATCTCCTCCTCCGCCAGGACGCCGAGCGCCTGCGCGTGATGGCGGACGTGCTCCCGACCGTCGAGGAGCAGCTGGCGACGTTCCCCGAGGTCGAGGCCTGCTGGCAGCCGTCCGACTTCCTGCCCGACTTCGCGGGCCCCACGTGGCGGGAGGAGCTGGACGAGCTGCGGGCGGAGGCCGAGCGCCTGGAGGACGACATGCTCGTCGTCCTCGTCGGCAACGTGGTGACCGAGGAGGCCCTGCCCTCCTACCAGACGGCGCTCAACCGGTTCGGTGGCATGACCGACGCCACGGGCACCGAGCGCCATGCCTGGGCCTGCTGGAGCCGTGCCTGGACGGCCGAAGAGAAGCGCCACGGCGACGTCACGCGCGCCTACCTGCTGCTCGGCGGGCGCGTGGCCATGCGCGAGGTCGAGCGCACCATCCAGCACCTGCTGCGCAACGGCTTCGACACGGGCGCGGACGGCGACCCCTACAAGGGACTGGCCTATGCCTCGATCCAGGAGCACGCCACCAAGACCTCGTGGAACCAGCTCGGGCGTGTCGTGCGCCGGGCCGGCGCGGACCGTCTCCGCCGCATGTGCGGCCTGGTTGCGGCCGACGAGGCACGCCATGAGCGCGCCTACCGCGGCGTGCTGCTGGGCGTGCTCGAGCGCGATCCCGACGGTGCCCTGGAAGCCCTGCGCCACGTGGTCGGCCATGTCGCCATGCCCGCGCGACTCATGGCCGGAGACGGCGACGTCTCGCTGTTCCGCCGCTTCTCTGCGGTCGGGACGCACCTCGGCATCTACTCGCTCCACGACTACGCCGACAACCTCGAGGGGTTCTTCGCCGAGGCGCGCGTAGGCCACCTCACGGGCCTTGGACCCGACGGTGCGCGCCTGCAGGACGAGCTCTGCGAGATGCCGGCCCGGTATCGCCGCCAAGCCGACGCGGAGGCCAAGCGTCGCCACAGGCCCACGCCGTTCGCCTGGATCCACGACCGCCGCGCGTGAGGGTCGCGCGCGATCAGCGCCCGCTGCGCTGGCGCTTGGTGTGCTGGGGCCGAGCGAAGCAGAGGCCCGACCACGTGGCGTCGATGGCGCAGATCTTGAAGTCGACCCAGCCCGCCGCGAGTCCCGCCTCGCGAACGCCGGGCTCGGACAGGTCCTTGGCCTGACCCGACGTCTTCTTGGGCCACGCGATCCACAGGCGCCCCGGGTCGTCGACACGGGCCAGCGCGCCAGGCAAGCGCTTGGTCAGCTCGGCGCGCGTCGTGGCGAAGACCAGCACGAGATCGCCGGGCCCGCGGCCTGCTTGGACGAGCGTGCTCCCTGGGGGTCGATCGGCGAGCAGCACCGGGATGTCCTTGGGCGCGCCCACCAAGACCACACGTGAGTCCGCCTTGATGCCCAGCTTCTTGACGAGCGGCGTGCCCGAGTAGCCGGTGATGCTGGTCGGCACGACGGCCGCGCGCGGCGGCGACGTCTTCGCGCGCCCGATGGCCCCACCGACACCGCGCCACGTGCGCACGTACTGCGCGTCCGGCAGGGCCTCGCGCAACCGCTCTACCTTCGCCGGATCCCCGGCCAGGAAGACAAGCGGCACGTCACGCGTGCCCTTCTGCCGGCGCAGGTACACCGCCACCTCCCGCCCGTGGCTGGGCAGGCGCGACAGATCGATCACGAACGCGTCAGGAGGTGTCGCCCGGTAGCGTGCAAGCCCCTTGCCGCCCTCGGGTCGGATCAGCTCGAGGCGATGACCCTGGTCGACCAGCCCGCGCTGCGTGGGCTCGGCCTCTGCCGGCTTCCAGTGGACGAGGACGATGTGGCTCATGCGCCCGCGTCCGGCGCGCTCGATCGCCGTTCGATCACGCGTGCGAGGCGGCGATCGGGAACGAGCCACACGATGGCCACCCCGACGTAGGCGATGCCCGCGATCCAGGGCGAGAGCAGGGCTCCGGGAATCGCGACGGCATAGGCGAAGGTCGACACCTTGCCCTTCCAGTCGGGCCCGAGGGCCTGGGCCAGTTCCGAGTCGCAGCCTTCGATCGACACGATGGCCCGTTGCAGCGCCCAGTAGGCGACCGCGGCCATCAGGAGGACGGCGCCGTAGAGCGCCATGGGTTGCGGCGCGAAGTGGTTCTCCCCCATCCACGCGGTCACGAAGGGCACGAGCGAGAGCCAAAAGAGCAGGTGCAGGTTCGTCCACATCACGGCAGGCGTCACGCGGGGCGCCGCATGCAGGAGGTGATGGTGGTTGTTCCAGTAGATGCCGAGGTACAGGAAGCTGAGGATGTAGCTCAAGAACGCGGGCGCTACGGGGAGCAGGTCGGGGATCCGGTCCGCGTGCGGCGGCGCCTTCATCTCCAACACCATGATCGTGATGACGATGGCCAAGACGCCGTCGCTGAATGCCTCGACGCGGTTCTTGGTCACGGCGCCTCCCTCGATCTACGCGTCGCGGAGTGCGTCCAGCAGCCGGCGCAGCTCCTCGATCTGGCGACGGAACGCGTCTTGGTCGATGCGCACGCGCGTGAGGATGCGGTCGGCGCCGCTGCGAATGGTCTCGGCGGCCTTCGTGACGTCGTCGAGGTTGTTGGCGTGCTTCTCGATGTCGAGGATGGCGCGCTCGAAGCGCTCCGGGTCGACGGCTTCCTCGTCTTTCTCCGTGGCGGCGCGCGTGACGAGGGCCTTCGCCAGGAGCAGCGCGGCTTCGAGAGCGGTGTCGCTGCTCTCGTCCTCGGCGTCCCATACGACGAACACGTCCGAGCCCATGCGCTGGAGGACCTTGAGACCCTCGGGCGCCGAGCGCTTGGAGAAGACGAAGACCCCCACCTCGGCCCCGCGGTTGTTGCGGGCCGCGGCGATCTCCTCGGCCGCGTGGCGCATGGAGTAGGACTGATCCTGCTTGGCTTCGAGCACGATGCGCGCGCCCGCCGCGACCGCGTCGGGGCCCAGCTGGATTACGACGTCGCCCTTCTTGTCATTGCGTACGAGGCCCGTCTCGTTGCCGGTAAACGAGGCCACGTCGCCAGCTCCCTGGGCGTAGGCCTGGACGCGCTCGAAGAGGGCCTGCTCGAAGGTGAGACCGTGGCGCGTGCTGCGCTGCTCCTCTTCCTTGGCCCCCTGCATGCGGCCGAGCTGTTCCACGACCATCTGCTGGAACGCCACGTTGCGCTTCTCGTGCTCGTGCAGCACGTCCAGCAGCTGCTTGCGGAGGTTCCCGAGTGCCGAGGCTTCTTCGTCGAGCGTGAACTCGCGGGTGATGCGCTTCTGCGCCTGGTCCACGCGGTCCACGAGCCGCTTGAGCGCGCTGCCTTCCTCGTCCATCGAGAACTCGCGAACGACGTGGTCGATACGGCCCTTGAGCTCGGTGGTGAGGTCGCCGTGCTTCTTCTCCAGCTCTTGGACCAGACGCGACAGCGCGCTGTCGCTGCGGTCGAGGCTGAACTGCTGGAGGATGTGCTCGCGCTGCGTGGCGAGCTGCTTCTCCACGGCCTGGCCCAGGGAATGAAGCAACCCCTCGCTCTGGGACGGGCTCAGGACCTTCATGAGCGGGCTCTCGGGGCCCACGTGCGTGCGCAACGTGGCGACCAGCGCGCTGCCGTCGCTGCCGACGGCGCGCTGCAGCACGGTCTCGAGCTCGCCGTCCTTCTTGACGAGGCCGCGGATGCGCTCGGGCAGCTTGCCGCTCTGCGGGTCGAACCACTCCTTGAGCGTGGTCTCCAGGCGACCGCCCAGCCCCTCGCGGTGGGCGTCGAGCGACCGTCGAAGCTCCGCGACGAGACGCTCGCCCTCCTTGCGGACGACGGCGGCGTCGACCTGCCCCCGGGCGCCCTGCAGCGCCGTAACACCGATGCGCAGTGCCTTCAGCGCGTGCGCCTCGCGCGCGGCGCCTTCCGGGACCGACTCGAGCTCGGCGACGACGTCCGGGTCGGTGACGCGGAGTGCGAGCTCCAGCTCGCCGCGGACCACGCGGAGCGAGGGAGGGTCGTCGGAGCGGGTGCGGGCGTCAGCCATCGGGGGGCCCAGGGTACGCCGCCCTCCGGACTACGATCCCGGCCCCGGAGGTGCGCCGTTTCCGAGCCTGTCGATCCTGCTCCCGACCCCGTCCCCACCACCTCATGGTGGCTGGAGCGGCGTCGCGAGCGCGACCCCTGGCGCGACGACGTGCCCGCACGCCCGGACGTGCTGGTCCTGGGCGCCGGCATCGCCGGCGCCGCTGTGGCGCGCGCGGCCGCGCAACGCGGGGCCACGGTCGCCTGGGTCGACGTGCGCCGCGCCGGTGAGGGCGCGACGGGACGCAACGCAGGCTTCATCTTGGCCGACGGCGCCGACCCCTACGCGCGCGTCGCCCAGTCCCAGGGGCGGGACGTGGCGGATGCGCTTCGTGCGGCAGGGCTCGCCACGCGCGAGGCGGTCCGCGATCTGGCCCGTCACCACGACATCGGCTGGGTCCCCTCCGGCAGCTTGCGCTTGGCGGTGGATCCCGACGAGGCCGCCGACCTCGAGGCCACGGCAGACGCCTTGGGCCTCACATGGCTCGCCGCCGATCGCTTGCCCGCGCCCTGGCGGGGTGGGCCCTGGCTCGGCGGCCTCGTCGACGACGGCGATGGCGCGGTCGACCCCCTCCACCTCCTCGACGCGGTAGTCGCCGAAGCGCGCCGCGCAGGTGCCGCCCTGAGCGAGGGTGTGCGCGTGACACGTCCGGAGCGCGACGGCACGCGCTGGCGGGTCGTGGTGGGTGAGCGCGTGATCGAGCCGGCGATCGTCGTCGTCACGGCCTCGCACGCGTCAGGCGCGCTCGCGCCGGCCGGAACTGCCGACCTGCGGCTCACGGCGTGGCGCGCCCAGATGCTGGCCGCGCGCGTCAAGCCGACACCGCGCGCACCCCGTCCCGTGTACGCCCGCGGCGGGCACGACTACCTCCGCGTGCTGTCGACGGGAACGGTGCTGCTCGGCGGTCAGCGTGACGAGGGGGGCGATGAAGAACGCACCACGGACGAGACGCCCGGCCCCGCGGTGCAACGAGCGCTGGAGCGGCTGCTCGCACGCTGGTTTCCCCATGCGCAGCGGCGCAAGGTCATTGCGCGCTGGGCCGGGACGATGGCGTTCACGCCCGACGGCCTGCCGCTCGCCGGCGCCTGGCCCGGCGCCGACGGACTCTACGTGCTCGCGGGTCTCATGGGACACGGCATGGGCTGGGGCCTCGGCCTCGGAGCCGCTGTGGCCGAGGCCGCGCTCGGTGGCGCTCCCGCGCCGGCTGTGTTCGCGCCGGCGCGCGGAGGTGTCTGAACCCCGTGAGGAGTGCAGAGGGGGTACGGAATAGCCCCTCTGCCGCGAGGGCGTCTGCCCGAGCGCCGACTCCGCGCGGGAGCGCGGCACGACCCACCGTGCACCCAGCCCTCGGTCAGTTGGCGCAGTGCGGCGTTCGCTGGCGATCGGAAGCGCCCCCGGCGTGTCAGACACCTTGCCCGCGTCGCCGCTGCGCGGCTCCCCAGCAAGGGTTCTGACACAGCCGCGGGTCGACTACGCGCTCGGCGGCTTGCCCTTCTTGGGCGGCGTCGGCTTGGTCTCGGCCGGCGGGGTGTCATCCGTCGCCGCCTCAGCGTCGGCTACCTCCTCGGCGCGCACGAGCTTGCCGAAGTACTCGGGCATCTCGACGCCACCGATGTCGCGCATCATGTGCATCATCGGCGGCAGGGAACCGGCCAGACCGGAGAGGAAGTTCGACGTGGCCCCACGGCCGTCCGTGCCCGTGCCACCGTCCCAGACGACGATCTTGTCGAACTTGATGTTGCTGATGGCCTGGGCCGCGTTCTCCGACAGCTTCTCCAGGTGCTCCAGCATGAGCATCTGGAAGGCGCTCTGCGGACCGCCGCAGGCCTTCACGATCTCACCGAGCGCCTGACCCTTCTTGGCCAGGATCTCGTACTCGCCTCGGGCCTGGGCTTCGAGCCTCGCGTAGATCGCAGCCGCGTCACCCGTGGCCTCGATCCGCCGGCGCTCGGCCTCGGCCTCGGCGTCCACGACGACCTTGGCGCGTGTGGCGCGGGCGGTGGCCACGAGATCGGCCATCCGCTCGGCCTCGATCTTCTCGCCTTGGGCCTTGGCGGCCTCGGCCTGCGCCAGGTACTGCTCACGCAGCACCTCGGCCTCGGCCACGCGCTTGCGCGTCTCGCCTCGCTGGTAGGCCTCGGCGCGCTTGACCTGAAGCTCGGCGTCGGCCTCGGCGATCTTGGCCTTGGAGGCGTTCTCGCCCGTAACGGCCAATGCATCGGCCTGGGCCACGCGCACGCGCTTGTCCCGCTCGGCGTCCGCGATGTCCGAGTCGCGCTGGAGCGCCGCGGTCTGCTCGCCGACCCGAGCCTGGCGATCGAGGTTGGCCACCTCGATCACGCGGTCCTTCTCCGCACCCTTGGTGCCGATGTCGCGCTCCTTGGTGGCGTCGGCCACCTGGATGTCCTTCTCGCGCTCGGCCAGCGCCACGCCGATCGCGCCGCGCTTCTCCTGCTCGGCCACGTCGACTTCGGCCTGCTTCACGGCCGTCGCCGCGGCCTTGCGGCCGATGGCCTCGATGTAGCCGGACTCGTCCGTGATGTCGGTGATGTTCACGTTGATCAGGACGAGGCCGATCTTGCGCAGCTCGGGTTCGAGCGACGTCTGGATGCGATCGAGGAAGGCGTCGCGGTCGCGGTTGATCTCCTCGATGCGCATCGAGGCGATCACCTGACGCAGCTGACCGAAGATGATGTCGCGGGCCTGGGCGTCGATGTCGTGGGGCTTCAGCCCGAGCAGGCGGATGGCCGCGTTGTTCATGACGGCCGGCTCGGTACCCACGGCGACCGTGAAAACCGACGGCACGTTGACGCGGATGTTCTCCATGGAGAGGGCGCCGCGTAGCGGGATCTCGATTTGCCGCGGCTCCAAGTCCAGGAAGTCGTAGTCCTGGATGAGCGGCCAGACGAACGTGCCGCCGCCGTGGATGCACTGGGAGGCGCCTCCGCCTCCGACCTTGCCGTACTTGACCAGCACCCGGTTGCTGGGACAGCGCTTGTAGCGCTTGACCAGCAGCACGATGAAGCTGAACAGGAACAGGACGCCGAAGGCGACCATGATCAGCTCGACCTGATCACCCCCGAGCTGCAGTCCTACGTCCAACATCGACCCCATGGCGTTCTCCTTGGTCCCCTGGCGCGTGCCAGAGGCGACATCTGTTCAGCGCGCTTCGACCCGTACGAGGTCCTCACCGACGACTTCCACGACGCGCACGCGTGCGCCGGTGGGCAGCTCGAGGCCGTCCGTGACGGCGCCCAGCTCCACGCTGCGGCCCTGCACGTCGAGCGTGACCTTGCCGCGCCCGGCCCCGGCCGCGGGAATGCGCAGGTAGACGGTGCCCTCGACGCCGAGGGCGTTGGTCACGTCGAGCGTGCCCGAGTGCCCCAGCGCATGGAGCATCTTCATCAAGTAGCCGACCACCACGACGGCGGCCAGGCCGGCGAGCGTCGCGTAGAGCGCCCGCTGCGGCGTGCCCATGTCGCGCTCCAGGAGCAGCAGACCGGTCAGGCCGAAGAAGCCGACGAACGCGACCAGCGTCTTGAAGGACAAGAACCCGAAGAACCAGTCGCCGTGGCCGAAGTCGCCGTCGCCCACGTCGCCATCGATGTCGACGTGGAGGTCGCCGTCGTGGTCACCCACGCCGATGACTTGCAAGATGACCTGGACGAGCAAGATCCCGCAGCCGATGACGGCCATCCAGGTGTAGATCGCTTGTTCCACGCGCCCTCCCGTCCGCGAGCCGGGAGCGCACGTCGGCGCGGAAACCGGGATGGCGATGCCCCGGTCGCTCGCCCTCCCCAGGCCCCACGAAAAGCTCGCGGGGCCCGGACGGCGGGGTGACCGAAGACGCCGCGACCCAGTGGGCGCAGACGCAAACGAACCCGACCGCACGGGCGGGCCCGGCGAAGCCCGCGTCGCACGACCCCTCCATCATGCATGGGCGGGGGGGTCGCGCGCAATCCGACCGAGCCGGAGCACGCCGGTTCGGCGCGTCGCGGCACGGCCCCTCGCGGGTAGCCTCCGCAGGCATGAGTGCTGCCGTCTCGATTCGCGGGCGTGACGTGGTCACGCTGGACACCTTCCGTGCCGAGGAGCTGCTGCACGTCGTGGAGCGGGCCCGCGCCATGAAGGCCGCGCCGCCCGAGCCGCGCCTGCAGGGTCGTGCGCTGGCCATGGTGTTCTTCGACCCCTCGCTGCGCACGCGGACGTCCTTCCACATCGCGTTCTCCACCCTGGGCGGAGCCGTCGTGGACATGGCGGCCGGTCGCGACCTGTGGCCGCTGGAGTTCCGCGAGGGCGTACCGATGGACGGACCTGCGGACGAACACGTGCGCGACGCCGCAGCCGTGCTCTCGGAACACGCCGACGTGCTGGCGATCCGCTCCTTGGCCCGCCGCCGGGACTGGGCGCAAGAGCGGCGCGACATGGTGATCGTGTCGTTCCAGAAGCACGCGCAGGTCCCGATCTTCAACATGGAGAGCGTGCTGGACCACCCGTGCCAGGCCTGGGGCGATGCCATGACGCTCGTCGAGGCGTTGGGCGACGTCCGCGGCCGCAAGATCACGCTGACCTGGGCGTGGCATCCCAAGGCCCGATCGCTGGCCGTCCCGCAGGGCGTGGCGACCATGGCCACGAAGCTCGGCATGGACCTCACGGTCGCCCATCCGGAGGGCTTCCCGCTCGACCCGGGCGTGCGCGCCAACCTCGAGCACGGTGCCCGCGAGAGCGGGGGCAGCTTGCGCTTCGTCCACGACATGCGCGACGGCCTGGCCGACGCCGAGATCGTCTACGCGGCCCCGTGGGGCAGCATCCACCACAACCACGATCCCGAGGCGGAGGCGGCACTCCGCCAGCGTCACGTGGACTGGCGCGTCGATGCCACGGCCATGGCCCGCACACAGGACGCGCGGTTCATGCACGCCATGCCCATCCGCCGCAACGTGGAGGCCGACGACGCCGTCGTGGACGCCCCGGGCAGCCTCATCCTGGAACAGGCGGCCAACCGCCTCCACATCCAGCGCGCCTTGTTCTGCGAGGTCCTGGGCAGGTAGGGGCGTGCGCCGGGGTGCGTAGGTGCGGCTCGCCAGATGCTCGGCCGCACACCACCATCGGCTCCTCGAGTGAACAGACCACGAGTCGTCGCCGATGGTGGCGCGCTGCCTTCGCCCTGACGACCCGACCCGCCCAGGAGGAACCTGCGGCTGGGCCGCACGTCCCCCCGGCGGTCGCGCACGTCTCGAGGCGGCCGAAGGATGACCGCATCGACGTCGAAGGACGCGTTGGGCCACCAAGGCCGAGGTTCGTGGCCCGCCGGACAGCGGCTGGGCCCGGGCTGGAGAGGACCGGCCGCCGGGGTACGGTGACCCGCCGCCCGCGGAGGACGACACGCCATGGCCGACAAGGACGCCAAGCTCACCGAGAACGTGCCCGGCCCGTTCTACGTGGACGACCAGTGCATCGACTGCGATGCCTGCCGCGAGACGGCGCCCGACTTCTTCCGCCGCAACGACGACCGGGGCTACTCGTTCGTCTACCGCCAGCCGGAGACGCCGGCCGACCGTGAGCTGTGCCTGGAAGCCATGGAAGGCTGCCCCGTGGAAGCCATCGGCGAGGACGGCGCCGAGGACTGAGCCGCCCCGTCGCGAGCCGCGCTACTTCGCGGCCTTCGCAAGCTCCTTCTCGAGGTGCGCTTCGCGCTCGAGCGTCTTCTCGAGCTCGGCTTCGGCCTGCGGCCGCCACTGCGGGTTCTTCTCCAGCCAAGTGCCCGCGTCCTTCTGGTCCACGAAGTCCTGGCCGGTCATGCCCTCGAGCGAGGCCAGCAGCTGGTCCTTCATGTCGCGGGTGCTGCCGCCGCCCTTGCCCTTGCCGCCCGCGGCGCCCTTGTTGCGCGCGGCCTCGGCCTTGGCCCGGGCCTCGGCGGCCTTCTGGTCGGCGTCACCGGCCGAGCCCGTGTCCACCTTGGCCTCGGCGCCGTCCCACGACTCGCCCTTCTCCTGGGCGTCCAGCGTGCCGAGCTCGCGCAGGAGCGCCTCGAGGTGGCGCACGTCCTTGAGCTCGCCGATCAGGGCGAGCGTCTGCTTGCGCACGGCGTAGTCCTTGTGGCGGAGCGTGGCCTCGAGTGTCTCCACGGGCGGGTGGTAGCCCAGACGCCCGAGGGCCTTCAAGCACGCCAGCACATGGTCGTCGTCCTTGGCGAGCTTCTTGTCCTCCAGGAGCTGGACCACCTTCGGCCCGGCGTAGGCCGCGAGCGTCGACTGCTTGCCCAGCGCAGTCAGCCCCATGCGACGCACCTCGGAGGCGCGGTCACGGCGCGCGAGGTCGTAGAGGCGATCGATGACCTTGGGGTGCGGGACGCCGGACAGGAAGAGGACCGCATGGTCCTTCTGCATGAGCTTGTCGTCGCCCTTGAGACCCCTGGCCTTGAAGTCCTCTTCGAAGCGGGCCATGGCCTCGCCCACCTCCTCCGCCCCGGCGAGCGGGGGCAGCGGCGGCTCGACGTCATCGGCCGATACGGGGAACGGAGCGGCCAACAGGAGCGCCGTGAGCCAGGGAAGGGTGCGACGCAAGCGGGAGCGGCGGGGCGGACGCATGGGCCCAGGATAGCCCAGCGCCGTCCGGCGGTGTGCGCCCGTCCGGCCGCCGTCCCGGGACCCCGCGGGGGCCCCTGCCCTACTTGGTCAGGTCCCGGTAGATGCCGCCCGTCTCCGTGGCCAGCGTCCGGCACAGCTCGTACGAATGCGTGAGGATCCCGGCCGTATGCACCCGGACGCCTGCCATCCGGGCCCGCAGGGAGATGGCCGAGGCCACCTCGGCCGAGTCGGTGATCTCCCCCTTCGTGGGGATGTTGACCGTGACGTACACGATCTCGTCGACGCCCTTCTTCCACCGCTGCGCGAACGACTTGCCGCCCAGGTCGAGGGCCTCGTTCAGCGCGTCGTAGGCCGCGATCCCGTCGTCGACCTTGAGCTCCTCGAGAGCCTCCGTCAGCTTCTTGCGCGCGCCGCCGCCAGCACGGGTCAGCCGGCCGAAGACCGGGTTCACCGCCTTGTTGAAGAAGAGGACCTCGACCTCGGCGCTGGAGGGCAGGTCCTCGAGCAGGCGCATGGCGTGGGCCCCGACGAGATCTTCGACGCGCAACAGCTTGAAGTGCGCGATGGCGCGAGCGCCCGGCACCTCGCAGATCTCGCGCAAGCGCTCATCGCTGAACGGATGGATGTCGTGATAGCGCGTGCTCTTGTCGATGACGAGCGCGATGCGCTGACCGTAGATCGGGATCCCCAGGAAGTACGGCACCGTGACGGGGCGCGGGCGAATCGACGCGACGTCGGTGCCGGCGAGCAGCGCCCGCCATGCCTTCTCGTCGAGCAAGTACTCCTGCCCCGTGATCTGCTTCAGTGCGGCGAGCAGCGGCATCCGCTCCACCCCGGCGTCCTTGGCGAACAGTGCGTCCACCAGCGCGGTGGTCACCGTCGTCTCCCGCATCTCCTCGGGCACGGGCGGGGGCCCGGGGTCGGGCTGCCCCGGCGGGGGCGCCTCGTGCGGCGGCGTGGCCAAGCCCTGCAGCGCCCACGCGGCGGCGCTTCGCACGCGGTTGTCGTCGTGCTGCAGGGCGGCGAGGAGCGCGTCGCGAGCCCCCATCGCCCGCCGACTCCCCAGGGCACGGGCCGCCAACGCAGCGGATGCGCCGTCCTTGCCGGCGAGCTCACCCAGCAGCAGCTCGTCGCTGGAGGCCGAGGAAGGCTGGTCGCCCAGCGCCATCAACAGGAACAGGCGCTCCTCGCCCTTGCGCTTGGCCAGGGCATCCGCGAACGACGCGAGTGCCTCCTTGGACCGGGCGCTGCCCAGCGCGCGAAGTGCTGCACGCATCACGGCGGGGTGCTTCTCGCGACCCAGCGCCGACAGCATTTCGTCGATCGCCTCGGGCGTGTCCCACCCTGCCAACAGGACGTACGCGTCGGAGCGCACAGCCGTGTCGCTGTTCTTCTGGGCGGCACGGAACTCCCGCTTCGCGTCCTCCCAGTCGTCGGCGCGTGCCCCGGGCGGAAGCACCACCACGGGCACGAGAGCGAGGAAGAACACGAGAAGACGAAGACGGACCATCACCTGCGGAAGGTACCCGGAGCCTGGGGAACACGGGGCGCTGTGCGGCGGCCCCGCGCCGTACCCCCTCACCAGCGGCTGGAGCTGCGCGAGCAACTGGGCCCGAACACTGTTCGGATCGGCTTGCGTCCGCCGCGCATCGGGTCGTCACGGGCCGTGAGGAGTGCAGAGGGGGTACGGAATAGCCCCTCTGCCGCGAGGGCCACGGCCCGAGCGCCTAGTCCGCGCGTGAGCGCGGAAAGAGTCGGCAGGTGCACCTGCACTCGAGGAGCGGATGCGGGTGCGGGACCGAGCATCTGACGAGCCGCACCCAGGCACGCGAGGGGGTGCACGCATCCCTGGCAGCCCGGCGTGGCCGAGAAGAAGGCCCACGGGTACCGTGGCGCGCTCGTCGGGGGCAGACGCGCCCGGCCTGGAGGAGGACCCATGTTCGACCCGGTGCGCGCGTCCTACGCCAAGCAGCTCGAGGAGATCGAGGAGGCCGGCCTCACCAAGCACGAGCGTCTGCTCGTCACGGCCCAAGGCGCCCACGTGCGCGTCCAGGGCGGCGCCGACGTGCTCAACTTCTGCGCCAACAACTACCTCGGCCTCAGCAGCCACCCGCGCGTCATCGAGGCGGCTCGCCGCTCGCTGGACGAGCGCGGCTACGGCATGTCGTCGGTGCGCTTCATCTGCGGCACCCAGGACCGTCACCGCGACCTCGAGCAGAAGCTGGCCGAGTTCGTGGGGCTCGAAGACTCGATCCTCTACTCGTCGTGCTTCGACGCGAACGGCGGCCTCTTCGAGACCATCCTCGACGCGGAGGATGCAATCGTCTCCGCCTCGCTCAACCACGCCTCGATCATCGACGGCATCCGCCTCTGCAAGGCCAAGCGCTATCGCTACGCCCACGACGACCTGAAGGACCTCGACACGCAGCTCACGCGCGCGCGGGAGGACGGTGCCCGCCGCGTGCTCGTGGCCACGGACGGCGTGTTCTCGATGGACGGCGACATCGCCGACCTGGCCGGGCTGTGCGACGTGGCCGAACGCCACGAGGCCATGGTGATGGTGGACGACAGCCACGCCACCGGCTTCGTCGGCAAGACGGGCCGCGGCACGCCGGAGCACTGCGGCGTCACGGGCCGCATCGACATCATCACGTCCACGCTTGGCAAGGCCCTGGGTGGTGCGTCGGGCGGCTTCACGGCCGCGCGGCAGGAGATCGTGGACCTGCTGCGTCAACGCTCCCGCCCGTATCTGTTCAGCAACTCGCTGGCGCCGCCCATCGTGGCCGCCTCGCTGGCCGTGCTCGAGCTGCTGTCGTCCACGACCGAGCTCCGCGATCGCTTGGAAGCCAACACCATGCGCTTCCGCGAAGGCATGGCGAAGGCCGGCTTCTCGATCCGCCGCGGCGTGCACCCGATCGTTCCGATCATGCTGGGCGACGCCCGCGTGGCCATGGAGATGGCGGATCGCCTGCTCGACGAAGGCGTCTACGTGATCGGCTTCAGCTTCCCCGTGGTGCCCAAGGGCCAAGCGCGCATCCGCGTGCAGCTGTCGGCAGCGCACGAGACCGCCGACGTGGACCGCGCCATCGCCGCGTTCACCAAGGTCGGTAACCTCATGGGCGTCGTCGGCACGGCCTAGCGCTGGGTGCGCGCGTCTGCTGGCGTGGGAAGGTACTGCCCGTCAGATGCTCGGTCCCGCGCCACCATCGGCTCCTCGAGTGAACAGACCACGAGTCGTCGCCGATGGTGGCCCGCTACCGTCGCCCTGACAGGCCGGTTCGTGCCGCAAGGTCATCGGGGCTGAACGAGTCGCCTCGCTACATGCGCTGCTAGCGGGGACTCGGTCCGGAGTCGATTGGATCCACGGCCTGCGCCCAGCGGATCTCGGCGCGAGCCGGGCCCAGCTGCACGTCGACCGGGAGGACGCCGCCGGCTCCAAGCTGCAGCTGCAGCGTGGCGCGGCCTGCGTCGGCATCCCAGCGCGCCCAATGCGCTTGCGCGTCGAGGACCGGGGCACCCCTCGCGAGGAGTCGCAGGTCCGACGGGCGTGGCACGAGGGCGGCGGAATCCCAGTGGAGGTCCAGCTCCACGTCGACGTGGGAGCCCGGCGGCACCGTGCCGGCGTGGACGCGCGACGGGACGAACAGGGGCCCGGGCGGCCCCAGCCGCTCGACACGAAGCGAGGCAACGCCAGCACCCGCCGTCGGGCGCGCGCCGAGCGCCCTCAGGTAGATGCGCACGTCGACCGCGTCGCGACCCGGCAGGCGGCGGGGCCTCACGCGCAAGGTGAGCGTCCCGCAGGCGCCGGGCACCAGGCGCTCGGGTAGCCCCTCCAGGCCCACGCATGCGCAGTCGGCGCGCCAGCCCAGGAGCCGAGCTGCGGTCTCGCCGGCGAACGTCCACGGGAGGGCCCGGACACAGGGGCGGGGCCCCGGGGAGACCGGCGGGACGGGCCCGAGAACGAGGCCCCCGGCACTCTCCGGCCCCGGCGTGGCCACGGCTCCCCCACACGCACAGAGCCCGGGCAGCAGGGCCAGGAGGCCCAGCGCGAGACAAGAGCCCGCGGACCGGCGAGACAGAGGGCGAGACAGGTCGGCGGGGTCCACGCGAGGGGCCTCGTCCCCTCTCGCCGAGGCGTCACGGCCCTTGTCTGCGAGAAAGCCCTCCACTGTCTCGCAGGGACGGTCGATAGGCCGTGCGATGGATCTCACCGCCGACCGTCCGACGCTCGAACAGATCGAGGCCATGGCCCGCGCCCAGCGCGAGGCCCGCGAGCAGGCCCAGGCCCGCGCCCTGGAGGCCCAGCGCACGCGACAGCGGGCGGAGGACGACGTCCGTCGCGCCCTGCTCGTGGAGTACCACCTCTACCGGGCCGCCGCCCTGGCCCAGAAGCAGGCCAAGCCCGATCGCTTCGAGGAGGCCTATCTGCAGTGGCAGACGGGCGCGCGTACGGACGCGGCGGACATCGACGCGCTCATGTTCGACACCGAGAAGGTGCTGCAGCTGGTGCGCTTCCTGCACCGTCAGGACCTGCTGCCGCGTGAGGGCTTCGACGCGGCCTCGCTGCGGCTGGAGTTTCCCAACTGGGTCGACGATCTCGCCCTGGTCCCCACCGACGGCAGCATCCGCGCGGCGCTCAAGTCGTTGGCCGTTCGCCGCACGGGCATCGTCGAAGACGCCGACGTCTTCCGCTACGACCCGGAGCAGGACTCCGAGCCCAAGTTCCGCCGCAAGACGCGCCCCGAAGAGGTGTAGGCGGCACCACGTACGGAAGCGCCCGCGCGGGGTCTGATCCCGTGATGCGGTGTCGCCCTGGCGACGCCGCGGGCACGGGGTCTGATCCCAAGCGAACGCCGCACGCCTACGAGAAGAACAGGTGCGGAACCGTCTCGAGCTTCTTGTGGCGGTTGGCCTCGCGGAACAGCATCGACAGGGCTTGGCGGCCCCGCTCGCCGGCGTCCAGCGTGAGGTCGTTCACGTAGCGACCCACGAGCGAGTCCACGGTGGACCGCTCGTGCTTGCCCGCATGCGCCATGGCAAAGTCCAGCGCGTCCTCGCGGTGACCCAAGGCGTAGGCGATCGAGCGCTTGAGGTCCAACGCGATCTTCGCCCGCAGGTCGGCGTCGATGTCGCGTCGCACGCCCATGAGCGTGTTCGGCATGGGCAGGCCCTCGGTGCGCTCGCCCCACCAATGCCCCAGGTCCACGACGCGGACGAGGTTGTGCTGGATGTAGGCGACTTGGTCCTCGTTGACCAACACACCGGCGCGAACGCGATCGGCGCGCACCATCAGCGAGATGTGCGGCACCGGCATCGGGACGAGCTCGGGCTCGAGCTGAGGCAGCCAGAGCTGCAGGGCAAGCGCCGCCGGGTGATCGAGCGACGGAACGGCGACGCGCAGGCCCCGCACCTCGCCGGCCCGGATGGGCGAGCGCGCGACGAGCACCGGGCCGCGGCTGTCTCCGTACGTGCCACCGCACGAGAGGAGGAGGTAGCGGTCCTGGACGGCGCCGTAGTGACCCGCGGAGAACGTGACGACGTCCGGCTTGCCGGACTCGGCGGCCGCCTCGGACTCGTGGAGCTCGACGCGCTCGACGTGGTACTCGCGGTCCTCCGTGTCGACCTTGCCCGCCGTCAGCGCGTAGACGAGGAACGCCTGGTCGCCTGAGGCCGAGAAGGTCAGCGAGATGCGTCCGTCACTGCGCCGCGCCGGCATCTTCGGGATCGGCGGCAGCTCGGGCTCGGCCTCGACGTCGTCCTCGGCGTCCTCCGCTGCAGCGGGCTTCGGCTCGTCGTCGGCGGCCGGGGCGGGGGCCTTCTTCTTGGGCGGCGGGGCCGCAGCGGGCGTGGCCGGGGCCGCGGAGCGCGCCTTCGGGGCCGCCGCGGCCTCGGAAGCGGCCCGGGTCTCGACGACCTCCTCCGGGGCCTCGGCGGGGGCCGCGGCCTTGGCGGGCGCCTTCTTCTGCGTCGCCGGCGTCTTCTTGGCGGCCTTCTTCGCGGCCTTCTTCTTCGGGGCGGCGGCCTTCTTGGCCGGGGCCTTCTTGGCAGCGGTCTTCTTGGCCGCCTTCTTCGCCGGGGCCTTCTTCGCGGGGGCCTTCTTGGCCGCGGCCTTCTTCTTCGCGGTCTTCTTCTTCGCGGCCATCTCGCCCTCCCGCGAGACCGGCACGGCCCTGGCGCGAGGGCCCTGCGACGGGCGCGCGACGCGAAGGCGCGAGCGGCGAGGTCTCGCTCGGGAGGGTACCCACGCTCGCGGGGGCCGCCACCTTCCCCGGTGGCCCTCGGTCGGCGGTGCACGCGGCGGCACCGCGCCACGAGGCCAGCGCCCTGCAGGTCGTGGGCTACCCTCACGCCCCCCTCCTCGCCATGGGGCTCATGGCGGGGACCGGGCGTGGAGACCCCCATGCGCGACACGGCGATCTGGCTGGCCGGCTCGGCACGCACCCCGATCGGCCGCTTCGGCGGCACGCTGGCCCCGCTGTCAGCCCCGGATCTCGGCGAGGCCGCGGCGCGCGGTGCGCTGAGCCGCGCAGGCGTCGAGGCCTCGGCCGTGGACCAGTCGATCTTCGGCCATGGTCGCCAGGCGGGACAGGGCCCCAGCACCGGTCGGCAGGTCGCCGTGCGCGCGGGCGTGCCCGTCGAGAGTCCCGCCTACACCGTGAACATGGCCTGCGGCAGCGGGCTGAAGAGCGTGCTGCTCGGTGCCGACGCCATCCGGCTTGGCCAAGCGGAGATCGTTCTCGCGGGCGGCATGGAGAGCATGTCGAACACGCCCTACTTCTTGCCGCGCGCGCGCTGGGGCTACCGCCTCGGTCACGACCAGATCGTGGACGGGATGTACCAGGACGGCTTCCACTGCAAGCTCGCCGACCAGCTGATGGGCGAGACGGCCGAGAACCTCGTGGACCGCTACGGCATCCCGCGCGAGGAGCAGGACCGCTACGCGCTCTCCAGCCAGCAGCGCGCCCAGGCCGCGCGCGAGCGCGGGCGCTTCGACGCCGAGAAGGTCGCGATCCAGATCACGGACCGCAAGAAGGGCACGTACGACTTCACCGCCGACGAGCACGCGCGCGACAACGTGACGATCGAGCAGATCGCGAAGCTGCCCCCGGTGTTCCGCAAGAACGGCACCGTGCACGCCGGCAACAGCAGCGGCATCACGGACGGCGCGGCCGCCATCGTCGTGCTCGGCGACGACGCCGTGAAGCAGCACGGTGTGACCCCGGAGGCCCGTCTGGTGGCCTACGCCGAGGCCGGCGTCGAGCCGCGCGAGATGGGCCTGGGGCCGGTGCCCGCGGTTCGCAAGCTGCTCGAGAAGACGGGTCTGTCGATCGACGACATCGACCTGTGGGAGCTGAACGAGGCCTTCGCGGCGCAGGTCCTGGCCTGCAACCGCGAGCTGGGCATCGACCTGGATCGCATGAACGTCGACGGCGGCAGCATCGCGCTGGGCCACCCGATCGGCGCCACAGGCTGCCGCATCCTGGTCACGCTGCTGCACAGCATGAAGGAGCGCGGCGCGAAGCGCGGCGTCGCCACGCTCTGCATCTCCGGCGGCCTCGGCCTCGCAGCGCTGGTGGAGCGCGGGGTCTGATCCCGTGATGCGGCGTCGCCTTGGCGACGCCGCGGGCACGGGGTCTGAACCCAAGCGGAAGGCGCACTTCGGTGTCAGACCCCGTTCCACTGGCGCCATGCGCCGTGGCACGGGTTCAGACACCTCCGCGCGCTACTCGCCGCCTTCGTCCTCGGAACCCCCGTCCTCGTCGCCACCCTTGTCGTCATCGCCACCCGCATTCGGGTCGTCACCGTGCGGGTTGGTGCCGTGGGGGTTGTTGCCCTTCTTCTTCTGGGCCTCTTCCCACTTCTTGATCTTGTCCGAGTAGTACTTCTCGATCAGCGGGTCCCAGCGCGGGTCCTTGCGCAGGACGCCCATGTCGGGGTCCTTGTCGCGCATGTGCAGGAACGAGGGGCCGAACTGGAAGGGCGGCTGCGTGGAGCCGGCCTCGAGTGCCTTCTCGAGCATGTCGAACGCGTCGTCGATCCGCGTCTGCAGGGCGTAGGCGCAGGCCAGGTTGTAGCGGTTCTCGTAGGCCAGGGTCGGGTTGGGAGAGCGCGTCTCGGCGTCGACCGCCACCTCGAGCAGGTGCACGGCCTCGGGCAACAGGGCCTTGTCCTTCTTCTCGAGCAGCATGCCGCCCGAACGACCCGCAACCGAGACCGGCAGCCAACCCGTCGGGGGAACGCGACGATCCGGAGCGAACGCCTTCTTGGCCAGCGCGATGTACGCGTCCTTCTCCTTGTCGCGGATGGGCTTGTTCTCTTCGATCGTCTTCTTCGACTCGGCGTCGTCGGGCGTCTTCTTGAGCTTGGCCTCGGCCGTCTTGATCTTGCCGTCGGCAGCACCCCACGCGCGCCAGTGGAGGAACGCCTCGAGCGTGTCGAGCGCCGAAGCGTCCACGCCGAGGGACTTGCCGCGCTCGAGGAAGTCGCGCGCAGCCGCCTCCGAAGCGAGACGCTCGTCCTCGTGGCGGGTGCGCGCCATGAGGCGCGTCTCGGCCATGCCGACGAAGCGTCGGACGAGATGCTCGAGCTGGTTGCGGATGGCCGCTTCCTGCCCTGCGCCCGTTCCGCCGACGACGAGCAGGCGGTAGGGCGTGCTCGCCTCGCGGACGACCCAACCCTTGGCGGCGGCGGCTTCGTCGAGCGCCTTGCGGAACGTGCCCGGGTCCGTGTCGACGTCGATGTAGGCGACGTCCACCGTGGGACCTTCGGGGGCGGTGAGGCGACGTGCCTCGGGATAGACCTCGAGGTCGCTCAGGCCCACGGCCTTGGCGATCTCCATGATCGCGTCGGCGCTCGGCTGGTCCGCGGCGGCGTCACCGGAACCCATCGTCCAGCCGTCCTGGAGGTCGTCCGCCTGCGGCGCAAGCGTCTCGACGCTGAACGTCGGCGGGTCCTCGGCGAGGGCGGCGGGGGCGACCAGGGCCAGACCCAGGGCGATCAGGAGCAGGGCGCGCATGGGGAGTCCTCCAAAGCGGGCGAGTCAAGGTACCCGGTGCGCGGGGCGTCGCCCCCCGGCGATCGGGCGCTCGGGTCTCCTGCCCCGTCCGCGGACCGGAGCCTGCGGCGCGGGGAGGCCCCTCAGCGCAGGGAGAGCAGGGCGATGGCCACGATCGCGTAGACCAGCGTGACGAGGCTGCCCATCTTCAGGTAGTCGCGGTTCCCGTAGCCGCCGGGCACCGCCACCATCAGGTTCCACTGGGCAAAGGGCAGGACGAACGCGCAGGACGTCCCATAGGCCACGGCCAGCAGGGCGGTGGTCGGGTGCAGCCCGGCAACGGCCGCGGCGCGGGCTGCCACGGGCGCCACGATCAGGGCAGCTGCCGCGTTGCTGGTGAGCGTGGCGAGCACCGCCGCCAGCGCGAACAGGATCGCGATCACGCCCACGGATGACGCGGACGTACCCACGTCGACAACCGCACTCGCGGCAACGTCGGCAATCCCATGCATCTCGAGCGCCAAGCCCAGCGGCAGCGTGCCCACGATCAAGGCGAGCACGTTCCAGTCGACGGCCCGTCGCAGGGCGGGCTTGGTCACACATCCCGTCACGACCATCAGCAATGCACCGCCGAGGGCTGCCAGGGCCAACGGCATGTTGAATGCCACGACCGGCACCAAGCACGCCACGAGGATGCCGATGGCCAGCGGGGCGCGCGTGACGTCCTCGACCTGGCTCTGGTCGGTCAGCACCGTGAAGTCGGCCTGCGTCTCGAGGCGATGGACGGCGCGGGCCGTACCCGACACGAGGAAGTTGTCACCCACGTCCAGCCTGTGGCCGAGGGGCTCCTCGATCTCCTCCCCGTTGGCTCGCCAGAGTGCCAAGACCTGCAGGCCATAGCGCGCGGTGAAGTCTTCCTCTTCGAGCGTCTTGCCGAGATAGAGGCTGCGCGGCGGGAGTGCGACCTCGGCCAACGTCGTGCCCCGTCCGAGGATGCGCTCGACCGCGCGCGGGCCAGCGAGGCCGAACTGGAGCATCTCGCTCTCGGCCAGCAGCCATGCCGACGATTCGGCCCCTTGCGCGTACAGCCGGTCGCCGGGCTGCAGGACCACACCCGCGTCCGGCGGGATCCACTTGTCGCCCATGGGTGCCGGACGGCGCACCATCAACGGGTTCATCCCGTACTGACCTGGCAGGTCGAGCTGGCCCAGCGTGCGGCCCGCCGCCTGCGAGGCCTCGCGCACGCCGAACATCAGCAGCGACTCGGACAGCTTGAAGCTCTTCGCAACGTCCTCGGGCATGCGCTTGCGACGCCGGTCGTCGGCGAGGTTGCGCGGCAGCAGACATCGCCCGACCAGCACCACGAAGGCGATGCCCGCCGCCGTGATGGCCAGACCGATGGGCGTGAAGTCGAACAGCTGGAGCGGCGGAATGCCCGCAGGCACCTCGGGCCCCGTGATGTAGTCGGCCACCAGGATGTTGCCGGCGGTACCGGCCATCGTGATCGTGCCGCCCAGCACGGCAGCGAAGGCCAGCGGCATGAGCAGCCGCGAGGCCGCCACGCCCGAGCGCCGCGACAGCACGAGAACGGTGGGCAGCAGCATGGCCACCACGGCGGCGTTGCTCATGAACGCCGACAGCGCCGCCGTGGCGATCATCACGAAGAGGCAGAGCCGCGCCTCGCTGCGCCCGCCCAAGGCCTGGATGCCGCGGGCCAGCAGCGTGGCCACGCCGCTCTCACGCAGGCCCGTGCCGAGCACGAACACCGCCCCGATGGCCACCGCGGCCGGGCTGCTGAAGCCACGCAGCGCGTCACTGGCCTTCGGGAGCACCCCCGTCACGTGGAGCACCACGGGGATCGACAGCGCCGTGACGCCCACCGGCAGCCACTTCTTGATGAACAGCACGGTGGCGACCACGAGGACCGCGATCGCCACCCAGCCGTGCCCGTCCATCCGCGGCCTCCCGGACGCGGACTTTAGATGCGAGGGCCCCTGGGGTCTGTCTGGAAACACTCCGTCGCGAGGGCACCGGGGCCGAAGCGAGCCACAGGCACGACGAGAATCCGGGGCGGAGGCGGCCTCCTGACCTCAGAGGATCCGGACTCGAGCTGGGCCATGCCGGAGCGAGGGGTGCGGCGACTGCTGCCCGAGTGTCCTCGGACAAGCTCGGGCCCCGCGCCCTGACCCGCGGAGTGAACGCGAGAATGGGCGGTCCGTTCTCCCGGTCGGAGACTCGGACACGGGAGGCTCGAGATGCGCGTGCACGGTCGGATCGGTCGCTCCCTCGGTCTCCTGTGCGTGCTGGGCTCCCAGGTCGGCGCTTCCCCCCAGCCTGACGAGACGCGCGCGGTGGAGTGGGTCCTGACCCACGGTCCGAGCGTGGACCTGCCAACCGACACCGTGCGGGCGTTGGTCGCGGACGGGTCCCGCGAGGCGCTCGACAGGCTTCGGATGCTGGGCGAGCCCGCGCGCCGCGCGCTCCTTCACTTGGCGAGTGGGGCCGACGACGTGGCGGAGCGGGCCTCGCGGCACCTGGAGGTCCTCCAGTGCGAGGAAGACCGCGTCGAGCGGTCGGGGTTGGCGTCCTCCATCTCGGGGCTCCTGGCTCGCGGGCCCCGCGCGGCCGCGCGCGCTCGCCGTATCGCGCCGGCCGATGCGCCGGAGAGCTGGGATCTCTCCTGGTGGATCGACCGTGTTCACGCCTACCGGTTCGCGCCAGCCGTGGACCGCTTCCTCGCGTGGCAGGCCTGGGCCGAAGACGCTGCGCCCCTGCGCTTTCACGGACGCAACCGCGTCGTGCTGGACGGGTCGGCCGGGCTGGTCCAATGGGACTCGCCGACCACGGTCGAGGCCTGGGTGCGCTGGCCGCACCCAACCAGTGCGCAGTATCTGCTCAGCGACGAAGCGTGGCCCGAGATGGCCCCCGATGTGCTCCCCACCGCGACCAAGCTCGGGTTTGCCCTTCGTCGCAATGCGCGAGGCGACGGTCGAGCGTCTCTCGAGCTGACGATGGCCGTAGCACCGGACGCGTGGTTCTCGGTCGAAAGCCCACCCCTCGCGATTCGCGATGACTGGGAGCACGTCGCCGCCACCAGCGACGGCTCCGTCCTACGGCTGTTCCGCGACGGGTGCCTGGTGGCGGCGCGGTCGCTGCCGCGCACGCACCTGCTGCCAGGAACGGGCAACCTCTCGATCGGCGCCCGCCAACACGGCTTGGCCAACCGCGTGGCCGAGCTCGATTTGCGCGCCCTGCGCATCACGGAGGGAGCGCGCTACGTGGAGGACTTCGTGCCGGAGCAATCGCTCACGTGCGACGACGCCACCATCCTCTGCCCCGACTTCGCTCCGGGGAATGTGTGGATGGGTGACCGCGTCGACAAGGCGCGTCGGCATGCCATCGACGGTGCGACGTGGGTGTCCGCCTGCACGCCCGCGGCCGTTCGGGACGCGCTTGCGAGCTACGGGGGCGGGGCAACCACACCCATCGTCATCGAAGCCGAGCGCGGAGGTCGAAGCGCGCAGTGGTACCTCGCGCAGCGCGATGCGCAGTCCGAGGGGCTCAATGTGGAGATCTGGAGTGACCAGGAGCCCGATGAGGGAGGACATCAGGCGTCGGTCTTGGTTCGTGCTCTCGAAGCCGGCCGCTACCGCGTGCACCTCCTCGGGCCCGGCCTGGAGCATCTCGGTGCAGACGGCATGGTGTCGCCCTTCTCGTGGCGGTTCGATGACGGGGACGCTGCGATGGTGGCGGAGCCGCGAGCCACGATCCGGGGGATCGACGGCAACGCGGGGGCGGCCCTCTCCGCACTCGGCGAGGTGTCTCTTGCCGCCGGAGAGCACGTGTTCCACCTGCGGCTGCTGGAGCGCCGCGCGCACGATGGCCGCTACTCGCTCTGGTTCGACGCGTTGGTGCTCGAGCCCCTACCGTAGGGAACGCGCAGCTCACGAGGCGCTTGGTGTGACTCCGGCATGACGTCTCCTTCCGAGGGTGGTCGTGGTGGAGGCGTCATGCGAGCGGTGGGAATCGGCATACTGGCCTTCCTGGCCCTGACTGGCTGTGCGGGGCGGCGACCGTGTTGTCCTCGATCGAACGAGGACGCTACGGACAAGGTCCTGCCGAGCACGGCGATCTCCGTCGCCCCTCTCCCGGCGCTCGTGGCCTCATCCGCTTCAGCGCCGTCGGGCCCCCATTACCGCGTCGACATTCGCATCGTCCAGGAGCCCCAGGGCAAGGAGGTGGCAGAGGGGAGCCTCTGCCTCGAACCCGGCCACGTCGGCACCTTGGACGCCGTGGCCTCCACGCCCTACGTCGCCGATGTCGACGTCACGAAGTCGGGAGGTGTCGTCACGCGGTCGGAGGGCGTAGCCACGCAGACGGGCGGCGTCTACATCGCAGACCCGATTGTCGACGTGCTGCAAGAAGGGCTTGCGATCGAGCTCTGCGCGGCGCCGTCACGAGACGGCGAGGCAACCACGTGGCTGGCGTGGCGCGCCACGACGTCGGGCCGTCTGGGGGCCCTACGCTCCGCTCGGCTTCGCTGTAGCCGGCGAGGACCGTCCGTGGAGGTCCAGCTTCCGACGCGCGCCGTGATGTCGAGTGTTGGTGTGCGCACGGTCGAGCCCGACGCCGATGTGGTCTTGGGCAGGATGTCGCATCCGAGCGGAAGAGCGGATCTCGCCATCCACGTGCGGGTCGCGCCAGGTCGCGACGTCGACAGCGTGGCATGGACCCCGCAGTCCCCGTCGACGGCGAACGAGCGCGCGCGGGAAACGCCGCGGGACCTGCCCATCGGGCCGACGGTGCTGGGCTTGGACGCCCTGCTCGATGCGGCCGTCTCCGCCCCATCGGAAGCACGTCGTCTTCGCGTCGAGCTGCTCGACGTGCCGCCCGGGGCCGCTTCCGCGACGGCTGCGGGCACGCCCACGCGCCCTCCTGGCAGCCGCCTCCTGCAGGTCTTGACGCTCACGTCCGCCCCGGTGGCCGGCGTCATGAGTCAGCACGTCCGGCAGCACGCGTACGTGCAGGACTACGAGATCGCGGACTGGTCCATGCTGGTGCGGCCGAGCGCCGAGGGCGCCGGGGTGCCCCCCGAAGAGATGTACGACCCCATCATCGGCACCCTTCAAGACGGGACTTCGATGTCCCTCGAGTCAGTCGACGGCAAGCTCGGCCTGGAGATCGTCTTCGCCGAGCTCGTGCAACCCGTTCCGAGTTTTGCGACGACCCTGGGATCACGTCAGCCTGTCGCCGTGACCATCGAGCTTCCCGAGCTGCGACTGCAGCGCGCGACGGTCGACCTACCCGCCTCGCGTGCCTTCCATCCAGTCGGCAAGCGGGTCGTTCACAGTCCTCGTGGAGACGAGGTGCACCGCCTCGGCGTGTGGATCGAGAACACGACGCCGTACGGGTCGGTGCGCTAGCGGAGCGTCGAACCCGGCCACAAGGAGGCCGCACGGCGATGATCTTGCTGGCCATGTCAGACCTCCATGGGCGCCAGGACCTCTTCGACGCCATCGTGGAGCACGCTGCTGGCGCGGACGTCGTCGTGCTGGCGGGGGATCTGCTCGAGCGCCGACGCGGCGACGTGAGTGTGCGCGATGGTCAGCGCGAGTGCGGCGAGATCCTGACCAAGACCCTGCAGGGACTCGCTTGCCCTGTCCTCTTCGTCATGGGCAACGACGACATGGTGGTCTGGCACCCGCCAGGGGATCAGTTTCACGACTTGCACGGACGTCGCATCGAGCTCGGCGGCTGGGGCTTCGTCGGCTACCAGTACTCACTGCCCTTCATGGGCGGCATCCACGAAAGGGGAGAAGAGGAGATCGCCATGGACCTTCGGCAGCTCGCCAACCAGGTCGACCAACGCACGGTCCTCGTCACCCACTCCCCGGCGTACGGCGTCCTCGACCAGACCTCCTCGGGATACCGCGCCGGTAGTCCCAGCCTCGCCGCCCTGATCGCCGAACGGCGACCGTGCGTCCACATCCATGGCCACATCCACAGCCAGTTCGGGCGCGAGGGCTCTTCGTTCAACGTCGCTCGAGGCGCGGTGCGGATCGACGTTCTCACGGGAGAGTCGGAGGTGCGCGTCGATCCAAGGAACGGCGGGTAGGCCTGGGCGACGCCTCGCGGCTGGCAGCCGTCGGGAAGAGCACCCTCGCGAGAGGACCGGGGCCGGAGCGGGCTGTGGGCCAGACGAGTAGCCAGGCCGCATGGAGCTACGTGACCGTAGAGGACCCGGGCCGCCTACTTGCCGCCACCGCTCCCCGCCTCGGCCGCCGCGGGGGAACGTGCCTGCGTCGACGTCGCACCGGCGGGCGCTCGCGCAGAGATCTTGGCAACGGCATCAAGTGCCGCCGCACGCTCGCCTGCCGGTGCCCCCTCGCGCTTGGCCAGCTTCAACAGCTGCACCAACGCCCGTGGCCCCCCCACGGCGCCCAAGGCTTGGATCGCACCCTGGCGGACGGCGGCGTCCGTGTCCTCGAGAAGCGGTAGGATCTCGCCCTCTGGGTCATCGGGTCCGTCGAGCATGGCGTGGAAGTAGCGCATCCGATCTTCGCGGTCCCGGATCTGGTCCAGGATGGACGCAGCACGCGCGCGGCTCGTCACGCCCTCTGAGCCAAGAGTCTCGTAAATGGTGACCAGGAGTGGAACGAGACCGCGCGCGGGGTACCGATCAGCGAACACGAGCCACTGCAGCGTACGCTCTGGCTGCAGGGCGGGCGAAGGCTGCTGGGCGGCCTCCGCTGTGGCCAGACGGACAAGCCGCTCCTGCACGGCCAGATCGCGGCTCGTCGCAACTACGGCCAGCGCTTCTGTGCTGAACGGAGACCGAGAATCCTCCGCTCGTTGCAGTACAGGCTCGGGGCCAAGCTTCTGGAGGATGATCGCGAGAACATTGCGGGCGAGGTGAGAGGGGGGTGGCCTCGAAACCGATGGCGCCTCCATCGCATCTAGCCAGGCTTGCACGCGGGCCACGTCTGCATCCCCGAGCGGGAGCATAGCCTCCGTGGGAACGACCCAACCGCGCGTCGTCAGCGCCTCGAGAACCGCGCGGTCATAGCGCGCAGCGTCGAGATCCGACGCAGCCTGCCAGATTGCGCGCGAGGGCCGCGGCACGACCTTCGCGTCGGCGAGGAACAGCTCGACCCAACGAAGGACCGCACTCGCAGCACTGGGTGGCGACTCAGGCAACCCATCCATGGCGAGGACCCAAGCCAGCGGAGATTCCTCCCCCTCGGTGCTCGAGAGCCGGTCAAGGAGGCCGTCCCACACTCTCGGGAGCTTGAGCGCGGCCCTGGCAACACCGCCGCGACTGGACACGGAAGCGGCATCCAGGTCCGAGAGCAGATCCAGGAGCCGCGGGACGTAGCCCTCCTCCGCCCCCGCGTCCGCAAAGTCGATCTCTACGCTCGCCGACCAGCACAGCAGCCACTTGTGGCGCTCGGCGCCGGGAGCAGCGACCAGTCGGCGCCCAGACCAAAGCGCTGCACGCCTCCGGAGTGCCTGCGTCGAAGCCGCTTGGGTCCGCTCTATGAGCCCCTGGATGCAGCGCTGGGATCTTCCATCGTGACCATGGAGCGCGGCATGGCTCTTGACCCAGGGGAGGCCAGAGAGAATCCCGCGCATGGCAGGAAGGTCCAGGGCGAACATGCTGAACTCGGCGATGGCATCACGCCAGCCCTCTGATGCGGAGGCATCCAAGCTGCTCCTGCCAGGACTGTAGCTACCGTCCAGTCCCATCAGAGTTAGCAGCAGCTGGACCAGCGCAGCTCCGTCGGAGGGGAGATACCTCTCGAGGGCAACGACTCGGCGAAGTCGCTCGGCGTCGCGGCCAATCCACGAAACCACGGCGGCCCACCACAACGCTTGGAGCCTCTCGGTGCGCGCCAGTTCTGCGTACCTGGAGTCGGCCGGGCTATCCGCTCGATCCAAGAGGAATGCCAACACACGCTCATGCACGGACTCCGCATTGTCCGACTTCAAGACCGGTCCGAGTGCCTCCAGAAGCACGGGTGGATCGACCGGCCCCCACGCGTGCATGTACTTCAGGATTCCAGCGAGCTGGGCGCGCGCCACAGCCGGGAGCTCCCTCAGGGAAACGCCAACCTCGCGCCAACCGGCGGAGGCGTCGATTCGAAGCAGGGCAAGAAGCCCGTCAACGTAGGGCGCCCGTCGCATCGAGAGGTACTGCTCGACGGTAGCTCGCGCGCTATCTCCCAGGGACGCGACAAGTCGGTCGACATCGGTTTCGATCCCGTCGGGGATCCCCGGTCCGTAGGCCCAGTTGATGGGGCCCAGTTGCTTCAGGCCAGCCTGGAGGGCACGCAATGCGGGAGAGGGTTCCCCCTCGGTCAGCTCACCTTCGCGCGCGCGCACGAACACCCCCCGCGGCGTCTTCACCATCTCGCCAGGCTGCAAGTGCGTCTGGGCCAGCTCGACGATCTTGTCGACGGTGGCCTTGTCGAGCGTGGCCCCGTGGGCTTCGCTGAGCGTGCCGATCAACGTGAGCCATGCCTCGTGGGTGCGGTCCGCGTCAAGGTCTAGGAGGCGAATGCCGGCCTCCCGACCCGCCTCGGTAGACGCTGCCTTGGCGAAGACCTGCTCGTAGAGCGCCTGCGCCTTGGCCAGATCCTTCTCGACGCGCTCTGCCGCGCGTGCGCGCTCGAGGAGCGCGACGATATCGGCGGGCGCATCGTCCGCGCGGGCGGGCGCCGCGACGAGCAGTACCAAGCCGAGCCCGAGGGCTGCCAAGTAGCGCGTGCGGGTGGTGGTTCGCATGGGGAGGTCTCCTTGGGTCAGGGTTCCCAGCGTGGACGCGGCGCGAGGCGCGGTGGTGACGCTCATGCCACGTCGATGTCACGGACTTCGAACGATTCGGGCGGATCGAAGCGGTAGCCGACGCCATGCACGGTGGCGATGACGTCGTCGGCGCCGAGCTTGGCGCGCAGCCGCGCCATGTGCATGTCGATGGTTCGCGTGGTCGGATGGCGGTCGTAGCCCCACACCTCGTCGAGGAAGCGGTGGCGCGTAACGACCTCCGCCCGATGCGCCAAGAGGATCGAGAGCATCCCGGTCTCCAGCGGCGTCAGCTGGGCCACGCGGCTTCCCTCGCGAACGACGCGCGCCCCGAGATCGATCTCGATGCCGTCGAAGGCCACGCGCTGCGGCGCGATGGGCTTCTTCGCGCGCACCCGAGCCCGCGCGCGGGCCAGGAGCTCGCGCAGCGAGAACGGCTTGCACAGGTAGTCGTCGGCGCCCAGGTCCAGGCCGTGCACGCGATCCTCTTCACGGCCGCGGGCCGTGAGCATCAAGATCGGGCTGTCGCGGCCCGCGGCGCGCAGTCGCTTGCACACCTCGTAGCCGTCCATGCCCGGCAACATCA
Organism: Planctomycetota bacterium; assembly: GCA_020631815.1. Taxonomy (GTDB): domain Bacteria; phylum Planctomycetota; class PLA2; order PLA2; family JAEUHO01; genus JACKGW01. The sequence goes on along the minus strand of JACKGW010000001.1, from coordinate 219,001 downwards.
AGTCGAGCACGATGAGGTCGAAGCGGCGGGCCAAGCCGCGCTCGAGCGCCTCGCGACCGTCGATGACGTGATCCACGCGGTAGCCATCGCGCTCGAAGGCATCGACCAGCGCCAGCCCCAGCGACTCGTCGTCTTCCACGATCAGCACGTGCGGCGATCTCATGCGCGGGCCTCCTCGCGAGCCGGAGGGAGTACCACGACGAACCGGGCGCCCCCCTGGGGCACGTCCTCGGCGTAGATCGTGCCGCCATGGGCTTCGACGACCTGGCGGGCCACGAACAGCCCGAGACCGATCCCGGGGATCGCCGCCTCCTTGGCCCCGGCGCCGCGATGGAAGCGACGGAACAGCCGCTCGGGGTCACCGGGCGGCAGGCCCACGCCGTCGTCGACCACCTCGATGCGGTAGCGGCCGTCGACCTCGCTGCGGCCGACGACGCGCACCGTGCGGCCAGGCCCGGCGAACTTCATGGCGTTGTCGAGCAGGTTCACGAGCACGCTGCGAAGCGCCGCACCATCGAGCAAGGCGAGCCGCTCGGCAGCCTGCACATCGAGCTCGACGCGGAAGCCGCGGCGTTCCAGCAGCGGCCGTACGCCTGCGACGACGTCCTCGACGAGCCGGGCGGGGTCCTGGGCGACACGCGCGAGGGCCAGCTCGCCGGTCTGTTCCACACGCGAGGCGTCGAGGATGTTGCGGACCGTGGTGCCAAGGCGGGTCATCTCGTTCTCGATGCGCTCGGCGTAGGTGCGCGTCCTTTGCGGATCGTCCGCCACGCCGTCGGCAAGCAGCTCGGCCATGGCCCGCACGCTGGCGATCGGCGTCTTCAGCTCATGGCTGACCGCGGCTACGAAGTCACCCTGCATGCGCGCCGCTCGGGCGTGGCGGCGGAAGGCGAGCAGGGCGACGACGGCCCCCAGCAGGTACACACCGAGCCCGACCACCCACGGGATGTGGATGGTCCATCCCCGCTCCAGGTGGGGAGGCGTTGCCTCCACACGGAACAGCGACAGAGGCGGCGGGAGGGCGGGGGTCACGAGGGCCTCGGCAGATGGAGCCGTGTTCACGCCGAGAAGGCGTAGGTCCGCCCCACTCGCCTTGGCCACCGGATCGAGCAGCGCCTTCACGGGACGGGTCTGGATCGCATCACCGCGACGCCAGACGGCCAGCGAGCCCGACACGGCCAGCTCGAGATGGTCGCCGAGACGCTCACGCCACTGCCGCCCCTCGCGCGCCACACGTCGCGCCGCCTCGAGCTCGCGCTCGATGCCGGGGTCCAGCGGCCCACCCTTCGACGAGGGGGGCGGCGCAGCGAGCAACAGCGCGTCAGGGCCCACCATGTTGGATGGTCCCAACAGCAGGCCGTGGCCCGAGAGCTGGAGCAGCTGGCGGCGAGCCGACATCTGACCGGGCCATCTCTCGCGCTCGATCTCGGCAGCCAACCACGCTGCGCCCAGCGACAGGGGCACACCCTGTTCCGCCCAGGTTCCAGGGACGTTGGCAAGCCGCTCGAGCAGCTCCTTCGCCCGACCCGGGTCTTCCCTGCGAAGGGCCGCAGCCAAGCGCAGGGCCGCAAGAGAGCGTGCACCGCGCGATCCCGTCGCCTCGATGGCCTGCCAAGACCGCCGCGCGACGTCGGGCTCTCCGTGCGTGAAGCGCCACTCGGCTTCGTCCAGCCGCAGGCGCTCGCCCTCGTCGAGCGGGACCGGCTGGTACCCGGAGACCAGCTGCCACGTGCGGAGCGGCGGTTCCGAGGGGCTGGTCAGCTGCATCTGCAGCGACTTCGGCACGGAGGCGAGCACCTCCTGCAGGTGCGCACGGTCGTCCTTGGCCCGGGCGTCGACCTCCAGGTTGGCAAGGCGCGCTCCGAGGAAGCCGAGGGCGACACCCACGACGGCCAACACCACCGGTAGCAACCAGGGGGAGCTCGTCCGCCTCACGCCGGCGAGCATCCACGGCCTCGCTGGGGCAGTTGTCACGTCCCCGCAACGAGGCTCGGGCGTCAGTCCGTGATCAGGATCGTGGCGCCTGCCTCGCGGGCTTGGGCGTGCTTCTCGGGTGTGGCCAGCCCCCAGGTGCCCACGTTCATGCCTGCCTCGGCGGCCTCGTCGACCAACCACGGCGCGAGGTAGGGGAACGGCAGGATGAGGGTGCCGATGCCGGCGCGCCGCCACGTGGCGAACGGTGTGGCGCCGCGCAGAGGGCGATGCGCGATCAGGACGCCGGCGCCGGCCTCGCTCTCCAGGGCAGCGCGCATGGCGACCGGATGGTCGAACGAGGTGACGAGCACGCGCTCCAGGTCATGGCGGCGCAGTGCGTGCAGCAGCGGCGCCGTGGCGACCTGGTCCTTGACCTCGAGGTTCCAGACGGCGTCGGGCCAACGCCCGAGCACCTCGGGAACCGTGGGCACCGCGTGGCCGAGCGCCGCTTCGAGCGCGGCGCGGTCCAGCTCGGCCACGCGGCGTCCGTCGGCGAGACGATCGTCGTGCACGAGAACCAGCTGGCCGTCGGCGCTACGCCGTACGTCGGTCTCGCATCCATCGAGACCGGCCGCGAGGGCGGCCTCGAAGGCCTCCCAGGTGTTCTCGGGTGCCGCCCGTGTGCACCCACGATGCCCAAGCGTCAACACGGGTAGGCGATCACCTCCTGGGGGGCGCGGGAACGGTTCGCCAGATGCTTGGTCCCGAGCCCCTGTCGGATCCGAAGCGTGACCACCCCTCCCGGGGGAGTGCCGCGCTCGGCCCTGGATGGGATGCCGGGTGCCGATGAGGAGGACGCCGCGTGGTCCTCCACGCAAGGACGACGAAGCGGTGCTCCGGCGCCCAGTCCAGGGCCGAGCGCCTACTTGACGCCTTCGGGCTTGACGCTGTCGTCGGGCGGCGAGGGACGCGCGAGCACATGCAGGTAGTTTTCGTCGCGCAGCAGGTTGGCGAGGAACACCTTGAGGCCCTCGACGTCGACCTTCTCCGCAGCCGTGATGCCCTGCGCGACGGCGTCGAGGCCGCCGGAGAGCTGACGGGCACCGCCGAGGGTGCCCAGCCAGAACGTCGGCAGCTGCTTCTCGCGAGCGAGACCCAGCGCCATCTGCACGTTGATCGCGTTGACCTCGACGTCCGTCGGACCTTCCTCGCCAAGGCCCTTCGCCGTCTCGTAGGCGATCTTGGCCGCCTCTTCGAGCTTGTCCTTGTCGGCGGTGAAGAACGCGCCCATCAGCTCGAGGCCGCGGTAGTCGCCGATCATGGGGAAGGCTTGGATCGAGTAGGTCAGGCCGCGCGTCTCGCGCACTTCCTTGAGCAAGCGCGTCGTGAGGATCATCGAGCCGTGCTGGGCATGGGCCAGCGCGACCGGGTCATCGCGGTCGATGCCCACCCACGCCTCGAGCGCCACGGCCGTCGGCGTGATCGTGACCACGCGGATGTTCTCGCCACCCGGTGCCAGATGACGCTCGAACGTCGTGTGCTTGACGTGCTCGGCCCAGGCGCCCTCGGGTCGCGCGGGCAGCGTGGCGAGCCACGTGCCGACCAGGGCCTGCGCGGCGTCCGCACCGATCGGCCCCGTGACGACCACGTCCATCGGAGCCGTCGCCGCCAGGTGCTTCCACCACGCGGTCGCCGCGGCCGCATCGATCGCGCGGACGGTCGCCTCGGGCGGCAGGCCCAGACGCGGGTCGTCACCGCCGACGCGTTGACGCACGCGCGTGAACGCCTGCTGCTGCGTGCTGCGGCGCGCGTCCTCGAGATCCTGCAGGAGCGACTCGCGAACGGTCTCCAATGCGCTCGGCGTGACGACGCCGTCGGTCAGCAGCAGATGGGCCAGCTCCAAGCCCGCGGCCAATCCGTCGGGCGCACCCGACACGGTCAGCACCACCGACGCGCCATTGCGCGCGAGGTTCAGGCGGAACTTCTTGCCCACGCGCCAGCCCGCGATCGCGCTGGCGTCGTGCTCGCTGCTGGCCAAGCCATCGCTGTCGAGCGCATCGACGGCCAACGCCGTGATGCCGCGGTTCTCCGCGTTCTCATCGCAGATGCCACCATGCAGCACGAGCTGGATGTAGGAGTCGCCGCCGGAGGGCAGCGTCTTGTAGTAGCCCTCCAGGCCGTTCGCGTACGTGACATGCGTCACGTCGAGACCGGCGTGGACCTCGGAGCTGGTCACGGCCCCGGCCGCGGCCGGCGGAGCCACGAGACGGTCCACGTCGGCCGAGGACGTCGGCGCGGGAACGTCCATGGCGGCCGCCTCGGCAACGAGTACCTCGAGCTCCTCGGCCTTCGGGACGGTCAGACCGGCCTTCTCCGGCATCACGAGGTAGACGACGCCGCCCTCGAGGTTGTACGCCGTCTGCAGCTCCTTCGTGACCTCGTCGGCGGTGATGCCGGGCAGCAGGTCGGTGGCCACCTCGAGGCGCTGGGCCTCGGACATCGGCTGACGGCCCTGCGTGACGAGGTTGTTGAGCTGCGCCAAGACACCGATGGTCGGCACGCCGCCAGCGCCCTCGACGGCTTGCTCGAAGCCGGCAAGCAGCGCCTTCTTGGCGCGCGTCAGCTCCTCCGGCAGCACACCGTGCTGCTGCACACGGCGCCACTCGACGAGCAGCGCTTGGGCGGCCTCGCGCCAGCGCTCGGGCGGAGACTGCACGTCCAGCGTGCGGATCTGCGCGCCCGAGACGAAAGGCTGCGTGCGGAACGCGGCGTCCTGGAACGGGGCGTTGCCCGTGCGTCGCAGCTCGTCGAGGCGCTGGCCCACGATCCATGTGCCCAGGCGATCCACGCACCAGTCGCGGAAGTCACCGTAGGTCGTGGAGGCCTCGAGGGGCTCGGCACGCATCCACGTGAGATCGGCCTGCGTGACCTCGGGGTCGGTCAGCACGGCCGCGCGGCGCGCACCCTGGCTGAGCAAGCCACCGTCTTGCGGCGTGGGGACGTCGCCCGCCGGACGCCAGTCGGCGAAGGCCAGCTTGGCCATGGCGGCCACGGTCGGCGCATCGATGTCGCCGACGATCATCAACGTCGACGTCTCGGGCCGGTACCACTTGCTCCAGTAGGCCTTCATGGCCTTGGAGTCGATCTTCTGCACGACTTCGGGGATGCCGATCGGCAGCCGCTCGGCGATGAGCGAGCCGGGCGCCACGAGCGGGAACAGCTGCTCGAGGATGCGCATCTGCGCGCCGGCACGGGCGCGCGCCTCTTCGAGCACCACGCCGCGCTCGTCGTCGATCTCCGGGTCGAGCAAGGCGAGGCGATGCGCCACGTCGGAGAGGAACAGCAGGGCCTCGCTGATGGCATGCGGGTCGGTGCGCGGCAACGCGATCTGGTACGTCGTCTGGTCGAACGACGTCATCGCGTTCTGGTCGCGGCCGAAGCGCACACCGAGGTCCTCGAAGCGCGACGTGACCGTGCCGGGCTTGAAGTGGGTGCTGCCGCGGAACGCCATGTGTTCGAGGAAGTGCGCGAGCCCCCGCTCGGCATCGGTCTCGTTGACCGAGCCGGTACCGAAGTGGAGCCACATCGCCACCATGCCCTTGGGCACCTCGTGATGGCGAACGTACAGCTTGAGGCCCGAGGGCAGTGTCTCGCGGACGTCGTAGCGGTCGTCCACGGGCAGCGGGCGGTCCACGGGCACGGTCTCCTTGGCAAGGGCCGGGCTGAAACCAGCGGCCAGGGCGGCGGCGGCCAGCAGGGCGGCGGGGAAGCGATGCATGCGTTGCTCCGAAGCGAGGGGGGCGCGAGTCTACGCCCCGTCCACGGGCCCCCGGGTACCGGTTCGGGGAGCCCGGAAGGCTGGCGCCTGACCCGGTGGTGTGGAGTCGCGTCGGCGACGATGCGAGGCGCACGGGTCTGGCCACGTGCCTGATCCGGCGCTGCGGCGCCGCGCAGCGGCAACGCGAGGCGTCCGGGTCTGGCTCGGTTGAACCGCGTCCGCCGGCATGTACGCCCCTCCCGTGCGATCGGGCTACCGCGTACATGCGCCTGGAAGCGCCACCACGGAGTCAGACCCGGCGCCCCGCGTCGCTATCGCTCCGCAGCGCCGGATCAGACACCTAGGTCGCGCTCCAGGTCGGCGCCGAGGACTTCGTGGCCCGTGGGGGTGACGAGGACGTCGTCTTCGATGCGGACGCCGCCCACATGGCGGAAGGCCTCGGCACGCTCGAAGTCCACCTGGGCCCTGCGCTCGCTGCGCACGTCGGGGTCGTCGAGCAACGCGTCGATGAAGTAGAGCCCCGGCTCGATCGTCATCACCATGCCGGGCTGGAGCGTGCGATCGGCGCGCAAGTACTTGAGGCTCGGCCGCGACGAGCGCTGCGCACCACGCAGGTAGCCACCCACGTCGTGCGTGGCAAGGCCGAGGAAGTGGCCGATGCCGTGCGGGAAGAAGACGGTCTGCGCATCGGCCGCAAGGAGGTCGTCCACGCGGCCGCGCAGCAAGCCCAGCTCGACAAGTCCCTCCGCCAGGCCGCGCGAGGCCGCCTCGTGGAGCATGCGTGTGCTGACATCCGGCGCCACGAGACGGACGACGGCAGCCTGCACGCGACGCACGACGTCGTGGACCGCGCGCGTCTCCGGCGAGGCGACTCCTCCCACGGCGAACGTCCGCGTGATGTCCGCGTCGTAACCGTCGATCTCCGCGCCCGCGTCGATCAACACCAAGTCACCGTCCTGCATCTCGGTGTCGTCGGGACCACCGTGCAGGATCTGCGAGCGCCGGCCCGCCAACACGATGGACGGGTACGCCGTGCCCTCGCCGCCGGCGTCGTCGAACGCGTGTTCGAGCACGCGAGCGATCTGACGCTCGGTGCGCCCGGCCCGGGCTGCGGCCCGGGCCGCGCGGTGGCCGGCCGCGGATGCCGCGACGGCCCGCCGCATGGCATCGAGGGCCACGTCGTCCTTCACGAGGCGTGAGCCCACGATGCGGTCCTCGAGCTCCGCGCTGGCGTCCGCGTCGATCCGCCAATTCCCCACGATCTCGGGATGCAGGCCGTACGCGCCCGGCCGCTCGAGGAGGTCGCGAGCACCGGCGTAGGCGACGGCCGGCGCCCCCTCCACCCGGTGGGCGAGCTCGTCGAGCGGACGCCCGAGGGTCAGACCCGCGCGCTCGGCCCGTTCCTCCGGGCGCGGTGTGGGTCCGTGCCAGACCGCGTCGTCGGCCCCGGGGACCGGTGCGTACAGACACCACGGCTCTCCGGGCACGTGCACGAGGACGTCGCCGGGATGCACCTCGCCGAGCAGGTGGCGGACGTGATCGTGGCCTCGAAACCGATAGCTGGCATCGGTGCCCTCGACGGGGATCGGGACGCCAGCCGGGACGATGGACACGACCTCGTCCTCTCGCGGGGTGCACGCTGCACGGCGCCGCGAGAGGGCATCGAGGCGATCGGGGACGTTCGGCGTCATGCGTCCATGACACCACGGCGCACGGAAGGTCGATGTACGTGCCGCGAGGAAACGGGCAGCGGCGTCCATCGGACGCAACACGACCCGCCTGCGCGAGCCTTCGTCAGATCGCAACCCCTTGCAGCCCGCGGGGTTCCAGACTCCCGCCTGTTCAACCACATCGTCACGGGGATACCCCCGCGAACGGGTGCGCACGAGGGGGCGACTGGAGGTTCGTCCGCCGAGGGCCGATCAGGGCTACAACCCCTTGGAAGGGTGACGCGCCCCCGGTGGGCGTCGCGCGGTGACACGCTCGGCGCCACGACTCAAGTCCCCCCCCGGTCGAGTCGGGCTTGTGGCTGACGAAGGCCCATCGGGGCGCGCGCCCGTTTCCGCGGTGTTCGCCGGCTACGTGAGGAGGAGTGCCATGACGTGGACGCACCGAACGGACGGAGGGCGCCACGCCCCGTCGCGTAGGTCTTGGAGCCGCTCCGCCTTCACGCTCTCCCTCCTCGCCGTGCTCGCGCTCACCGCGACCGCCTGCGGCGGCGGAGGCGGCGGCCCCACGGTGGACCCGAACGCGCCGCAGAACCTGGCGTACGACGCGCCCACCTACACGGTGCGCACGGACGACCCCGTCACGCCGAACACGCCGTCGTGGACCGGGGGCACCCCCACCACGTTCAGCTGCGTGCCCGATCTTCCGGATGGCCTCGTGATCAACGCGACGAGCGGTGTCATCTCGGGCACACCGACCGCGGCGACGCCCTCGCAGGTGCACACGGTCACCGCCTCCAACGAGTCCGGCCAGGACGCGGTGAACATCACGATCGAGGTGCTCTGGTCCGAGCCCAAGTCGATCCTCCCCAAGGCCAACCTGAGTGACGACGACATTCGCCACTTCCTGGACCGCACGCACTTCGGGTTCAGCGACGCGCACTACGCGCTGATCCAGGCCCAGGGCATGCCGACCTACGTCAGCGCCATGACCTCGCTGCCCACGCAGACCCAGGTCGAGACCGATGCGCGCAACAACTACCTCGTCGACGACAACGACCCCACCGGCATGTTCCCCTCGCACCAGGACCTCATCAACTGGTGGGCCTACATGCAGGTCGTCAACCCCAACCCCTTCCAAGAGGTCGTTGCGCTGCATTGGCACGACCACTTCGCCACGTCGTCGTCGGTCCTCGAGGGCGGCAACCTCTACTACATGATCGGCCACGTCGACTTGCTGCGGCACATGGGGACGGGCAACCTGCGCACCTTCCTCACGGCGCTGGCCCGCGACTGGGCGATGCTCGAGTGGCTCGACGGCGTCGAGAACAACGGCGCCGAGGGTCAGCAGCCCAACGAGAACTTTGGTCGTGAGTGGTTCGAGCTGTTCTGCCTGGGCGTGGACAACGGCTACACGCAGACCGACATCGTGGAGGCCGCACGCGCCTTCACCGGCTACCGCTCGCGCTTCAACAACGGCACGGGCCAGAGCTACATCGAGTTCAGCGCGGCCCGCCACGACGGCGGCAGCAAGACGGTGCTGGGCGTCGTGATCCCCGCGCAGGACACGACCGACGACTACGACGCCATGACCGACCTCACGCTGGCGTTGCAGGACCCGGTCAGCGGCCACAGCCGCTGCGCGCGCTGGATCGTCCGCTCCATCATCCGCCGCTTCGCGATGAACAACCCGCCGGACGAGCTCATCAACCAGCTGGCGGGCGTGCTCGAGACGTCCGGCTGGGAGCTGAAGCCCGTCTTCGACACGCTCTTCCTGTCCGAGGCGTTCTACTCGGCACAGGCCAAGGCCGGCTTCGTCAAGACGCCGATCGAACACCTCACGGGCTTCCAGCGCTCGACGCAGCTCTACGGCGATCCCAACCAGGTCACGCGTCGCGCCGTGCTGCTGGGCAACACCGCCACGCAGCCCCCCACGGTCGATGGCTGGCCGGAGGACGAGGGCTGGCTCTCGGCCCAGGCGCTCGTCGATCGCGCAAACGTGATCAAGTACCTGATCCGCGACGCGAAGACGATCCAGGACAGCTTGGGCATCGACGTGGCGGACCTGCTGCCGCCGGGCCTGCCCACGAGCCTCGAGGTGGTCGACAGCCTCGCGCTGCGACTCCACCTGGACCTCACCACGTCCGAGCGCGACCAGCTTGCGACGTACCTCGACACGGATCGGCAGGGCAACGGAACGATCATCAGCAGCCCGTTCGACGCCAGCAACCCCACCCACATCGACCAACGGGTCCGCGGCCTCCTCTACATGATGGCGCTGCACCCGACCTACCTGACGCGCTGACGCGGCGACGAGGAGCACCACCATGGGTCACCCCCGCCTTCCTTCGAGCCCCAACCGCCGCGACATCTTGCGGATGACGCTGGCCGGTGCCGGCCTGACCGCACTGGGCGGTGGGCTGTCACGAGGCCTGCTGCGCCACGCCGAGGGCGCACCCATCACGGGCATCAAGCGCGTCGTGGTGATCTTCGCCTACGGCGGCTGGGACGGCCTCAACGTGGTCATCCCGACCAGCAACCAGGCGTACTACGACCGACGCCCCACGATCCAGATCCCGTCGGGCAGCGCGCTCACGCTCAACGGCACGAGTGACTACGGCTTCCACCCGTCCATGGATCGACTGCAGGCGCTGTGGAACAACGACGCCACGGTCGCTGCGTTCCGCCGCGTGGGCTACCCCAGCGAGAACCTCTCCCACTTCGAGAGCCAGGACATCTACTCGGAGGGTGTGCGCAACGGGTTCGGCGGCCTGCCCATCGACCCCAGCGGCTGGATCGCACGCGTCTCCAACGACCTGCAGTTCTCGGCGACCGGTGCAGTTGCCGTGGGCGTGGGACGCCCCCTGGAAGTGGAAGGTGCCGACACCTCGCCCCTCATGGTGTCGAGCCTCTCGGCATTCCGCTTCCAGAACGACCAGGCCTACACCAACAACCACCTCTACCGCCTCGAGGTGCTCAAGCAGATGATGCAGGGCTACAGCGGCTCCACGCTCGACACCGAGTCGGCGCAGGCGCTGGAGCAGGGCCTCGACCTGGCCGACCAGATCCAGGCGGCCGTGTCGAGCTACAGCTCGCCCTACGCGGACGACTACCCGAACAACTCGCCGGGCCGCTACCTCAAGGACATCGCGCGCCTCATCCAGGGCGGCTTCGACAGCCAGGTGTTCTTCACGGGCTTCGGCGGCCACGACACGCACGGCGACCAAGGCGCCGAGACGGGTACCCAAGCCACGCTGCTCGAGCGCCTGGACTCGGCCATCGGCGCCTTCGCCGACGACTGCAAGGACATGGGCGTGTGGGACGACACCTGCGTCGTCATGCTCAGCGAGTTCGGTCGCCGCAACTTCGAGAACAGCAGCCAGGGCACGGATCACGGCCACGGCAACCAGTTCTTCGCGACAGGCGGCTCGATGAACGGCGGTCTCTACGGCCCCGACATCACCGAGTCCGACATCGCAGACCGCAACTGGATGGACTACGAGCTCGACTTCCGCGACATCCTGCGCGACATCGTCACGAACCACCTCGGCGGCAACGGCAACAGCGTGTTCCCCGAGACCCAGCAGTTCAACAACACGCTGGGCCTGTTCGCGTGATGCCGCGCGGGGGGTGGCGTCGGGCGCTGGTGGCGCCCGTCTGCCTGGCTCTCGTCCTGTCCGCCGGCTGCGGTGGCGGAGGCGGCGGCGGCGGCCCGGGGGCGCCGAGCGGGCTCTCCTACGCGACGAGCCCCGGGCTCTATCGCGTCGGCGAGGCGATCGCTTCCAACGCGCCAAGCGTCTCGGGCACGGTGGACACGTGGTCCGTCCTGCCGGCGCTGCCCGCGGGCTTGATCTTCGACGCGGGGACCGGCGTCATCACCGGCACCCCCACCGCGGAGTCCGACCTCATCCACACCGTCACGGCCACCGGCCCCGGCGGTTCGACGAATGTCCAGCTCGTCATCGACGTGGGCCCGCAGCTGCCTGCGGTCATCACCTCGCTGCCCGTCGGCTTCGAAGCCGTGACCGTGCTCGAGGGTGGCCCCAGCAAGATCGCCAAGCTGGCGTTGGCGCCTGACGGCCGCCTGTTCTTCACCGAGGTCGACACGGGCAACGTCCGCATCATCGATGCGAGCGGGAACCTGCTTGCGACGCCCTTTGCGACGATCTCGGTGCTCAACGGCGGCCACTTGGGGCTGCTGGGCCTGGCCTTGGACCCGGCGTTCGCCGTGAACGGCTTCGTCTACGTCCTGGCGAACGTGCCGGGCGACGGCATGACCACCGTCGATCGCACGGAGCTCCGCCGCTACACGGACGTCATGGACGTCGGCACCAACGAGACCGTCATCCTGGGCAACCTGCCCGTGAACACGGGCTCGCCCAGCATCAACAACGGCGGGGAGATCCTCTTCGACCTCTCGGGCAATCTGTTCGTGAGCCTTGGCGACGTGGGCGACTCCGCCAACAGCCAGGTCGGAACGGGGACGTCGCTCGGCGGCAAGGTCCTGCGCATCATCCCCACCGATCCGCCCGCCATCCCGGGCACCAACCCGACCATGGGCGACCCCGAGTGGTGCCGCGGCCTGCGCAACACCTTCGGCCTCGCCGTCCACCCCTCCACGGGCGACCTCTTCGGCGTGGACAACGGCCCCAACGCCGACGACGAGCTGAACTACCTGCAGGCGGGCAAGAACTTCGAGTGGGGTTCGGCGGGTGGCATCCCGCCCGCACAGGTCGGCTTCAAGATGCGCAACTGGGTCGACGAGATCGTCCCCACGTCGCTGGTCTGGCACAACGGCATCGGATGGGGCACGGACTACGCGGACGACCTGTTCATCGGGTCGTACGACGACGATCTCATCTACCGCATCGAGCTCTCGGGCGCGGCCTTCACGGACATCGACGCGGAGAGCGTGTTCCTCACGTTCGACATCACGGGCGGTCTCAACAAGCCGCTCGACCTTCTCGTGAACCCCCTGAACGGCGATCTCTACATTTCGACCTTCGCCGGCATCTACCGCGTTTCGAAGCAGTAGCGAAGGCGGGTGCCTGATCCCGCGCAGCGGCGCCGCGAAGCGGCAACGCGGGCCGCGGGGTCTGGCTCCGCCGAGGGGTGCACGTACCGCGTGAGACCCTTCGCGTGCGAAGGCGAGGAGGACGCCCCGTCGGCGGGCGCTGCCCTCCGGTGTCAGACCCGACGCCCCGCGTCGCTCCGCTCCGCTGCGCCGGATCAGACACCTCCGCGCGCGACAGGCGGGTGCCTGATCCCGCGCAGCGGCGCCGCGAAGCGGCAACGCGGGGCGCGGGGTCTGGCTCCGCCGCGGGGTGGACGCACCCCGTGAGGCCCTTCGCGTGCGAAGGCGAGGAGGCCTTCTCGTCGGCGGGCGCCGCACGTCGGAGCCAGGCACGCGGCCCGCGCCGCATGGCGGCGCCGCCGCGAGCCTGGCACCTCCGTGCGTCTAGGCGCGCGGCGGTCGCGGTCGAGCTCGGGAGATGTCGTAGTAGCGACGGGCTTCGGTCGCGGCGATGCCGAGCACCGAGTCGGCGGGGTACGTGCCATCGGGGCCGCGTGTGCCGGCCGGTCGGCCAAGCAGCAGCTCGAGCGCCTGCTCGATGCGATCCACGGCGTGCACGTGGAACGCGCCCTCGGCGCACGCTTCCACCACATCGTGTCGCAGCATGAGGTCGCCGACGTTGGAGGCCGGGATGATGACGCCCTGCTCCCCCGTCAGCCCCTGGTGGGCACAGACGTCGTAGAAGCCCTCGATCTTCTCGTTGACGCCACCGATGGCCATGACGCTACCCGTCTGGTCGATGGCGCCCGTCATGGCATAGGCCTGGCGCACCGGCAGACGCGTGAGCGCACTGACGAGGCAGCAAAGCTCCACGCCGCTCGCCGAGTCGCCATCCACGCCGCCGTAGCTCTGCTCGAACGCGATCGACCCGTCGAACGACAGCGGGTGGTCGGGCTGCAGCAAGACACGCAACAGCCCCTCGAGCAGCAGGAACCCCTTGGTGTGGATGCGGCCACTCAGCGCCGCTTCGCGCTCGACGTTGGTCGTACCCCGTCGGCCCGGAGCGATCGTGGCCGTGATGCGGTTGGGGAAGCCGTAGGTCAGCTGGCCCGTCTGGATGACCGCCAGCGCGTTGGCCTGCCCCACGACGTGGCCACGCGTCTGCACGCGCAGCACGCCGCGCTGGATGAGCTCTTGGAAGCGACGCGACGGCAAGCCCGCGCGCCGCTTGGTGCGACGAACGGCCTCGCGCACGCGATCGCCGTTGACGCGGGCCTCGCCCGCGTTCGTGGCCAGCCACGCCGCTTCGCGCGCGAGATCCGCCAGGCGGCTGAACCGCGCCGTGAGCTTGCCGGCCTGCGCCGCGATGCGTGCACCGTGCTCGCAGAGTGCCGCCACGCCGTCGCGCGTGAACGGAGGCAGGTCATCTTCCCGCTGGATGCGGGCAATGACGGACGCGTACCAGGTCAAGCCCTGGTCGTCGCGCTGGATCACGTCGTCGAAGTCGGCCAGCACCTTGAAGAGGTCGCGGAAGTCGGGGTCGATCGCGTCCAGCGCGTGCCAGGTGCCCGCATCGCCCAGCAGGATCACCTTCACGTCGATCGGGATGGGATCCGGCTTCACGAAGGCGTTCGGCGCGGCCGACGGGCCGGGAGCCACTTCGATCTCCAGCTGTCCGGCACGCAGGGTGCGGATCAGACCCTTCCACGCCCCGCGTGCCGTCAGCACGTCGCGCGAGTCGATCACGAGGAACCCGCCGTCGGCCTGCAGCAACGAACCAGCGCGCACCATCATGTGCGGCAGGTAGGGCGTGGCCTCGTCGGTATCGATGTTGGTGTCGATCGTGCCGATCAGCGCCTGCACCGATGGGTTGCGCTCGAGCAACGCCGGGCAAGGGGCATCGGCTTCGTGCGCCAGCACGACGTTGACGCGGTAGCGCTCGGTGAACTCGGCGTCTTCCGGCAGGCTGCCGAGGCGCTTGGTCACGTCCTCGACCACGGCCTCCAGCCAGGCGCGAACGTCGACCGTGGCGAACGCCGAACGCACACCGCGCAGCGCCTGCTCGAGCAGCTCGCGCGCTTCGCGGCGCACGAAGCCCTGCAGCGCCTCCTGGCGACGCCCGCCGATCTCCTGCAAGCGCTCGCCGATCTCCTGCATGCGCTGCCCGAAGCCTTCGATCTCCTTGTCCCACTTCTCGAGCGTGGCGTCGTCGACCTTGCCGCTGGCCTTCAGGGCCTGCACCTGCTCGGGACCGACGGGCTGACCATCCACCACCGGCACGATGACCTGCCGCGTCGCGGGCCCGGCCTGCACCATGACCAAGCGGTAGCCGGCCTTCTCGAGGTCGGCCTCGAAGGGCTCGGTGAGGGCGCGCACCTCGGCGGAGAACTTCTGCTCGAGCGCGGTCGCCTGCGAGCGGACGACGTCGGCGTTCAGCGCGGGCCCCAGCTCCTTCTGGACGAAGTCCACAAAGCGATCGAGGTGTCGCCGGAACGCCTGCCCCTGACCGCGGGGCAGGGTCAGCAGGCGTGGGCGGTCGGAGCGCACGAAGTTGCAGACGTAGACCCGGTCCGGTGAGGGCGGGCCGCAGGGGCGGGCCTTCACCACCATGCGGTGGACGAGGGTGGCCCTCCCTGTCCCCGTGAGGCCACGCACGAAGACGTGCTGGCCGGGGGCGTGGAACGCGAGGCCGAACTGCAGGGCCTCGACGGCCTCGTCCTGGCCCACGATGCCGTGGGCCGGCTCGACCTCGTGGGTGGCCTGGAACGGGAACCGCGAGGGATCGCAGCGCCAGCGCAGCTGCGACACGGTGAGCGGCTCGATGGCGTCGGACATGCGGCCTCCCGGGGAGATGGGCATTGGACGGGGACCGGGACCATGGGGCAAGCCGAGCCGGCGGTCGGGGGGGCGCAGGGTCAGGTCGGGCGCCCCGAACGTCGATAGGCTGCCGTGCGTCCGCCTCCCCTGGGCGAGGCGCAGGAGCCTGCCATGCCCCGTTTGATCCGCACGACGCTCCTCGCGGGAGCCGTCGCGGCTGCCTTGCTGACCACGGCATGCCGACGTGAAGGCGACGTGTACCTGGGTTACCCGGGCGGCCAGCAGGGGCCCACCCTGGATGCCGAGCTGAACACGCTGCTCCAGGACCAGGGCATGAGCGCGCCGACCGCGCCTCCGGCCGACCCCGCGGCCTTGGTGACCCTGGGCCAAGCCCTGTTCTTCGACCCCGTCCTCTCGGGCAACCAGAACATCAGCTGCGCCACGTGCCACCACCCCCTCGCCGACACGGGCGATGGCCTGCCGGTCAGCATCGGCGAGGGTGGCGTGGGCACCGCGACCGTGCGGGATCGCGGCGTGGCCGATGCGGGTCACCTCATTCCGCGCAACGCACCGCCCGTCTTCAACCTCGGCCTCGAGGGAGCGGACGTCATGTTCTGGGATGGGCGTGTCAGCCGTGACCCCGTGACGGGCGCCTTGACCACGCCCGAGCCGGCGCTCAATGGCTTGACGCCCGCGGCCGCGGACATCGTCGCGCTGCTGGACAGCGCGCTGGCCGCCCAAGCCATGTTTCCCGTGACCTCACGCGAGGAGATGCGCGGCCAAGCGGGCACGAGCGAGATCGGCGACGCCACGACCAACCTCGAGATCTGGTCGCTGCTCATGGCCCGGCTCGTGGGCACGTCCAACGGGACGGTCGGCGGGTTCGCCGGCTACCGATCGATGTTCCAGGCGGCGTACCCGAGCGTTGCCGACTTCGACGACTTCAACTTCGGCCACGCGGCCAAGGCGATCGCGGCCTTCGAGCGTGAGCTGTGGACGTCGATCGACACGCCCTTCGATCGCTACCTGCGCGGGGACACCGAGGCCATGTCCGGTGCGGCCAAGCGGGGCGCCATGCTGTTCTACGGCGACGCCTCGTGCTCGCAGTGCCACGCGGGCCCGCTCATGAGCGACTTCGCCCACCACGCCATCGCTTCGCCGCAGGTGGGGCCGGGCAAGCTCGAAGCGAGCGAGGACCGCGGGCGTGCCCTCGTCACCAGCGACGCGCTGGACGACTATCGCTTCCGGACGCCGCTGCTTCGCAACGTGGCCTTGACCGGCCCCTGGCTGCACAGCGGCGCCTACGTCACGCTCGAAGGGGTCGTGCGGCACCACCTGGACTGCATCGGCAGCCTGAACGGCTACGACCCGTCGCAGCTCCCGCCGCTGTTCCAGCCGACCGTCGACAGCGACGGCACGCGCAACGCGGCGCGCGCCGCGGCCGTGGACCCGAGCCTGGCCACGCCCATCGCGCTCACGGACGCACAGGTTCGCGATCTCGTGGAGTTCCTCCACGCCCTCACGGACCCGAAGATGCTGATCCTGACGCGCGACCTGCCGGACGGCGTCCCCAGCGGCCTACCGATCCGCGACTAGGCCCGACGGTGGGTGCCTGATCCCGCGCAGCGGCGCCGCGAAGCGGCAACGCGGGGCGCGGGGTCTGGCTCCACCGGGAGGTGGACGTACCGCGTGAGGCCCGTCGCGTGCGAAGGCGAGAAGGCCTGCCCGTCGGCGGGCGCCGCCCTTCGGTGTCAGACCCGGCGCCCCGCGTTGCTGCTTGCGCCAACGGAGAGTCCCGTGTGGGCTCGACGCGGCCCGAGGGAGGGCACCGCCGTCCTGTCGCTTCCGCGCTCCCGCGCGGACTCGGTGCTCCGGCTTCGCCTGCGCAGCAGGGGTGCTGGTTCCGCACCACCCCTGCACCCCTCACGGTGCTGCGCCGGATCAGACACCTCCGTGCGCGACAGGCGGGTGCCCGATGCGCGACCGCCCGCGGACACCTCCGTGCGCTACCAGGTGTAGAAGCCCTGGCCGCTCTTCTTGCCGAGCTTGCCCTCGGCGACGAGCTTGCGGAGCAAGGCGGGCGGATCGAAACGGCGGTCGTCAAGCACCTTCGCAAGGTGCTCCGCGATGCCGAGTCGCACGTCCAAGCCCACGAGGTCGGTCAGCTTCAGCGGACCCATGGGGTGGCGGTAGCCGAGCTCCATGGCCGTGTCGATGTCGGCGGCGCTGGCGACGCCTTCTTCGACCATGCGGATGGCCTCGAGGCCGAGGACCAGTCCCAGGCGGCTGGTGGCGAAGCCCGGGCTGTCCTTCACCACGATGACGGTCTTGCCCATGCGCTCGCCGGCAGCGCGCGCCGCGTCCACGACCTCGGGCGACGTGGCCTCGGTCCGCACCAGCTCCAGGAGCTGCATGATGTGGACGGGGTTGAAGAAGTGCAGGCCCAGCACGCGCTCCGGCGCGCCACTGGCCTCCGCGATGGCGGCGACAGGGAGCGAGGACGTGTTGGTGGCGAGGATGGCGTGGGCCGGGGCCTCCGCGCCGAGGGTGCGGAAGATCGCCTGCTTCAGCTCGATCTTCTCGGGCACTGCCTCGACCACGAGGTCCGCCTCGCGCGCCGCGACGGCCAGGTCCCCGGGCGCCGCGTCCAGGCGCGAGAGCACGGCGTCGCGCTCTTCGGCGGTGACCTTGCCCTTGTCGACCCCCTTGGCGAGGTTGGCCGCAACGGCATCGAGACCCTGACGCACGGCCTCGGGTCGCACATCGAAGAGCCGGGCCTCGTAGCCGGCCTGCGCGGCCACCTGGGCAATGCCGTGGCCCATCGTTCCCGAGCCGATCACGAGGACGTTGCGGATCTCCATGACGGGACCTCCGACCCGGCCACGCCACCGAGCCGGGGGCGGCAGGGTAACGGGCCGCTGCACGGGCACCGCCCCCTGGCGAAGGCGAACGCGTCCGCATAGGGTGCACCGCTCACGCCATCGTTGCCGTGTCGAGGAGGGGCCACCTGTGACGACCCGCATCAACCTCAAGACGCTGGGGACCCCGCGGGGTCAGGTCGCTCGCCGCCTCGCGGCTGGCCGCACGGCTGCCGGGCGTCCCGCGTTCCAAGCCCGGGGCGGCAAGGCCATTGGCTCCAAGCCCGGCATCTAGGACCCACGTCGCACGACAAGGCCACGTAGCCAGGAGGTCGACCATGACACGCATCGAGCTTCGCAGCTTGCGCTCTCGCGCCGAGCGCGCGCGAGCCGCCTTGGCCGACCAGACGCGTGAGGCTCGGCGTCCCTTCGCCGCCCGCGGCGGCAAGGGCTTTGGCGCCAAGGGCGGCATGTAGCCCGATCGACGGAGAGCGAGGACCGCCATGACGCGTGTGGACCTGAGCAGCCTGAAGTCGCGAGCGGCCCGCGCGCGCGCCGCCCTCGAGGGGGCCACGACCAACCGTCCGCGTCCGTTCGCCGCACGAGGCGGCAAGGTGCCCGGCAAGAAGTAGGGCGCGGCCCGGGGGCAGCGTGCTTCACGACGACGACCCGGTCACGACGGCCGCTGCCGATCCCGCGACCTACGTCTGGCACGACCCCATCGTGTACCGGCGCCTCCACGAGGAGAGCGCCGCCGCGTGGCTCGGCACGATCGACTTCCTGCGCGAGAGCGAAGCGGTCGACGAGTCCCTGCTCGACGAGGCGGAGGCCCTCGTGGCAAGCGCGGAAGCGCTGGACCCCGATGTCTTCTCCGCGACCTGGGTCCATCCGCTCTGCTTTGGATGGAGCTTCGCCCTGTACGAAGCGGCGGAGCAGCGCAACGAGCCGCGACTGGCGCAGGCCCTTCACCGCATGCACTTGGTGGCCGCAGCCTCGGCCCTGGCCCGTGGCGACGGCGTCGAGTTCCGGCACCCCGTGCCCCTGGCGAAGCACGCCGTGCTGCCGGGTCTCCCCGCTGTGCTGGAAGTCGAGCCGGGGGGCCTGCTTGCGGGCGTCACGGGTCACGAGCTGCTCCTGGTGCGCGGCGACCAGCACGCGCGCCTGGACAGTCGCAAGCCAGGGACCGCGCTGGGCGTCACCCTCCGCCCGCGCCACCGGGTCAGCGTGGGCCCCCTGGCCGTCGACCTGCTTCCCGAGGCGTTCTTCGGCGCCGAGACCGGCATGGGCGACTCGGCGGATGCGCTCGGCGACGCCGCGTTCCATGCACTGCACGCGCCCCTGGTGAACGACGCGTTCGCGCTGGTCCGCCAGCACCAAGCGAGCACGTTCGACCAGATGGTGCAGCACCTGCGGGTCGTCGGCCTCAAGGACTTCGACACGGGCGAGTACACGAACGTGAGCGTCTCGGAGGCCCCGGGCGCGTTCGTCGCCAGCGTGTACGAGCACCCGTACGAGATGGCCGACATCTTCATCCACGAGATGCACCACAACCGGCTCTTCGCGCTGGAGAACGTGGAGCCGCTCTTGGACCTGGGCGACCCCTGGCTCGGCTACAGCCCGTGGCGCAACGACCCGCGCCCGCTCCGCGGCTTGCTGCATGCCGTGTACGTGTTCTTGCCCGTCGCCCGCTACTGGGACGCCGTGCTGGGTGCCGGAGGCCTCGACGACGACCTCACGGCGTACGCTCGCGACCAAGTGGTCCGCACGGCCCTGCAGCTGCGCACGGCGTTCACCACGCTGGACACCAACGCGGACTGGACGGCGCACGGTTCGATCGTGCGGCCCGTGTTGGAAGCCGGCGTGATCGCGAGCGAGGCGCGCGCCGAGATGCACGAGCTGTCTCGCGAGACGCCGGCGTGGCGCATCGACAAGACAGGGCGCCTCACACACGATCCGGAAGGTACGGTCGGCGCCTCCGTCGATGCCCACCGCGCGCGCTACGAAGCCACCTACGGAGTTAGGTGACTCCGTACCGCCGCTACGGCAACCCCTTCCTCACCATCCGCGCGATGCGCTCTCCCACGACAGCGAGCCGCTCCGCGGCACCCACACCGACGCCCTCCAGCTCCAGCGGCGCCCCTTCGAGCGGCGGCGCATCCGCCGCGCGAAACGCCTCCACCACGCCCGCGGCCGATCGCTGGTGCACGCGGGTGCGCGTCGACTCCTCCGTCAGCTCGTAGCGCAGGAAGAGGTTGGGGTTGGTGTTGATCTCCCACACCCGGATACCGCCAGGACGCGGCACGTAGTCGATCCGCCCGAACTCGATGCCGGCCACGTCGAAGGCCTTGCGCACCAGGTCCATCTCACCGGCCGGCGGGTTCTGGAACCACGCCCACTCGCGCTCCAGCACGTCCGGGACGTCCGTGATCTCGGACACCTTCAACATCCAGCGCGTGCCGGCGAAGCGATGGCGCTGCACGAGGCGGTCGCCAATGCGAAACACCCCGTGCTTGATCACGCGCCCCGTGTCGTCGCGCGCATCGCGCCACTCCACCACGATCATCGACGCCGCGTCCTTGCCGCGGCGACGGAGCTTGTGTGCCGCACGAAGCAGGCCATCCAGGTCTTCGCAGGGCTCGCTGCGCCCCCCCTGGTGGTCGCCATCGACGCGCAGGAACCACGGCGGCCGCAAGCCGCCGTGGTCGGCGGCCGCCCGCACGATGGCGAGCGGCGCCACGCGGAAGTCGTTGAGGCCGGCCCCCACCCAGCGCCGCGAGAGCTCCACCCGGTTGCCCGCCCGACGCGGGTCGTTCCAGAACGGGACACCCGCCGATTCGAGCTGGTCGGCGAGGGAGCACACCACCGCACGCGTGCGCGGACGGAGCCGATCGACGTCCGAGAACACGTGCAGGCAGCGCGGCGTACGGCCCTCACGCCGCAGGTCTTCGTAGGTCACTGGCACGAGCGTGTCGACCAACGGCTGGCCGAACGAGTCGAGGAACGCCCGGATCGGGTCGAGGTAGGCGCGGGTGGCGAGGAAGCGGATCACGAGGCCGCGCGATCAGGTGCGCGGCTTCTTCGCGGCCCGACGGGCAAGGAACGCGTCCATGCGGGCGAACTTGTCCGGGTGTTC
This sequence comes from Planctomycetota bacterium, assembly GCA_020631815.1. Taxonomy (GTDB): domain Bacteria; phylum Planctomycetota; class PLA2; order PLA2; family JAEUHO01; genus JACKGW01. The sequence goes on along the minus strand of JACKGW010000001.1, from coordinate 197,820 downwards.
GAACAGCTCGGCTTGCGTCTCGTCGTCCAGACGACGCAAGGTGCTCTCGTCGGCGCCATGCACCCAGGCCAGCAGCGTGGCCTTGGTGGCCTTCACCGCGGCAGGGGCCTGCTTCAGGATCGGCGCCAAGAGGTCCGCGGCGGCGGCCATGACTTCCTCGTCGTCCACGACGCGGTCGACCAAGCCGATGTCGGCCGCTTCCTGGGCATCGATGATCGCACCCGAGAACAGGAGGCGACGCGCGTGCCGCAGGCCCACGAGCGCGGGGAGCCGTCGCGTGGCGCCCGCGGCGGCCATGATGCCGAGGCCGACCTCGGGCTGGCCGAAGCGCGCCGAGGCGCCCGCGACGCGAAAGTCGCAGGTGAGCGACAGCTCGCACCCGCCGCCCAGGCACCAGCCCACGACGGCCGCCACGGTCGGATGGGGGAAGGCCTCGAAGCGTGCGAACAGCGTGCTGTTGATGCCTTGCAAGGCGTCGGCCCGGCGGCGCTCCCGCATCTCGGCGATGTCGGCGCCGCTCATGAACGCCTTGCCACCGGCGCTCGTGAGGATCAGCGCGCGGCAGCTCTCGTCGGCCTCGAGCTGCCCCAGCGCGTGGTGCATCTCCTCCACCATCTGGCGGCTGATCGCGTTGTGCACCTCGGGACGGTTGATCACCATCACGGCGACACCATCCGTGTCGCGCTCCACGCGGATCGTCTCGTAGGGCACGGGCTCGAGCGTGGACATCAGGAGTCGTCTCCGGGCACCAAGACCAGTTTGCCGAACACCTCACGTGCTTCGAGACGTCGGTGGGCCTCGCGCACCTCGGCCAAGGGGAGCACGTCGTCGACGACCGGCGCCAGCCGCTCGGCTTCCAGCAGACCCAGCAGGCGATGCAGGTCGCCGAGGCTGCCCATCGTGCTGCCGAGCACCGAGAGGTTGCGGAAGAAGATGAGGTTCAGGTGCGCCTCGACCTTGGCCCCGGTCGTGGCGCCGCACGTCACGTAGCGGCCGCCGCGCACCAGCGTCTTCAACGAGCCGGCAAAGGTGGCCGCCCCGACGTGGTCGATGACCACGTCCACGCCACGCCCGTTCGTGAGGCGCTTCACGGATCGCGACCAGTCGGGGTCGGTGTAGTCCACGACCTCGTCCGCGCCGAGGTCGCGGGCCCGCTGCGCCTTCTCCTCGCTCGACGTCGTGGCCAGCACACGCGCCGCGCCGGCGAGCCGGGCGATCTGGATGGCCATGGTGCTGACGCCACTACCCGCCGCATGGACGAGCACGGTCTCTCCAGGTTCGAGCCGCGCGCGGCGCACGACCATGTTCCACGCCGTCAGCGAGACCAGCGGAAATGCCGCGGCCGTCGGGAAGTCGATGGCGTCGGCGAGAGGAATGGCGTTGCGTGCAGGTAGCACGACGAAGTCGGTGCACGTGCCGTCGCGCGTCTCGCCAAGGATGCCGTACGTCGGCGAGAGCTGGTCCTCGCCGCGGGCGGTCCACTCGTCGTCGCCGGCCGTGACACCCGGCGCGAGCACCACGCGCTGCCCTGGCTCGAGACCCGATACGCCGGCGCCCAGTGCATCGACGAACCCGGCGCCGTCACAGCCCGGCACGATGGGCAAGGGGAACGCGTGGCCCGGCACCCCGCGGCGCACCCACGCATCCAGGTGATTGATGCCCGCGGCCTTGACGGCCACCCGGACTTCGCCGGGCCCCGGCTCGGGGACGGGACGGTCTTCGAACAGGAGGCAATCGAGCCCCCCGTGCTCACGGATCACGACGGCCTGCATGGCCGGGAAGGTACACGACGGGCCCGTACGACCGAGGCGCTGCGCCCCTACTTCTTGGCCTGTTCCTTCGCCACCACGATGCGCAGCCGCTCGCGGCCGCCCTCGGGGGACTCGATCTCGCCGCGGCCGACGAGGTCGCCGCCTGCGCGGGCCGTGACGACGACCTTGCCTGGGTAGAGGCCGCGCAGGGTGCGGCGGCCGCGCGTGTCCACGTAGGGGTCGATGCGCTGGCGGGAGCCCTCGACGTCCAGCCAAGGGAGGCCGGAGGCCTGCTCCACGGAGAGCTCGGCGAACGGCACCTCGCGGCCCAGCTCGTCGACGACCGTCACGTCCAGCGTGAGTGGCGGCGGGATGTCGACGGTGACGTCACGACGCTCGCCGGGCGCGATGTCCTTGACCTCGACCGACACCGTCGGCCCCGCACCGTCGACGCGGATCCTCGTCGTGCCCGGTTGGATATCGTCGAAGTGCGCGGCACCGCGCCCGTCGAGGCGCTGCATGCGGTCACCGAGGAAGACGATCGCGTCCCGGAGCCCATGACCGGGCGCGGGATTCACGGTGACCGTGACGCTGGCAGGCGGCGGGGGTTCCTCGGGCCCCTCCGCGACCGTGACCTCGACAGGTTCCGTCATCGTGAGATTGCGGATGAAGGGGATCGAGTGCAGGACCAATCGACCGTTGGAACCGGGTCCGGTTGTCCAGTTCGTCGAGTGTTGCAGCAGCCACGCCGCGCCCAGCTCCACCGGGCTGGTCTGCACAGCCAGCTCGCCCACCAAGCGCTCCCCGACGACATGGGACAGGCGGAGTTGTGACGTGCTCCATACGGCAGCGCCCACGTGCGCAGCCACCCCCAGGTCGGCGCCCGGACGGTGCGGGATGCCCCGCAGCGCGAACACGCCTCCGCCGAGAGACTCGGCCCGCACGCCTTCGACCTGCTCACCACCGAGCGACACGCCGCTGATGACCAGCTGATCGTCGCTCTCGACCGAGCTCGGCAGGAAGACCCGCACATCGGCCTCTGGCCACACGGGGACTTCCGCGACCAGCTCTCGTACCGCCGGCGAGATCATGGGAACGCGGAAGGTCGACTGGCTCGCCAGGAGTCCTGCCTGCTTGGCGGATCCCGTGCGCACCGTCACTTCCGCGGTACCTCCGCCTGGCTGCAGGATGGACCATGTGGGAACGCCGTCGGCCTTGGCCAAGTCCGCATACGAGACGTTGACGGCTTGGAGCACGTCGTCGCGCTCCACGCCCGAGCCGACATCGATCGGGCGGATGGCGATGGGCAGGCCCGTCGTCTGCTGCAGCGTGACCTCGGGCCCGTGCACCACGGCCCGCGGCGCTTCACCCACGGCTCGCGTGTAGCCGCCCAGTCGCCCGGCAATCCTGCGGGCTCCGGAGCGGTACGCCTCCCGAGCGTTCTTGAAGAGCGTGTCGCGCGTCGGCTTGCTGCCACTCGGCTCGGCGGCCGCTTCGTCACCACTCCATTCCCCGTCGGACACGACAACGCCGGTCACGTCACCCGGGGCGATCTCGAGCGTCACGGCAGCCCGAGCGTCATCGCCGGACGTGTTCGCCAACGTGACGAGGGCGTCGGAGACGCGCGAACGAATGGTCACGCGCTGGATCGCGTAGTAGGAGCCCGTCGACAACGCGGTCTGACCCGACGCCAGCTCCACGACATGGGAACCGTCTTGGGGCACGGCCTCGAAGTGCGCTTCGCCGTGTTCGTCGGCAATCGCCATCTGCTGGTTGCCGGTGATCAGGAACGTGCCCTGCGCCGGGTCGCCCACCGGTGTGGGAGCGCAGCTGACGCGCGCCCCAGCAAGCGGGCTGCCGTCAGGTGCCAGGCAGCGCACGAGGAGCGGGGCGCCGCGCGGCGGCTCGGCCTCCGCGTCCTCGTCGCCCGCAGGATCGGAGCCGGTACCGACCAAGCCCGGGCCCGCGGCGGCGTCGGGCGACGTGCCGAGGAGCGAGCCTTCGAGCAGCGCTTCGTCGACGTGCCCCGTCGTGGTGACGTCGGCGGCGAAGAAGCCGCTGCTTGCAGCGAGCCACGCGACACATCCCAGCGCCCCGAGCACGAGAAGCAGCGCCCAGCGGGAGCGGCGGGATGCCCCGGGGCCCGTGCTGCTCGCCATGTGGCTACCTCCCCGTGATGCCCACCCCGCTGCCCTCCAGCGTTTCCCGGGGACCGGGGCCCGTCAACGACCCTTGGCGATGAGCTTGCGGCCGCGGAGCAGGCCTTCGAGGACGCCGAAGAGGGCCAGGAAGGTGAGCACCTCGAGGGCGAGGTTCTTCCAGATGCCCGTGTTCTCGCTCCAGATCGCCCTCGCCAGGATGTAGGCGGCCGAGGCGCAGATCACGTCGATGAGGCGCGACTTCCAGGCGATCTTCATCCCCGCATCGTCACCGGGCGGGCGGCGGCGGGAAAGGCCGGACCTTGGTTGCGCGCCCCGCCTTCACGCGGCGAGGACCCGGGCCCGCGGCCCCGGCTCGCCGTCCGCGGACGGGCCGGTACAACCCCCGGTTCGGAATCGCTTTCGCGCCCCGTTTCGTCCCCCCCTGGCCGGCCGCCGGCCCCCACGCTCCCCGAGGATGCCGTGAACCCCGACTACGTCTTCTCCCTCATCCGCGTGACCAAGGCCTACGGCCAGAACGTCATCCTGAAGGACATCAGCCTGTCCTTCTTCCGCGGCGCCCGCATCGGCGTGATCGGTCACAACGGCAGCGGCAAGACGACCCTGCTGCGTGTCCTGGCAGGCGTCGAGACGGAGTTCGATGGCGAGCGCATCGTGGCCGACGACGTCACGATCGGCTACCTGGCCCAGGAGCCCAGCCTCACGCCCGGCACCATCCGCCAGAACCTTGAAGAGGCCGTCGCCCACGTCCACGAGCTGATCGACCGCTACAACGAGCTCTCGGTGAAGCTCGGCGAGGACCTCTCGCCCGACGAGATGCAGTCGGTGCTCGACGAGCTCGGCACCGTCCAGACCAAGATCGACCTCACCGACGCGTGGAACGTGGACCACGTCGTGGACCAGGCGGCCCACGCGCTGGGCGTGCCCGACGACCGCGAAGCCGACGTGGCGCGCCTGTCCGGAGGCGAGCGCCGTCGCGTGGCGCTCTGCAAGCTGCTGATGGCACACCCCGACGTGCTGCTGCTCGACGAGCCCACCAACCACCTGGACGCCGACGCCGTGCGTTGGCTCGAGAAGCACCTCGCCGACTACCAGGGCACGGTCATCTCGATCACGCACGACCGCTACTTCCTCGACAACGTCGCGCAGTGGATGCTCGAGATGGACTCGGGCATCGCCTACCCCTTCGAGGGCAACTACACGACGTATCTCGAGCAGCGCGCCAAGCGCATCCACGACGCCGATGCGCGGGCCAAGGCGCGCAAGAAGCGCATCGACAGCGAGCTCGAGTGGATTCGTGCCAATCCGCGCGGTCGCCAGGCCAAGAGCAAGGCGCGCGTCAAGAACTTCGAAGAGCTGTACGCCGACCACAAGAACTGGATGGACACCAACCGCGACCCGATGGCGATCTTGATCCCCATCACGCGCAAGCTGGGCTCGAAGGTGCTCACGGCCAAGGGCATCACGAAGTCGTTCGGTGACCGCGAAGTCCTGAAGGGCGTCAACTTCGACTTGCCGCCCGGCGCCGTGATGGGCGTGATCGGGCCCAACGGCACGGGCAAGACCACGCTGCTCAAGATCATCGCCGGCCAGATGCAGCCCGACGGGGGCGACATCGAGATGGGCCCCACCGTGGACCTCTGCTACGTGGACCAGGACCGCGCCGACCTCGACCCGAACAAGAACGTCTGGGAGGAGATCTCAGGCGGTGCCGACGAGATCTCGCTCGGCAAGCTCAAGATCAACAGCCGCGCCTACGTCAGCAAGTTCAACTTCCGCGGCCCCGAGCAGCAGCAGCTGGTCGGCACGCTCTCGGGCGGGCAGCGCAACCGTGTGCAGCTGGCCAAGATGCTCAAGGTCGGCGGCAACCTGCTGCTGGTCGACGAGCCGACCAACGATCTGGACATCTCGACGATCCAGGTGCTCGAAGAAGCGCTGCAGCACTACGCCGGCTCGGCCATCGTGGTCAGCCACGACCGCTACTTCCTGGACAAGCTCTGCACGCACATCTTGAGCTTCGACCACGGCGGCGAGGGCCGCTTCTGGGAAGGCAACTACCAGTCCTACCTCGAGCGCATCATCGAGGAGGGCGGTGCCGACCCGGCCGGCGGCTCGGGCAAGCACCGCCGCTTCAGCTGAGGCAGTACGGCAGTACGGAGGCGGGGAATTCTTCCGCAGCTTGCCGCCTTGCTCTTCGGAATGCGGAAGTGCCCCCCGGCAAGCTGCGGAAGAAATCCCCGCCTCCGTACCTTGTCGCTACCAGGTGATCGCCAGCCCCACGCCCAGCAGGATGTCGAGCGACTCGGCGTCGGGCGGGTCGACGACGTACTCGAGCAGCAGGCCCACGTTGAGGCTGAGGCACCCCGAGATGGGGCGCACGTAGTCGACGTCGAGCCGCACCACGGACAGGTCGAAGTCACCGAGGTTGGGCACGAAATCGAGCGCCGCGGTGAGCTTGCTACCGTCGCCCCAGCAGCGCTCGTAGTCCAGGCCCGCGTACGCCGACGGGTCGAAGCGCTCGTCACGGCCCTCGCGCTGCTCGAACGTGCCGCCGCCACCGATCTCACCCTTGAGCAGGTGCCCGCCGCTGTCGATCAGGGTCATGCCGTAGCCGACGAGCGCCGTCAGGCGCGTGTCGAGCCCCGCGGGCTGGTCGCGGTCGTACGTCAGCTGGCCAAACAGGTAGCGGCAGCTGTCGAGCTTGCGTTCGCCGCGGAGCTTCCCGTACCAGGTCTCGGCCGAGCGGTCGCCGTCCTGCTCCGCGTAGACGAAGCGCGCAGCCACCTCCAGGGCGAACTCCTCCCCCTCGTAGCGCGACGTGCCTTCGGCGTTGACGTTCCAGTACTCGTCGTTGCCATCGGCCACGTTCAGCGTGAAGCCGACCTTGTGCTTCCATCCGGTCGGCGTGGTGCACGGCTCGCACGGTGTCGCCGCTGGCGCGGCCACCGGAACGACCTCCGTCACGAGCGGCTCGCCACGCACCAGCACCACGGGCGCGGGCTCGGTCACCGGCAGGACCAGGGGCTCCAAGGTCGGCGCGGCCTGCAGGCTCTGCGGCAGGACGGGCGCGGCCTGGCCCGGCAGCGGCGGCGGAGGCGGGGGCGGCGGCACGGCGAGATCGGCCCGCGCGGCGCGCGCCACGACGAACACCACGAGCATGGACAGCGTGGGAGCGAGCAGACGGCGAAGCACGGCGGACCTCCTGGCCAGGGGCCGCGCATTGCACACCGCCTCGCCGCGGCGTCGACCTACGCGTCGGACGCCTCTACGCGGGCGGGAAGAACGACGCCGCGGAGAAGCCGCCGTCCAGCGGCAGCACCACGCCGTTGACCCAGCCCGCTTCGGCGCCAGCGAAGAACGCAACCGCAGCGGCCACCTCGGCCGGCGTGCCCAGACGGCCCGCGGGGGTCGCTGCCACCACGGCCTCGTGGAACGCCGGGCGCGCAAGGACACCTTCGGTCAGTGGCGTGGGCACGTACCAAGGGGCCACGAGGTTCACGGTGATGCCGAAGCCGCCCCACTCGCGCGCGAGCACGCGCGTCATCTGCTCGAGGCCCGCCTTCGCGCTGGCGTAGGCGACGCCCGTGGGCAGGGCTCGCGACCCGGCGACGCTGCCGATGTTGACGATGCGACCGAAGCCCCGCGCGCGCATGCCGATGGCTGCCTGCTGCGCGAGATGGAACGGCGCAACCAGGAGCAGCTCGAGCAGGCGCTCGAAGGTATCGAGGTCGACGTTCTCGGCGGGCTGGCGAACGTTGTGGCCCGCGTTGTTCACCAGCACGTCGAGGCGCCCATGGCGCTCGTGGATGCCGGCGACGACGTCCACAACCGCCTCGCGGTCGGTCACGTCGAGCACGACGGACTCGGCCGAGCCGCCCGCAGCGCGGATCCCCTCGGCCACGGCTTCGAGCTCGTCGCCGCGGCGCGCCGACAGGACGACGTGGTCACCGTCCGCGGCCAGGCGCTCGGCGATGGCCCGGCCGAGGCCTCCCGAGGCGCCCGTGACGAGGGCGACGCGCGGGCCCGTGGCCGGCGTGGGGCTCACTTCTTCTCGAGGTGCGAGATGCTGAAGTTGCGCTTGGTCGCGCCCGCGCCCGGCGAGACCGTGGGGACGCGCCCCTCGAGCTGGCGGTCCTGGACCGGACGCACTTCGGCTTCGACGGCCACGATGACGTCCTCGTCGCCCGCGACGCGGGCCACGATGTCATTCACCTGACGCAGCATGTCCTGCGTGTAGACGGCGCCCGTCACCTTGGCTCGGCCGAGCTCGACCTCGACCTTGAGCTTCTGCTGGCCCTTGAGGACCGGGTGGGCCTGGAACGCGCGGCGCAGGCGCGAGGCCAGCGGGTGCTGGGCGACGAGATCCTCGTTCTGCTCGGCGTCGGACATGGGGCCTCCCGGGCGCTGACGACGGCGCGAGCATACGGCGATGCGCGTGAGCCCGGTACGCCGGGACCGGGTCAGCGGACGTGGGCGGTGGCCCCGCCCGGCAGATCGAAGTCGACGGCGTCCTCGGGCTCGGCGGTGCGCACGAAGCCGAGCGCCACCACGCGCCCGTCGGGCAGGGCGGCGACCGAGGAGAGCGACCCCACGGTGCGCCCCTGGCGTGCGAGCGCGGCCCCCGGGGCGGGCAAGTCGTCCACGGCGGTTCCTCGGAGCACGAGGGCCACGAGGCGGTGCGGCGGCTTGCCACGGTGACGGGCCATGACCACGGGCTCCTGGCCGGGGTAGCAGCCCTTGGTCCACGAGACGGCGTCGTCGGGTCCGGCCTCGTTGAAGAGGCGCTCGGGCCCCAGCTCGGCGCCCAGACGCGGAACGCGATGAAGTACGCGCCAGGCCTCGACGGCCCCGCCCCCCACCACGGCGGCGAGCGCTTCGTCGTCCATGCGCTCGAGCAGCCGCTCGACGCTCTCGAGCGTCCCGAGGCCCTCGAACGCCTCCGTGTCGCCCTGGCTCGTGGCCATCCAGGCCACACCCTCGGCACCCGCCATGTGGCCGAGCTCCGGCGGCACGATGCCGAGTGCCGAGAGCGCGGCACGCGCCTGCGGCCCGGCCAGGACGAGGCGGACGTGGTCGGCGCTGCGATCGCGGAACGTCACGTCGTCGGCGATGACGTAGCGCTCGAGAACGGGGCGCGCCGTCACCTCGCTGCCTGCAGCACCTGTCACCCACAACCCCGACACGCGATGCCAGACACGCAGATCGCCGAGCACGCGGCCGCGTACGTCGAGCAGACAGGCGTGCGCGCCCCGGCCTCGCTCGAGACGCTGGAGGTCCTGCGTGAGCATGCGGTGCAGGTAGCTGGCGGCATCGGCACCGCCGACCTCGAGCACCATCTCGTGGGGTCGAAGCGCGATGCCGGCTCCGGACTCCAACGCGCCGAAGCCGTCGGCGAAGGCCACGGCCGCGCGAGAAGCGCGGGCCACGAGTCGGTCGCGGGCCTCGAAGGTCACGCGCGCGGCCTCGGCACCCACGTCACGTCGGGCACGCCTGCGCCCTGGTTGGCGTGTCGCGCCTGCATGAAGAGGAGATCAGAGAGCCGGTTGAGCCAGCGGATGGCCTCCGCGGGCACGTCGGACACGGACGCCAAGGCCACGACGGAGCGCTCCGCGCGGCGGCACACGGTGCGCGCGATGTGGAGACGCGCTGCCGCCTCGGAGCCCCCCGGCAACACGAAGTGCTTCAGCGCCGGCAGCTCGGCATCGAGTGCGTCGATGGCGTGCTCGAAGGCGGCGATCTCCGCATCACCCGGCGGGGCGACGCCGGGGTCGGAACCGGGGGCCGCGGCCAACAGGGCTCCGAGGCGAAAGCACTCGTCCTGGGCACGGGCCAGCACGTCGTCGATCGGACGCGACAAGCCTGCCGCGCGGGCCCAGCCCAAGACGGCGTTCAGCTCGTCCACTTCGCCGTAGGCCTCGACGCGGATGTCGGCCTTGCTGACGCGCGCCCCGCCCAAGAGCCCCGTGGACCCATCGTCGCCGCCTCGCGTGTAGATGCGCATGGCGGGGATGGTACTCCCGCGTGGCCGCACCAACCATCGAGCGTGACCGCTTGCGCGCTAGGGAGGGCGGGCGGCGCACTGCGGTGTCAGACCCCGCGCCAGTGTCGCTTCGCTCCCAGGCACGGGTTCAGACACCTCCGCGCGCGGGGCTGCGCCGAGCGAGGGGTCTGAACCCGTGATGCGGTGCTGCGCAGCAGCGCCGCGGGCGCGGGGTCTGACCCCAAGCGAGAGCCCCACGTCGCGGAGTGACGTCGCGAGCGCCGACAGGTCTCCCCCCGGCGCATGGATGGACCGGCGAGCGGTCGGAGGCAGAGTGAGCCGACCTCCGGAGGCCGCCGTGCGCCGCTCCCCGCTGCTCGCCATCTTCCTGACAGTGGTCATCGACCTGATGGGGTTCGGCATCGTGCTGCCGCTCCTCCCGCTGTACGCCGACCAACACGGGGCGCCCGGCTGGCTGATCGGCCTGCTGTTCACGGCGTTCAGCGGCATGCAGTTCCTGACGGCTCCGCTCTGGGGTCGCTGGAGCGATCGCATCGGCCGGCGCCCCGTCGTGCTCCTGGGCCTGGTGGGCTCCTTCCTCTCCTACCTGCTGTTCGGTCTCAGCGAGGTCCTGCCCAACGCACTCGTCTGGCTGTTCGCCAGCCGCCTGGCCGCGGGCATCTTCGGCGGCACGATCAGCACGGCGTACGCGTACATCGCCGACGTCACCAGCGAGACCGAGCGCGGCCGCGGCATGGCGCTGATCGGCATGGCGTTCGGCATCGGCTTCACCCTCGGACCCGCGATCGGCGGCCTGGGCTACAACCTCCACCCGATGGCGCCAGGCCTGATCGCCGCGGCCTTCTCCGCGGGCGCATTCCTGTTCGCGTGGCGACGGCTGACGGAGCCGGAGCGACGTCGACCGACGACGCGTGGCACGTGGTTCGACACCAAGGCCTTCGCGCGCGCCATGGGCCGACCCGGTATCGGCCTGCTGCTGCTGGCCGTCTTCGTGACGGTGTCGTGCTTCGCGCTGATGGAGAGCACGCTCGGGCTGCTGGCCAAGCGCATCTACACGTTCGACATCCACGAGGTGGGCCTGCTCTTCACCTACCTCGGGTTCTGGATCGCGCTGACCCAGGGCATGATCGTCCGGCGCTTGATGCCCAAGGTCGGCGAGGTGCGCTTGGCGCGCATCGGCAGCGTGCTCTTGGCGGCGGGCCTGTTCCTGCTCTCGCTCGACCTCACGGTCGGCTACCTCGCCGCCGTCGCGCCGATCAGCGTGCTGGGCTTCGGCATGGTGGTGCCGTCGGTGAACTCGCTGCTGTCGCGCCGCACACCCGCCGACGAGCAGGGCGGCGTGATGGGCATCTCGCAGTCGCTGCAGAGCTTGGCGCGCATTGTGGGGCCGATGGCCGGCCTGTCGCTGTTCGACATGTCGTGGCCGCTGCCCTTCCGCGCCGGCGCGGCCGGCATGATCGTGGCGGCGCTCTTGGCCCTGGCGCTCAAGCCGCCGCCTCCCCGGGACGAAGGGACCGAAGGCATGACCCCCGCGTGACGGGTGATTCCCACGCTGGTCTCCACGTGGAAGGAGACCGTGATCATGCCGAGGCTGGTACTCCGATGGGGCTTCGTCGTCGCGCTGCTCGTCCTGGTTTGCACCGGAGGCGCAAGCGCGGAGGACGACGAGGGCAGAACCCCCGTCGTCGGTGAACCGGGACCCGAGCTGAGCGCCACGACGTGGCTCAACACGTCCGACGAGTCGACGCCACCTGAGACGGACGGCCACGTCGTGCTCGTCGAGCTGTGGGGCACGTGGTGCGGTCCCTGCGTCCGCTCGATGCCGCGCGTCCAGGGCCTGTGGGATCGCTACCGAGACCGGGGCTTGGTGGTCGTTGGCATCACGCGCGAGGCAGAAGCGGACGTGCGGTCCTTCGTCGACGACAAGGGCTACACCTTCCCGATCGGCTGTGATCCGACGCAAGCATGCGTCAGGCGGTACAAGCCGCGCGGCTGGCCCTCGACGTACGTCATCGACAAGAGCGGCACGCTGACCTACGCGGGGGACCCCTACGGTGCCGAGGCAGCCGTCGAGAGCGCCCTCGGCCTCGAGTCGGGTCCTGGCCCGGTCTTGGTGCAGACGCTCGATGCGTGGGCGAAGCCCGACGAGGCCGCTCGCCGCTCGACTCTGGAGCGCCTGATCGAGAAGGCGCCCTGTGCATTCGACGCAGGCGCCTGGGCCCAGGAGCTTGTCGGAGCCCCGTCGGAGGAGCCGCCGGCGGGCCAGCTGGATGCGGGTCCGCTGTTGGAGCAGCTGGCCAAGACCTGGGGTGCCGCTGACCCTGCCAAGCGATCACAGATCCTGGAGAAGCTCGCAGGAGGAACGGCTCCCTTCGACCTGCGGAGCTGGGCGGTGGAGCGCTACGCCAAGGCGTTCCCGCTCAAGAAGGACGAAGTCCAAGGGTGGCTCGCGTCGAAGCAGTACGCGCGGGTCTTGGACGCGCTGCTCGACCGACGGCCGTCCTCCTCGGTCGTGAAGGCGGCGGCCAAGGACGAGGGCCTGGCTGCGTATGCGGGCAAGCTGGTGGACGACTGGCGAACGCTCGCACGCAAGGCTCTCATGGCGCACCACTACCTGCTGGGTGAGATGCGCTACGACCCCGAGAAGAACGACGAGTTCTGGAGGGACTTGTCCGTGAGCGGCATGTCCACCTCGGCGGATCGCAAGCAGATCGTGGGCGTCTTGATCGCGGGCGAGAGGGTGAACCAGGACAACGCGTCCTCGTTCGCGGATCGCAAGCTCCTGCTGTGGTCCCTGGGCCGCGAGCTGGCCGCCGGCGAGACGCCGCGTCTACCTGCTTGCGAGAAGGAGGCCTCCAAGGAGCGCAAGCGCATCGAGGCCGAGCTCGAGCGGACGTACAAGAAGAAGTAGCGCGGTGAACGCGGCTACGGAGGCGGCGCGAGGGTGATCGTGCCGGGTGCGCTCACGGGGTCGCCGGGGACCACGCCAAGGTCGGTGGCATCGTCGAGCGTCGGCCCGCCCCACCAACCGCACGCGTCGCTGGGCTCGCAGAAGAAGCCGTCGCGATCGATGTCCTCGCCGGCGCGCACGTTGTAGGTCCCGGGCCCGAAGCCCGTGAACCACCAGCGGTAGTCGACGTCCGCCGACGCGCGGCCTGCACGCACCGCGAGGGCGCCACCGGACGCTGCATCGAAGGCCGTCACGCCCAGGTCGGCGCCCTGCCGCAGCAGGACACCACGCGCGACGTTCACGAGGATGCGGCCGATCGGCTGGCCCAAGCTGTTGCGTACGGCGACGACACCCGAGACCCAGTCCGGATCCCCCGGGATCTGCGAACGGATGATGATGATCTCGATGCCCTGGTGACTCGTCGCTTCGGGCAGCGGGTTCGGCAACACGGGAACGCCGTAGAGCCAGTCGGCCCCGTCTTCCGTGATGGCCGTGGGAATGCCGAGCTCGAGGCGGCCGCCACCGAGGTTGGCGAGCGGGACGGTGATGCGCTCTTCCAGGCCGGAGAGGCGCACGCTGTCCCACCCCAAGCCCAGCGTGGGCGGGCGGACGTCCACGTTGCCCAAGTCGGTGAAGGCACGCTGCACGGCTGCGCCAACCTGGACGAGACCGCTGCCGGTGCCCATGTCCTCGCCGAGCGGCGTCAGGTCGCGAGCGGTCGCACGCAGCAGCGCGCGCGCCTCGGCCGCGGTCAGGGACGGGTCGACGGAGAACAACAGGGCCGCCGCCGCGGCCACATGGGGTGTCGCTTGGCTCGTGCCCATGTACCGCAGGTGGCCCGCGACGGGAGGCTCCAGCGTTTGGTCGCGGACCGCGCCGAGGATGCCCTCGCTCCAGCCGCTTCCCGTGCGGTCGGCGTTGACGTTGCCGCCTGGCGCCGCGATCTCGACCTCTGCACCGAAGTTGCTGTAGGCCGTGCTGATCAGCGTGCGGTCCACGGCAGCCACGCCCATCACGGAGGGGTAGCGAGCGGGGTAGAGCACCTGGGACGAGCCGTCGTTGCCAACAGCGGCGATCAGGAGCACGCCCGCGTCCGCCGCCTGCTGGCAGGCGTCTTCCAACACCTGCGAGCTCACCCCGCTGCCCAGCGAGAGGTTCACGACGCGAAGTGGCTGCGCAAGGCGCCGACCGTCGCTGGTCGTCAGGAGGCCGGCGGCGAACAGGATCGCGTCGGCGCCGTCACTGACCAGCCCGCCGCCGCGCCCGACGACGCGCAAGGGCATCACGCGACAGCCCGGGGCCACGCCGCTGATCCCCGACGCGCCTTGCCCGGCGACGGCGATGGAAGCGATGTGCGTGCCGTGCCACGTGCTCAGACCCGAGGCGAGCAGCTGGTCACCGACATCGGTGGGATCGGCGTCCCGGCCGTTGCCGTCCGCGGCCACGGACTCCGAGCTGATGAAGTCGTAGCCCGCGGCGACCCGACCCACGAGATCCGGGTGGTCGATGATGCCGCTGTCGACGACCCCGATGATGACGTCGGGATCGCCCAGCGTGATGTCCCAGGCCCCCGGCGCACCGATCACCTGCAGGTTCCACTGCTCGGCGAAGCGTTCGTCGAGCGTTCCGCCCAGCGAGTGCAGGACCTGGTCGGGCTCCGCAAAGCGCACGTCGGGGCGGGCGCGAAGGCGATCGACGAGCGCACGAACGCCAGCCTCACCGCGCGCGCAGTCGGCGGCATCCAAGTGCACGCACCACCCGCCGCCGCCGAGTCGCCGCCCAAGCGTTGCGCCGACGGCCCTCGCGATGCGCTCGGGATCGGCGTCGGGCGCGAACCCGGCCAGCACGTGATGCAGCGAGCAGCTCGCGCCTTCGAGGGGCTCGTCCACCACGGGATCGGCCGCGCCTTCGTCGGCGAGCAGCAGCGACGGCGAGGACGGCTTCGCGGAGAGGGGCGTGAGCGAGCCGCTTCCTCCCAACGTCAGCACGTACGGCGCATGGCCCGCGACGATGGACACGCGGACGAAGGCGGGCGAGCCCGTGGTGAGCGCGCCGGCCAGCGTCAGCGGGGACGTCGGGCCCTGCACGCTGTCGACCACGACCTGCCCGGTCGTGTCGAGCAGCTCCAAGCGCAGCTCGTTGGATCCCAGCCCGTCGGCGTCGTCCGCCCCGAAGGCGAGCGCGAGGTCGATGTCCTGGTCGACGAGGGTGCTGATGCGGAACACGTCGGTGGCGTCGGCAGCGCCCCAGACCGCGGAGGTCAACGCGACCGTGCCCGCGATCTCCAGCTGGCAGCCCGACGGCAGGGCGGCCACGCGGCAGGGCTGGGCCGGCGTGTCGTCCGGTTCCATCTCGGCGATGCGGCCGAGGTGCACGTCCTGGCGGAGCACGACGCCGCGAAGGCCATCCAGCGGCCCCTCGGGCTCGGGTGTGCCTCCGGGCTGGGCCCCGCCGCCGCCGCCACACGCGGACAGCACCAGCGCGAGGCAGGCAACGAGGGAAGCGCACATGGCGCGAGGGGCTCGGGACACGGGGCTCTCCGGGCGCATGACGAGGGCCCCGACCCCCCGCGCACGTGGGGGCCCGTTCCGAGCCAACCCTCCTATCCTAGCGCACCGCGCTCGCGGACAGGGTGGGCGCCGGAGATGCGATGCTCGGGCCCTGGCTCGCCGCGACTGCCCTGGCCTGGCTGCTCGTGGGTGCGCTCCTCCACGTGAGCGCCCGCCGCGCCCAGACGCTGGCGGGCTACGAGGCCTGCGCGGCCCTGCGCCAGCCCGTCTCGGCAGCGCCGGCCGATCGTCCCTGGCGGATCGCCGTGCTCGGGGACCTGCAGCGCGGCGTGGTCGACGTGCCGCGCGCCCTGACCGCCCATCTCGCCGAGGAGCCCGCCGACTTGGTCATCGCAACGGGCGACGTCGCGATCCGTGGCGAGGCGCCCTGGCACGGCCTGGTCCAGCGGGCCTTCGATCGGGCGGGGCTGGCGACGCCGCTCCGCGCCGTGCCGGGCAACCACGACCTCTACCCCAGCCGCTGTCGGGACGACCGCGAAGGCGGCCCGGTCTACGAGCGCCTGTACGGCGCGCGCTCCTGGGGTCTCGAGGCAGGCCCCGCGCTGCTCGTCGGCCTGGACACCGGCGCCGCGTGGCGCGCGGACCTCGAGTGGCCGCACGCGGCGAGCTGGCTGGCCGCCCGCCCCGACCGCCCCTGGCTGCTGTTCACGCACCGGCCCCCGTGGGACTTCGACGCCGCGGGCGCCCCCGCCTACGTCGACCTGGCCGCACTACCCGATCGCTGGCAGGCGCGACGCCCAAGCCTGGTCGTGGCCGGCCATCTCGTGGGCTCGGTCGACGTGGTCCGGGACGGAGTCCGCACGATCGTGAACGGCGACGGCGGTGACGTGCGCGGCCACGGTCGGGAGCCGACGTGGAGCCTGCTGCGCATCGAGGTCGCTGCGGACGGAGCCTGCTCCGTGCGCACGGTGACCCTGCCCCGGTCTCGCGATGCGGCCGTGGCCCGCGACGTCTTGGCGCTGCGGATGGCGCGTTCGCGGCGACGCCTGCCGGGTGCCCTGCTCGCCGCACCGTGGCGGCTCCTCCTCGCGCCGTTCGGGCGAAACGTGCCCGTGCACCGACCGCCGTTGCGTCGTGACTACCCGACCCGCGACGAGGCTGCCGCATGGCTGGCCACCTCGCGTCCGTTCGCTTCCCTCGAGGTGACGTCCTGATGCGCCAGGAGCAGTTCCTCCACGTGGTCTCGCTTGACGAAGCGCGCAGGCTGTTCGCAGAAGCCGCTCCGCCTCGTCGCTTGGCGACGGAGCTCGTCCCGCTGGCCGCCGCGCTGGGGCGCGTGCTGGCGGACGATGTCGCGGCACCCCACGACGTGCCGGGGTTCGATCGCTCCAACGTCGACGGCTGGGCCGTACACGCCGCCGACACGTTCGGGGCCTCCGAACGCGAGCCGGCCCGCCTTCGCGTGATCGGACAGCCGCTCGAGCCTGGGGTGGCGCCCGAGTCGTCCGTGGCCCCCGGCACGGCGCGCGCCATCGCGACGGGTGCTTGCGTCCCGCGTGGCGCGGATGCCGTGGTGATGGTCGAGCACACGCGCGTGGTCGCTGACCACGTCCACATCGAGCGCCCCGCGGTGCCCGGCGAGCGCATTGCGGCCGCGGGAACCGACATGGCCCGCGGCGAGCGGGTGCTCTTCGGCGGCCGCGTGCTGACGGCGCGGGACACGGCCGTCCTCGCCGCGTGTGGGCTTGCCGAGGTCCCCTGCGTGCGCAAGCCGCGCGTCGCCATCGTGTCGTCAGGCAACGAGATCGTGCCGCCGGGCGCCACCCTGGCGCCGGGTCAGGTCCACGACACGAACAGCCGCGCGCTGGCCGACGCCGTGCGTGAGCTGGGCGCCGAGGCCCTCGAGCTGGGGATCGTGCGCGACGACTTGGCCGCAAGCACGGCCAAGCTCGACGAGGCCCTGGCCCAGGCCGATCTCGTGCTGTGGAGCGGAGGCACCAGCAAGGGACCGGGTGACGTTGCGTACCGCGCCGTGGCCGCACGGGGGCGCGTGCTCGTGCATGGCGTGGCGCTCAAGCCCGGCAAGCCCCTCTGCCTCGCCGTCGTCGACGACACGCCCGTGGCCGTGCTCCCCGGCTTCCCCACCTCGGCGCTCTTCACTTTCCACGCCGTGATCGACCCCTGGCTGCGCCGTCGTCTCGGTCTGCCGGAGGCATCCACCAGCACGCTCGAGGCCACGTGGCCGCGCACGCATCTCTCCGAGAGCGGTCGGACGGAGTACGAGCTGGTGCGTCTGGTTCCCGGGCGCGACGGCTGGCTGGCCGTGTCGCTCGGCAAGGGCTCGGGCTCGGTAACGACGTTCGCAACGGCCGACGGCTTCGTGGAGATCCCCGCGGCACAGGAGCGCGTGGACGCCGGAGATCGCGTCACCGTGGTGCGCTGGGCACGCGACGCGGTCACGCCGGACCTCGTGATCGCGGGAAGCCACTGCGTCGGGCTCGACATCCTCGTCGGTCGTTGGCGGGAGCGTCGTCTGCCCGAGCGCAGTGCAAACGTGCAGGTACTTGCCCTGGGGAGTCGCGGCGGGCTCGACGCCGTGGTGCGCGGGGCATGCCACGTGGCACCCGTACATCTCCTCGACGAGACGAGCGGACGCTGGAACGAGCCGTTCCTGCCGGCGCGGACGCGCCTGGTGCACGGCTACGGACGTCGCCAAGGCCTGCTCCTGCGTGCTGACGACGCGGCACGGTTCGCGGGACGCGCCGTGGAAGACGCCATCCTCGAGCTGGCCGCCGACCCGACGAGGCGTGTCGCGGCGCGCAACCCGGGCAGCGGCACACGACTGCTGATGGACGGGCTGCTGGCCCGCGGTCGGGACGAGCCGCTTCGCCCGGCGGGCTGGACGACGGCCTACACGTCGCATACCGCGGTCGCCGTGGCCATCGCGCAAGGCCGCGCGGACTGGGGCATCGGCTTGGAGCAGGCTGCGGCGGCGGAGGGCTTGGCCTGGCAGCCGTGGGTGGATGAGCAGTACGACTTCGTCGTGCCCGACGAGGCCTGGCAGCTTCCCGCCGTGCAGGACTTCCTCGCGGCACTCGCCGACCCGGTCACGTCCGACGCACTCGCCCAGGCGGGCTTCCGCCCGTGAGCATCGACGGGCCCCGCGGCGCCGTCGTCCTGGCAGGCGGTCGCAGCACGCGCATGGGCCGCGACAAAGCCACGCTGCCTTGGGGGCCCGCGGGCGGAACGTTGCTGGGCCACGTCGTGCGCGTGCTGCTGGACGTCGTGGACGACGTGGTGGTGGTGGCACGCAGCGGCCAGCCGCTACCCGAGCTACCGGCCGACGTCCGCTTCGCCTACGACGACGTCGAGGACGAAGGCCCGCTGCGCGGCTTGCTCGCGGGGCTCCGCGCCACGCGCGCGTCGTCCGTCTATGCCTCGGGCTGCGACACGCCGTGGCTGCGACGTGCCTTCGTCGAGGCCCTGTTCGATGCCCAGCCCGACGACGGCATCGCCATCGCCGCGAGCGAAGGCTTCGCCCACCCGCTCGCGGCCGTGTACCCGGCGGATGCCGTCGACGACGTGGCCTCGCTGCTGGCTGCGGGCCGACGACGCCCCATCGACCTGCTCGAGCGGCGCACCACCGTCCGGGTGGACGAGGCGGTCCTGCGCACCGTCGACCCGGAGCTCGCGAGCCTCGACAACCTCAACGACGCGACAGCCTTCGAGGCCGCGCATACACGCCACGTCCTGCCCGATGTGCGCATCGAGCTGTTCGAACGTGCGCGCCAGCTGGCAGGCCGGCCGCACGGCTGGGTGTCGGGTGCGACGGCACGTGCTGCGTTGGCCGCCGCGGTGCGGCGCTGGCCCGCCCTCGCGCCCTCGGTCATCGCATCCGACGGCACGCCCGCGCGCACCTACGGCGTGAGCCTCGGTGGCCGCACCTTCGTCCGCGACCTCGACGCTCCCCTGGCCGACGGCGACGCCTTGGTCCTCGTGGACGCGCTCTCGGGTGGGTAGCGCGTCGGAAGTGGACGGGGCGCCGAATCGCGTCCAACGTCCCCGCGTGCCGGATGCATCGCCTCCCCCGCCGTCGGGCTTGCGCCGCGTCGTCCTCGTCGTGACGGGCGTCGTCGCACTCGCGCTCGGGGTGCTCGGCGTCGCACTGCCCTTGCTGCCGGCGACGCCGTTCGTTCTGTTGGCGGCCGCGTGCTTCGCCGGAGCGTGGCCGACCATGCACGCACGCCTGACGCGGAGCCGGCTGTTCGGGCCGATGCTGCGCGCGGGCCCCGGCGAGCGCTACCTGCCGCGCGCCACGAAGATCGGCGTGCTCGTGTTTGCGTGGCTGTCGATCGGGGCGACCGCCGTGTTCGTGGCCCACACCGCGTGGTTGCGGGCGCTCCTCGGGATCCTGGTCCTGGTGTTGACGTGGGTGTTGGGTCGGATGCCCACGCAACCACCGGACCGGCCGTGACGGGCCACTCCGCGCGCGTAGCATGCGCGCCGGAGGTTTCCCCACCGTGATCGACGACCGCATCGCCCAGGAGTTCAACGACCACATCCGGTTCGAGATGGCGTCCAGCCACCTGTACCTGTCCATGGCCGCCTGGTGCGAGTCGCACGGCTTGCCGGGCTTCTCCAACTGGATGCGCCGCCAGGCGGAGGAGGAGCACCAGCACGCACTCAAGTTCTTCAACTTCCTGCTCACGCGAGGCGGCCGGGTGCGCTTGGCCGACATCCCGGCACCGGACCAGGACTGGGACTCGCCGCTCGCCGTGTTCGAGGCGGCCCAGATCCACGAGGCCGAAGTGAGCCAGCGCATCAACACGTTGGTGGACACGGTGATGTCCGTGCGTGACCACGCGGCCAACGCGTTCTTGCAGTGGTTCGTCAACGAGCAGGTCGAAGAAGAGGCCAGCGTCGGCGACGTCGTCAACCGCTTGCGCCTCGTCGGCAGCGAAGGTCGCGGGATCCTGCTGGTGGACCAGGAGCTGCAGCAGCGCGAGGCCACGCGCCTGCCGGCCTGAGATGACGACGCCGGGGACCACGCCCCGAGGCGGTTGGCACGGGCGCCGCCGGCTGGTCGACCTGACGACCGGCGCCACGCACGACGAACCGATCGCCCTGGAGACGCTGCGCGCGTTCGTGGGTGGTGTGGGCCTGGGTGCGCGCCTGCTCCTGGAGCACGCCCCCGAAGGGGTCGACCCGCTCGCACCCGAGGCCCCGGTCATCGTGGCCCTCTCGCCGCTCGTGGGCACGCCACTCACCACCAGTGCCAAGCTCGCCGTGGTGGCCAAGTCGCCGTTGACGCGGGGCATCACCGATGCCCTGGCCAGCGATCGCTTCGCCATCGAGCTGAAGCACGCAGGCCTCGATGCGCTCGTCGTCCAGGGCGCCGCACCGCGCTGGAGCGTCCTCGTCGTCGATGGGCCCACGACCCGCCTGGAGGACGCCCAGGATCTCGTAGGTCTCTCGGCGCTGGACGCCGAGCAGCGCCTGCGTGATCGCCACGGCGAGGGCTTCCGCTTCTTCGGCATCGGCGTGGCGGGTGAGCACCGCGTGCCCTACGCGACGATCTCGGGCGACGGGCGCCACGCCGGACGCGGCGGGCTGGGGGCCGTGTTCGGCGCCAAGCGGTTGAAGGGCATCTTGGCGCGCGGCGACGCGGCCACGCCGTTGTTCGACCGCGAGCGCGTCGTCGCGCTGGCCAAGGACCTGTCCCGCCGCTCGCTGGGCGAGGCGACGGCCAAGTACCGGACGCTCGGCACCGTGGCCAACGTCGCCTTGCTCGACCGCCTGGGCGCCTTGCCCACGCGCAACTTCCGCGAAGGCTCGTTCGAGTCGGCGTCCGACGTGAGCGGCGAGGCCTTCCACGCCGAGCCCGCCCCCAAGGTGCGCAAGCACTGTGCGGCGTGCACGATCGGCTGCGAGCACCTGTTCGCCGACAAGCAGGGCCGTCGCGTGCGCCTGGAGTACGAGGGCATCTTCGCCCTGGGTCCGCTCTGCGGCGTCTCCGACCGCGACGTGATCCTGGCGGCCGCCGCGGCCTGCGACGACCTGGGGCTCGACGTGATCAGTGCGGGCGGCACGATCGCCTTCGCCATGGAGTGTCGTGAGCAGGGCCTCCTGCCGGACGCGCCGACCTTCGGCGACGGTCAGGGCCTGCTCGATCTCCTGCCGCGCATCGCCAGGCGCGCGGACCCGCTCGGCGACCTGCTCGCCGCCGGCTCGCGCGAGGCCGCCCGGCGCATCGGCCCGCCCGCCCAGCGCTTCGCCTGCCACGTGAAGGGGCTGGAGCTGCCGGGCTACGAGCCTCGCGCCCTGCAGGCGATGGCGTTGGGCCTGGCGGTTGGCGCCCGGGGCGCGGACCACAACCGCTCGGGCGCCTACGAAGTGGACCTGTCCGCGGCGTCCGACCGCCTCACGGCCGATGCCGGCAAGGCCGTGGCCGCCGTGCGCACGGAGGACAAGGCCGCGCTGCTCGACAGCCTGATCGTGTGCAAGTTCCTGCGAGCGGCCTTCGACGACCTCGAGCAGGAGGCGGCGGCCATGCTGGAGGCCGTCACGGGCGAGCCGTTCACGCCCGACGAGCTCGCCGAGGCCGCCGCGCGCATCGTCACGACGAAGCGCATGTTCAACCTGCGCGAGGGCCTCACGGCCGCCGACGACACGCTGCCCGACCGCTTCCTCGAGGAGCCGCTGGAGGGCGGGAGCGTCGCGGGGGCCCGACTCACCCGCGAGGGCCTCGGCGCGATGGTGGCCGCCTACTACGCGGCGCGCGGTTGGGACGAGGCGGGTCGCGTCCCCCCCGCCCGCGCACGGGCCCTGGGACTGTCGGACCTTCCCCAACATCCGTATCCTTGGGCCTCCGCCTGACCGACCCCCGCACGGAGCCCTGATGACCGCACCCGAGGTCCCCTCGATCGAAGCCCCGCCCCGCACGGTCACCCTGCGGCTGGACGGCCGCGAGGTGACCGTGCCCGAGGGCACGACGATCTGGGAGGCGGCGCGCCAGCAGGGGCTCGAGATCCCGGTCCTCTGCCACGACCCGGCGCTCCGGCCCGTGGGCGTGTGCCGCATGTGCGTGGTCGAGGTGGAGGGCGCCCGGACCCTCCAGGCCTCGTGCGTGCGCCCGTGCGAGGACGGCATGGTCGTCCACACGGACAACGAGGTCGTCCGACGCAACCGCAAGGCCCTCACCGAGCTCCTCCTCGCCGACCAGCGGGCCACCAGCGCGCGCGAGACGAGCACGGCCGACGACGAGCTGATGGCGCTGGCCCGCCGCTTCGGCGCAGGCGACCAGTGCTGGCCCGCCGGCAACGGCCGCCCCGAGGACGACTCGTCCCCGGTGATCGCCGTCGACCACCAGGCCTGCATCCTTTGCGACCGCTGCATCCGCGCGTGCGACGACGTGCAGGGCAACCTCGTGATCGGCCGGACGGGCAAGGGCTACGAGGCGCGCATCACGTTCGACATCGACCTGCCCATGGGCGACTCGACCTGCGTCGAGTGCGGCGAGTGCGTCAGCGCCTGCCCGACGGGCGCCTTGGTCAACAAGCCGGTCACCGAGCCGCTGCGCCCGCGCACCGAGCTCAAGGCCGTCGACTCGGTCTGCCCCTACTGCGGCGTCGGCTGTGCGCTCACGTGGCGCGTCGACGAGGAAGCCAACCGCGTCGTCTACGCCGACGGCCGCGACGAGGGCGCCAACGAAGGGCGCCTGTGCGTGAAGGGCCGCTACGGCTTCGACTACGCCACGCACCCGCAGCGCCTGACCAAGCCGCTCATCCGCCGCGAGGACCACTACCCCAAGCACCCGCTCACCTACGACATGGCGACCGGGGGCGACGGCCGACGCCGCAAGCGTGTCTACGAGGACTACGAGCAGGCGCTCGGCGCGTTCCGCGAGGCGACCTGGGAAGAAGCCTTGGACCTCGTGGCCAAGAAGCTGTCCCACGCCCGCGACACGCACGGCCCGCGCGCCATGGCCGGCTTCGGCAGCGCCAAGTGCAGCAACGAAGAGGCCTACCTCTTCCAGAAGATGGTGCGCGCCGCCTGGGGCACCAACAACGTCGACCACTGCACGCGCCTGTGCCACGCCTCCAGCGTCGCGGCGCTGCTGGAGACCATCGGGTCCGGCGCCGTCACCACGGTCTACGCCGACATCCGCAACAGCGACGTGGCCTTGGTCACGGGCTCGAACACCACCGACAACCACCCCGTCGCTGCGACCTTCTTCAAGGAGGCCGCGCGTCGCGGCACCAAGCTGATCGTGGTCAACCCCCACCGTCCGGCGCTCGCCGACCACGCGTGGGAGTACGTGCGCCTGGCGAGCGGTTCGGACGTCACCTTCTACAACGCCCTGATGCACGTGATCCTCGAGGAGGGCCTCGAGGATTGCGACTACATCGAGAAGTTCACCGAGAACTTCCCGGCGCTCCGCGAGATGCTCAAGCGCTACACGCCCGAGGTGGCGGGTCCCGTCTGCGGTGTCGAGCCCGAGCGCATCCGCAAGATCGCCCGGGTCATCGGCAGCGCGAAGGCGATGATCGTGTTCTGGGGCATGGGCATCTCGCAGCACGTGCACGGCACGGACAACGCGCGCTGCCTGATCTCGCTCTGCCTACTCACGGGCAACGTCGGCCGTCCCGGTACGGGCCTGCATCCGCTGCGCGGCCAGAACAACGTGCAAGGCGCCAGCGACGCGGGCTTGATCCCCATGGTCTTCCCGGACTACCAACCGGTCACCGACCCCGAGATCCGCGCACGCTTCGAGAAGGCCTGGGGACGCCCGCTCGACCCCCAGCCGGGTCTCACGGTGGTCGAGATCGCCAACGCCGCGGCCGGCGGCGACCTCAAGGCCATGTACGTGATGGGCGAGAACCCGTTCCTGTCGGACCCCAATGTGGCGCACGCGCGCGAGGCGTTCTGCAACCTCGACTTCCTCGTCGTGCAGGACATCTTCCTGACAGAGACGGCCGAAGTGGCCGACGTCGTGCTGCCCGCCACCAGCTACTTCGAGAAGACGGGCACGTACACCAACACCGACCGCCGCGTGCAGCTGGGCCGCACGGCGCTGAAGCCGCCGGGCGAGGCGCGGCTGGACTGGCAGATCCTGTGCGACGTGATGACGCGCATGGGCTATCCGCAGCACTACGACGACATCGAGGAGGTGTTCCGCGAGTTCGTCGACAGCACGCAGAGCTACCAGGGCTTGGCGTACGAGCACCTGACCGGCCGCGGCAAGCTGTGGCCGTGCCCGGACCCCGAGCACGACGAGGGGATCGTCGTGTTGTTCGGCGAGGGCTTCCCGACCACGAGCGGGCGCGGGCGCTTCTCGCCTGCGGAGACGATCCCGCCGGCCGAGCTCCCCGACGCCGAGTACCCGATGATCCTCAACACGGGCCGTGCGCTGCAGCATTGGCACACGGGCACCATGACGCGCCGCACCAAGGTGCTCGACACGATCAACCCGGAGGCCCGCGCCCAGGTCCACCCCGAGGACTTGGCACGCTTGGGCGTCGAGGACGGCGAGCTCGTCCGTCTCGTGTCGCGCCGCAACCACGTCCAGGTGCGCGTGGACGCCAGCACGGACACGGCGGTCGGCACGGTGTTCTTGCCGTTCCACTTCCGCGAGGCGGCGGCCAACTTGCTCACGACGGATGCCTTGGACCCGTACGGCAAGATCCCCAGCTTCAAGTTCGCCGCGATCCGCTTGGAGAAGCTTCCGACGTGATGCGCTCGGCTCGGCGGCTGGCTCTCTTCCTGGTCGTGGTGGCCGCAGGAGCCCCTGCAGACGCCCGGGAGCGCAAAGAGGGTCCGGAGCCCAGGTACCCGGCGTCGTTCCGGCAAGCCATCGGCGAGGCCATCGAGCGCGGCGTAGCGCGCTTGCGAGCACTCCAGGCCCCAGAGGGCCACTGGGGCAACCCCGAGGACGTGCACGGCGTCGGCCACACGGCACTGCCCATGCTCGCCCTGCTGAAGGCGGGCGTGCCGCCCGACGACGAAGCGGTCGTCCGCGCGCGTGAAGCGATCGCCACGATGAAGGTCACCAGCGTCTACAGCACGGGCTGCTGGATGATGGCGCTGCATGCGCTCTACGCACCGCACCTGGATGGCATGGACACGGACGTGGGCGAGGACCGCAGCAGCCGCTCGGACCCCGACGCGATCCACGCTCGCTTGACGGAAGCCGATCGCAAGGAGCTCGAGAAGGGACTCGCCTATCTCCTGAAGGCGCAGAACGCACGCGGGCTCTGGCTCTACCACATCCCCGAGGTCGCCACGAGCCGTGCGTTCGACCTGTCGAACACGCAGTACGCGATCCTCGGCCTACGCGCCGCCGCCGACTGCGGGCTCGACGTGCCCGTGGACGCGTGGCGAAGCGCCCTGCAGGGTCTGCTCGACATCCAGGACCTCGACGGAGAGCCCACCAAGCTCCAACGCCGCGAGGTGCGCGACGGCTACGTGTTCTCCGACAGCGAGAAGGCCAAGGCCCGGCCGTTTCGCTACAAGGACGACCGCGCTGATGGTCCGCTCGGCGAGAAGACCGTGCCCACGCAGATCGCCAGCGGCAGCATGACGACGGCTGGTGTGGCCTGCGTGGCCATGTGCATGGAAGGTCTCTGGCGCAGCCGACGCTTCTCGGGCAGGGACCGCAAGCGGGCGCAGGCCGCCATTCGCGACGGGCTGGCCTGGCTCCAGGAGAACTTCTCCGTCACCGAGAACCCGGGCCGCGAAGCCGCGCACCACCGCTACTACCTGTACGGGCTCGAGCGCATGGGCATGTTGGTGGGCATGCGCTGGATCGGCGGGCACGACTGGTACGAGGAAGGCGCACGCTGGTGGCTGGACACGCAGGGGCCGCTCGAGGGTGGCTGGGGCAACCACGTGCGAACCGCATTCGGCATCCTGTTCTTGAAGCGGGCCACGCTTCGCGCGGTTGCCGTGACGAAGTAGGCCCGCCTCAGAACGTCTCTTCGATCTGCTTGCGGGCGGCCTCGGTCAGGTCGCGGTTGCGGCCGTGGCGGAACGACTCGGGACGAACCCGACGCCGGCCCTTCGGCCAGAGCAGCAAGATGCCCATGACGGTGCCGGCGCCGATCGCGGCGCCGAGCACGTGGCCGAAGACGGCGCGGAACCACGCGAAGAGCAGGCCCGCGAAGATGAGGTGGGCCCACCACGTGGGCGAAGCCGGGTAGTGGTGCCAACGTCGTCGAACCGGGGCACGAACGCGCGGGGCGCTTCCGGCATCCGCAGGTGGGATCGAACCGGGCGTCGGCTTGGGTGCGCGCGCTGCAGCGCGCGCTGCTGCGTGCGCCTTGGCCTCCGCCTTGGCCACGGCGGCGTGTCGACGTCGGCGGTTGTTGGGGAAGTCGTGCCGCCGGATGTGGACGAGGATCGGGCCCATCGAAGCCACGACGACCAGCAGAACGCCCACAGCCCAGAGCATGTGGCCAGTCTCCCCTGCCGAGGCGGGTAAGGCCCCAGGACTCCGCCGCTCAGAACGTCTCGTCGATCGTCTTTCGCACGTCCTCGGGCATCGGGCGCACGCGGCTCGGACGGAAGGTCTCGGGCCGCGCCCGTCGTCGCCGCGTCGGCCAGAGCATGAGCACCAGGAGGACGACCCCGGCGCCGATCGTGGCCCCCACCTCGTCGCCCAGGAACAGGAGGAACCAGCACCACAGCAAACCCGCGAAGATGACGTGTGCCCACCAGGGCACGGTCGCCGGGTGGTGGTTCCAGCGGCGACGAACCGGGGCCGCGGGACCCGCGGAGGTCGACGGAGCCGGTGCAGCCGCCGCGCCGGCCTGCGCGTCCGCAGCGCGGGCCTGCGCAATGCCCACGGCGTCGCGTCGACGGCGACGCACCTCGGGGAAGTCATGTCGACGCGTGCGGATGAGGATCGGGCCCAGTGCGGCCAAGATGAGCAGTGACAAGCCGTAGAACCAGATCACGCCGCCATTGTGCCGCGGCGGGCGGGCCCCTACCCGCTACTCCGGCTGGCTCCGGTGCAGGTACTCGGCCAAGCTCTCGGCCAAGACGCGGTAGAGCCGGGCGGCCCAGAGCGGCGCCTCCTCGAGCATCTCCAGGAGACCCTGACGCGTCAGCTCGAGCAGGCGCACGTCACCGACCGCCCGGGCCGACCCCGAGCGCGGGGCGTCCCGCAGGAGGCCGAGCTCGCCGAAGGAGTGGTTGGGAGGCACGCGGCCCACGGCTTCGCCGTCGCGCTCGATCGCCACTTCGCCGTCGATCACGAGGAAGATGCTGAAGGACGGCGCTCCGGCGTCGAACACCAGCTCCCCGTCGCTGAACGAGCGCTCTTCGCCAAACCGGCGAAACGCCGTGAACGCGGCGTCGTCCAGACGCCAGCGCAGATGCGGGAAGCGGTCCTGGCCCTCGCGCCACTCGACCTGGATCGCGTCCTGGCTCCGGTCCTCGCTCACGCGCTTGCACCCTCCGCCGCCACTTCGTCCGGCCGCCGCCAGAGGAAGCCGAGGCCCTCCACGGCCTTGCCCAAGAGCTTGGCCGGCAGCTTGAGGATGCCACCGCCGACGGTCTTGACGATCTCTCCCACGACCTCCCGCGCGTGGCGCGACGCTTCCGTGAAGGCCCCGGCCACGGCGGCCGCGCGGCTCTTCTCGGTCCACGCCTGGAAGGCGCGGCAGCGGGCCTGGGCCAGGTACCCGATGCGCAGGGTGGCCACCGCGTTGAGGCCGCCCTCGAGCAGGGGCCCGGCCATGGCGCCGACGGTCTTGCCGAACGCGCCGCCCAATGCGCCGCCGGCCATCTGGCCCAGGTCCTGCAGATACGCAGAAGCCAAGGTGGCCGCCGACACGTCGCGCAGGATGGCGAACGTGCCGCGCACGCCCGGACGACCGTAGTAGATCTTCGCGATACGGCTGGCGAGGTTGCAGCTGCGCCAGAGCACGATGAACGCATCCATCGTGCCGTTCCAGGACACGGCCGTGGCCACGCCGACGGCGAGCGCCTCCTGACGGATGACCTCGCGCGCCTGTCGATCGAGCGGCGCCAAGAGCGGCTGGACGTGCTCGCCCTCCAGCGTGCGCAGGCGCTTGCCAAACGCGCGCACTTGGTCCGGCGGAAGGTCCTTGGCGCTGGCGGCCAGGTCGCGGCAGGCGGCAACGGCGGCGTCGACGTCGTCTTGGCTACCGCTCCAGAGCACGTTGCTCGGCAGCTGCGCGACGTAGCGCTCGACGAAGGCGAGGTGCTTCGCCACGTCCTTGGCCGTGCGCTCTTCCTCCGGCGGCAGGCGCGGCGGCCGGATCGTGGCGGGCATGGCCAAGAAGCGCGCCACGGGGCGCCCGATCAGGAACCACAGCGCCACGAACAGCACGACGACGAACGCGATGGCCAGGGGACGGCTGCGGTCGTCGATCCACGCCGTGATCTCCACGACGCGCCACACGAAGAAGAAGAGCATCCCGCCGATCAGCAGGTACGACGCCGCCCGCGCGAAGCGGAACAAGGCGCCCAGGACGCGGGCGAAGTCCTGGATCGGGGCAGCCATGCGGACGAGCGTACCCGGGGGCGCCGCGAGGGCGCCCCGAGGGCCTACTTTTCCGGCGTCTCCGCGTCGACCGGCAGCTCGGCCACCCAGTCGGCCACGAACACGTTGGTCTCGTTCGCCTTGTCGTTGTGGCGGTTGCTGCACCACACGAGCGTCTTCCCGTCACGCGTGAACATCGGGAAGCCGTCGAAGTCGTCCGAACGGTGGGCGCCGGGGCGCGTGCGCTCGAACCACGTGACACGCTCCGTCTCGAGCGTCTCGATGTCCACGAGGTAGAGCTCGAAGTTGGCGCCCCGGGGGTCATGGACGTTGGAGGCGTAGATCACGTGGCGCCCATCCGGGTGCCAGAACGGAGCGAAGTTCGCCGCGCCGTTGCGGGTGATCATGCGCTTGCCCGAGCCGTCGGCGGCCATGATCCAGATCTCGAGCGCACTGGGCTTGACCAAGTGGCGAGCGAGCAGCTCGCGGTAGCCCTCGACGTCGAGGTGATCGCGATCCGGGGCACGCCAGACGATGTGCTTGCCGTCCCAGGAGAAGAACGCACCGCCGTCGTAGCCCGGCTCGTGCGTCAGTCGCTTCACGTCAGAGCCGTCGATGGCCATCGAGTACAGCTCGATGTCGCCATCGCGCGTGGACGTAAAGACGATGCGGTCGCCGGTGGGGCTGACCGTGGCCTCCGCGTCGTAACCCGGGTTCTGGACGAGGGGCTGCACGTCGGTCCCATCGGCCTTCGCCGTGTAGATGTCGTACGAGGCGAAGAGCGGCCAGACGTAGCCCAGCTTGCGCGGGTCGTACTCGGGGACCTTCGGCGGCTCCGGCGAGTCCATGTGCGTCGAAGCGAAGAGGATGCGCTCGTCGCCCGGCATGAAGTAGGCACACGTCGTGCGGCCGGTGCCGGTGCTGACGCGCGTGACGTTCTTGCCGTCGCGGTCCATCACGTAGATCTGGTCCACCGGCCACTCGCCGCGCGTCGACTGGAAGACGAGATGCTTCTCGTCGAAGGACCAGTAGGCCTCGGCGTTCTCGCCGCCAAACGTGAGCTGCCGGACGTTGGCGAGGCGCTTCTCGCCGGGCAGCGGCACGCAGGCGCGGGGGGGTGTGGGCTGGGCGGCCGGGGCGTCGCCGCCGGGGGCGTCCTCGGCGCGAGCCGTGGGGAGCACGGCCAGAACGGCGAGGCCCAGGAGGGCGGCGCCGGTCACGAGACGGATTCGGGGGGTGAAGGAGGGGAGAAGCATGCGTGGAGGATGGGTGCGCCCGGGGCGCCTCTCAACTTCCGTCGCGGGCGGTGCCAGCATGTGCCCATGAGCGCCCCCGATCTCGCCTCCCGGATCCAAGCCTGCCTCGCCCGCCTCGATGACGACGACCGCGCGGGCGTCAGTGACGTGGTCGTCGTGGACGACCCGGCCCCCTGCCGCTTCGAAGGCGAGGACGGCCTCGCCATGGAAGTGCTCGCCGAGGGCGACGAGCCCGTGCTCGTCGTGCGCGGCGACGCACTCGGCGAGGCGCCTGGCGACGACGAGATCGAGGAGGCGGTCGTGATCGCACTCGATCGCTGGCACGAAGACCTCGTCGCCGCCGAGGCCTTGCCCGACGAGAAGGCGTTGTTCGAAACGCACGCCGCGTTCCGTCGCGGCGAGCCGACGCCGTCAGGTTGGTATCGCCGCGGCGAGCCGATCGCGCCGGGCGTCTGGATCGTCGACCTCGACCTCTTCGTCGAGCTGCTGGTCTCGCCGGCGACGTTCGAAGCGATGGCCGGTCAGGAGCTGACGCTCTACCTCGACGAAGAAGCCGTCGCGTTCGACGCGCCCGCGCAGCCCGACCCGGAAGAAGTGTGGACGCTTTCCGAGGTCGGCCTCTTCGAGCCCGACCCCGGTCAGGGTGAGCCCGAGACCGAAGAAGAAGAAGCGGCGCTCACCGGCCGCACCGGCGACCTGCACATCGTCCCGGTGCTGCTGCGCGCTGCGGAGGCCTAGGAGCTCGCGCCCACAAGGGGTAGGCACTCGTGTCGCGAGGCGCGCGGAGGTGCCCGGCTCGCGGCGGCGGAGCGCAGCGACGCGGGCCGCGTGCCAGGCTCCTTCGTGCGACGTTCGCCGGCAAGGGGACCTCCTCATGTTCGCTTGCGACGGGACGTTCGTGTTGCGGCCACGACTCGGCGGAGCCAGACCCCGCGCCCCGCGTTGCCGCTCTGCGGCGCCGCTGCGCGGGATCAGGCACCCGCCGGAGTGCGACGGCCACCGGCCGGCGAACCGCCACACGTGCGCGTCGAGGCGGGAACTCAGCGCCAGGCCAGCTCGATGAGCCTCGGCGGGTCTTCACCGGTTGAGACGATCATGCCGGGCCGACCGGCGAGATACAGACGGCCCGCCGCGCCGCGACCCAGGGTCTCCCACTCGATGGTGGTTCGCTCGACGACGGGTGGCGGGATCCGTTCACCCGCGAGGAGATGGCCATCGGGGCTGGACGAATAGCGCTGCATCCCGAGCGCCAAGGCCACGTAGCCATCCTCCCACGCCGCGAGTGCTCGCACCTCCGGATCTCGCTCCCCTCGCGGTAGCAAGAGGGGGCGTTTCACCGTGGCGCCGGTTCGATCAAGGCGATGCAGGCGCCAGGGCGTACCCACTGCCGGCGCCGCCTCCAGCACGGCTAGATCGACCCCGTCGCGGGCCTCGGGCAGCACCGCGAGCGCGCGGACCCCGGCACCTCGATCGCGCGGGTCCGCCTCGTCGAGTCCACTGTGGTCGCCGCCCGGAAGGACGGTGGCGCGGTCGAAGGTGATGGCCCGCACCCCACCACCCGGCCCTGCGAGCAACCGTCCCGACCAGAGCACGCGCTGACGGCGGTCGAGAAGAGCAAACTGCCCGTCGGACCAGCCGCCGAGACCGACCACCTCGACAGGCAGGGTCTTCATGGCAGCCATCGAAACCGCGCGGGCTGCCAGCGGTCCCCGTCCTCCGACCCAGGACGACTCGTTGAATGTGGGCTCGATCCGGCGCGCGCTGACGCGAGCGCCATCGACGAGCTGGTCCCGGGAGATCACGAACCAGAGGTCGAGGCGGTGCCGCGCAACGGCCACGAGCTCCGCCCCGATCTCGAAGAGCCCGCCGAACTCGTCTACGCCTTCATGCCGTTGATCGCTCTCGGCCCACACGCGGGCAAGGGACCAGTCAGACAAGCGCGTCGGTGACGGCGCCTCCGAGTCCCCACACCCCGCAAGGAGCACGACGAGCGAGACCGCCAGCAAGAGTCGTGTGCGCGCCATCCCACGACGGTATCCGCAAGGCGCGGTCTCAGGACGGCGTGAAGGCCGACAGCCGGTCGCGCAGCGGCGCGGCGCGCTCGGCCAGTGTCCGCCCTCCGTCACGCAGCCGGCGATCCGGCTCGACGTCGGCCCACGGCACCACGACGTGCGCGACGTCGGTCTCAGCGTGGTCCAGGTGCTCGTCCCCGCGCGGCCCGCTCAGCGCGATGACGTCCAGGTCCAGCGTCCGCGGGGCAAACCGGTCCTCGCTGCGCGTGCGCCCGGCCAAGGCCTCGAGGTGCCGAAGCGCCGCGCGAAGCGCCGGCAGCGGCAGATCGGTCGCGAGCACGACGACGGCGTTCACGAAGGGCGGCTGGCCCGGAGGGCCTACGGCGGCCGCGCGATACGCCGTCGAGACCAGCACGTCGCGGAAGCGCGCCTGCAAGCGTGCGATCGCCCACGGCACCCAGCGCTCGGGCTCGATGTTGGAGCCCAGGGCGACGACCGCGCGGCGGAGCGGGCGCGACGTCATCCCCGCGGCGCGCTCCCGTCGCGGGACCCGCGCTCGATCACCACGCCGACTTCCTCGCTGAAGCGCACGGCGCCCGGCTTCCCCACATCGAGCCGCACCCACGGGACGTCGAACTCGCCCAGGATCATCTCCGCCAGGCGCTCGGCGAGCGTCTCGACGAGGTAGTACGAGCTCTTCTCGACGTGGGCGATCACGGCCTTGGCCACGGCGCGGTAGTCGAGCGCGTCCTCGATGGACTCGGTGGCCGCCGCCTTCGCGGTGTCTGCCGCCATCTGGATGTCGATGCGGATCGTCTGGCGCTCTTGGCGCTCCCAGTCGTGGATCCCGATGATCGAACGGATCTCGAGGCCGCGGATGTAGACGGTGTCACGCATGGCCAAGCCGCTCCTCCGGCCCACGAGGGCCGTACCCGTAGGGTGCCCCGAGGCGCAGGTCGAGCCCACCCCTACGAGGGCGCGGCCGACCCATTGACCACCTTGCCGTGCCGCTTCAGGACGTGGCGGTGGCGCCGCCGGCCACGAAGTGGCGGGCGTCTTCGAGCGTACCGAAGTGGGGCAGGAGCGAGCCGAGCCCCGTCACCTTGATCAGCTTGGTGACGCGGCGCGAACCGCAGGCCAGCGCGAGGCGCCGCTGCTCGCGGTCGAGCGACATCCCGATTTTCACGAGGTAGCCCAACCCCGTGCTGCTCATGAACTTGAGGCCCGAGAGGTCCACGATGAGGCCAGGCCCCTTGGCGCCCTCGACCAGCGGGTCGACGACCAGCGCAAAGGCGGGCAGGGAGTCGTCGTGCAGCTCCCCGGGGGGCACGACGACCGGGATCTCTCCGTCGCTCATGCCGCCATCATCCGTTGGCGCCGGGCCCTGGGGAAGGCGGGGAAGGCGCCATCTCTCACGAGCCGGGCTCCACGCCCACCGCGCGCACCAGGGGGATCGGGATCGGGACGCGGTCGCCGGAGAGACGCATGCCCCCATCGCCCAGCGTCGCCTCCGCCTCCAGCGGCTTGGCGAGCGGTCGACCGGATTCCTCCTCGGTGCGCAGCAGCAGCCGCTCCCCCTCGAGGACCCACGACCCGCGGCCGTGGCCTTGTTCGTCCCCGTAGCGGTAGACGACGGCAAAGCGGCCGTCGGCTCCGAGGTCCAAGCGCAGGCGGATCGCTGCCGCCTCCGTCTCGGCCTGCTGCTGCCACGTGGTCTCCAGCGCGCGCCGGGCGGGCCCCGCCAAGCCCTCGGCTTCGGCCGAGGCACCGCGACGAAGTCGTTCCAGCGCCTCACGGCGGAAGGTCTCGCGGTCGAGCACGTACACGCCGGGGACCTCCCCCGCCGGGTCCCCACAGCCCGGGAGCAACAGGCCCAGGACGGTGACGACCACCACCCCGATTCGCCGGCGCTTCACAGCCCGACCGCCGTCACGCGCCAGCCGTCGGCGGTCCGTCGCAGGACCAAAGGTCGCCGCACGGCGTGGGCATCGGCGTAGGTGAAGGACGCCCGGTCCGCTTGGCGCGGCGCCTCGGTGTCGGGCCAGGGCCCCCCACCGGGCGGGCGCACGCGGGCCAGGAAGCGCAGCAGCTCGGCGTCGGACGCCTCGCTGGCACGCCGCCTCAGCGACTCGCCGTCGGCGGCGAACACGCCGCGGACTTCGTCGGCCACGCCAGGCACGGCGTCGGCGGGCTCCGCCAAACCGGGCCGGAGCGCCTTCAGGTCGGCGGCCAGGGCCCGTCGGCCCTCCGCGTCCATCTCGGCCTCCAGGCTGGCGAGGTCACCGCGGGCCAAGGCCTCGTACGCCCGCTTGGCGACCACGGTGGGCTCGGAGCGCGGACCCGACCGGGCCCCCGGCCCGCCCTCGCGACCACAGCCCGCCCCCACGAGCGCCAAGCTCGAGAGCAGCAGGGGGAGGAGGGCGCGGCGCGTCAGCACGCCGCGATGGTAGCCCTCCCTGCGCCGTCCGGGGGCACACCTAGGCTGGGTCTCCGTGATCAGCCCGGTGGCATTGGATCGGCAGCGGCGCGAGGCGTTTGACGCCGTGGCTCGCGTGCTCGGCGTCGAGCAGCTGCCCCATGTGCCCGTGCGCTGGAACCGTCGCCTGCGTCGCGCGGGCCGCGCGCTGATCGACACGCGCGCCGGCCGCTTCGACGGCGCCTGCGTCGAGCTGTCGCCCGCGTACTTCGAGGTGTACCCGCAGGACCTCCACGGCATCCTCGTGCACGAGGCCGTGCACGTCGGGCTCGCCGTGCTGGGCAAGTCGTGCGGCCATGGGCCCGAGTTCCGGTCGGCGTGCTTGGCTGCCGGCGGGCGGCTCCACAGCCGCTGGCTCCCCGGCCGCGTCTATCGCTACCGCTGTCCCGTGTGCGGTGAGGAGCACCTGCGGCGCCGCCGGGCGGCCGGGGCTCGCTGGTGCGCTCCCTGCACGGAGGCCGCCCCGGCCCAGGGCCGCGACCCCTTCGCCGCCGACCGCGCCCTCAAGCTGGTCGGAACGGCCTGGGTCGGGCCCGAAGAGGCCGCCCACCGCGACGACGACGTGTGCGAGGGGGACGCCGAGGACGCCGCGCTGGACCTGGACGCGGCCGAGACGCCGCCCGCTTGATGGCATCCCCTCGCCTTCACCCGCAAGCCCACGCGGAACCTCGGCTCGGAGGTTGCCCGCTCCGCGCCACGCCCCGAGGATGAGCGCCATGTCCCCCCGCACTCTCGTGGCACTCGCCCTCGCCGTCTGCGCCTGGGTCGCTTGGGCGACCCCTGCCCACGCCGAGACCGTCCCCGATGTGATCGGCATCCAGGTCACGGAGGCCGAACAGCTCCTGCGGCTGGGCAGCTTCCGCATTTCGGTGCAGTACGACCCGAACGTGCCGCTCGGAACGGTAGTGGCGCAGGACCCTCCCGGCTTTGCCGATCGCCCGCGCGGCACCGTGGTGCGCATCGTCGTCGGCGGCACGAAGCCCCTCGAGACCGAGCGTCCGCCCGCCTTCCCTCCCGCCTCACCCACGCCGGATCGTCCCGACACGCCCGTGCCGCCGCCCACCGAGGTGCCGACCTCGGAGGCGGGCGTCGCACCGGCGCTGGCCGGCTACACGCTGGAGGAGGCGCGGCGCCTCGCGGGCAGCTTGCCGCTTCGCTACGAGCGCACGCTGGGCGTGCCCGAGCTCGAGAACCACGTCGTGTTCCAGTGGCCCGTGGCGGGCGAGCCTCTGCCAGCCGGCCAAGCCCTGACGCTGGTGATCGGCGTCTCCGAGATGCCGTCCGAGCGACACGCCGTCGTGCCCGACGTGACGGGCCTCGATCGCGATGCCGCCGAGAGCGTCCTGCGTGAGGCGGGCTTCGGCGCGCGGGCCGACCCGACATCGCGCGGGCGCGTCCTCATCCACCATCCGCTGCCCGAGAGCCTGGCGATCGTCGGCAGCCTCATCGAGCTCGAGATCGACGCAGGCGACGAGGCCCCGGCGGATCCCGTACCTCCGGCGAGCGACAGCCCGCCCGCCATGCCGGGTCGCACCCCCACGCCGCCTGCCTCGGTGCCCGCCGAGCCGTCGCGCCCCGCGCCGCCCAGCCTGCGCGCGCCGGCGCGCCCCCCCATGCCGCGCTCCCCTGCGGAGTCCGACACGTACCCGGGGTCGATGCCGGTGCTCTTCGACTGGGAGTCGGTGAGCGGAACCGAGATCTACGACTGGCAGCTGCTGCGCGAGTACGACGGTGGCGTGGTGCGCCAGGTCGAGCGCACGCGCGTCGACCAGATGCCGTTCCAGCGCGTTGGCCTGCAGCGCGGTCGGTACTTGTGGCGCGTCCGCGCGGTCAACCGCGCCGGTGCCGGCCCCTGGGGCCCCGCACGCCAGCTCTTCATCTACTGATCAGCTGGCGGCGCGAGCGCCGATGTCACCGGACTCCCAGACGGAGACGCAGTTGCCGCCGCGGCGCTTGCTGGCGAAGAGCGCATCGTCAGCGAGGCGGAGCAGGGCATCGGCCGGCTTGCCCGGCTGTCCGACGACGTCCTCGCCCGTGGCGAGGCCCAGGCTGATGCCCAACGTCATCTCGGGCACGCCTTCGAGCACGATGGCGCGAACCGCGTCGCGCAGGCGCTCGGCCACCACGACGGCGTGCTCGCGGTCCGTGTTGGGCAGAAGAACGCAGAACTCGTCGCCCGCGTAGCGCGCCA
The DNA here is from genome assembly GCA_020631815.1 of Planctomycetota bacterium. Lineage (GTDB taxonomy): Bacteria > Planctomycetota > PLA2 > PLA2 > JAEUHO01 > JACKGW01. The sequence continues at coordinate 161,007 of JACKGW010000001.1, read as the reverse complement.
GGACGTCGCCATCGCGTAGCGAGGAGGCGAGCGTGGAGGCCACACGGCAAATGGCCAGGTCGCCGACGGCGTGGCCGTGCTCGTCGTTGATCCGCTTGAAGCGGTCTTGGTCGATCATCAGCACGGCCAGCGAATCGCCGTAGCGCATGGCCCGAGCCAGCTCGCGCGACAGCACGTCGCGGAAGTACGAGCGGTTGTAGATGCCCGTCAGCGGGTCGCGCGAGGCCTGCTCCGCCAGGCGACGGTTGGCCGCGCGCAACGCGTCTTCCATGGCGACGCGATCCGAGACGTCACGGAGCGTGATGACGGTGCCGTCGATGCGGCCGCCGCTGCGGTGGATGGGACTGGACGTGACGATGCACGGCACGCTCTCCCCGTGGGCGCTTCGGACGTCGAGCTCGCCCGCCCACTCCGCGCCGACATCCACGGCCTCGAGCAGGTCGGCCTTGAGGCGCGGGTCGTGGTCCAGCGGAAACAGGTCGGCGATGCGACGGGTGCCGTCAAGAGGACCAAGCAGTCGCTCGCAGGCCGCGTTCATCGTCTCGACGTGACCGCTTCGCTCGACGATGAGCACGGCCGCCGCGGTGCTCTGGAGGGCATCGGCCAGTCGGCCTGCCGCCTCCTCCTCGGAGCGACGCGCCTGCGACGACGCGAGACGCGCGGCCAAGGTGTGCAGGAAGCAGCCCTCGCGATCCGCCAACACGAAGTCGGCGGCTCCGAGGCGGGCGGCTTCCATCCACTGCGCCGCACCCTCGTCGCGCCCCAGGACGACGACCGGGGTGCTGCGAGCCATCCGCAACGCGCTCTGCAGGAAGTCGAGCAAGAGCATGTCGCGAAGGGCCTCGTCAACGAGGACGAGGTCCGGAGGGCTCGGCCGCGCCAGGGCGGCCAGCGCGGCGGCTGCACCCGGAGCGGACTCCGCGCGGTGGCCCGCGGCACGGAGGGCGTCCGCGACCGCATCGCGGCGGCTCGGGTCGTGCTGGACGAGGAGAACGTGCACCCCGAGCGACTCCACCGGACGCTCCCGGGCCCCCCCGGGTGCCGACCGCCCCTCCTATCGGCAGGCGGCCGCCGACTTCCGAAGCCCGGCCTCACGTCGCCGCCCCCTCTGGCAGGATGGGGCTCCCGCCACAACGTTCGTTCCCGACGGGAGAGACCATGACCCGTCCCGGCTCGCGTTCGCCGTTCGTTCGTACGAAACCCCTCGCAGCGGTCGCCTTCGCCTGCGTCGCCGTCGCGCTCTTGTTCGGTCGCGGTTCGGCGCCCGTGGTCGCGGAAGAGGGCTCGATCACCTCGCTCTACGTGCGCAACGCCAAGGACTTGCGGTCCACGATGCGTGCGCTGGAGACGGAGGCGAAGCTCCGCGACGCCACGCAGGTCATCGTGGCGCTGGACGCCCCCACGTTCGACCCGCCGCCCGGGCTCACCGAGTTCACGCTCGCCTACCCCTACTTCGACGACCTCGATCCCTGGTGCGAGGCCATCGCGGAGTGGGCTCGCAGCGCCCCGTACCCCGTCCGCGGCACGAGCTCGCTCGCGCCACGCAGCATCGACATGACCCGCACCAACGCCGCGAGCGAATTGGCCGACCTCGTGCGCAGTCGCTGGTGGCGGGGCGAGCGGCCAGCGGTATTGCCAACCGCCGCACAGTGGATGCCCGACATCTTGGCGCGCACCGATGACGAGGTCCGCTCGCGCGACGCCACCCCACGGCGCCTGCTCGTCCTGGTGGCCGGCGACGCGCTGCCCGAGCGCACCGCCGGCGCCGCCGCGCGCCAGGGGTACGAGTCCGAGTGGCGCAGCAAGCTGCTGGACCCCGGGACCTACTTCGATCCCGTGGCCGTCGATGCGGCGCTCACGCGCTTTCGCTGCTCGCTCCTCGTCGTGGCGCCGGAGGCGCGCTTCGGCGACTTCACGCCCATCGTGGAGCTGCCCGAGCTGCCGTGGGCGGCACGTCCGCACCTACCGCCGGACGACTTCCGCGTGACGGTGGAACAGCGCGAAGGGAGTCGCCGCGGGCCGTCGATGCGCGACCAGCTCGACGACATCTTGCGCGGGGCCATGCCCGACCCCGCGGCGCGGCGACGCCGCATCGAGGAGCTGATGGGGCGCGGCCCGACGACAGGCACGCCGGGCCCGGGCGTCGCCCACCCACGGACGGGCGGCTCGCGCTACCTGCCCACCACGCCGATCTGGTTCGCGCGCATGGGCGATGCCATCCCGTTCAACAACCACGCGCCGTCGGGCTACGGCCAATGGGCCTACGCGACGGGCGCGGCCCAGACGGGTGGCCGCTACCTCTTCTATCCCTTCCCGCCCACCACGTGGCTCGACCGCTGCCCCGCCAACTACGCGCTGCTGGACTCGCTCGCACCGGAAGCCCTGGGTCTCACGCGCTACGTCACCGCACGTCGAGGCGATCCGGCGCTGGGGCTGCTGGCCCGGGTCAGCGCCAAGCTCTTCGACGACACGCCGTGGTCGGACGACGGCATCGGCCACCGCCAGTCCCACGCGTGGACCACGCTCACGCGAACGGCCCCCTTGCGCATGGAAGACCGCGCGTGGGTGCGTCGCAAGCCGTACGACGACTTCCTGCACGGCACCGAGACCGCGGTCCGTGCGATGGGGCGCCGCTTGCTCGACGAGGTGCTGCCGCTCTACGACGAAGCCGCCAAGATGCTCGACGACGGCGCCGAGCGCATGGAGCCGGGTCGTGGCGGGGTGCACCGGCGCAGCCACGCACATCTCCTGTTGACGCGCTTCCACGTGCGGATGAGCGCCTTCCACCTGCAGGCGCTTGGCCTGTACGCCACCGAGCTCGATCGCTTCATCCCCGAGGCGATGAAGGACGACGTCGATCGCGTGTACGTGACGTACGTCCCGACGATCCGCATGAGCGACTGTCTCGAGGCCTACGACGGTCGCGAGCTGGCACCGGCAGACGAGGCCGCCTACCCGCGCCAGGAAGTGCCCGGCGTACCGGAGCAGCAGGGCAACCTGCTGCAGATCCCGGAGGCCGACGCGAACTACCGCGCGCGCCGGCAGCTGACACACGTCTTGCGCTATCTCGATCCGCGCCTGCGCACACGAGCCCTGCAGATGATCGGGGCTGCCCGCGACGTCATGGAGAGCTACGCACAGACCGGTTGGGGCTGGACCACGTACTACACGGACGCCTTCACGTTCGTGTTCCACCCCGTCCCCGTGCAACGTGGCCACCAGCCCTCCCGCGGCGGCGGCAAGGCAGGCGACCCCCCGACCACCCCTCGCAGCGGCGGCGACGGCACCGGCGGTTCCACCCCAGGAGGCCCGGGAACAGGCGGGTAGGTACGACCGTCGCCAGACGTGCGAAGGTGCTGCTCGCCAGAGGCTCGGTCCCACCGTGAGAGGTGCAGGAGGGGTACGGAATAGCCCTCCTGCTGCGAAGGCAGAGCCTGAGCACACATTCCGCGCGGGAGCGCGGAGCAGGTGGTGGGCTCGCTGTCCGTGCGGGCGATCCGCTCCTCGAGGCCCTGCCACTTGCGCGGCCTGCCAAGGCAGGCCGACGCAGACCACGGGTCGTCGCGGATCGCGGCGCGCTACCGTCGCCCCGGCGACCCGATGCGTGTCGTGAGGCGCTAGAGCCCTGCTCGTCGCAGAGGCGGACGGCCCCCCGTAGGTCTGACTGCAGTCGCCCGTCATCGCTGGCGGCAGCGTTCGGGCCAGGGAGACCGTGCTCAGCGACGCCTACGCGACTAGCGTGGGCGCCCGTGGCACGTCCTACGCCGCGCGACGAGTACGTACGAGCTGTCGTGCTTGCCTATTCGGGCGAGCTGGGTGCCGCGTGGGCCTACATCGGCCATCGCAAGAGCCTGCCGCCGGGGCCCGAGCGACAGGCCATCTGGCAGATCCTCAAGGACGAGGTCCGCCACCGGAAGGTGCTGCTCGCCTTGATGCGTCGCTACGGCGAGGAACCGGATGCGCGCGCCGAGGCCAAGCTGCGCGGCGTCGGTCGCTTCATCGCCTTCATCTGCCACGTGGGCGGCTGGTTCGTGCCCATGCTCGGCGCCGCACGTCTCGAGGCGTCGAACATCGTCGAGTACGAGATCCTGGCGCGCTTGGCATGGTGGGCGGGTGAGCCCGACGACGTCCCCACGCATCTGCACCTCGGCGAAGTCGAGTGGGACCACGAGTCCGTACTGCGCGGCTTCGCCTCGCGCCACCCCCTCTGGGCCCTCGTCCCAGGCTGGCCCACCGTCGGCCCCCGCAGCGGCCTCCGCACCCGCTACGCCCACTTCCTCACGAACCCCGAACGCCCTCGCCTCCGCAAGAGCCTCCTCCTCAGGTGAGGGAGCTCGCCAGAGCGCGGGGGCTTCGCCTGCTGGACCACGCCGAACGCAACGCACCTGCCAGCAGAGCTGCTACTCGCTTCGTACGAGGAGGATGTCGGTGGTCTCGCCGCCCACCACGTCGAACGGCTCGGAGCGGGCCCGTTCCGTCCACGTGCGACCTACGTAGCGACCGAAGCTGGCGACGTAGCGTCCTGGCGCCATGTCGCTGGCGGCGAAGGTGCCGTCGGCGGCCACCGCGGCGGCCCCATCGACGCTCCCGAGGCTGCGCGCCAGCGCGTACTGCAAGTCCGTCGGCAGATCGGGCGGGTCCACGCGGCGCAACAAGACGATCTCGTCCTTCGCCGGCTCGACGTCTAGGCGCCCCGTGACGCGACCCGCGGGCGCGAGGGTCACATCCACTGGCGTCGTCTGCAGCTCGTACGACTCGAAGCGCGCGATCGCAAAGGCGTATCCCTCCGCCTTCACGATGACCACGCCGGGGCCTGGCGTGAAGCCCGGTGTCGTCTCGACCTGGGAGGTCATCGACGTGAAGCCCGTCGTGGACGGCGCCACGCCTCCGGTCGTCGTCAGAAGCGAGTAGGCAGGAAGCACGTCGTCGGGTAAGCCGGTGACGCGGATCTCCAGACGCGCCGGACCTGCGGGCTGGCGGAGGACGACCGAGTCACCAGGCTTGGCGGCCGCGCTGAGCGACTGTCGGCCGAAGACCGTGCCAACGCTGTACTCGCCAGGCGGCAAGTCCTCGAACACGACGACTCCGTCCTCGTCCGTCGTACGCGAGGACGCGCGCGGACCACCCAGTCCCACGCGGGCTCCCTTCATGGGCTCGCCGTCGGTTCCGACCACCCGCACGGTGATCGAGGGGCCTGCGCCGACCACCAGCTCGACCTCCCGGATCTCGCCGGCCTGCAGCTCGATCTCGTGCTCCAGCACATCCACGCGAACCGTGTGGATGCCCGGCGCAAGGTAACGCATCTGAACCCGCCCCTCAGCGTCGCCCTGCATGAAGATCATCTCGACGAAGTTGCGCAGATCGACGCCCCAGTCCGCCCCACGCGTCCACGTCGGGGCGGCCGGGATGTGTCGGGAGACGCTCACCCACTGCCCGGCCACGGGCTCGCCGCCGGGACGCACAAGACGCAAGTTGATGGAAGCCGGTTTCGGGAAGCGCAAGGTGACGCGTCGCGCCGTGCCGGGCTCGAGCGGAACGCGGTCCACGATCGCTGGCGCATGGCCTGGCAGGACCGTGGCGAGGGAGCGCCATCCCAGATCGGGCTGCCCGTCGCCGTGTACGGGGCCCGACAGCTTGGTCTCGACCGTGAAGCTCCCATCATCAGCCGACCAAGCCGCCACGTGCGGCAGGCCCACGTAGGGGCGGTCGAGGTAGCTGCCGCGCATCAGCAGGAAGATGGGAGCTCCTGCCACAGGCATGCCGTGCTCGTCTTCGACGACACCCTCGATCGTCATCGACCGGATCAGCCGCACCGGGTCATCCGATGCGCGCGTAGCCAGATAGCCCGGTGCGGACGCGTACAGGCCGGCGTAGCGCTCCTGCATCGGGAGTCTCACAAGGCCGTCGCCATCGGCGTGAAATCGACGGCGCCACGACTCGTTCTCGTAGCTCATCACGGGATAGTCGCTGCGCAACACATCCACGTAGGCACCGGGGATCGGCGCCCCGGTGGCTGCATCCACAATGTGCCGCTCCGCGACATGGGCACGCGGTACGACGATCTCCACATCCTGGGCGTCCAGGGCGAGGGTCTGTTCGACGAGGCCCAGGGACGGGTCTTCAGGAGCGACTTCCACCATCAGTGCGATGGCGGCGGGCGAAGGAGCCTCGGGAGTCTGTGCATCCGCGACGAGCGTCGTGTGGGGTAGCGATGCGTACCCCCCTACGTTCGTCTCAGCTCGTGCCAGTACGCGGCGCGACCAAGCGGGGAGCTGACCCGTGCGACCCACCGGGGTCACCAGCCGCACGTCCGCGTCGCGCACGGGTCCGCCGTCGGGATCCACGACGCGTACGCGGACGTTGGCAGGCTCGGCATCCACCGGGTCCAGCGTGACCACGAAGAACCCGCCCGAGGCGACGCGCTGCGTCAGTGCCGTCGCAAACCCGGTCGCGGACACACGGAGGAACGCGACGGCCCGCCACGGACGATCTAGGCGGAAGTAGCCGGCGTCGTCGGAAGTGCACGTCGGCTGCTCGTACTTCTCTCGCTCGCGGCGCGTGAGGAGGTTGATCCCCCCAAGAGTCTCGTCAGAGGCAACGACCGGACTGAAGTAGATCTCCTCGACGTGGGCGCCGGCGATGCCTTCGCCGAGACGATCCACGACTCGGCCGGCAAAGGTCGTTGCAGGGATCTCGTCGCCCGGCATGAGGTGCTGTAGCACGGAGGTTGCGGACGACGGTGGCTCCGCCTCCGCAGGCTCCACCCCTTGCAGCCCCACGAGGCTCGCGGTGTCTCGCGCGCCCCCGTCGATCGGCGCCTCGTATTCGCGCGTCGGCTGCAGGAACACGGACCATCCAACCCAGCTCGCGAGCAACAGGACGCATGCCAGGGCGATGAGCTTCTTGGCCATGACGAGACTCCCTAGACTGGCGAGGCTCGCACCGACGGGCGTTGCCCGAGGTGGCGCCGCCAGCAGGCCTGCGACGAAGGGCGTCCAGCCGCGACGACCGCCGTGTTCTTCGTCCAACACGCCGCGGAGCTGGGCAAGCGCACGTGCGAGGCGCGACTTCACGGTGGCCAGCGGGACGTCCAGTCGCTTGGCGATCTCGCGCGGTGGGAGTCCCTCGAAGTAGCGCAGCACGACGGCTTCGCGATACGGCGCGGAGAGCGCCGCCACGGCGTCGATCAGCTGCCGTTCCCGATCCAGGCGGTCGAGTCGCTCACGAGGCGGCGGCGTGCCCTCGGGTCGTGCGGCCACTCGCTCGCGCTCCAGGCGGCGGGATTGGCTTCGCAGCCGACGCAAGGAGAGTCGACGCACAACGACGTGCAGCCAGCCCAGCACGTTGTCGCTCCGCGCGGGCGGATGGGTGGCTGCGACAAGCCACGCCTCCTGGAGGACGTCATCGGCGCCAGCGCGATCGCGCAGCAGCCCTTCGGCGAGCGCCCGAAGCCGCCCACGGTGGGCGACCAGCAGCTGCTCGGCATGGTGGGCGTCGGGCGACAACGTCATCCACTCTAGGAAGCCCACCGCCTCCCGATCGATGGCACGCCACCCAGGATCGGCCGACGTCTGCCCCCGCACGGGCCTCCGCCAGCGCCTCTTCCTCCGGTCAGGCGGCCTTCCGCAGCTCGAAGGCGCCGCCAAGCGATCCGCGACGACTCGTAGCCGAGCTACTCGAGGAGCGGATCGCGCCGGCGCCGCCGAGCATCCGGCGAGCCGCCCCCGCGCACCGAACCGCGTCGACCGCTACCCCATGATGCTGTAGCCGCCGTCGACGATGATGGTCTGACCGACCATCATGTTGGCAAGCGGGCTGACGAGGAACAGCACGGCGTCCGCGACATCGGCGGGCTCGGTCAGGCGGCCACGCGGCGTACGACGGGCGCTCTCGCCCAGCAGCTGGTCGCGGTTGGGGAAGTGCTTGAGCGCGTCGGTGTCGACGACGCCTGCGCTCACCGCGTTGACGAGCACGCCCTTCGGCGCGAGCTCGATCGCCAAGTGGCGCACGAGGCTCTCGAGCGCGGCCTTGCTGGCGCCGACCGCCGCATAGTTCGGGATGGCGCGGCGGGCGCCCAGGCTGCTGACGGCGATGATGTGGCCGCCGTCGGACATGAGCGGCACACCGCGCTGCGCGAGCGGGAGCAGCGCGGCCGCGTTGATGTCCATCGTCCACTGCCAGTGGCGGGGCGTGAGCTCCATGGCGGGCTTGATCACGCCGCTGGCCGCGTTGCTGACGAGGATGTCCAGGCCGCCGAACGACTCGTGGATGGCCTCGAACATGGCCCCCAGGTCCTCGCCGCTGGCGACGTTGCACTTGTGGAGCAGGGCCTTGCCGCCGGCCGCCTCGACGCCGGCGGCCGTCTCTTCGGCCTGCCCACGGTTGCGCAGGTAGTTGATCGCCACGTCGCAGCCGGCCTCGGCCAGGCGAACGGCGATGGCCCGGCCGATGCCGCGGCTGCCGCCCGTCACGAGCGCGCGCTTGCCCTTCAGATCGATGTCGATGCCGCTCATGGCGCCCTCCTACCAGTCGCGCACGGTACCCGGCACGGGGCGCACGGCCCCCTTGGCAATCAGCAGTAGGCTCTAGGCATGGAATCCCCCCTCCCCCCTACCCCCCGACGTCTGACGCGCCCCGGCTTGGCAGCGGCCGTCTTGGCCGCAGCCCTGCTCGCCGGGTGCTCGACGACCCAAGGTGGCACCCCCCGCGCGGGCGCGGCGCCCGAGTACGTGCCGATCGAGATCCCCCTCGCCGATGCCGGCTCCGCCGCCCCGGAGCCCGCCGATGCGGGCTTCCAGGCGCCCCTCCCCGAGCCCGCGTACCCGGTGGCTCCCACGGGTCCGCTGGCCACGCGTGCCCCGGCCCCCCGCACCACGCGGGCGCCCGCCTCCGGCCCGGCCCCGCGCGTGGATACGAGCCCCGTCTTCGCGCCCCGGCGCCAGGGGGGAACGATGGATCCGGGAAGCCGTTACCTTCCCCACGTGGATCCCGTAGGCAGCGAGCCGGCCGAGACGCCGCCGCTCGACGTGCGCTAGGCAACCGGCGCTTCCGACGCGCGATCCCTCCGGAGTCGGAATGCGTCCCCTCAACCTCGTCGTCCTCTCGACCGCCCTCCTCGCCGCCGCCCTGTTCGCGGGTCTCGCCGGCTGCGGCAGCGAAGCCGACGGCCTCGTCGTCGAGCCTGCGTCCATCGACTTCGGCAGCGTTCGCCACGGTGAGGTCCGCCACGCGACAATCCGTCTGACCAACCGTGGTTCGACGGACGTCTCGTTCCAGGCGACCCCCAGCTGTGCCTGCTTCGCCCTGGGTGCGGGCTACCGCACGCTGCTGGGCCCCGGTGAGCACGTGGATCTCCAGCTGCGCTTCGACTCCGCTCGCACGGACGCGGGCGTGATGGAGAAGTCGCTCGAGATCCGGACGACGGAGGGCGGCGGGAGCAAGGTGTCCGTGAAGCTGACGGCGGACATCGTGCGGGTGGTCGACGTGGTCGGCACGCAGATCCGGCTCGAGCAGCTCCCGGTGGAGGGTTCCAGCGAGCCCGCGCGGTCCGCAGAGTTCCGCCCCACCCAGGGCTACACGCTGGCCGTCGAGAGGATCGTGCCCCTCGAGGCCGATGCGGCGTTCCTGACGTTCACCGCGAAGGAGCCGGGGCCTGACGGCGCCATCCTGGTGGAGGTCGCGCGCAAGGCGGACGCCCAACGCAGGATTGGCCCGTTCAAGGCAGGGGCCCAAGTGCACTTCGTCCTCACGGCCCCGGATGGCCAGATCGCCAAGTTCCAAGAAACCATCCAGGTCCTGGGGACGTGGATCCACGCCCCGTCCCGGTAGCCACCCCGTGTCACGCAGCGCCCCTCCCTGGATGCTTCCCCTCCTCGCCCTCGCGGTGGGAGGCGCGCTATGGCTGCTGTTCCTCGGCGGCGGCGGATCGACCCCGACCCCCACGGCAGGCCCCCTGGATCCCCTGGGTGGCCCGGCCACGGACAGCGAGGGGCCGCTGACGGGAGCCGACAGCTCGGCCGGGTCGCTGACCGGCGATCGCGAGGCGCTGGACGAAGCGCGTCGTCGCCATGCGGCCCAGGGAACGCGCCTGGAGCTGGTCGAAGGCGTGGTCGTGGACGCCGGGGGAAACCCCGTCTCGGCGGCCACGGTGACCTTGCACGAACGGCCGCGTGTGACCGCGTGGAGGCGGCGCGGCCACCCCGTCGGACGTTCGCTCCTCGAGACGCGCAGCGACGAGGCGGGTCGCTTCACGCTGCGCCCGCTTCCCCGAGGCGACGCCTTCACGCTGCGGGCCGAAGCCGCTGGCCATGCAACGACGCTCGTCGACGTACCCGCCCCGGGCGCATGGGTCGAGATGCGCATGGCGCCGGCCGGCTCGCTACGCCTGCACATCGTCGGCGGTTCCAACCAGCCCGTGGCCGAGGCGCGCGCCGTGTACACCACACCCGAGGGCAGCTACGACGCCACGAGCGACGCCACGGGCTTCGCGCTCCTTGCCGGACTTCCCTCCGGCGTCGGCCAGCTCCGCGTGACACATCCGGGCCACCGGGTGCATGCCGACCCGATGGTCGGCGTCGTGGCCGGCGAGGAACGCGAGCAGCAGGTCGTCCTCGATGCGGCGGGCGTGTTGATCGGTCGCGTCGTGGACGCGCGCGACGAGCGGCCGCTCACGGACGCAAGCGTCGAGGTGAGCGTACCCACGGCGCCCACGCTGCCGCCTGCCGCTCCCGTCAGCACGGACGCCGACGGGCGCTTCGAGGCGCCTGACCTGGCCGGCCCTCGCGATCGCGTGCAGCTGCACGTACGGCGCGCCGGATACCAGGACACGGTCCTGACGCGCTCGGCCACGGACGAGAGCGATCTCGTGATCTCGCTGCGCCGGGGCGCACCCATCGAGCTACGCGGCGGCGTCTACGACGGCGACGGACGCGGCGTGGGTGGCGCGCTCCTCGAGCTGGGGCCGGCCTCGGGCGCCATCGACGTGGACCCCGTGCGCGGCAGCACGGACGAGCGCGGCAGCTTCGTGATGAAGCTGCCCGGCGCCGCAGGTCCCGGCAGCTTCTGGCAGGTGCGGGCCACGACGGGCTCGGGTGACGCCGGCGTGGCCGCCTTCGTCGTCCCCCGCGACGAGCTGGCGCCCGCGCCGTACGTGGAGGTGAAGCTGGCCGCCACGGGGGCGCTGGTCGGGACGGTGCTCGACGAGCACGGGGAACCGGCGGTCGGCGCCGAGATTCGTCTCGAGCCCGATGGCGCCGGCTCGGAGCCGTCCGCGCGCCTCTTGGCACGCGCCCTCTCTCGCGACGGCTCCTCGTTGGTCACCACGAGCGGCGAGGGTGGCGCCTTCGAGATGTTCGGGCTGCCGGCCACGACGTGGCGTGTGCAAGCACGACGCGGCTCCGTCGTGGCGGAGCCGGGCGACCCGGTGACCGTGCCGGCCCATGGGGTGGCCACGGTGGAGATCCGCCTCGTGGATGGCGCGCGGATCCGCGGACGCGTGGAAGACCCGAGCGGTACGCCCATTCCCGGTGTCCACGTACGGGCCGTGCCCGAGCAACGCGTCGTCCCCGCGCTCGACGAGGGGGTTGCAGGACGCACCGACGGCGAGGGCGAGTTCGAGATCGCCGGCCTCGCCCAGGGCGGCTGGCGGCTCGCGGCCACGCGCATGGGCTGGCGGCAGGTGGGCGGCGGCGCGCGCGTGCAGGCTGGCGACAGCGACGTGGTGCTGGTCATGGAGCCGCGCGGCGTCCTGCTGCTGGACGTCCGCGAGGGAGGGCGTCCCTTCGAAGGTGTCGTCACCATCGAGCTGTCGCCCGAGGGCCGAACTGCCATGGACAGCAGCCAGGGGGGAGGCGGGATCGCCGCCGCGGGCCCCCGCACGCTGCGCACGGAGGACGGTCGCATCGAGCTGCCGGACGTGGACCCCGGCGGTTGGCGCGTGCGCGCGACCACACGCGATGGGCGCGTCGCCACGAGCAGCGGAACGGTCGACGTCGTCGGCGGGCGTACGACCGATCCGGTCGAGCTGACGTTGCGCGACGCGGCCGTCATCGAGGGGCGCGTCGTGGACCCCACGTCGCAAGCCGCCGACGCCGTCGCGGGCGCTTGGATCCAAGCGTGGCCCTGGCAGGAAGCCGATGGCTCCACGCGTGAAGAGCGTGCGACCCGCGGCAGCGCACGCGCGGACGACAAGGGTCGCTTCCGCATCGAGGGTCTTGGCGCCGGGCGCTACCTGGTCGGGGTCTGGACCCGTAGCGGAGCCCAGTGGTCCGAGGACGTGCGCGTCAGCGAGGGGCAGCAGCTGCAGCTCGAGCTGGTCCGCAAGCCCACGGGCCGGGTCGAAGTGCGCGTCGCCGACCCGCAAGGCGGCCCCGTGGAGGGCGCGCGCGTGACGCTGCAGCGCGCCGGTGGCGGCACCTGGGTGCCGTCCTACCAAGCCATGGCGTCGGCCGGCCTCGTGCAGCAGCCCGCGGACTGGGCCGCCGCCACGTCGACCGACGGGTCGGGCTACGCCAACGTGCCGCTGGTGCCTCCGGGCACGTGGACCGTGGTGCCCATGAAGCCCGGCTGGCGCCTGGTGGGCAAGGCGCCTGGCGTGACCATTCCGCCCGGTGGGCAGGCGGAGGCGCGCGTGGTCCTCGAGCCCGATCCGGACGCCCCGGCGTCCCGGCCCTCGGACGAAGAGCGGTAGCCCGCGTTGCGGCCGGCGGCACCACGCCGCAGGATGGGCGCCGATGGATCTCCGACAGCTGGACTCGTTCCGCCACGTCGTGCGTGAGGGCTCCTTCACGGCGGCGGCGAAGCGGCTGCACATGACGCAGCCCGCGATCAGCCTGCACATCAAGGCCCTCGAGCAGGAGCTGGGCGCGCGCCTGATGGAACGCGACGGCAAGGGCGTGCGCCTGACGCCGGAAGGCGAGGCGCTCCTGGAGGCGGCCGATCGTGCGTTCGCCGCCCTCGAGGACGGTCGCCGGGCGATCCACCAGCGCTCGGCGCCGGACCGCGGCACGGTGGTCCTCGCCTGCGGCGACACCGTGGCGCTGCATCTCCTGCCGCCTGTGCTCAAGGCCTTCCGTCGCGCGTGGCCCAAGGCCGAGGTCGCCATCCTCAACCACGGCTCGCAGGAGATCCTCGAGCGGGTTCTCCGACGCGAGGCCGACGTCGGCATCGTCACGCGTCCTCCGCGCCTGGACCCCGAGCTGTGGTCACGCACCCTGCGGCAGGACCCGCTGCGACTCGTCCTCCCGCGACGCCATCCCTTGGCCGAGCGTGAGGCGGTCAGCCGCGAGGACCTCGAGGGTCGCGCTGCCGTGCTGCTCGCTCGACCCGCCGAGACACGCGCCGTGATCGACCGCGCGCTGCGCGAGGTCGGCGTCGAGCCGCGCTGCGTCATGGAGAGCGGCAATCTCGAAGTGGTGAAGCGCTACGTGCGCGAAGGCCTCGGGTGGTCGATCGTGCCGGAGATGGCGCTCGGCCCCGCCGACCTCAAGCGGTTGGTGGTCCGCGACCTGCCCGGCCTGCCCGCGCGGCGCATCGTGGTCGTCCGCCGCAAGGACCGTGCGCCCGGCCCGCTGACGACGGCGCTGCTCGAGCTGATGGCCCGCCACCTCCTGGACGGCGGTCCGAGCGCGTCCTGACGGCGCACGCCGACGGGGGTCGCGCCGCAGTTCGGGCACCCGCCGCCGCGGACGTACCCTCCCAGCCATGAAGATCCTCGTCACCGGTGCGGGCGGCCAGATCGGCGCCGACCTGCTTCCGCGCCTCGTCGCCCGCGGCGACAGCGTCACCGTCTTCGACTTGGCTCCGCAGCCGGCGACCTGCCCCTCCGAGGTGCGCTGGGTGCGCGGCGACGTGACGATGGCGGGGGAGGTCTTCGACGCGGTCAAGGCCGCGCGCCCGGATCGCCTGTTCCACCTGGCCGCGATCTTGTCGGCGACGGGCGAGCGCGTTCCGCATCGTGCGTGGGCCGTCAACATGGAGGGCACGCGCAACGTGCTCGAGGCCGCGCGTCTCTTCGACGTCGGCCAGGTCTTCTTCACCAGCACCATCGCCGCGTTCGGTCCCGGCTTGGAACCGCCCGTCGGCGACGACGTCTCGCTGCGACCCACGACCATGTACGGTCTGACCAAGGTCGGTGGCGAGCTGCTGGGCGAGTGGTACCAGCGCACGTACGGCGTGGACTTCCGCGGCGTGCGCTTCCCCGGGTTGATCAGCGCGGCCGAGCCGGGCGGCGGCACGAGCGACTACGCGCTGTTCATGTACGTCAACGGTCTGCGCGACGGGTTCTACGAGGCCTTCGTGACGCCGGAGAGCCAGATCCCCTTCATGTACATGCCGGACGCCGTTCGCGCAGTGCTGGAGCTGTCCGACGCGCCGCGCGCGTCGCTGGGGCGCAGCATCTACAACATCGCGGCGATCAGCCCCACAGCCGCCGAGATCGCCGACGCCGTACGCGAGCGGATCCCCGGCGTACGCCTGACGTTCCGCAGCGACCCGCGACGCCAAGCGATCCTCGACTCGTGGCCGTCGGTGCTCGACGACAGCAACGCGCGGAAGGACTGGGGCTGGTCGCACGAGTACGACCTGGCCTCGATGAGCGACGACCTGCTCGCGAAGCTGCGGGAGCCTGCGAGCGTCCCGTAGCCGGCTACGTGGCGCTGGGGTTCGCCGTCGGCGCGCGCCCGAGGTGCTCGCGGAGCATCGCGCCGAGGTCTTCTTGGCGGTACGGCTTGTCGAGCACGCCGCGGAAGCCGTGCTCCTCCGGCTGGAGCAGCACCGGGTCCTCGTAGTGGCCGCTGGAGGCGATGATGCACGCCTCCGCATCGAGCTCGAGCAGCCGCCGCGTGGCCTCGGCCCCGCCCATCCCATCGGGGATGCTCAGGTCCATGATGACGAGGTCGAACGGCTGCTTCTTGCCCATGGCGTGGGCATACAGCTCGAGTGCCTGCTGTCCGTTCTCGGCCGTCGACGGCCGGTAGCCGAGGCTCTTCAACATGCGGCTGCAGACGTCGCGGACCGTCGCTTCGTCGTCCATGACGAGGATCCGACCGGTTCCCTGCCGCGCACGCAGCAGACGGTCGAGGACCTCCTCCGGCTGCGGTAGCTCGGCCTTGCAGGCGGGCAGGAAGACGCGGAAGGTCGTTCCGACGTCCACGTGGCTGTCCACCAGGATGGAACCGCCGTGGCGTCGCACGATCGCGTACGACGTAGCCAGGCCAAGGCCCGTGCCTTCCTGCTTCGTCATGAAGTAGGGGTCGAAGATGCGCTGCAGGGCCTCGGGCGGAATGCCGCAACCTTGGTCCGCAACGACGATCTCGACATAGCGCCCCGGGTCGATCGGCGTTCCGTCACCCGCCACGACGCTGGTGGTGGTCGCCTTCACGATCAGGTCGCCGCCCTCGGGCATCGCCTGCGTCGCGTTGATGACGAGGTTCTGGAGCACCTGCAGGATCTGCCCCTGGTCGGCCTCGACGGCGGCCAGGTCAGGCGCCACGTCGGGCGTGCAGCGCACGTTCGAGCCGCGCAGTGCGAACGCCACGGTCTCCAACAAGCCCTTCGTCAGCACGACAGGTCGACGCAGCGGCGCACCGCCCTTGGCGAACGTGAGGAGCTGTCGCGTCAGGTCCTGGGCCCGCACGGCCGCATCCAGGGCCTGCTGCAGGCTGTAGCCCGTGTCGGACTCCGCCTCGACGTCCATGCGTGCGAGCGACAAGTTGCCGATGATCCCGGCGAGGATGTTGTTGAAGTCGTGGGCGATGCCGCCCGCCAGCACGCCGACCGACTCCAGCTTGGCGGCGCGCAAGAGCTCCTCTTCGCGGCGCATGTGGTCCGTGATGTCGCGCAGCACGACCACCACGCCGACTTCTTCGCCGTTGGGCCCGCGCAAGGGGGCGCCTGCCACCACGATCTGGCGGACGCCGCGATCGCGCGTGACGAGCTGGACTTCGCTGCCGCGGCCGCCGCCATCGGGACGGACCCACGCCGCAACGCCCTTGAACGGTGTCGCACCACTGGCCGACTCGAAGCTGGCGACGGACTCGAGAGGTCGACCGCGCGCCGCCCGTTCCGTCACGCCCAGCAGCTGCACGGCGGCTTCGTTCATCTGCTGGACGCGTCCCTGGGCGTCCAGACCGATCACGGCGTCCGTGATGCTCCGCAGCATGATCTCGCCGCGCTCGCGCTCGGCCTTGAGCTCGTCCTGCGTCTCGCGGCGGCGCGTGACGTCGAACAACGTGCCCTGGAGATAGCGCACGACGCCACGCGTGTCGCGGACACCCTGCCCGTACTCCTCGACCCAGCGCTCGCTACCGTCGAGGTGCTGCAAGCGGTAGGTGACGAACCAGGGGCGACCCTCCTCCAAGGCCGTGGAGATTTCCTCGTCCACGCCCGGTCGGTCGGTGGGATGGATGCGCTCGTCGAGCTCGCGACGACCGCGCGTGAACACCTGCGGGTCCAAGCCCGTGAGGGTGTGCACACCCTGACCCATGAACGCGACGGTCCACTCCTCGCCGCGTCGCGTGAGCAGGTAGGCGGCGCCCGGGATCGACTCGGCCAGCAGACGGAACTGCGAGCGGCTCTCGGTGATCGCCTCACGGGCGGCGCCGCCGGAGAGCGAGTCGAGCTGCGCCCACAACCACGAGCGCCCGTCGAAGCGGATGGGCGTCGTGTGCACGAGCACGCGTCGCTCGGGCGCTCGCGCGCTTCGCAAGCCCACGACCGCGCTGCTGCTCTCCGCATCCGTGGCTTGGAAGCGAGGCGCCGAACCACTGGCCGTCGGCGCCAGCGCGTCCGCGAAGGGCTGACCAATCACGTCCTTGCGCACGAGTCCCAGGTGCTCGATCGCGGTCGGATTGGCCAGTCGTACGCGGCCGGTGGCCGGCTCCAACAGCAGGAGCGGCGACGGCAGCTGCGCGATGACACGCTCGAGGCCCTCGATCACGTTGCCAGGGGCCGCCTCGCGTCGCACGACACGCGTACGCCGGTGGCGACGCAGGAAGCCGATCACGAGCAGGGCCGCGAGCGCGGCCAGCACGGCCAGGCCGAGGATCTCCGTGCCCTGGTAGGCCGCGGCCAGCTTCTCGGTGCGCGACCCGACGAGCTCGTGGGCCCCCGCACGCACGCTGGCCAGGCCGCGCCGTAGCTCGTCGAGCTCCTTGCGTGCAGCCGCGGGATCGTCCGACTCTTCCGTGGTAGCGCGCTGGATGGCCGCCTGGGCTCGGGCGATGTCGCCCTCCCAGTGGCGGAGGCGGTCTTGGTACCAGACCACGCGCAGGGGGCTGGAGGCGCGCAGGTCGCTGGCCTCGAGAGCCTCGATCAGGCGGGCCGCGTCCTGGGGACGGTGACCTGTCCGCCAGGCGGCGATGCGCCCGTCCACGACGTCGATGTGGACTTGGAGCGACTGCGCCCACTGCCACGCGTCGTCGAACTCGTCGGCGGCAGAGCCGCGCTGTTCGGTGAGGTGGACCGCGAGCCCGACCACGGCCACGATGGCCAGAGCCTTGAGCGTCGTGATGACGTGCTCGCCGGACGTCCACCTCGAGGATCGACCGTTGCGGGTCATGCCTCGACCTCCCCCTTCACACCCGACGCGCTCGTGGCACGCCGCGCGGCCAGCTGCTCCACCACGACGACGTTCAGATCGTCCTTGGTGTAGGGCTTGCGCAAGATGCCCGTGAAGCCGTATCGCGCTGGATCCGACATCACGGGGTCATTCGAGTAGCCGCTCGACACGACGATGCGCGCATGCGGATCCTGTTCGAGGAGGCGCGCCGTCGCTTCCCGACCGCCCATGGCGCCAGGCACGGTGAGGTCCATGATCACGACCTCGAACGGCCTGCCGGCCGCCTGCGCTTGCGCGTAGAGGTCGAGCGCCTGCTCGCCGTCCACGGCAAACGCGGGCTCCAGGCCCAACGCCTGCAGCATGCGGCCCCCCACGTCGCGCACGGTGGCCTCGTCATCCATGAGCAGCACGCGCCCCCCGCCTGCGGGCACGTCCAACGCCTTCGGGTCGGCCGAGGCGGCGTCGAGCAGAGGCCGGTCCGAAGCCGGCAGGTAGACGCAGAACGTCGTGCCCACACCGACCGTCGAGCTCACGGCGATGCACCCGCCGTGGCGACGGACGATGGAGTAGCTCGTGGCCAGCCCCAGTCCCGTGCCTTCGCGCTTGGTCGTGAAGTACGGGTCGAAGATGCGCTTCAGGGCGTCTTCCGGGATGCCGCACCCCTCGTCGGCAACGCGAATCTCCAAGTAGAGGCCGGGCTTGACGGGCAGCCCGCTCTCGGCACCCAAAAGGACGTTGTGTGCCTCCACGTGGAGGACGCCGCCATCGGGCATCGCCTGGGCCGCGTTGAGCACCAGGTTGTGCAGCACCTGGTTGATCTGCCCCTCGTCCACCTCGGCGGCTGCGAGGCCCTCGACGATCTGCGGCTCGCAGCGCACGTTGGACCCACGAAGGGCGAACGCCGCCGTGTCCCGGATCAGCTCGTCCAAGCGCGTGAGGCGCTTCATGGGCGCGCCACCCTTGGCGAACGTCAGCAGCTGACGCGTCAGGTTCTGCGCACGGATGGCTGCTTCCTGCGCCTGCTTCAGGCTGTACGCGGCCTCGCTCTCCGCGGCCACGTCCATGCGTGCCAGCGACAAGTTGCCGATCACACCAGCCAGGATGTTGTTGAAGTCGTGGGCGATGCCGCCCGCGAGCACGCCCACGCTCTCGAGCTTGGCGGCGCGCTGCATCTCGAGCTCGCGGCGCTGCTGCTCGGTGACGTCTCGCAGGATGACGACCGCACCGACCGTCTGACCTTCCAGGCTGCGAATGGGCGCGCCAGTCACATGCACCAGCGTCGGGCCTTGGTCGGCGCCTCGGAACGACACGGTCATCGTGTCGGACGTACCGGTCTCCGCACCGAGCCAGCGTTGGAGCGGCGGCGCGTCGGCCGTCCTGCCCTCGTCGTCCACGACGGGCCAGCAGGCCTCGAGCGGGCGACCGACGATGTCGCGAGCGGGCGCTCCGAGCAAGCGCTCGGCCGCTTCGTTGATCATCTCGACGACGCCCTGCGTGTTCGTACTGACCACGCCGTCGGCGATGGATCGCAGCGTGACGCCCAGGCGGTCCTTCTCGGCGGCCAGCGCTTCCTTGGCGCGACGGCGGCCCGTGACGTCGAACAACGTGCCCTGCAGGTAGCGCAGCGCGCCGTGTTCGTCGTAGACGCCCTGCCCGTGTTCCTCCACCCAGCGGTAGGCGCCATCGGCGTGACGCAGGCGGTAGCCGAGGAAGTACGGTCGTCGGTGGCGGAGCGCGTCCTCCACCTCCGCCACGACGCCCTCTGCATCCGCCGGATGGTAGAGGTCGTGGAACCAGACACGCTCGCCGAGGAACTCGGAGGCATCGATGCCCGTCAGGGTCACGACCTGACGGTTCAGATAGAGCATGGCGAAGCGATCGCCGTCGTTGCGGCACAGGTACGTGACGCCCGGGACGTTCTCTGCCAGGGTCCGGAAGCGCGCTTCGCTCTCGCGCATCGCGACCTCGGCGCGCTGCCGCTCCGTCACGTCACGCACGATGCTGTAGATCAGCGTTCGCGTGCCGACGCGAATGGGGGCCGACTGCACCTCGACGTCGCGCGTCGCACCGGAGAGGAGCCGGTGCTGGGCCAGCGTCGTCGAGGCCTCGTCGTGGCTCGGCATGGCGAGGAGCGAGCCGCGCGAAGGGCCGGGGCCGTGTGCGTAGAGCTCGGTCACGTGCAGACTGCGCAGGTCGTCCAGCGTGCCGCCGTAGAAGGCACACGCCGCACGATTCGCGTCGACGATGTGCCCCACCACCGGATCGACGAGCAGCTTGGGCACGTTGATCTGCTCGAACATCTGCTGGTAGCGCTCTTCGAACGCGCTGAGCGCCTGCGTCGAGGCATCCAGCGCGCGCCGCTGGGAGCGGGCGCGCACGAGGAGCAGGCCGAACAGCGCCGTCGACAGCACCGCAATCAGCGCGATGCCGTCGAGGAGGGCGCGCCCCTGCGCGAGCTCTTCGGCGCGCTGGGTCAGCAGCACGGCGGCCGCCTGCTGGGCTTCGACCAGCGTCTCGCGGAGCGTCTTCGCGTGGTCCTCGATCTTGGCCACGAGCAGGCTGAGCGGCGGTCCGTCCTGCCCAACCTGGGCGCGGTAGGAGGCCAAGTCGTCGGCGAGTCCGCGACCGCGGTCGCGCCAGCGGTCCATGAGGCTGCGATGGGCCGCGTACACGAGGGGAGCGCGCGCAAGGAGCGGCGGGTCGCGAAGCACGTCCAGGTTGGTGGCGCCGTGACGGGCGAGGAGCTCGTCCAGCTCCCCGCGTCCCTCGGCCCACTGGACGATGTCCTCCATGAGGGCCCGCTGCTGGCGGGCGTCGCGCCACCAGCTGGCCACCTGGGCGAGGCGGTCTTGGCGCGCCCCCACGAGGCTCACGAAGTGCACACAGAGGAGCGCCAGAAGCACGCAGCCGCCCACGACCGACCACAGGCCGGGGTAGGTGCTCCGCCCGGACGGACGGAGAGCGGTCGGTCGCACGCGACCGCCGCGATGGGGCTTCGGGTGTCGGAACATGGCGGGTGACGGCCGCAGCGGGGGCACGGCCGGTCGGGCCCCTATCGGCCAGCGCGCCCTCGAATCGGCACCACCCGGACGGAAGCCCCGCCCCAAAGACCGGAAAACCGCGGGCTGGCCTCACCCGCGTCGTCCAACGAAGGTGTTGTTGTCCTGGAGGAGCGAACGATGACCGAACAAGGCGCCCGCACGTCCCCTCTCCCCTCCCACGGCGGGCGACGGCCTCTCGCGGCCCTCGGCCTCGGGGCCCTCACCCTGTGCGCCCTGGCGGCGGTCGGCGCGGCGGCGCCTGCGAGCGCCTGGGACGAGTGCGCACCGCGCGCCCACCGACGCGGGGCCTGCACCACCAGCCACCATCACGGATGCGCGCCGTCCTCCTGCAGCCCCTGCGGATCCACCGTGGCGTGGCGAACGGGCTACCGCCGCTCCTACGGCACGTCGTGGCTGACCATCCGCGACCGGCTCGACGGCCGCGCCTACATCCGGCGCAGCTTCCTCCGCGGCTACTTCCTGCGCCGCTACGGCGTGGTCTTCGCTGACGGCGGTCACTTCGCGCAACCGGGCGACGATGCCGTCGGCGCCTGGGTCTACGCCGATGGCATCGACCAGGACGCGACGGAGCCGGTCGACGCCATCGACCGCCTCAACCGCGGCTTCGCCCGCTTCCACCACGGCGACTACGAAGGGGCACGCGCCGACTTCGGCGTGGTTGCATCCACGCGAGCCGACATGCCGGCCGCCCGCGTGGGACGCGCCCTCACGTCGATGATCTCCGCCGACTGGTCGGCCGCAGCACGTGACCTCGATGCCCTCGCCGCCCGCGGCGAGCTTCGGCCGGACGATCGCCTTCTCGTGGAAGAGGCGTTCGCGGATCCCGCCCGCGTCACGTCTCTCGTCGATGCCGCCGAGACGTGGCTGCGCCTGCGAGCCGGCGACCGCGCCGCCCATTTGGCCACCGGCTGGCTGCTCGGCCTGCTCGGTGAAGAGGATGCCGCGCACGCACACCTGCAGCGCGCAACCGACGGCGCCGCACGTCGCGCACTCCTGGGCGCGCCGCAGGCCCCGGCTCGTGCGGCGCCCGCCAACGGCCAAGACGCCCGGCCGCCGGCGCCGCCGCACCTGCCGCGCGCCATCGCCGACGGCGAGCCCGCCCGCGGCGCCTGAGCCGCGCGACTCCCGACGCCGCAGGGGCAATTGCGAGCCGGGTCTGCCATGCTCCCGGTGTGCGCCTGCACGTCGTCATTGCCGTTCACGAGGCCGCGAAGTGGCACGACGCCTGCCTAGCGAGCTTGCGTGCGCAGACGCATGCGGACTGGCGCGCCGCGGTCGTCGTGGACCCGGGTCGCGACGGAACGCTCGACATCGCGCGTCGCCACGCGGCCGACGACCCGCGGGTGGACGTTCTCCCGGCGCCGCACCGACGCTGGCAGCTGGTGAATCGACGCGAGGGTTGGCGCCACCTCGACCCGCCCGACGACGGCGTCATCGTGCTGCTCGACGGTGACGACCGGTGGGCACACGACGGCGCGCTCGCCACCCTGGCCGAGGCATTCGCGGACCCGGCGACGTGGCTGACCTACGGCCGGCACGCCACGTTCTCGCGACGCGGCTCCCGTGCCGAGCAGAGCTTTGCACGAGGCCTTCGGCGCTGGGGCCGACCGGGGCGCACGAGCAGCTACCCGCCGGAGGCGTTGCAGCGCAGGGCGATCCGCGGCCTCGGCTGGCGCGCGGGGCACCCCCTGGCGTTTCGTCGCTTCCTCGCGGACGCCGTGCGCGAGGAAGACCTGCGTGATCGCGACGGGCGCCCGTTGCGGGCGGCCACCGACGCCGCGCTCGCCTACCCGATGCTGGAGATGGCCGGCCCCGAGCACACGCGCCACTTGGACGATGTGCTGTACGTCTACAACAAGGCCGACGCCCGGCGCGTGGCCTGGACGGCACCCGCCCGCCAGCGACGCGCCCTGGTGCGGATCGAGCAGCGTCCGGCGTACGAGGCATGGACACCGCCCGGCGACGGGACGGGCACGCGATGAGCTCGTTCCCGCCGACGTGGACGGCACAGCCCTTCCGGACGCTGCGTCTGGAGGACGAGATGCGGGCCGCCGCGCGTCCCTTCTTCGAGCGCCTGCCCGACGATCCCTACGTGCCGGCGGGCTGGCGCGCACGACGCCTCACACGCTGGACACTCGGTCCCGGTGCGGCCCGCGAGGCCTTGCCCGCCACGCCCGTCTGGCAGACGAAGGCCCACAACTCCCGCTTCGGCGACCTGCCTCGCTCGTTCGCGCCGTTGGACGCGGCGTGGGCGAGCAGCGAGCCGTTCGACCGCTTGGTCGCATCGTTTCGTGCGGCCCTGCCGGAACCGGTCGACGGTTGGGTGCTCTGGGCGCACCAGATCCGGACGCGCTGGCGGCCCGGTGGCATCGCACCCCCTCCGGATGGACCGCACCGCGACGAGCGCGTCTACCTGGCCATCGCCGTGTTCGACGTGGTCGGCGTGGACCCGGGCACGACGCGGCTCCTGGCTGCGCCCGAGGGTCCCGTGCTCTTCGAGCGCACGCTGCAGCCGGGCGACGTCCTCGTGTTCGATGACGAGCGCCTGTGGCACGAGACGCGGATGCCCGTCCAGGGCGGGCCGGGGCACCGCGACGTGATGCTGTTGGCCGTGACCCGCCAAGTGCACGACGGCCTGCCCCCCGAGCCGCGGTCGTGAGCGAGCGCGCACTCGACGTGCTCGTGTTGCTCCACGAGCGCGAGTCGCGACAGGGCCCCCCGTCGCACAGGATCCACGCGTTGGTGGCCCTCTGGCGCGAAGCCGGACTGCACGTGGCGTTCGCCCACGGTCCGCGCGAAGCGCCGAAGGCGCACGTGGTCATCCCCCACGTGGACCTCACCCACCGTCCCGTAGGCCACGACGCCTGGCTGGGCCGACAACCGGCCGTGCTCAATCGGAGCGTGCTCGATCTCTCGAAGCGACGTGTCAGCACGAACCTGCTGCAGCGCGACGATGCCTGGAGCGGTCCCGTCGTCGTGAAGACCGACCTCAACTTCGGCGGCCATCCCGAGCTGCGCCTGCTGGGCCGCCACGGGTTGCTCGGACGGTGGGCGCGTCGCCGACCGAAGCGCTGGACGAGCGCGCGCTGGTGGCCCAGCCACGAGTACCCGGTCTTCGAGAACCTTCGCGCCGTTCCGCCCGAGGTGTGGTCGAACCCGCGCTGGGTGGTGGAACGCTTCCTCCCCGAGCGCGAGGGCGAGGCCTACGCCTTGCGCACGTGGACGTTCCTGGGGGCGGCCGGGGCCTGCGTGCGCCGCGTCGGACCGCGCGCCATCGTGAAGCCGGCGCACGGTGACCCGACGACCGAGGTGGACGTCCCGCCCGAAGTCGCCGCCCGCCGACGGGAGCTGGGAATCGACTACGGCAAGCTGGACTTCGTCGTGAACGACGAGGTCGGCGTCGTGGTGCTTGATGCCAACGCGACGCCCGGCCTGCCACCGGGACCGGAGGTGCTTGCGCGGCGTGCACTCGACGTGGCCCTGGCGCGGGCCCTCGCGCCGTGGCTGCCCGCGGATCGCTCAGCGCAGCTGCAGAGCCTTCTCGACGGCAGCGACCAGGTCGGGGTCGAGGGGCTCGGGGCCACGCTCGGCCCATGAGCGGCGGCCCTCGTCGAGATCGAGGAGCCAAGCCACCAAGAGCGCTTCCAGCGCCGGCTGGACCTCCGGGGGCTTCTCCCCCACGAGGCGGAAGGCCAGGCTCTTCTGCAGCGCGATCGCGCGATGGGACGTCGCCAGCGCGTTGGGCTTTCGCGCGCCGGCAGGCGTGTCGTCCCCCTCGCTCTCACCGTCGGACGCCCTGGAGGGCGCGGCGCCACCTCCGGGCACCAACCCGTCGAACGGCCGCCAGCCCGCCAGCCGGTCAGGGTTCTCCCGGACGAGGTCCTTGGCCACGCGGCGCGCCAGGGCGAGGCCCTTCGTGCCTGGCGGCGGCCCGTCGCGCTCGATCACATGGGCCAGGGCCGCACCGGCCCAGATCGCGGACAACAGGGCCGCAAGCCACCAGAGCCTCCAGGGGCGACCGGTCGTGGGCGGGGGTGCCGTCACGTGGGCACTCTACGACCGGGTGGGCGTCGCACGCCGTCGCGGCTACCCTGCGCGGCTCGCCGGCGCCCCGGATGCACGTGTCCGGGGCCGCCGTCGGCCGGCCTCCGAGGAGGTCGCGCCCCGACGGCGCCCGTGGAGGGACCCGGTCGTTCGGAAAGAGTCAGATGGGTCGTTACACCGGACCGAAGGTCAAGAAGAGCAAGCGCGTTCGCGCTCCGATCGCCGAGACCACGAAGCACATGAAGGCCGACCTGGACCGCGGTCCGGGCGTGCATGGCTTCAGCCGTCGCCGCAAGAGCACGATCTACGGCGATCGCCTGCGTGAGAAGCAGAAGCTCGCGTTCTTCTATCACGTCTCCGACAAGCAGTTCCGCCGCTACATGGCGGAAGCACAGCGCACGAGCGCCAACACCGGCGAGAAGCTCAACGAGCTCCTCGAGCGTCGTCTGGACAACGTCGTCCGTCGCGCGGGCTTCACCCGCACGATCTGGCAGGCCCGCCAGGTCGTCACGCACGGCCACATCCAGGTCAACGGCTCGAAGGTGGACCGCCCCTCCTACCAGGTGCGGGCCGGCGACGTCGTCACCGTGCGCGGCAAGAGCCAGAAGGCCGTCACGGCCATGGCCGAGTCGGTCGACACGGGCTCGATCATCCCGAAGTGGATGGAGGTCGACACGGAGAAGCTGACGGCGAAGGTGCTCGCCCTTCCGCAGCCCGACGAGATCTTCCGTCCCTTCGAGACCAACATGCAGCTCGTCATCGAGTTCTGATTCGGACTCGTTTGACGCCAGGGGTGCGCGGGTGCGGCTCGCCAGATGCTCGGCCGCGCACCACCATCGGCTCCTCGAGTGAGGGTCCGTCTGCCGGATGCTTCCGCGCTCTCGCGCGGACTCGGCGCTCGGGCCTTGGCCCTCGCGGCAGAGGGGCTATTCCGTACCCCCTCTGCACTCCTCACGGCCCGTGACGACCCGATGCGCGCAGGCTGATACCCAGAGATGCAGGTGCTGGCGGGCGTTCAACGTCACCGCGCCAACGCAGGACAGAAGCACGCACAGTGGGCTGAACGCCGAGGTTCGGCATCACATCGCGGCGTACACCGCGATCCCGACGACCCTCGCGAGCGATCGCGGGGGTCGTTGTCGTTTTGGCGAGCCCGTCAGGTACGCGGCCCGTTCCTACCCCAGCACCGCTCGCACGGCGGCGACCAAGCCCTCGGGGTTGTAGGGCTTGCCCAGGAAGCCGGGCTTGGGTTCGGCGGTGTAGCGGGCAAGCGTCTCGTCTTCGCCGTACCCGCTCGTGAGGATGGCCGCGAGGTCGGGACGCACGCGACGAAGGGCCATCACGGTCTCGGCGCCGTCCATGCCCGGCATCGACATGTCGACGAGGGCCAGGTCGATGGCAGCGGGATCCTGCTCGAGGAGAGCCACGGCGGAGGCCCCGTCTTCTGCGGACACGGCCTCGTAGCCGCCCATGCGCTGCAGGATGCGCACGGCCACGTTGCGCACGGTGGCTTCGTCGTCGACGACCAGCACGGTCGGGGTTCGGTCCACGTTGCTCCGGGCCCCCTGTTCTCCGACTGCCAAGTGCGGGCGGCGCAGCTGGACGCGCAACGGATGCGATGCGTCGGCGTGCCTGCCCCGTGACGTCAGCGGCCTCCCGTCACCGACGCACGCGCCCAGGGTAGGACCGTACGGTGCCAGAGCAATTCCTATCACCTAGCGAGCGGGGGCCCGCCGAGCTTGCCCCCGCTCGTTCCCGCTAGGTGATAGGAATTGCTCTGGCACCGCCTCACGGGAGAGGCGGCGTCGGCCACAGATCGTCGGCGCCGATGGGCTCCATCAAGCGCTCCGGGCCGACGGCGCGCGACAGGTCGTACTCGCCCACGGCCGTGCGCCGGAGCGACGCCAGGTGCCCACCGCAGCCGAGCCGCGCACCGAGGTCGCGCGCGAGGGAGCGCACGTAGAAGCCCTTGCCGCAGTCGATGGCGAGCGTCAGCTCGGGCCAGGCGTACCCCAGTCGTTGGATACCGTCCACGCGCACCACGCGCTTGGGCAGCTCCACCTGCTCCCCCGCACGGGCGAGGTCGTAGGCCCGCTTGCCCTCCACATGGATGGCGCTGTAGGCCGGCGGGGCTTGCTCGATCTCGCCGACGAAGCCCTGCAGGGCCTCGTCGATCTCGGCCTCGGTCGGCGGGCGGTCGACCACCACCTCTTCACGCGGGCCTTCCCGATCGTCGGTGCTCGTGAATGCGGAGAGATCGATGACGGTCTCGTAGCGCTTGGGCTGGGCCATCAGCGCCTCGACCGCACGGGTCGCCCGGCCCAGGCAGCAGACGACGACGCCCGTCGCCAGCGGGTCGAGCGTTCCGGCGTGCCCCGTCTTCACGAAGCCGGCCGCGTGGCGGACCCGGCGGACGACGTCCATCGAGCTCCAGCCGAGCGGCTTGTCGACCACGAGCAGCCCTTCGAGGGCACTCTTGCGGTAGCGGGGGCGTCGCGGCATGGGGCGGTGACCCTACCCGCGCCCCGCCAGCCGGGCGCACCTCATCCGGTCCCCGCCTATCTTCACGGCCCCATGAGCACCCGAGCCCAGCGGCCCCTGGCCACCATCATCGCCATCCTCGTCGTGGCCGTCTGGATCTGGTGGGAGCAGCGCGAGCGCGGCGACGCCCCGGAGGCCCCGCCGCGCAGCGCCCCGGGCGAGGGGCGCGAGCAGAGCCCGCCTCGGCCGGGCGGCGTCATCGCGCCCGCCGACCCCAATGCCGAGCTGATCGCGGCTTGGCGGGCGGGCAAGGACGGCACCTGGGTCAGTGGCCGGGCCCGCGTGATGAAGGTGCTGTCCGACGACCTGGAGCCGCCTCGCCACCAGCGGTTCTTGTTCAAGGTCCAGCCGGACCTGGTGGTCAAGCTGAGCCACAACATCGACATCGCCCCGCGCCTCCCGCTCCGGGAGGGGGACGAGTTCGAGTACCACGGCCGCTACGAGATGGGCGAGCACGGGGCCTTGGTCCACTGGACCCACCGCGACCCCGGCGGCTCCCACAGCGGGGGCTGGGTCCGGGTCGGTGGCAAGACCTATCGCTGACGGTGCGCCCAGCACTTTTCCGGGCTGCGCGGGGCGCTAGATTGAATCCGGACCAGATCGGTCCCTGTTTCTGGAGCCGCCCATGATCCGCGTCACCAAGCTCGCCGACTACGGGGTCCTGCTGATGAGCTGGTTCGCGCGCGCCGAGGCTCGCCACCGGCGCCTGGGGTCCAAGGACCCGGTGCCGATGGTAAGTGCGACCGACCTCGCTCGCCACACGGGCGTACCCGCTCCGACGGTCAGCAAGCTCCTGCGCCAGCTCGCGGGCGCCGGGCTCCTCGACTCCACCCGCGGCGTCCACGGTGGCTACCGCTTGGCGCGCCCCGCGACGGACATCCCGGTCGCCGCACTCCTCGAGGCCATCGAAGGACCGCTCGCACTCACGGAGTGCATGGAGGAGGGTCCCGGCTGCGACATGGCGTCCATCTGCTCCACGCGCGGCAGCTGGGGCCGCATCAACGACGTCCTCAAGCGCGCCCTCAACGAAGTTTCGCTCGAGGAGATGGCCGAGGACGACTCGCCTCGCGAGGCGCCCGCGAACGGGTCGGCCCCGGCCGATCCGGCGGCGCCGCAGACGTTCACGACGGAGTCGGCATGACCGCTGCATCTGACCAACCGCTGCCGGTCGTCCCGACGCCGGATGCCGCGGACGAACCCAACCGCGAGCTGAAGGCCATCGCCGCCAAGGACTACGAGTGGGGCTTCGTCACGGACATCGAGTCCGAGACGATCCCGCCGGGCCTCGACGAGGACACCGTCCGCTTCATCTCGGCGAAGAAGGGCGAGCCCGAGTGGCTGCTCCAGTGGCGCCTCGAAGCGCTGGCCCGTTGGCGCACCATGACCGAGCCCACGTGGGCCTTCGTCAAGTACCCCCCCATCGACTACCAAGCCATCCGCTACTACGCGGCGCCGAAGTCCGCCGCGGACAAGCCCAAGAGCCTGGATGAGGTCGACCCCGAGCTGCTGGCCACGTACGAGAAGCTGGGCATTCCGCTCAAGGAGCAGGCCCTGCTTGCCGGCGTGGCCGTCGACGCCGTGTTCGACAGCGTGAGCGTGGCCACCACGTTCAAGGACAAGCTGGCCTCGATGGGCATCATCTTCTGCTCGTTCAGCGAGGCGGTGCGCGAGCACCCCGAGCTGGTCAAGCGCTACCTCGGCTCGGTCGTTCCGACCAGCGACAACTACTTCGCCGCGCTCAACAGCGCCGTGTTCTCCGACGGCTCGTTCGTGTACGTGCCCAAGGGCGTTCGCTGCCCCATGGAGCTCAGCACGTACTTCCGCATCAACGCCGCCGACACGGGCCAGTTCGAGCGCACGCTGATCGTCGCGGACGAGGGCGCCTACGTGAGCTACCTCGAGGGCTGCACGGCGCCGAAGCGCGACGTCAACCAGCTGCACGCGGCCGTCGTCGAGCTGGTCGCCCTCGATGGCGCCGAGATCAAGTACAGCACCGTCCAGAACTGGTACCCCGGCGACAAGGACGGCAAGGGTGGCATCTACAACTTCGTGACCAAGCGCGGCGCCTGCCGTGGTCACAAGTCCAAGATCAGCTGGACGCAGGTGGAAACCGGCTCGGCGATCACCTGGAAGTACCCCAGCTGCATCTTGCAGGGTGACGACAGCGTCGGCGAGTTCTACAGCGTCGCGCTCACCAACAACCACCAGCAGGCCGACACCGGCACCAAGATGATCCACATCGGGCGCAACACGCGCAGCACGATCGTGAGCAAGGGCATCTCGGCCGGTCGCAGCCAGAACACCTACCGCGGCCTCGTGCGGATGCTGCCGGGGGCGGTGGGCGCGCGCAACTACTCGCAGTGCGACTCGCTCCTGATCGGCGACCGCTGCGGCGCGCACACGTTCCCGTACATCGACGTGCGACACCCCAGTGCACGCGTCGAGCACGAAGCCAGCACCAGCAAGATCGGCGAAGACCAGATCTTCTATCTGCAGCAGCGCGGCCTCGCCACCGAGGACGCCGTCAACATGATCGTCAACGGCTTCTGCAAGGAAGTCTTCCGCGAGCTGCCCATGGAGTTCGCCGTGGAAGCGCAGAAGCTGCTGGGCATCAGCCTCGAAGGAACCGTCGGCTGATCGCCGCGTGCCGCGCCTGACGGCGCAGGAGCCAAGACCATGCTCGAAATCCAAGGACTGTCGGCGCGGGTGGGCGAGAAGCCCATCCTCGAGGGCCTCGACCTCGTCGTGCCGACCGGCGAAGTGCATGCCGTGATGGGCCCCAACGGCTCCGGCAAGAGCACGCTCGCCAAGGTGCTGGCCGGCCACCCGTCCGTTGAAGTGACGGCGGGCACCGTGCGCTACCTGGGGCAGGACCTGCTCGAGCTCGATCCCGAGGAGCGCGCACGCGAGGGCGTCTTCCTCGCCTTCCAGTACCCCATCGAGATCCCCGGCGTCAGCAACAGCACCTTGCTGCGTGAGGGGCTGAACGCCGTGCGCGCCCACCGCGGCGAAAAGCCGCTGGACGCGATGGACTTCCTCAAGCTCGCGCGCGCCCACGCCGCCAAGCTGGGCATGGACCCGACCATGCTGGGCCGCTCGGTCAACGAGGGCTTCAGCGGCGGCGAGAAGAAGCGCAACGAGGTGTTGCAGATGCTCGTCCTGGAGCCGCGTCTCGCCGTCCTCGACGAGACCGACTCGGGCCTCGACATCGACGCGCTGAAGGTGGTCGCCAGCGGCGTCAACGCGTTGCGTTCGCCCGAGCGCGCCTTCTTGGTGATCACGCACTACCAGCGCCTGCTGGACCACATCGTGCCGGACGTCGTGCACGTGCTGGCCGGCGGTCGCATCGTGCGCACGGGTGACCGCTCGCTGGCGCTCGAGCTCGAAGAGAAGGGCTACGGCTGGCTCGACACGACGGCAGGGGCTGCGCGATGACGACGGCCAGCGCCTCGCGCCTGGAACCGCACCTCGCCGCGGCGCTGGCCGAGGACGCTCCGCCCGCCGGCTCGCCGGCGTGGCGCGTGGATCTCGCCGCCGCAGCGCGTGAGCGTCTGCTCGCCGATGGGCTCCCGACGCGCCGCGACGAGGATCACCTCTACACGGACGTCCGCCCGCTCGGTCCGCTGCTTGCCCGCCGTGCCGGCCCGGCGCGTCGTGCGGGTCCCATGCCCGCCGATCGCCTGCACCTCTCGCCCTTCGCCCCCGAAGCCGTGCTCGTCAACGGCCGACTCGACTTGGCCGCCAGCCGCATGGATGCGTGGCTCGCGCGCCACGGTGGCGCGTGGCTTGGTCGCATCACGAGTCTCGCCGACGCGCCGGTGGGTCGCGCCCTGTCCACCCGCGGCGGCGGCTGGGCCGCACTCAACGATGCCCGCTTCGTGGACGGGCTCGGCGTGCGCCTGCCCGCCGGCCACAAGACGGCCGGACCGCTGGTGGTCGTCCACACGACCGCGCCCGACGGCATCGACCGCAACGCCGCGGCGTTCCCCCGGCTGTACGTGGAAGCCGGGGAAGGCGCCGAGGCGCTGCTCGTCGAGATCCACCTGGCCGACGAGGAAGGCCCCGATCTCGTCGACGCGGCGACCGAGATCGAGCTCGCCCCCGGCGCCCGCCTCGTCCACCTGCGCTTGCAGCTGCAGCACGGCGCCTCGCGCCACGTGGCCACCACGGCAGCCCGTCTGTCCCGCGACAGCACCTACCGCTTGGTCGACGTCACGTTCGGTGGCGCCACGCACCGCCACGAGATCCACGCCGACCTCTTGGAGGCTGGCGCCGACTTGGACCTCTCGGGCCTGTACGTGCTCCGCGACACGGACCATGCCGACACGCATGTCACCGTGGATCACCGGGTCGCGCACGGCACGAGCCGCCAGGTCGTGAAGGGCATCCTCGACGATCGCGCGCGCGGCGCGTTCACCGGGCGTGTCCTCGTGCATCCGGACGCCCAGCAGACGTCAGGCCGTCAAGCGCACCACGCCCTGCTGCTCTCGGAGGGTGCGCGCGTCGACACGCGGCCGCAGCTGGAGATCTACGCGGACGACGTGCAGTGTGCGCACGGCGCCACGGTGGGCCAGCTCGACGAGGAAGCCCTTGGCTACCTGCAGTCGCGCGCGATCGGGCGCGAGCGCGCGCGGGCGTTGCTCGTACACGCCTTCGCGCACGAGGTCGTGCAGGCCATCGGCCACGAGGCCCTGGCGCAGGACGTCCATCGCCTCCTGGCCGAGCGTCTCGAGGGTGCACACTTCGAGGATGCGCCCGGCGAGGGCCCCGCCTCGTGACCACGATCTCGTCCCCGGATGCGCGCGCCCCGCTGGCTGCCGAGCTGCCCACGATCCGGGCCGCCTATCCGGCGCTGGGTCGGCGCGTGCACGGCAAGCCGCTCGTCTACCTCGACAACGCGGCCACCACGCACAAGCCGCTTGCCGTGCTCGATGCCGAGCGCGAGCAGGCCATGTGGCACAACGCCAACGTGCACCGCGGGGTGCACCTCCTGAGCCAGGAGGCAACCGAACGCTACGAGGCGGCGCGGAGCACCGTGCGATCGTTCCTCGGGGCCGCTGAGGACCGCGAGATCGTCTTCGTGCGCGGCACGACCGAGGCGCTCAATCTCGCCACCGCGACGCTGGCGGCCACGCGACTGGGCCCGGGCCGCGACGTGCTGCTCACGGGCATGGAGCACCACAGCAACATCGTTCCGTGGCAGCTCGCCTGCCAGGCCTCCGGTGCTTCGCTGCGCGTGGTGCCGCTGCTCGACGACGGCTCGCTCGACATGGAAGCCTTCGACCGCCTCCTGGACGGCGGCGTCGCCGTGATGGCGATCGTCCACACGAGCAACGCCCTCGGCACCATCAACCCCGTGCAGGCGATGTGCGCCAAGGCGCGCGAGGTCGGCGCGATCTCCGTCGTGGACGGCGCGCAGGCCGTGCCGCACGGGCCCGTGAACGTGCGTGAGCTGGGCGCGGACCTGTTCGCGTTCAGCGGGCACAAGGTCTACGGGCCCACGGGCATCGGCGCGCTCTACGGCCGTGCCGAGCTGCTCGAGTCCCTGCCCCCCTGGCAGGGCGGTGGCGACATGATCCGCACCGTCACGTTCGAGGGCTCGACGTGGGCCGAGCCGCCGGCTCGCTTCGAGGCAGGAACGCCCAACATCACGGGTGCCGTGGGCTTGGCCGCCGCGCTCGACCACGTGACGGGGCTGGGCATGGACCGCATCGCCGCCCATGAGGCGGACTTGCTGACGTACGCGACCGGGCGCTTGCTGGCCGACATCCCGGGCATCAACCTGATCGGCACGGCGCCGGCGAAGGCGGGCGTGATCTCGTTCACGCTGGACGGCATCCACCCCCACGACATCGGCACCGTCCTCGACCACGAGGGCATCGCCATCCGCACCGGTCATCACTGCGCCCAGCCCGTCATGGACCGCTACGGCGTTCCGGCGACGGCGCGGGCGTCGTTCGGTCTCTACACCACCCGCGAGGAGGTCGACGCGTTGGTCGTCGGCCTGCGTCGCGTCCAGGAGATGCTCGGATGAGCGACCTCCGCGAGCTCTACCAGGAGCTGATCCTCGACCACGGGAAGCACCCGCGGAACTTCGGGGCGCCTGAGCACGCCGACCGCGAGGCCAAGGGCCACAACCCGCTCTGCGGCGACCGGTTGACGGTGTACCTCGTGCTCGACGGCGATCGCATCGTGGACGCGCGCTTCGACGGCGCAGGCTGCGCCATCTCCACGGCGTCCGCCAGTCTCATGACCGAGACCCTCAAGGGGCGGACGCTGGCCGAGGCCGAGCAGATCTTCGCGAAGTTCCACGATCTCGTGACGGGCGGCCGCTCGCATCTCGACGATCCCGAGCTGGAGAAGCTCGAAGTGTTCGCGGGCGTCAGCGAGTTCCCCGTCCGCGTCAAGTGCGCGACGCTTGCGTGGCACACCCTGAAGGCCGCTACCGAGGCCTCGTCCGACGCCGTGAGCACGGAGTAGACCGCCATGTCCGACGAAACCCCCGCGACCCCGACGCCGCCCGAGAACGAGGGCGCCCCGGCCGCCCAGCCCGAGCGTCCGCGCATCCTCACGGACCTCGTCGAGAAGCCGCTCGAGGAGCAGGTCGTAGACGCCCTGCGCTCGGTCTTCGACCCGGAGATCCCGGTCAACATCTACGACCTCGGCCTGATCTACGACGTCGAGGTGGACCCCGAGAACGCGCACGTCCACGTGCGCATGACGCTGACCAGCCCGGCCTGTCCCGTGGCCGGGAGCCTGCCCGGCGAAGTCCAGCTGCGCCTGCAAGAGCTCGAGGGCATCGACACCGCCGAGATCGAGCTCGTCTGGGACCCGCCGTGGACGCGCGACATGCTCTCCGAGGAAGCTCGCCTGCAGCTCGGCCTGGCGTAGGCCCTCGCGCGGAGGTGTCTGATCCCGTGTCTGGGAGCGAAGCGACACTGACACGGGGTCTGATACCGAAGTGCGTCTACCGACGGGAGCGACCCGCTCGGGGTCAGACCCCGTGCCCGCGTCGCCGCTACCGCGGCAACGCATCACGGGATCAGACCCCACGCTAGCCGCCCGCCACAGTGATTGGATTGCTTGGGCGATGGTGACGGCGTACGACCATGGGCGCCATGCGTCGCCCCTCCCGCGCTTGGCTTCTCCTCCTCGCAGCCGCGCTGCCCGCATGCGGTTCGTCGGATGACGACGCGCTGCCGCAAGACGCGCAAGCACTGCGGCAGCTGCACCGAACCCAGGGCGAGGCCGGTCGCTTCGACGAGGCGGGGCGCGCCCTCCAAGCACTGACCGACATGGCCGACCACGACGGTGCGCGGGCCCAGGACCTCGAGGCCTTGGCTGGGGCGTGGGATGACCGCCTGCGCGACGGCGTCCGCCTGGGCGAGACGGCGTGGATCACGCAGGCCCTCGCCGTGCTCGACCGCGCGGCACGCCGCCCGTCAGCCACCGAGACCGTGGAACGCATGCACCTTGACGCCCTCGTGCTGGCCGGTGCCTACGCCTGGGACCACGACGACCCCGACAGCGCGGCCCGGCTCCTGCACGACATCGAGTCCTCGCTGGAGCAGGCCGGCCACGACCCCGAGCGCCGCGCGCTCCGCGCGCTGGCGTGGGGAGATGCCTTCCGCGCCGGCTTGTCCATGCAGGACGAGTCCCTCGCGACGCGCTCCCTGGAGCGCTTGGACCAGCTCGCACGCGCAACGGGCTCGACGCCTGCCGAGCGTCGCGCCTACACGGACATGCTCGAAGTCGGCCAGCGCCAGGTCCTGTCGCGTGACCTGACCGACGAAGCCGCCGCCCTGCGTGCGCGCGCGGCGGAGATCGCCGACCGCGAGGGAGCCACGCCTGAGGACCGCGCGGCGTTGGTGCGCATGCTCGGCGTGGCCGCCGTGCACGACGCGCAAGGTGAACGGGATCGTGCCTTGGCGTGGCTCGACGAAGCCACGGGGCGACTGGACGGGCTGGCGGCCGAACCTCGGCTCCAAGCCGACGTGGCCGCTTGGCTGGATGCACAGCGCTTCCTCGTCCACCGCGCCCGCCGTGACACGACGGCCGCCAGCGAGGTCCTGCATCGCCTGGAGGCAGGCGTCGCCGCGGAGGACGCGCGACCGGCACGCTTGGAGGCCCTGGCCACGGCCTGGGCGGCGAGCGTGCGAGACGTGGCGGAGCCCGAGCAGCGCGCCCATCTCCTCGAGGCGCTCGAGCTGCTGGCCCGCCGACCCCAAGCCGGGGAGCGCGTGCTCGTGGACCTCGGGCGCGCGCTCGTCGGCGCTGCCGAGCGCGCCCGCGCCGACGGCCAGGCCGCGGAAGCAGCGGGCTACCTCACCAAGCTGCGGGGTGGTGCCGCGGGCGCCAAGGACCCGCTCGTCCGAGCGCGTCTCGCGGAGCTGCTGGCCGCGGCCGAGGCGGGCGTCGGCGTCGCCGCCTCCGACGTCCCGCGCTGAGGGAACCGGGCTGCGGACGGAATCCGTGGCGCCGGACGGGTCAGCCTCGCAGGGCGAGGTAGGCTCCTTGCACTTGCGGCCGTGATCGTCACGCCGCCTTTTCCCAGCTGCTCCGAGGCCGACCAACCTCTTGCAGGCGCCTCGTCGAGCGTGAGTCCGTATGCGAAATCGTTCCCCCGGTGCATCCAAGCACCACCCCCAGGGCGCTTCTGCGTCCGTCGGGGCCCCGACGTTCGGGGACCTCGGCCTTCACCCCCAGCTGCTCGATGCGCTCGACGCACGCGGCTACCAACGCCCGACGCCCATCCAGGCGCAGGCCATCCCCGCGCTGTTGGAAGGACGTGACGTCCTCGGCATCGCCCAGACCGGCACCGGCAAGACGGCGGCGTTCGCGCTGCCGATTCTCGACCGCCTCCTGCGCGAGCCGCAGCGCCTCGTCGCACGACGTCCGCGCGTGCTCGTCCTCACCCCCACGCGCGAGCTCGCCTCGCAAGTCCGTGACAGCTTCGCTGCGTACGGAGCCATGAGCCGCCTCCGCGTCGAGGTCATCTTCGGTGGCGTGGGCCAGGGCCCGCAGGTGCAGTCGCTGCGGCGCGGCGTCGACGTGCTCGTGGCCACTCCCGGTCGCCTGCTCGACCTCATGGGTCAGCGCCATGTGGAGCTGGCAGCGATCGAGCTCTTCGTCTTGGACGAAGCCGACCGCATGCTCGACATGGGCTTCCTGCGCGACGTCAAGCGCATCGTGGCGACGCTGCCCAAGCGCCGCCACTCCCTCCTGTTCAGCGCGACGATGCCCTCGGACATCGCGGACCTTGCGGCCTCGCTGCTGCATCGCCCGGTGCGCGTGGAGGTGGCCCCGCCCAGCACCACGGCGCAGCGTGTGGAGCAGGGCGTATGGCACGTGCGCAAGGAGGACAAGCGAGCGCTCCTGGCGCGCCTGTTGTCCGATCCGGACGTGGACCGCGCCCTGGTGTTCACGCGCACCAAGCACGGCGCCGACAAGGTCGCGCGCACGCTGGACCGCGCGGGCATCCCCGCCGCGGCACTGCATGGCAACAAGTCGCAGGGGCAGCGCGAGCGTGCGCTGCAGGCGTTCCGCGACGGTCGTCTGCGGACGCTCGTGGCGACCGATATCGCGGCCCGCGGCATCGACGTGCCGGGGATCACGCACGTGATCAACCACGACGTGCCCAACGTGCCCGAGACCTACGTGCACCGCATCGGCCGCACGGCCCGCGCGGGGCGTGCAGGCATCGCCGTCTCGCTGTGCGACAGCGCCGAGCGCCCCTGGATCGCCGCCATCGAGCGTGAGACCGGCCAGCGCATCCCGGTGCTCGGGGCCGAGAGCGAGCCGCCGAGGCCGAGCGTGACGAAGCCCGCACCCAGGCAACCGCGCCAACAG
This sequence comes from Planctomycetota bacterium, assembly GCA_020631815.1. Taxonomy (GTDB): domain Bacteria; phylum Planctomycetota; class PLA2; order PLA2; family JAEUHO01; genus JACKGW01. The sequence continues at coordinate 123,954 of JACKGW010000001.1, read as the reverse complement.
GCCACGGCGAACCCGCGTCGCCGTAGGCGGCGCCGATCTCGTCCTACGGCCGCTGGCCGCGCCTAGGCCCTGTTTCGGAAGACCCCGCCGCGAGGCGGCCGATACCGACGCGAGCGCCGATGGGCGCGCGGATCTGGCCCGCAGGCGTGGTCTGTCCACGGTGAGGAGCCAGATCCGGGTGCACGCGGCGCGCAGCGAGGGCAGCGGTCGACGTAGCCGGGGGCCTTTCGAAACAGGGCCTAGACGCAAGGCTTCCGGATCTCCGCCTCGCAAGGACCACAGCGCACCGCCGCTGCCGAGCACTCGGCGAGCCGGTCCGGTCAGGCGGCTTCAGGACCCGCGTGAGCCACGAGCTGCGCGAGCAGCTCGTCCCAGGCATCGATGGAGGCGAGGCGGTCGATGCCGCGCGGGCCTTGGCGCAGTGTGCGCACGCCCTCGCCTCCCACCACCAGCCGTACGTCGGGCGAGAGCAGGTCGCGCAGCGCGCGCAGGCGCTGCTCGGTCTCGAGGTTGCTCGAGTTGAGCGACACGCTGATGCCGACGACATCGGCGCGCGTCGCGCCCGCGACGGCTTGGATCTCGCCCAGCGGCGTGTTGGTGCCGAGCACGTTCACGCGCAGGCCTCGCGCCGCCGCCACGAGCGCGCTCATCTGGAGCCCCAGCCCGTGGTGCTCCCCAGCCAACGTGGCCAGGAGCACGCGCGGGCGGGAAGCCGTGATCGGGTGACGCTGGCGCAGCTGCCGTAGCTCGTCCTCGAGCACCTCGCTGGCCAAATGCTCGTGACCGACGTCGATGAGGCCGTCGCGCCACTGCTCACCGATGCGCACGAGCAGGGGCGACAGGTGGTCGCGCACCAGCTCGAGTGACGAGCTCTCCGCGGAGAGCTCGCGCACCCAGCGGCGCAGCGCACCCGGGTCGTACGCGCGCAGCGCAGCAAGGACCTTGTCCAAGGCGCGGTGGGAGGCCGGCGGCTCCGGCTCGGGCACGGCAAGCAGCTTGTCGAGGTCTTCGTCGGAGAGACGCAGCACCTGATGCGGGCGATGCCCGCGGGAGAGGGCCTCGCCGATGCGCCGCAACCACGGAATCATCGACTCCGGATACCGGCGGTGGCCCGAGGGCAGCCGGATGGCTGTCGGACGCCCGTAGCGCCGCTCCCACATGCGGACCTGTTCGGGCGACATGCCGCCTGCCTCGGCGAGCTCGCCGATCGACAGAAGCTGTTCACCCTCCCGCAGCTCGGGCACCTCGGGGGTGGCCGGACGGGACTTGCTCGCCTTCTTGGTGGCCATGTGTCCAAGAATACATCTGGACAAACGTCGTGTCCAAGTTTTCATCTGCACATCGAGAGGAGCCTCCCATGGCCCGCCTGTTCCGCCGTCAAACCCGCCTCCCGGTCCCGCCCACCTCGCTCTGGACCTGGCACGCCCGGCCCGGCGCCTTCGAGCGCCTCGTGCCCCCCTGGCAGAAGGTGCGCCGCGACGGCCCGCACGTTCCGCTCGTCGAGGGCAGCCGCGCCACGTTCCGCATCAAGACGGGGCCCGTGTGGCGCACCTGGGTCGCGCGCCACGAAGACGTGCGCCCCGGCGAGGGCTTCGCCGACGTGCAGGAGAAGGGCCCGTTCCCGGCGTGGCGCCATGAGCACCGCTTCATCGCCGTCCCCGGTGGCAGCCAGCTGCAGGACGAGGTCACCTACCGGCTCCCGCTGGGCCCGCTCGGCTCGCTGCTCGGCGGCCGCTTCGTCGCGCGCTCCTTGGAGCGCGCGTTCCGCTGGCGCCATGCCACGACGGCGGCCGATCTCGCACGACACGGCGCGGCGCCCCTCGCCTCGCTGCGCATCCTCGTCAGCGGCTCGCACGGACTCGTGGGCTCCTCGCTCGTGCCGTTCCTGCGTGCAGGCGGCCATGAGGTGATCCGCCTTGTCCGCGGTACGCCTGGGGAAGGCGAGCGGGCCTGGGATCCGTCGGCGGACCGTCTGGACCCCTCCGTGTTCGACGGCATCGACGCCGTGGTGCACCTGGCGGGCGAGAGCATCGCGAGCGGGCGCTGGAACGAGGCGCGCAAGCGTCGCATCCGCGAGAGCCGCGAACACGGTACGCAGCTGATCGCCGAGGCCATGGCCCGCTCGTCGCGGCCCCCGCAGACCTTGGTCGTGGCCTCGGCAATCGGCATCTACGGCTCGCGCGGCGACGAGCTGCTGGACGAGAGGTCCACGCACGGCGATGACTTCCTGGCCGACGTCGTCAAGGCCTGGGAAGGGGCCGCCGAGCCCGCGCGCGAAGTCGGCATCCGCACCGTGCACCTGCGCTTCGGCGTGATCCTCGATCCGCGGGGCGGCGCCTTGGCGAAGATGCTGCCCGCCTTCCGCTTCGGGGCTGGCGGCCGCGTGGGTTCCGGCAAGCAGTGGATGGGCTGGGTGGCCCACGAGGATGTGCTGGGCGCCATCCTGCATGCCCTGGCCACGCCCTCGCTCACGGGCCCGGTCGTGGTGACGTCGCCCGAGCCCCTGCGGCAGAAGGACTTCGCCAAGACGCTGGGCCGCGTCCTGGGCCGCCCGTCGTTCGCCCCGCTGCCGGCCTTCGCAGCACGTCTCGCGTTCGGCGAGATGGCGGACGCGCTCTTGCTGGCCAGCCAGCGGACGGCGCCGGAGCGCCTGCTCGCAAGCGGCTTCCGCTTCCGCCACGCCAACCTCGAGCGTGCCTTGCGCCACATGCTGGGCCGCGGCGCCTCGGACACGATCGACGCCGCGGCCGTGCCAACGAGCCGCCGAGAGGAGACGACATGTCTTGCGACGTCCTCGTAGTCGGCGGCGGCATCGCAGGCCTGGCCTGCGCGCGCCACCTCGTGCGCGACGGCCTCGACGTGAAGCTGTTCGAGGCCGATGAGCGGGTCGGCGGTCGCCTCAAGACGGACCTCGTCGACGGGTTCCGCCTCGACCGGGGCTTCCAGGTGCTGATCACCTCGTACCCCGAGGTGCGCGACTCGCTGGACCTCGACGCCCTGCAGCTGGGCCGCTTCATCCCCGGCGCACGCTGTCGCGTGGACGGCGGCTGGCGCGACGTTCGCGATCCGTGGCGCGATCCTCTCTCGATCCCGCGGTCGCTGCTGCGCGGCGTCGGCTCGTGGAGCGACTACGCCAAGCTGGCCACGCTCCGGCGCAAGGCGCGCGCCGGCACGCTCGACGACCTGCTGGCCGCCCCGGCGAAGTCCACGGCCGAGCGCTTGCGTGAAGCGGGCTTCTCGGAGCGGATGCTGCACACGTTCCTCGAGCCCTGGCTCTCCGGCATCTTCCTGGAGTCGGACCTGGCCACCTCCGACCGCTTCCTCTTCTTCGTCCTGCGCATGTTCGCTGACGGGCACGCTGCGCTGCCTCACGACGGCATGGAGGCCATCGCGACGCAGGTCGCTGCCGAGCTTCCCCCGGGCGTGGTGCACACGCGCGCCCGCGTGCGCTCGGCCACCCCGACCTCGGTCACGCTCGAGAACGGCGAGAGCATGAGCGCACGGGCCGTGGTCGTGGCCCTCGAGGGCGGCGCGGCGGCGCGACTCCAAGGCCTGGCGCCTACACCGCCTCCGCGCCCGGTGCGCGCCGTGTACTACGCCGCCGAGCGCGATCCGGTCGGCGCACCGCTGCTGGTACTAGACGGCGAGGGCCGCGGACCGGTGAACCACCTCGCCGTGCCCAGCACGGTACAGCCTTCGTATGCGCCCGCGGGCGCGCACCTCGTCTCCGCGACCGTGCTGGCCAAGCACGCCGACGCCACGCAGGCCGACGTCCGCGCGCAGCTCGCCACCTGGTTCGGATCGGACGTATCCGGCTGGAAGCACCTGGCCACCGTCGACGTACCGGTTGCGCTGCCCGCGGCCGTCGACGCCACGCCGCGCCCCGTGGAGACGCCCGACGGGTGGATCGTGGCAGGCGACCATCTGGGCGTGCCCAGTCTGCAGACGGCACTCGCCACGGCGCGGGCCGCGGCGGCCTGCGCCAAGCGCCGCGTGACCCAGACGGCGTCGGCTGCGTAGCGACGGAGATGACGAAGCGCGCCCCCCGCCCGGCACCGGTCACTCGCGTGCGCAGCCTGAACGATGCGGACGTGCGTCCGGGTGGCCGCTACGTCCTCTACTGGATGATCGCGTCACGACGCTTGGTCCACAGCTTCGCGCTGGAGCACGCCGTGGCCCGCGCCGCCGAGAGTGGCTTGCCGCTGGTGGTCTTCGAGCCGCTGCGCGTGGGCTACCGCCACGCCAGCCCGCGCTTCCATGCGTTCGTGCTGCAGGGCATGCGCGAGAACCACGAAGCCCTCACGGCCGCAGGCATCACCTCGTTCCCGTACGTCGAGCCCGAGCCGGGCGCCGGTCAGGGGCTGCTGGCCGCCCTCGCCGCCGACGCTGCACTCGTCGTCACCGACGATCATCCGGGCTTCCACTACCCCGCCATGCTCGCGGCCGCCGCACGCCAGGTAGGCGTGCGCCTCGAGGCCGTCGACGGCAATGGTCTCGCTCCCCTGCGCGACACCGACAAGACCTTCTCGCGCGCCGTCGACCTACGGCGTCATCTCCAGCGCACGCTCCCCGATCACCTGCAGGTCGTGCCGCTGGCCGATCCCCTGGGCAGCAAGGTTCCCCTCACGGGCGCGCGCATCGATTCCGAGATCCGGCGACGCTGGCCTGCACCGTCGGACGCGCTTCTCGCGGCGGATCCGGACGCCCTCGACGGCCTGCCGCTCGACCCGCAGGTAGGCATGGTGGAGGCCATCGGCGGTCCGGCCTGCGGGTCCGAACGCCTCGACACGTTCCTGCGCCGCCGCCTTCCCCGCTACGTCGAGGACCGTCGCTCCATCGACGAGTCCGCCACGAGCGGCCTGTCGCCGTGGCTCCACTTCGGTCACGTAGGTGCGCACCAGGTGTTCGACGCCATCGTGCGCAAGGAGGGCTGGTCGCGCGACGAGCTCGGCGACACGGCCAAGGGACAGCGCGAAGGCTGGTGGGGCATGTCGCCCGAGGCCGAGGCCTTCCTAGACCAGCTGGTCACGTGGCGCGAGCTGGGCTTCCGCGCGGCGCTCACCACGCCCGCTCCCGACACGTACGCAGCGATCCCCGCGTGGGCGCGCGCCTCGCTCGAGCAGCATCTGGGTGACGAACGCCCTGCCCTCTACGAGCGCGATGCCTTGGAGGCCGCGGCCACGGACGACGACTTGTGGAACGCCGCGCAGTGCGAGCTCCTCCGCGATGGCGTCATCCACAACCAGCTGCGCATGCTCTGGGGCAAGAAGGTGTTGTCCTGGACGCCCGACGCGGAATCCGCGTTCGAAGTCCTCGTGCATCTCAACGACCGCTGGGCCTTGGACGGTCGCGACCCCAACAGCTACTCGGGCATCGGCTGGGTGCTGGGCCGCTTCGACCGCCCGTGGGCTCCGGAGCGACCCATCTACGGTCGCATCCGCTACATGACCTCCGCCAGCGCCCTGCGCAAGCTCGACCTCGACGACTACCTCGAGCGCTACCGCCCCTGATCACCCGAAACAAAGAGAGGGTCGCGTGGACACCCGTCCGCGCGACCCTCGGGGGCCACTCCCGCACCGGATCAGGGCAGGAGTGTGATCTGGATCGTCGTGTTGGTGCTTCCCGCCGAGTTGGAAGCAGTGATCGTGTAGGTGCTCGTGGAGAGCAGGCTCAGCGGCACGCCCGAGAGCACGCCTGTGGTCGGGTTCAGCGACAAGCCGGCTGGCAAGGCAGGGCTCACGGACCAGCTCTGCACCTGACCGCCCGTCACGGTCGGCGTCAGCGTCGAGATCGTGCCCAGCAGGACGCTGCCGACCCATGTGCTGGTGGGGTAGGTCAGCGACGTGGGCGCACCCAGCGGCGTGGCCAGCGACATCGTGGTGTTCGCCGAACCAGCGTCGTTGGTGGCCACGATCGTGTAGGTCGTAGCCGACGTGACGAGGGTGGGCAGCCCGGTGATCGCACCGGTCGCGCTGTTCATCGAAAGGCCCGTGGGCAGCGCCGGCGAGATCGACCACGTGACGTCGGCGCCGACGGATGCCGCAGGCGAAATGGCCGAGATGGCAAGACCTGTCGGCAAGGAAACGGACGCGGGGAACGAGGGCGTGGTCGGCGCGCCAAGGACCGCGTCTACGCGGAACGTGACCGTGGTGGACGTCGACCCGTGGCTGTTGCTTGCCGTGACGACGTAGCCGGCCTCGGCGGTTGCAGCCAGGGGCACGCCCGAGATCTCGCCCGTGCTGGCGTCGAGGGACAGTCCCGTGGGCAGTGCCGGCACGACGTCGAACAGATCTGCCGCACCGCCCGTCACCGTCGGGAGCAGCCCCTCGAGCAGCTGTCCGACCAGGAGTACGGCCGGCTCCGCATAGTCGATCAGCGTGGGCGCAATGCCCGTGATGCCCAGATCGAACGACGTGGACACGCTGCCCGCGGCATTGGAGGCCGTCACCGTGAACGTCGTCGGCGCGAGCTCGACGGTGGCCGTACCCGAAAGGACACCCGTGTTCACGTCGAGGGCCAGCCCCTCGGGCAGGCTCGGATCCACGGTGAACAGGTCCGCATCGCCGACCAGCTCCGGTACGACATGCAACACGTCGTTTACGGACACGAACAGGCTCGGGTAGACGACGGACGTCGGCGGGCCCTGGGCGCCGCTCCGCTGGATGACGCCGCGAGCGATGCCCTCGGAGGCCGACGGCGTGGTCGCACGCGCATGAAGCTGCGTGGGGTCGGCCAGCAAGCGCGAGAACGTGACGACATCGCCGGTCGCCGAGCCGGTCCACGCGGGCGCCTGGACGACGAGGTCCGAAGCCGCTGCGAAGTCCACGAGCAGCGCCCCGCTGCCGTCCACGGGTCCGTCGTGGATGGCCGCCCCGTCCACCTCTGTCATGTCGGGCTGAAGGACGGTCAACACGAAGGGGATGGAGTCCGGCGACTCCGTCGTGAAGCGCAGGGTGCCGCTGGCAGGCGGATCGAGTACCGGCAAGCCAGGCTGGGCGGTGAGGAAGGCGACGTAGCTGGCCGGCGCCCGGCCCAAGGTGCCCTCTCGCGTCCCCGCCACGGTTTCGACACGGACGTGGAAGCCCGCGGGGTAGCCAACGAGGCGCGTCAGCACCTCGAGACCCAGGTCGGCCGTGCCCAGTCCGACGTCGATGTCGCTGCTCACGCGCCAGTCCGCCGCATCGGCGGCGTCGGCCACGAAGGTGCCACTGCCCAACGGGCCCGAGCGAAGCTCCGCGGCCGTCACGAGGACGATGTCCTCACCTCCACCTGTAGCCACGACCACCTCGGCCTCGTCGCGGTCGCTGATCCGGAGCAACACGCTGCCGAGAATCGTGTCGTCGGCACCCGGACCCTGCGCACGCAGCGCGGCCCACACCGGCAAGTCCTGCGGCGTCTGGAGGGCGCCCGCGACATCGGCTTCCGCGGACCGCTCGAGCACCAAGGCATGAGCCGACGGTGCGTACAGGAGCGCGGCGGCGTCCCGCAGCGTCAGCGGAAGGGTGCCGCGCAGTGTGGATCCGGCCTCGTCCGTCGTGAGGGCCAGCGCACTGCGATCCAGACGTCGGGGTGACTGGAGCCCTGTCGGCGAGTCGGTCTGGACGCGGACTCCTTGCACGTCATCGACCGCGGCGGGATCGAGGGCCACCAGGACGTGCAGCGCCAACAGCTCGTCCAGATGGGCACAGCCGCTGGCGACCGGGTCCTGGGAGCTTCCGAACGCCGCGATCCACGCCGGATCGGCGCAGTCCACGACGGATCCCTCCGCATCGTCTCCGCCACCGGTGTAGACGATGCGCAGGGTGGAGCCCTCGGGCGAGTCCGTCACGTCCCACGCCGCACCGGACGGCACGTGCGCCGTACCCTCGACCACACCCGAAACAGGGTCGATGGCAGGCGCCGTGCCGTCCAGCAGGTCGTAGGACCCCATGCCGGGCACGTCGAGGAACACCCCCGCTACGTCCGTAGCACGTTCCGGATCGACCTGCAGCGCATAGGTGACCGTGCCGTCGTCCTTCACGGTCGCAATCCACGCCGCCTGTGCACTCGAGCCGTCATCCGACGCCACGGAGGCAATCGCCCCGAGCTGGCGAGCGGGAGGCCCCCCCGAGCCCCCGCACGACGGAAGAAGGGTGACGGCCACGACCAACGAACCAAGCAGCGAAACTGCGCGCATCGGGGTTTCTCCACGACGCATCAATCGCGCCGTCCGGGATCCCCTCGACACGGCGCCGCATGGCCTGATGGGCTTGGCGGCGCGACTGTTCAGGTCTCTGAACGAACCCCGTTGGCCCCCCCGGCGGGAGGCCGTCCGAGCGCCTGCCGGATCGCGCGCCCCAGGTCATGGGCTCGAACGGGCTTGGACATCAGCGCATCGACGCCCGCATCCGCGAGCACCTGGCGCTCGAGCCCCCCCGCGTACCCCGTGACCAGGAGAACGCGCATCTCCGGTTGCCACTCGCGCACTTCGGTCGCCAACGCAAGCCCGGTCATCCGCGGCATGGTGTGGTCCGTCACGAGCACGTGATACGAGCCCGGGGCGTTGCGCGCTTTGGCCAGGGCGTGCGGCGCGGACACGGCGGTATCCACATCGTAGCCGAGCTCCTGCAGGCCGCGCCCGAGCGAGTCCACGATCGCCGGCTCGTCATCCACGAGGAGGATGCGCTCGCTTCCGCGGGCTTCGTCCGAGGCCACGGCGCCGTTCTCCTCCGGCGGTCCGTCGCCCAAGGCGGGCAGATAGACGTCGAAGCAAGCTCCCTTGCCGACGGCCGAACGGACGCGAATGCCGCCGCCATGCTGCTGCACGATGCCGTGCACGACCGACAGGCCCAGCCCGGAGCCCTTGCCACCCAGGCGCGTCGTGAAGTAGGGCTCGAAGATCCGCTCCAACACGTCTTGCGCCATGCCGCAACCCGTGTCCGCAACGCGCAAGCGCACCCAAGGGCCCGGCTCGATGTCGTCGCCACGTCCCGAGACCGGCTCGCGTACGTCGACGGCGTCCACGGAGACGGTGAGGAGACCTCCGCTGGACATCGCGCGTCCCGCATTCGTGCACAGGTTGACGACCACTTGGTGCACTTGCGTGGCGTCCGCGCGGATCTCGGTCTTCCCACTGCCCTTGCGGTGCCGGATCTCGATGCTGGACGGCAAGGAAGCGCGGAGAAGCCCGAGAGCCTCGGCAGCAACGGCAGCGACGTCGACGCGACGCCGCTCGATCTCTCCGTGTCCGCCGAACGTCGCGATCTGACGCACGAGATCCTGCGCGCGCGCGACGCCGACGCCGATCTGCTTGAGGTCGGCGATCAGGGGGCCATCGACATCCGCACGGCCGATCACCAGGTCGAGATAGCCCTGGATGGGCGCCAGGATGTTGTTGAAGTCGTGGGCGATCCCGCCGGCCATCTCCCCCAGCGTGTGCAGGCGCTGCGTGTGCTGGAGCTGTCGTTCGAGGTCCGCATGCCGCTCATCGGCGACACGTGCTTGGGTGACGTCGGCAACGACTACCAGGGCGGCGCCCCGCTCGATGGCCGAAGGCAGGGCGCGGACGCGGATGTCGAGCCATCGCGGCTGGCCGCCGTCCGTCGTGACCGAGAGCGTCTCGCGCGCCATGCCGCCCTCGGCAAGGACCCGACCGATGGGCGTCTGGTGGAAGGGCACGAAGATCCCGCGGTCGTCGCACAGCGCGATGCGCTCCAGCGACCCACCCAGCCGGTCGAGATCCAGCAGTCGTCGCGCGGCGTCGTTGGAGACGTGTACGTCGCCCGTCGGTCCGAGAACGGCGATGCCCTCGTCGACCTCGTCGAGGATCCGGCGGAAGCGCTCATGGCCAGAGCGCGTCTCCTGCTCGGCTCGGCGCCGCAGGCCGTCGTCCATCGCCTGGCGACTGCGGAGCAGGATGGCCGCGGCCAAGTGCCCACCGAACGCGGGAACGACGTCGGCTGCACCCTCCTCCATGGCGCTGGCCGCAAAGGACGCCGCGGCCCCACCGTGTACGACGAGAACCGGCGCCTCGGGCCACGCCGCATGGAGATGGTTGATCACGGCCCGGCGGAGGTCGCCATCCACGAGGGAGGGACCGTGCAACAGGACGGCGTCGGGTGCCGGCCCGCTCGTCGCCTCCGTGAGGGGCGTCAGCCCCTCGGCTGCAGGCACGGCGACGCGGCGCGGCGCCGGGTCGAGCGCCGTAGCCGCGAGGGCGGCCTCGACCGCATGCTCCGTGCGACCGAGGCCCACCAACAACAGTCGCAGTCCAGCTGTCATCGGCGCGACGCGTCCACGCACCAAGCCTCGGGCGCGGCGTGGTCAGGTGCAAGCCCCGATGACGGTGGATGCGTCAATGCCAAGCTCAGGGTGCCGTGATGGTTCCGACATCGAAGATGCCCGCGCCTTGCTTGCCCACGCGCGCCTGCGGCATGGCGCCGAAGCCGAGCGCAGCTCCCTCCAGATCGTCCAACACGCTCCAGGGATCGCCTGGGTTCTCGCCGATGGCCAGGGCAAGGGTGCCTGCCGCCAGCGCGGAGCTGACCGAGGTCCCCGACCACCAGCCGTAGGCGTCCGGCGCCGACGGGTGCGGACCCGGCACGTTGCGGCTGGGGGCGCTCATCCATGTGTTGGCATGGAAGTTCGCCACGTCGTCCGCATCGCCATCCTCTTCCGTGCCCGAAACGGCCAGCACCTGCGGGAGGTTCGCCGGGAACGAGAGGTTGGACGCGCCCTGGTTGCCGGCCGCCGCCACCACGACGATGCCCTGGTTGGCAGCGTCCTGCAGCATGAGGTCGACCACCTCGCTGTACCCGTCCATGGCGAAGCTCAGGTTGATGACGTCGACGCCCTGGGACATCGCCCACGCCAGACCGTTGGCGACGCTCCAGCTGTCGCCGCAGCCCTCGTCATCGAGGACACGGGCGCAGTAGATGTCCGCGTGCGGACAGACCACCAGGGCCGCGCCGACCATGCCCAGGCCATGTCCGACACCACCATCAACCACGCCGTCGCCATCATCGTCGATGCCGTTGCCAGTGTCCGCCGCGTTGGGATCCCCATCGAGCGCGTCCCACTGATCGGCAAGGCGCGCGGCCGGGAAGGCCTCATGGGTGAGGACAAAGCCGCCGTCCAGAACTGCGAGACGCGGTAGCACGCTCGGCGCTGACGGCGCGTTCGCGGGCAAGTTCATCAGCAGATAGGCATCCGCGGATCGAATGCTGGCCGCTGTCAGATCGTCATCCAAGTACACCGGTGTCGTCTGTTGCACGACGTACTCAGCGACATGCCTTGCATCGACCAGAGCCTCCACGCCCCGGACCACAGAGGTCGATTCCAAGGAACTGATCAGAGCCGATGCAGACCATGCCAGGGATCCGCTGCGCTGGATGCGATACAGACCCGTGCTCGACTCGGCGGCAACGACGTTCCAAGAGCCGGCGGCCAGGACGCTCGTCAGCAAACCGAGATTGCCGCTCGGATCAACGAGCACCACAAGCTCGTCTGCTGGGCCCGTGGCTGCCGCAGGCCCAGGCCTCAACAAGCCAGGTCCTCCAATGAGGACCAGCATGCCAACCAAGAGGGCTCCCACCCTCGCCTTCCACGTCGCCATCCCTGCGACTCCTTCCTCGGGTGCTGCGATCAACCGCCCATGGCGATCAGCAGCCCCTCGAGTTCGGAGGCTAGGCGTCCCCTTCGTTGGACATGAGGCCGAACTGCACGTTCCGTTCAGGAACCTAAACGAACGGCCTGATCCCCGTCATGCGCGCCCATCAAGGCGAAGGGAGCCCAATGCGCAGGGTGCGGATACTGCTCCCTGGCGGCCAAAGTGGCCTCCCGCAATGCCCCCGACGGGGCATGCCCTCGTGCGAGGAGCTTGTGCGCCTCGACCATCAGGGACAGGGCGTGACGGTCCGACACGTGCCACAGCGTGTTCACGATCTGGCGAGCTCCGGCCGCGAGAAAGCCGCGGATCAGGCCCATCGGCTCATCCGCCGCCTTTACGGCCAGTCGGCCCGTAACGCATCCCGACAGTAGGACGAGATCCGCCTTGACGTCGCGGCCATAGAGATCACTTGTCCGCAGCCAGCCATCGCCGAGACGGACTCCTGCTCGCATCGGATCATCGTCGTCAAAGACACCATGACTCGCTATGTGGACGATCGCCCGACTCGAGAGTGCCTCAAGTAGAGAAGCCCGGCTCGCCCGCGCACCCACGGAGACCGCTGCTTGTGGCCACGCCTCTGCGACCAACCTGGCCTCGTCGGCGACGAGCGGTGCCTCGTCATCCGAAACACCAAATGCATGCATGCCCACGCCTCGCCCAAGAGTCAATCCCTGAGCGTGTACGTACACAGAGGCGCTGGGGGCCACAACCACATCGTGAGACGCGAGCAGGGGCTTGTCGCCAGCAGCGGGCATCAGTGCATGGAATGGGATCGCGTGCAGGGCCCCGTGGGGAACGACGACAAGGCGTCGGCTAGACAAGTGCTTCTCGACTGGCGCGATGAGCTCCCTCCAGCCCAAGGCCAGGACATCTTCAGCACGCGAAGCGAGATCCGGATCCGCAGCACCGTATGCATCGAAGACCACGGCGGGGCGATCAAGATGGAATGCCATGCGACGCACCAGCCGCCTGGCCTGCCATGCTCCAAAGGGACGGTGGACCACTCGGAAGTCACGCTGACAGATCAAGCCGAGGAAGAGCTCGTTGCGCCCCAGGTGCATCGTCAGCAAGGCCGTATCGGAATCAAGTGCCGCCTGTACCTCTTCCAAGGCGACCGGACGTCGATGCCAGCTGCGGCCTGCGCTCTCCTGGTCCTCAAGAGCGTGGAGCGAATCCCGGAGCCTCTCGTGACGAACCTGCAAGGCCGCCGAATGGCGTCGTGCCTCCGCCTCGGCGTATCGAGGGTCTGCTCCCCAACGAACGCGACCTAGGCCATCAATCTCTCGCTCAAGCCGGTCAAGTTCCACTTCAGCTGCGGAGGACGCCGACACGGTGCGGTGCCTGCCTGCTCGAAGCATGTCCAAGAGAGCTCGGCTCTTGGCTCCCTCGATGGCACCGAACAGACGACTGCTGAATGCTGAGCCTCCAGAGGCAAAGAGGCGAACCGCCCGCTCGATCAGCTGTGCACGCTGATCTAGAAAACTTGACATGTACTCGTCGGGAGGGGCTCCAAGTCGATGCTCTTCCAACAACCGAAGGGCCTGGAGGCTTTCGTAACGAGCCGCATCAAGGTCTCCCAGTCCTTCCAAGCTGCAAGCCAGACCATCATGCAAGTCGCAACGCAACCAAGGTGCGTACGTACTTCCAATTCGCTCTTGGAGGCCACGCAAACGCTCGAGTGATTGCGAGTACTGCCCCTGATCGCGCTCCAAGGCGGCCTCGAGTAGCTCCGCGCTACCCCCACGTTCCAGCAAGCCCAATCGATACAACGACTGTGCAGATCGTCGCGCATGGCGCGCCGCAGCTGCCTCATGACCGCCTCTTCGCAGGGCGACCGCGAGCTGATGCTCTCCAAGTGCCGCCCAAATCGGACTGTGCACTCGGGTCAGCCTCGCGCAGGCTGCACGTAGTAGGTCAGCCGCCTGGCCCGCGGAGCCCCGCTCCAGCAAGGAAACGGCTTGAAACCAAGTAGCCCTAGCTGCCTCGCGCTCATGGCCAAGCTGCTCAAGGATGCGTGCCGCGTGATCAGCACTGGCGGCCGCCTCATGCATGAGGCCCAGCCGCAGCTCGATCTCCGCTCGATCCAGCGCGCAGAGCGCGGCGTGACGCTCATCGCCAAGCTCCTTGGCTCGAGCCTCGAGCTTGGCAAGGTCTCGCAGGGCACCGTGGTACTGCCCCCTCAGGGTGGCAACGTACGTCCGGTTGTAGGCCACTTGGAGGACCGATAGCATCTCGCCGCGCGCCGCGTGCTGTGCCTCAATCAACGCATAGGTGTCGTCAGCTCGGTCATAGTCGGACAGTTGAGTCAAGACGTTGGCCAGGTTCGACCGGACATTGAGCAGCAAGCCCGACTGTTCGGGTTCCGAGGCAAGTCGTTGCTCGATCCGCTCGAGTTTGACGCGTGCTTCCGGAAACCGCTCCTGGCGCTGCAGGAGGCTCGCGAGCGCCAAGTCCACGAGCGCCATCCGCCGAACATCGGCGTCGGCTTCTGCCAGCGGCAGTGCTTCCTCGAGAACTCTGGTGGCCTCGTCGAATCGACCCAGCTCCCCCAGTACGTGCGCGCTAACGACGGCGCTCTGCGCACGCTCTTGCACGTTCTCGGTGTTGCGTGCTCGAACGAGTGCTCGCCAAGCACTCCGGGGACGCCCCCCGAGGAGCTCCACTCCCGCCCGCGCACGCCACACTGCGCGTCGCGATGCCCCGTCGGCGACCCGAACTGCCAGCACGCAAGCCCAGCGTGACTCGCGCAGAGCGGCCACAGGCTCACTGCGCGAGGCTCGAAGTATGCGCTGTCGCCACGCCGTGAGGATGGCGTCCGGGTCGGCGACGGCGCGCAGGACGTCGCGTTGAGCTGTCGGGGTGGGAGCCGCAGCGAGTGCTTGGAGCAGGTCGGCGAGCGGATCGCCGGTCACTCGCGCTCCGCGCCCTCGAACACCACGACGGCCGGAGGTCCTTCCGGCGTTTCGCAGTGCACCTTGAAGCTGGCTCCGCCATGTACGGGGATCACGAACTCGCCCCGCTCGTCGGCCCAGACAACGTGCTCACGGCCGTCGTCAGCCTCGATGCGTAGGCGGAAATCGCCCAGCGATCCCTCCTGCTGCCGGTGTCGGGGCACGACCTGCCCCACGATGAAGTCCGACTCCCCGGGGTCCATCCGGCCCCGCGGGACGAGAAGCTCGATGAAGGCCGCGTCGGTTGCGTACAGCAACCGGTCGTCCAAGCTTCGCCCGCTTCGCATCCCCTTCGCACGCGATCCCGATCTCGTGTCCACAAGCAAGTCAGCTGCCACGATTCCCTCCACCCAGTTTCTCTCACCCTGGTCGTTTGCCCTGGACGGGCACCGGCAGCCGGGAACCGAACAACGCGGTCACCGGCTAGCAGGATGACCCACCTTGCCCCTCCCGGCCAGAACGCGGAACGAATCAAGTGGGAAACCGTTCAGGAACCTGAACGCTCAGGAACCGGCAGGGGGCTGCGTTCGCAACCGAAGTCCTTGGCCCCGCACGGTCTCGATCATCCACGCGTAGTCGCCCAAGGCGGTTCGTAGGCCAGCCACATGCACACGCAAGGTCGTGGGCGACAGGTCGGAGCCCCGCGTGAGCTCGTCCGAATCCACGACGCGACCGGCCTCCTGGGCCAGACGCGCGAGCAGCGTGAACTGCGTCGGGGTCACGTCGAGCGGACGATCGTCGAGCCGGGCCTCGCGACGAACGAGATCCAGCCGCAAGGGGCCCGCAACGACCTGGTGGTTCGCACCGCCCTGGACGCGCCGGAGCACGGCCGCGATGCGCGCAAGGAGCAAGTCCGCACGAACGGCACCCTTGCGCAGGTAGTCGTCGGCCCCTGCGGCAAACAGCTGGGCCTCGACATCGGTGCTCTCGGAGCCCGTGAGCACGATGATCGGCAGGTCCCGTACAGCCGGGAGCTGGCGCAGCTGGCGGCAGACGCCAAGACCGCCCAAGGCCTCCTCAAGGCCGAGATCCAGAAGCACGATGTCGGGTCGCTCCGTCACGGCAGCCTTGAGGCCCTCGGCACTCGTCCCCGCGCGTAGCGTCGCGTACCCGTGGCGTTCGAGGATGTCCGAGACCATCTGCGCGACATGCGCGTCGTCTTCGATCAGCAGCACGGTCGTGGGCATGGCCTCCCCCTGGACTGCCCAAGTCTAGACCTGGACACGACAGGGAGCGACCGCCCGCTACCGGCGACGCGGCTCCAGGAGGTAGTGGCTCACGTACCAGGTGCGGCCGTGGTTCCAGCCCCAGAGCTCCTCGCAGGCCAGGAAGAACAGGCGCCAGGCACCCACCAAGCGACGCGGCGAGCGCTCGCCGCCAGGATCGCTCAAGAGGGTCTCGAGCTCGGCGCGCTGGCGGTCGAGGCGCTCGACCCAGGCCCGAGCCGTCTTCGCGTAGTGCGTCCCGTTGACGCGCCAGTGCGACCTCACGACCAGGTCTTCTTGGAAGCGGAGCATCAGTCCGTCGGACGGCATCTGTCCGCCGCTGAAGAAGGTGCGTGCCATCCAGCTGGCGTCGTCGTCGCGCTCGAACAGGTACGGCCAGCGGTCGTGGACGAAGACGTGGACGAACAGGCGCCCCTCGGGCTCGAGCCAGGTCGCCACGCGCCGCAGCATCTCCTTCCAGTTGCGCAAGTGCTCGAACATCTCCACGGACACGACGCGGTCGAAGCGACCTTCGGGCTCGAAGGCGAGCACGTCGGCCGTATGCACCTCGACGTTCGTCAGGCCGGCCTCGGCCGCGCGACGACGCACGGTCTCCCCCTGCGCATGGCTGTTGGAGACGGCCACGAAGCGTGAGCCCGGAAACCGGGCCGCGGCGTGGATCGTGAACGCGCCCCAGCCGCAGCCCAGGTCGAGCACGCGCTGGCCGTCGGCGATGCCGGCGCGATCGATCGTGAGGTCCAGCATGGCCTTCTCGGCGGCCTCGAGATCGTGCACGCCCGGGGGCCACAGGCAGCCGGAGTACTTGCGGCTCGGACCGAGGACCCGCTCGAAGAACGCTGCGGGCACCTCGTAGTGCTGGGCGTTGGCGAGGTCCGCGTCGATACGCAGCGGCGCCTCGCTCAACAGATTCACGAACGCCTCTTCGCGCTCTGCCTCGGCTTCCAGCGAGCCGGGATCCTCGCGGCGCAGACGACGGCCGAGCTGGCGACGAATGCCCAGCCGCACCAGCGCCGTCGGTAGGCGGCCTTCCTCGGCACGTCGCATCAGGTCCATCACGTCTCCTGGGCCGCTCGCGGCGGCCACGGCACGAAGGCCGAGACCTCGCGTTGGTAGCGGCGGTAGGCCTCGCCTCGCGAGGCGACGGCGCGGCGCTCCGTGGGCGGGATGCCCGTGACGAACAACACGAGCCCGAGCATGAGCAACGGGCTGGCCCATGCCCACCCACCGTTGGGCGCCGGTGTGGCCATGCAGGCGAAGCCACACCACACCAGCCACTCGAAGAAGTAGTTGGGATGGCGCGACCAGCCCCAGAGGCCGTCGCGGCAGACGCGACCCGCCGAGTCGGCGCGGGCCTTGAAGCCCGCCAGCTGGCGGTCGGCGATCGCCTCGCCCACCCACGCACCCACGGCGCCGAGCGCTCCCAGCACCTCGAGGGGGTGCAGGGCGGCGCCTGGGTTCCAGGCCACCAGCGCGAAGGGCAGCGACAGCAGGAGGGCCAAGCCCGCCTGGGCCACGAAGATCAGCAGGAACGCCACGTCCGCCCGCGGCCCCAGCCACGCGCGAAGCGCCTGGTAGCGGCCCTCCTCGATGCCGCTCCGGATCCGGTCGCGCACGAGGTGGGCGACGAGGCGTGCACTCCAGAGGCCCACGACGAGGCCGAGCGCCACGCGCCGGAAGACAGGCGCGTCCCCGAGCAGCGCGTACGTGATGGCGAGCAGGCCGAGGGCCCCGCTCCAGCCCACGTCGACCCAGGCGGCGTTGCGCTGCGCGCGCGCCACGAACCAGAGCCCCACGAACGGGGCCACGAGCGCCCCCAGCAGCGGGAGGGCGAGCCCCTCGCTACCCGGGGGCAGCAGTCCGAGCGGGACGGAAGGCGAGCACACAGGTGGTCAGGATCCCCTCGCAAGCCCACTTCGTACAGATTATTATCTAAACATGCTTCCCACCGGCTCCCATCTGGCGGTCCTGGGCGGTGGCGTGGCCGGCTTGGTCACGGCCCACCTCCTGGCCCCCCACCACGCGGTGGAGGTCTTCGAGGCCGCTCCCCGACTGGGCGGCCACACCCACACCGTGGACGTCGAGGACGGAGGACGGAGCCTTCGCGTGGACACGGGCTTCATCGTTTTCCATCCCGAGGGCTACCCGCGGTTCACCGCCCTGCTCGACAAGCTGGGCGTCGCCACGCAGCCCACGCACATGGGCTTCGGCTTCGAGGATCCGAGTAGCGGGTTTGCCTACGAGGGCAGCTCGTGGCGTGGCCGCTTCGCCGATCCGCGGACGTGGATTCGTCCGGGTCGCGTGATCTCGCTGTGGAAGGACGTGCGGCGCTTCTTCCTCGAGGCGCCTCGCCTCTTGGAGTCGCCGGAGGGCGAGCAGCCACTCGTTCCGTGGCTACGTGCCGCGGGGTACGGCGAGGACTTCATCGAGCGCATGATCGTGCCCATGGGTGCGGCCATCTGGTCGAGTGGACGCGAAGGCATGGAGCGCTTCCCCGCGCGCTTCTTCGTCCGCTTCTTCGACCACCACGGCATGCTCCGTCTGCGCAACCGCCCCGCATGGCGCGTCGTGGCCGGAGGCTCCGACCGCTACCTGGCTCCTCTCACGCGCCCGTACGAGGAGCGCATTCACCTGGCCAGCCCGGTTCGCGCCGTGCGCCGCCACGCAAGTGGCGTCGACGTATCGACCGACAGCGGGACGCGACGCTTCGATGGCGTCGTGTTGGCGATGCATGCCGACCAAGCACTGCGCGTGCTCGGCGACCCTTCGCCCGAAGAGCGCGAGCTGCTGGCCGCCGTGCCGTTCGTCGCCAACGACGTCGACCTCCACAACGACGCCACCGTGATGCCGCGCCGGCGTGCCGCGTGGGGTAGCTGGACCTACCGCCAGACCGGCACGGAGAGCGAGCGCGTCCAGATCAGCTACTGGATGAACCGCCTGCAGAGCCTGCCCACGCAGACGCCCTGGCTCGTCTCCCTGAACCAGCGCGAGCGCATCGACCCGCAGCATGTCCGGCGGCGCCTGCAGTACGAACACCCCGTCTACACGCTGGAGGGCGTCGCAGCGCGGGCGCGCTTGTCGTCGATCCAGGGTGCGCGCCGCACGTGGTACGCCGGAGCCTGGGTCCATGACGGCTTCCACGAGGACGGGGTGCAGAGCGCCTACGACGTGGCAGCCTCCATGGGGATCGAGGCATGAGCAGCGCCCTCGCCAGCGGTCTGTACGAAGGCACGGTGCGGCACCACCGCCATGCGCCTCGTGACCACCGCTTCGCCCTGCGCGTGGCGATTCCCTATGTGGACCTCGACGAGCTCCCGCGCCTGTTCGAGGGGTTCGCCCTCGGGTCGGCACGCCGCCGCAACCTGATGTGGTTCCGTCGCAAGGACTACTTGGCACCCCACGACCTACCGCTTGCGGAAGCCGTGCGCCAACGCGTGGAACAGGCGACCGGGGTGCGACCCGAGGGCCCCGTGCGCATGCTCGCGCACGTGCGGACGCTTGGCTGGTGCTTCAACCCCGTCGCCTTCTACTGGTGCTTCGACGAGGCCGATCGACCCCAGTTCGTCCTGGCCGAGATCACGAACACCCCCTGGCGCGAGCGCCACGCGCACGTGCTCGACTTGCGCGATGCCCAGGGCCCGGGCGCCACGACCCGGCACGACTTCGACAAGGTCTTCCACGTCAGCCCGTTCCTGCCGATGGACCTGCACTACACGTGGTCGTTTCGCGGGCCCGGGGATCGCCTGGGCGTACACATGGAATGTCGCCGTGGCGGCGAGGTCGTGCTGGAGGCCACGATGGCGCTCCAGCGACGTGCGTGGTCACCGGCCACCTTGCGCCGCCTGCTCGTTCGTCACCTCGGCATGACGTGGCGCATCAGCGCAATGATCTACCTGCAGGCCCTGCGCTTGGCGCTCAAGCGGGTTCCCTTCCATCCGCACCCGCGCCGCGCACGCATCAAGGAGGCCTCCGCATGAGCTCCACCAAGATCGAGATGCCTACGCGACCCGTGGCACCCCCGGCGCGGCCGCACGGAGGCTGGGCGCGCAGCCTGGTGATGCGGCGCCTCGCGAGCCTTGCCCGCGGGAGCCTCACCGTGCTCGAGCACGGCACGCGCACGCACTTCGAGGGCACCGAGCCCGGACCCTTGGCCACGCTCGAGGTGCGCGACGCGCGCCTGTGGCGACGCGTGGTCTGGGGCGGCGTGCTCGGTGCCGGCGAGGCCTATGCCGACGGCGACTGGGACTCCCCCGAGCTCGTCGACGTCGTGCGCCTGTTCCTCGCCAACCGCGACGCGCTGGACGCCATCGACGGTGGCTTGGCGCGCCCCATCGGCGCCGCACGTCGTGTGCTGGCCATGCTTCCCGGGCACGGGCGACAGCAGGCGCGTCGCGACATCCAGGCGCACTACGACCTGGGCAACGACCTCTTCGCGGCGTTCCTCGACCCGACGATGACCTACTCGTCCGCGGTGTACGGCCCGGACCTCGACCCCGAGGACCCCGCCAGCCTGGAGGCCGCCCAGGTCGCCAAGCTCGAGCGCATCTGCCGCAAGCTCGAGCTGCGGCCCGGCATGCGTGTGCTGGAGATCGGCTGCGGCTGGGGCTCGTTCGCGCTCCATGCGGCGCACCACCACGGCGTCGAGGTGGTGGGCACCACGATCTCGCCCGCGCAGCGTTCGTGGGCCGAGCAGCGCGTCGCCGAGGCCGGGCTCGGCCGCCGCATCCAGGTGCTCGGGAGCGACTGGCGGGATCTCGACGGGCGTTTCGAACGGGTGGTATCGGTCGAGATGATCGAGGCCATCGGAGCCCGACTCATGCCCCGCTTCTTCGAGGCCCTGTCCGAGCGCTTGGCGCCCGAAGGCCTCTGTCTGCTGCAGGCCATCACCATCCAGGATCGCCTGTACGAGGCTGCACGCCGACGCGTCGACTTCATCAAGCGCCACGTCTTTCCCGGCAGCTTCATCCCCTCGATGGCGGCCCTGACAAGGGCCAGCGCCCCCACGGGACTGCGCTGGCTGCACGTGGAGGACATCGGCCCCAGCTACGCGGCCACGCTGGCGGCGTGGCGCGGCCGCTTCGAGGCGGCGTGGCCGCGGCTCGCGGCCCGTGGCGCCTCGGATCGCTTCCGGCGCCTATGGCGCTACTATCTGGCCTACTGCGAGGGCGGGTTCCGCGAGGGCGTACTCGGCGACATCCAGGGGGTGCTTGCCGGAGACCGAGCGGCCGTGCCGTCCTGGATCGAACGGCCGGAACCCCTTCCATGAACGAGCCCCCGACCGCCGCCATCAAGCGGCGCCCCCTCGTCCTGCGCATCTTCCGCGATGTCATCGGTTGGTTCGACAGCGGTGCTGTCGGCCCGCGTCAGGCCTTCTCCGACCAGCCCGTGTCGTACGAGATCGACTGGGTGCGCCAGCTGCCCTTCTTGGCCCTGCACCTGATGGTGTTCGGCGTGATCTGGGTGGGGTGGAGCCCCGTCGCCGTCGCCGTCGCGCTCGCGGGCTACTTCCTGCGGATGTTCGGGCTCACGGCCTTCTACCACCGCTACTTCTCGCACCGCTCGTACAAGGCCAATCGCTTCTGGCAGTTCATGTTCGCGCTGTGGGGCAACACGTCGGTCCAGAAGGGACCGCTGTGGTGGGCCTCGCACCACCGCGAGCACCACCGCAACAGTGACCAGCCCGCGGACGTGCACTCGCCCGTCCAGCACGGGTTCTGGTGGAGCCAGATCGGCTGGATCCTGGCCAAGAGCTCACGCGGCACGAACCTCACCGTCGTCCGCGACCTGGCGAAGTATCCCGAGCTGCGGTTCCTCGATCGCTTCCACGTCCTCGTTCCCGTGCTCTACGCGACGGGCATGTGGTTCCTGGGTGCGTGGCTCGAGCAGGTCAAGCCCGAGTGGGGCACGAACGCTCCGCAGATGCTGATCTGGGGCTTCTTCGTGAGCACCGTGATCCTCGTGCACGGCACGGGCACGATCAACTCGCTCGCCCACGTGATCGGACGACGTCGCTTCGAGACGACGGATCAAAGCCGCAACCACTTCGGGCTCGCGCTGCTGACGCTCGGCGAGGGCTGGCACAACAACCATCACCGCTACCCGACGTCGGCGCGCCAGGGCTTCCGCCCGTCGGACATCGACATCACCTACTACGTGCTCAAGGGCATGGAGAAGCTGCACATCGTCAGCGACCTGAAGGAGCCGCCGGATCACCTGACGGCGGTTCGCTAGGGACAGCGAGGCCGTTCGGCCGGCGCCCCCGCCTACCTGAAGAGGGGCGGGAGAGGCAGGCCGAGCGGCCCACAGCGCGGGCGCGGGCGCGGACGGCAGGGCTGCGGGGGGCACGGCGGACACGGCCGAGCCGGCTGCGGCATCGGCGCCAGGGCGCGCACCTCGGCCACGTCGGTGATGCGGCGCACCTGGAAGCCGTAGGCCTCGAGCAGCGCAAGCAGCCCCTTGGGCCCCGCCATGTGCGCGGCGCCGACGGCCATGAACAGCGCACGGCCCCGCGACACGCGCGCGATGGCGGCCATGCGCAAGGCGATGCGCTCGTTACGGATGTCGAGCAGGCGCGCGGCCAGCTCGGCATCGAGCTCGTCGCCTTCGCCCGACACGTGCTGCGTCAGCGCGCGGACCGCTTCCTCGTCGCCCGCCAACCACGCACGCGTGATGCGCTCCAGCGGTGTGATGGGCTCGCCGCCCTCGTCCTCGGCTTGCTCGAGCTGATCGAGCGAGCGCTCCACGAGTGGACCTGCTGCTCGCGCGTCATGGCATCGAATGGCGCGAACTGCTCCGTGGGGCTCTCGAGGCCGCCAATGGTCTTGCCGGTGCGCTTGGCCTGCTGGAACAGCCGCCAGTCGAGCGGCATCCCCTCACCGCAGGCTTCACCTTGCACCGCCGCCTGCAGCGTGAACCAGAGCACCCACGGCTCGAGCGCCTCGTAGGTGGCCAGTGACTGCCCCATCACATCGAGGTGCTCGACCAGCCGCTTGCGCAAGGTGGGCGCGAGCAAGGCGGAGAGCGTCTCGCCCTCAGGCAACGCCGCCACCTTCATCAGGTCGGCGAGCATGTCGCAGTCGAGATCGGTCTCGGCGAAGAACCCGTCGCTCTGACGGAAGGCGAGATCCACGGCCGCGGGTCGCGCCAAGACGCGCGGGTCGTTGGTGTGGAGCGTGCCGTAGATCCAGATCCGCGCCGGTCCATCGACGAGCCAGAGAAGCGGACGCGCCGGAGGCTCAGGGCTCTTCGCGGGTCGTACCGGCGTCCGCGGCCTCTTGGGTCGGCGTTGCGTTGGGTGCCTCGGCCAGCTCGTCGGCGAACGAAGGCGACGCCGCGAGGCCCAGAAGCGCCACGAGGGGAGCCCGCCGAGGGCAGACCGGCCAAGGGGCAAACGGCCGGTCCTTGCGTGGAACCACGAAACGGTCACGCGCGGAGTGTCCTAAGGGGTCCCCCTCCTGCAACATCGCGCGTGCCGGCGACGGGGTTCGCGCGGGTCGGAGGGACCGATGGACCTGCCTGGCGAAGGAACCCTCGAGCTGCTCTACGTGGAGCTGGTCGGCGAGTCGACCGCCGCCGCGGCACCCGCCGTCGTGGCAGGCGCACGGGCCGCATGGGGTCGTGCTCCCGGCTGCCGGGGGCTCCAGGGCGCTTGGAGCACGACGGGCGGCGGCTGCTCCTGCTCACCGTCTGGACCGACGTGGGCGCCCGCGATGCCTGGCGGAACAGTCCCGCGGGGCAGGCGTGGTGGAGCGAACAGGCCGCGCGCGGCGCGCGCACGGCCCGCTCGCTCTGGAGCGCCGACCCGTCCTGACGATCAGTCCTCCGGCGGCGGATCGAAGACGAGCACGGTCGGCACGCCGCGCTTCATGACGTCGGACGCGACGCTACCCAGTGCAAAGCGCACCAAGCCGGTGCGCCCGTGGGTGCCCATGACCACCAGCTCGGCCTGCTTGGCGGCGAACGCATCGGCGATCGCCATGGACGGGTTGGCCGCGTCGACCAAGTGGAGGTGCGTCGTGATGCCGCGACCTGCCGCGTCGGCGGGGACGAGCCGCTCCAAGGCCGCGTGCATGGCCTTCTTGCCCTCCTCGGTCTCGCCGGGCGAGGGCACGTAGCCCTGCTCGTAGGGGGATAGAGCGGATTGCCCAGCATCGGCGGTTGGCAGACGTGCAGCAGATGCACCTCGCCACCGTCGGCGACCAAGCGGTAGGCGACAGGTACCGCCGACTCGCTCGTCGGCGATCCGTCGGTCGGACAGAGCACACAGCGGACGGGAGCCTTCACGACGCGGTCCTCCTGCAGCGCGAGTGCCGCACCACAAGCCTACGACGAGGTGTGGTTCGCCGGTCGCGAGGGTCGTCGAGCCAGACCGGACTGCGCCGGTCCGGTCTTCGCGGGCATGATCCCGGCATGACCCGAGAGCCTGGCCGTCCGGACGACCCCTGGTCCCGTGCTTCGTGGCGACGCCTCTCATCGCATGGGAGAAACGCATCGAGCGGGAGGCCCCATTCCTCGAACGCTGTCTGGGGCCCCACCGCGCCGACGGCGTGGTGGACCTGGGCTGCGGCTCGGGGGAGCACGTGGCGTGGTTCGCCACGCAGGGCGTTCGCGCCGTGGGCGTGGACCGCTCCACCTCGATGATCGAGTCGGCCCGCGACCACGAGCGCGCGGGGCACGGACGCTTCGTCGAAGGCACCATCGACGAAGCCCCCGCGCTCTTGGCCTCCGAGGCCCCGTTCGGGCTCGTGATCTGCCTTGGCAACGTCTTGCCCTACGTCGACACGCCCGAGGCCCTGGACCGCTTCTTCGAGGTGGCCGCAGCGCTGCTCGTCCCCGGGGGACGCCTCCTCGTCCAGATCCTGGCCTACGACTCCCTGCGCGCGCGCGGCCAGCGTGCCCTTCCCGTCAACGTCCGACCGGGCGAGAGCGACGGGGAGGAGATCGTGTTCCTGCGACTCCTCACCTTCCGCGACGACGACCGGGTCGTGTTCGTGCCAGCGACCTTCGGCTTGGACGTGGACGCCGACCCCCCGCTGCGCATGGAGACGTGCCGGCGCGTGGAGGTCATGGGCTGGACGGATCGTCACCTCGTGCCGCGGGCCGAGGCCCATGGCTTCGACGTGCAGCTGTTCGGCGACATGGAGGGCGGCGCGTACGACGTGCAGCGCTCCCACGACCTGGTGCTCCTCGCTACGAAGCGCGGAGGGGTCAGCGATCGGTAACGGGACCCGGCGGTCGCTCGTCGGGGTCCTCGAACAGCTCGGGGTGGCGGACCTGCTCGCTCTTCCACCAATCGTGCCACTTGCGCTTGTCGGTCCCCATCGTCTCGCCGCTGATCTTGCGCAGCGTCCACGAGATCCAGATCCCGGCGGCCCGATCGTCGAGGCGGTCGATCAGCTCGGGCACGGCATACCAGCCCAAGCGGAGCAGGGCCTTGTGCGCGGGGACCTGATCGCCCGGATCGAAGCGGAAGCGGTTCATCTTGAAGACGAGCGGCGGAACCGCGCGGCGGTCCTTCTTCGTGGCGAGGCGGTCGATCGTCCACATGTGGTAGCCGATGTCCTGGACGTAGAGCACCTCGCCCAACGCGGCCACGCCTTCCTTGCCGAGCGCGTCGAGCTTCTCGAGCAGATCCAGGGTCAGCTTGCGCTCCTTGCGCGAGTGGAACGCCCGCACGACCGGCAGGTACGGCCCCTCGGGCTCCTGGGACTCCGGACGCTCCAGCGCGCGCAGGAGCACGTCGATCACGTCGGGCCAGGTCTCTTCGTAGCGCTTGGCGGTGCGCTGGACGAGCCACGTGGCCAAGCGCGGCGTCCCGACGTCGGCGATGGCTTGATGCACGGGCGGTCGTGCACCGGGATCGGTCTCTTCGTCGAAGAGGTCCAGCAGGTGGGGCAAGGCAACCACCCCGCGATGCGCCAGCGCCGCCGCGAGCGCGGCCTTGGCGTCACGGTCCTCGGTCTCGCGATAGCGCCGCAGGACCTCGAGGCACCACGGGCGGAGCAAGGCGCCTTCTTCGTAGGGCGGTACCGCGGGGTGGGTCGCCGGCTGGTCGGGGGCCGCACCGCCGTCGGGCTTCGCCTCGGGCTCGGGGTCGTCGCCTTCGTCGACCTCGCTGCGATCGAGCCAGGCCGTACACCAGCGCAGGCGATCCTCGACCTCTTCGAGAAGGCGGTCCGCACGGGCACGCGCGTCCACCCCGAGGCTCGGTTGCGTCGCGAGGACGTGGCGGACCTGGTCGCGGACCTCGCCCAGCTTGCCGCGGGCCGCCCGCACGCGGCTCACATCCTTGGTCGCCATGCCGGCGTCCATCCATGCCCGGGCCAGCTCGAGCATCTCGCCGGCGCGCTCGAAGGGATCGCCGTCGGCGCGAGCGGTGCGCAGGGAGGGGGCCGCGACCATGGCGAGGAGCGCAAGCGCTCCGACAGCCCGCTGCAGCAGCCTCGGCATGGGCCGCAGGCTACGACATCGCAGGCGGAACCGCAGCCCGTGAGGTCGGGGCAGCCTCGAACCGGGCCCCGACGAGCACGGCCTCGAGGTCGTCGGGGCGCTGGGAACCCACCAGCACGGGGCGACCGCCAGCGACCTGGAGCTTCACGCCGCGATTGCCCGAGGCGTTCCATGCCCAGCCGAAGCGTGGCGAGAAGCGGAGCCCGAAGCCGCCGTAGTCGCGGAAGGGTCGATAGCGCACCGCGCCGTGTCGCTCGATGCGATCGAGGGGGATGCGGCGGCCCCAAACGGGCCACCAGCGCACGATCAGCTCGCGCTCGGTGACCCGCGTCTCGAGCCGCAAGAGGACCAAGAACAGGGGTAGAAGGATGCCGCTGACGACGTAGAGCACCCCGAGCAGGGCTCGCGACAGGCCAGGCATGAGGTTTGTCGCGGCGAGCGCCTCGCTGGACAGCCACGACCACCACGCCAGGGCCGCGGCGGCCATCACGAGCAGCCACGCCCACCACAGGGTGAGACGCTGGGACTCGGCGAAGAGCAGGCGGGGGGGCGCGTCCACGACGTCGAGCCTACCCCTGGCCGCCGCCTCCGTCCGGTGACCGGAGCCCGACCGTCCGGATCACGACCCCGTCCGTACAGTCCTGCCGTGTCGCCGGACCTCTCCGCCCTGTCGTCCCTGCTGCTCGCCGTGGTGCTCGGCCTCGCTGCGTGGCCCGCACGGGCGTGGGCACCTCGACGCCGCGCGGTCTTCCTCGGGCTCCTGGGCCTGCTGCTCCTGCTCGGGCCACTCGTCGTGGCGCGCGAGGCCAGCTGGCCGCTGCGCGTACTCGCAGGCATGGGCGTGCCGATCGTCGTGCTCAAGCTTCGCGACTTGCACGTGGCATCGGACTGGTGGCGGCAGCAACACGTCGCGCGTTGGGCCTTGGCGATCCTGGTTCCCTTCGTGCTCGTGCCCCGCGCCCATGCCGCGGCACCGCGCCCGCCGCGGCGCGTCCTGCTTCGCCGGTTGGTGATCGGCAGTCTCGAGGTCGCGGTCGGCGTCCTGCTCTGGCGGAGCGGCTTGCCCGCAGCTGCCGCGGAACACGGGTTCGTCGTGGAACACGTGACGCGGGTCCTGCTCCTCTACATGATCGCCTTCGACGGTGGGCTCGCCGTGCTCGGGGCCGCGCTGTCCTTGGTCGGCGTGGCGCGGCTGCGCTTCACGCATCACCCGATCCTCGCCAGCACGCCCGCAGACTTCTGGCGACGCTACAACCTCGAAGCCGGCCGCTGGTTCCACCACGACGTGTTCACGCCCGAGGGTGGCCGCCGGCACCCCGTCCGCACCGTGCTCCAGGTGTTCCTCGTGAGCGGCTTGCTGCACGAGTACCTGTCGGCCGTGCTCGTCGGGCGCGTGCAGGGCTACCAGACGGCGTTCTTCCTCCTGCATGGCGTGCTCGTGGTGGCAACGGCCCGCATGCGACCGCGCGGCGCGTTGCGTGTGGCAGGCATCGTGGTGACGTTCGCCGTCGTGATGGCGACGACGGTGCTGTTCTTCGCATCGATCCACGCCGCCGAGGGGCGCTTCTGGATGAACCCACCGCCGCTCCCGTGATGGCTTGAAAGGCCCGGGAAGTGCCCTTTGCGGCCTGTTCCGACGCCTGTCTTCCGGGTGTCCACCGGTTTTTCCTCACTTGGCGACACGGCCTCGCAGCGCCTCTCTGGCGTGCGTGCGCGGAGCTCGAACGCGACGTGCCCCCGAGCATCTGGGCCGCGCCAGGAAATCGCGGCACGCGGGACACCCCGGCACGCGATCACGGCACGCACGTTGCGATGCCTCCCTCGTCGCTTGCGGCACCGGCCCTCGTGGTCGGGACGGGTCCCTCCGGGGCCCCGGCCGAGAAGCGGCAAGGAGTAGCACAATGCGTTTCCAGATCCTCGCCACCTTGATCGCCGCGTCCCTGCCCCTGGCGGGTTGTGGCGGCGGAAGCATCTTCGATCCGCCCGTCACGGCGCAGATGCCGAACGTAGCCGATGAGAGCGGGTACGCGTACGCCAACGGCCTCTTCTACACGACCGACAACGGGTTCCCCATCCGTCTCGGCGACGTCAGCAGCAACACGCAGCGTCGTGGCCTGCTGCGCTTCGACCTCTCCAGCATTCCCGCTGGCGCAGAGATCGAGGACGCCGAGCTGCGCATCGGCCAGTACAGCATCACGTCCGGCCCGTACAGCACGCTGGGCGACGTCACCGTGGACCACGTCTCCATGGGCGTGCACTTCGACGGCCCGGACTTCGCCGGCGGCACGCTGGCGTCGAACATCGGCATCCTGTCGACGAACACGGCGCTCGAGGAAAAGTCGCTCAACGTCAAGCAGCGCGTCATCAACGACCTGAACGCGGGTCGCTCGACCAGCGACTTCCGCCTCCGCTTCCAGCTCGTCACGGACAGCGACAACGTGATGGACGAGGCCGAGTTCAACAACGCCTTCGACATCGGCGGCAACGGCCAGATCCCCCGCCTGATCGTCCGCTACCGCCCGTAGTCCGCGGTCACCCCGCACAGCTTCCCCCGCCGGGCGCGGGTCCTCCGGGACCCGCGCCCGGCTCTCGTTTCCGCCCAACGCGGCGGCCCGTGCGCGCCCCCCTACACTCGGGCGCGCATGCCCGCCCCCTTCCTCCCCACGACTCGCGAGGAGATGGACGCCCTCGGCTGGGACCAGGCCGACGTCGTCTTCGTCTCCGGCGACGCCTACGTGGACCACCCGTCGTTTGCGGCGGCGATCCTCGGACGGCACCTCGAAGCCCATGGCTTCCGGGTGGCCATCCTGCCGCAGCCCGACTGGCGCAGCGCCGACCCGTGGCGCGCGCTCGGCCGACCGCGCCTCTTCTACGCGGTCAGCGCGGGAAACATGGACTCGATGATCAACCACTACACGGCGAACAAGAAGCGTCGCAACGACGACGCCTACTCGCCGGGTGGCCGCATCGGCCTGCGCCCCGACCGACCCACGCCCATCTACGCCCAGCGCTGCCGGGAGGCGTTCTCCGGCGTGCCCGTCGTCATCGGTGGCGTGGAGGCGTCGCTCCGCCGCATCGCCCACTACGACTACTGGAGCGACACGGTGCGCCCCTCCATGCTCGTGCCGAGCAAGGCGGACCTGCTCGTCTACGGGATGGGCGAGCGCCCCATCGTCGAGATCGCCCGCCGCCTCGACGCCGGCGAGCCGATCACGGCGCTGCGCGACCTGCGAGGCGTGGCCTACTTGCTCGGACGCACCGAGTCGCTCCCGGACCACCGCTTCGAGGATGCCGCCTGCGACCAGCGCACGATCGAGCTGCCCTCGTTCGAAGCCGTGACCGCCGACAACGACGCGTTCGTGCGGATGACGGCGCTCCACCATCACGAGACCAACCCGCTCAACGCCCGTCGCGTCACGCAGGCGCATGGCGATCGTCTGATGGTGCAGAACCCGCCCTCGCTCCCCATGTCGGAAGCCGAGATGGACGCGGCGTACGACTTGCCCTACACGCGCCGCCAGCACCCGCGCTACGAAGATCCCGTTCCCGCGCACACCATGATCAAGGACTCGGTCACGATCATGCGGGGCTGCTTCGGCGGCTGCACGTTCTGCAGCATCACGATGCACCAGGGTCGGATCATCCAGAGCCGCAGCGAACGTTCGATCTTGGAGGAAGTACATCACATTGCGGAAGACCCCGAGTTCAAGGGCACGATCAGCGACATCGGCGGCCCGACCGCCAACATGTACAAGATGCGCTGCACGCGGCCCGAGATCGAAGCGAAGTGCCGTCGCCTCTCGTGCATCCACCCCAAGATCTGCCCGCTGCTCGGCACCGACCACAAGCCCACCGTCGACCTGCTCGACAAGGCTCGGGCCACCCCGGGCGTACGACGCGTCCACGTCGCGTCGGGCATCCGCATGGACTTGGCCAACCGCTCTCCGGAGTACGTCGACACCCTGGTGCGCCACCACGTGGGCGGGCATTTGAAGGTGGCTCCCGAGCACACCTCCGACACCGTGCTCTCGGCCATGAAGAAGCCGCCGCAGGCCGAGTTCGAGGCCTTCGAAGAGAACTTCGCCGAGGCCAGTCGCGCGGCCGGCAAGAAGCAGTACCTCGTGCCGTACTTCATCGCCAGCCACCCGGGCAGCACCACCGACGAGATGATCGAGCTGGCCGTGTTCCTGAAGGCACGAGGCTACCGACCGCGCCAGGTGCAGGACTTCATCCCCGCGCCGATGGACATCGCCACGTGCATGTACCACACGGGCCGCGACCCCTTCTCGGGCACCCACGTGGAGACACCGCGGCGTCTACGGGACCGGCAGGTCCAGCGCGCCCTGCTGCAGTACTTCCGACCGGAGAACTGGTTCACCGTGCGTCGCGCGCTGCTCGACCGCGGGCGTGCCGACCTGATCGGCGACGGCCCGACCTGCCTGATCCCGGCGCGCGCACCGGCCGAGGCCATCGCCGCCCGCCGCCGCAACGCCGCGGAGGACGCCGCCCCGGTGCACGCGGAGGACGCGGGCACGTCGCCCACCGTCGGGTACCGCCCCGGGCGCAAGGGCGCGCGTCGGCGCCGGCGACGTCCGGGTGACGGTTCCTCGCGATGAGCTCGCCGCAGGGCGCCGCGCGGCCTCCGCTCGTGCGGTTCCTGTCGCGCTGCCACGTGGCCTCGCGGCCCGAGGCACGCCGCTTGGTCCAAGCGGGCCGCGTGACGGTCAACGGCCGCCGCGTCACGGACGGCGCGTGGCGCGTCGACCCGCAGCGCGATCGCGTGGAGGTCGACGGCAAGGAGATCCGGCTAGACGAGGCGCGCGCCGCACACGTGTGGTGGGTCGTCAACAAGCCGCGCGGCACGGTGGCCACGACGCGTGACCCCGAGGGCCGCCCCACCGTGCTCGAGCTGGTTCCCGAACCCCGTGCGCCGGGCCTCGCTCCCGTCGGCCGTCTCGACAAGGCCAGCGCCGGGCTGCTGCTCCTGACCAACGACCACGGCACCGCGTCGAGGCTGCTCGACCCGCGGAGCCACGTGGCGAAGGTCTACCGCGTGAAGGTCCGCGGCCACCCGAGCGAGGCCACGCTGCACGCGTGGCGCACCGAAGCCGTCGTCGACGACGGCCTGCCGCTCGGGCCCATGGACGTGTCGGTGGAGCGCACGGGCCCCAAGTCGTGCTGGCTCTCGGTGACGCTCCGCGAAGGCAAGAACCGCCAGATCCGCCGGCGCGTCGAGGCCGCCGGACACGCCGTGGAAGTCCTCGTCCGGATGCGCTTCGGACCTCTCGAGCTGGGCACGCTGGCCCCCGGCGCCGCCCGCCAGCTGACGACGGAGGAGCACGCCGCGCTCGTGGCGTGCGTGGACCCGGACACCGCTTCGAACGCGCACCCCTGAGCGGTGTCGGAGCGCCTACCCTTGCAGCATGCGGCGCGCGCTCCGTCTCACCCTACCGCTCGGCCTCGCCCTGTTCTTGCTGGCCACGCTCGCCGTCGGGCGCGCTCGTGGCGGGGATGCCGTTCCCCACACGACCGACGCCGAGGCCGGTCGACGGCACATCCTCGAGACGCCCTACGTCCCGCCCGCTCTCGACCAGGAAGTCGCCGACAACCTCTGGCGCGTGTGGACCGAGCCGCTTCGTAGCCAAGCCGAGGCGCTCGATGCCGAGGCGCGCCGGGCCTTGGTGTTTCGCCACTACGGACTCGATCCCCGACCCGACGACGCCTCCGCGCATCCGCTGCAGATGGTGGTGACGCCCGAGGGCGCGTGGCACATGAGCTGCTTCACCTGCCATGGGGGTCATGTGGCCGGCCAGGTCCTGCCGGGGCTGCCCAATGCGCACCTCGCGCTCCAGTCGCTGGTGGACGACGTCGCCAAGACCAAGCGCCTGCTCGGCCGCAAGCTCGCACCGGGCGACCTCGCGGCCTCGTTCCTGCCGTTCGGAGAGACGGTCGGCACGACGAACGCCGTCGTGTTCAGCATCAGCCTGCTCCGGCTGCGCGACGAAGACCTGAACGTCGTCCCCCCGAAGGGCATCCCGCGCCTACCCCACCACGATCTGGATGCGCCTCCGTGGTGGCACCTCAAGCGGCGCAAGCACCTCTACATCGACGGCTTCGCCAAGCCCAACCACCGGGCGCTCATGCAGTTCCTCTTGGTGCCACAGAACGGACGCGACGCCGTGCTGGCCGCGGAGGACGACTTCCGCGACATCGAGGCCTACGTGCGCTCGATCGAGGCGCCCCGCTGGCCCTTCGCCGTCGACGCGGAGAAGGCCGCCCGCGGGCGCATCGTGTTCGAGGCGGCCTGTGCCGACTGCCACGGCACATACGGCGAGGGTGGCTCGTACCCCGAGAAGCTCGTCCCCATCGACGTGATCGGGACGGACCGCGTGCGCCTGGACGCGCTCACCGTGGACGATCGCACGACGTACAGCACGTCCTGGCTCACGGAGTACGACCCCAGCGGTGTTCGCACCGACCCAGGTGGCTACGTGGCGCCGCCGCTGGACGGGATCTGGGCCTCGGCCCCCTACTTCCACAACGGCAGCGCACCCACCCTGTGGCACGTGCTCCACCCCGAGCAGCGCCCTGCGGCGTGGCGTCGCGATCCCGTTCTGTACGACGAGCAGCGCGTGGGCTTGCGCGTGGAAGAGGCGGCGGCGCCGCCTGCGACGCAGAGTCCTGACGAGCGCCGACGTTGGTTCGACACGACGAAGCGCGGCAAGAGTGCGGCCGGTCACGACTTCCCGGCCGCGCTGGACGAAACGCAGCGCAGCGACCTGCTCGAGTACCTGAAGACGCTCTGACGCCCAGGCGCTAGCTGGGATCGAAACGCAGGACGCGATTGTTGCGGCGATCGCCCACCCAGAGGCTGCCGCCCTCGGCGTGGACCCAGAGGTAGCCGTTGCTGCTGAAGAACGTGCGCGCCGTACAGGAGGCGTCCGGCGTGCCGTCTTGGTCGTCGTCGTTGGCCGCGGTGTGGTTGAAGTCGGACTGTCCCAGCACGGCGTCGGCCGCCTGGCCGTTGGTCGTCGGCCACGTGTTCCAGACGAGCACCCGGTTGTTCTCGCAGTCGGCGACGAAAAGGCGCGTGCCATCGGACGTGACGTCGCTCGGCCCGCGCATGCCCGTCGCGCCGCTGCCGATGGACGACGTCGTCATGGACGCCTGACCCAGTACGAGGTCGGCGGCTTGGCCATCGGCCGTGGGGAACGAGTTCCAGATCAACACGCGGTTGTTGGCGAGGTCAGCAACGACGACCTTGGTGCCGTCGGTCCACACGCCGTAGGGCTGGGACATCGTGGCCGCCGTCGGCGTGCCGCCTTGGTTGATCGCGTTGCCCGCCATCGTGGCCTGGCCGAGCACCCAGGTCGCGGGCGCGTTGTTCGCAGCCGGAAGCGGGGTGAAGAGAAGAACGCGGTTGTTCAGCGTGTCGGCGACCGCAAGCGTCGTCGCCGTCGCAGAGACGCCGTTGGGCGCCGCGAACGTGTTGGCCGCGGGCGGCACCGACTGGCCGTTCGAGAAGAAGTCGGCCTGGCCCAGGACGAGCGCCGCCCCAGCCCCGTTCTGCGTGGGCTCGGGGGTGTACGCCACGAGCCGGTTGCTCGAGCTGTCGGCGACCCAGATCGAGGTCCCGTCGAAGCCGACACCGGAGGGGCCGTTCAGCTCACCGATACCCGTCACGCCGCCCGTCTGGTCGAACTGCATGTGGCCGATGACCCAGTCCGCATCGTCGCCGTTGGTCGCGGGCACGTTCGTCCAACCGAGCACGCGGTTGTTGGCAGCGTCCACGGCGAGCAAGCCACGCTTGCTGAAGCACACCTGATGCGGCGCGGACATGGTCGCGGCGCTGGCCGCCCCGCCCTGGTTGGCGGTGTTGGCCGTGAAGCTCGACTGGCCGAGGACCAGGGCGGCGGCCTGGAAGGTCTGGTAGCCCGATCCGGGCTGCGGCTGGGGTTGAGGCTGCCCGCCACCGCTGCTGCCACCGCATGCGGCCAGCGCCAAGGCGGCGACGAGGCCCATGGCAAAACGCGGCGCACGCCGCACCGTCGGACTCAGGTTCGAGCGCATGGTCGGACTCCGGCCCCCCGGCCTCACCACTCTACCTCAGGGCGTCTGACGCGGGAGGCACCTCGGGTCAGGAGGCGGCGGCACCGCGCCAGTTGTCGGCCGTTGTCAGGTCCACGGCACCCGCGGCCTTCGCATAGAGGAACAGCTGCATGCGGTAGGCGGTCATCCACTTGAGCGGCATCTCGAGCAGCGCGCGACCCAGCGGGACCTCGACCCCCCAGGGGAGCTTGGCGGGCGTATCGGCGACCTCGTCGCTGCCAAGCCCGCCAAGGTAGTCGGCCAGCACGTGCTTCTGCCGGTCCATCGCGTCCGGGATCTCGGCCAGCGTCAGCTCCTGGCCGCGCACGGCCTCGTCCTTCCAGACCTGGACGTCGCCCTCCACGGCCCAGCGTGCCGCGCCGATGCCGCAGTACGTGAGGTAGCGCAGCAGCTCGAGCGTGGAGCGCTGTCCTTCGGAGGGACGGTACGACTCGGCGCCCTCGGGGAGGCGTGACACCAGGTGCTTCACGATGTCGCACTCGTGGCCCAGGACGTCGACGAGGTTCTGGAGCTGGGACATCGAGTGGCCTCCTGCGCGACGCACGCACGCGTCGGCCCGAGGAGCCTACCCGCCGAACGCCCGAGCGACGCCTCGTTCGGCGGCGACCACGCGGCGCAGCGCCCACGCCGACACGGTGTCCGGTGCGCCGAGGCGCTCGGGCAGGTCGTTCACGTCGCCAGCGAGCACGGCGAGTCGACCTGTGCCGCCCGTGTGACCGCCGGTGCGGCGCCAAGGTGCAGGCCCGATGAGCCCGTGCCGAGGGTGCTCCAGCGCATGGACCCTGCGTGGCCACGACACGACGAGGTCGGCGTCGTCGGGATGTCGCGTGAGCAGCTGGTCCACGGGCGCGCGTTCGATCCGCACGTCGACGGCCTGACCCGTCGTCGGATCACGCGTCTCGGCGAGCAGGCGCTCGAGGTCGTCGAGCACGGCACTCGCCTCGCGCGGACGGACCCGACCGTGCGCCTCGCGACCCACCACGTTCAGCCGGACGCGACTGTCGTAGAAGGACGGCAGGGCGAACGCACGCATGCGGGCCCAGGCGCCGCGGTAGCGCGCGGCGGGCATCCACATCAGCTCCTGACCGCGACCGTCCCGCGTATCGGGCACGCGCCGGCGCCGCAGCCCTCGTCGGCTCGCGCTCGGCGCGCGGAAGTGGCGGAGCACGGTGGCGCTCCAGTCCATGCCCTCTGGCCACGGCGCGCTCTCGCCGGGGAGGCCTTCCGGAGGAGGCTCGTACGCGCGCTCGCCGGTCTCGTGGCGAAGCAGCAGCTCGGGCAGCAGGAGCATCGCCGCCACGTCGGCGTGGTTCACGCCCATGCCATGGGGCATGAAGGCCACGATGTCGGCGCCGGGGAACGCCTCGATGAGGCGGCCGACGAGGCGGTCCATGGCACGCACGATCACGCGTAGCGCCTCGCGCGCGGCGGATGCGCTCTCGTGTCCCGCCAGCGGGTGCGCGGGATCCGCCCCATGCCAAAGCGCCTCGACGGCGCCGTGGAGCTCGCCGATCACGACGAGACCCAGCTGCCAGCCGGGAAGCCGCTGGCCCAGCATCCACAGCGCGACCTCGGCACGCACGTCCACGGCGCGTGCGAGGTCTTCCCCCATCCGCCGCGTAGCTTCCGCGTCGGGCCACGTGAACCCGTAGATCCACTGCGGTGCCGGGTACGGACCGAAGCGCTGGGCGACTTCGTCCACGAGCTCGCGTGGCACCGCGTGGCGCGCGACACCGGGATCGTGCGCGCCCCAGGCCCCGAGGCCCCGCGCTCGGCCCATCACGAGATCGAAGTACGGAACGTCGAAGGCCACGACGGGCACGTCGAGCTCGGCGGTGAAGGGCAAGGTCCGCGACGTGGGCTGGCCCACGGCGTACGTCGTGGGGTCGAAGCCGACCGTCGAGGAGCGACGCCGCGTCGACTCGGGGCGCCCGGCCGTGAACTGCTCCCATGCCAGGCCTGACCACCGCTCGTCGCCGGGCTCGAGCTCGCGAGCCCCCGCTGCGACAAGCGGCGCCAGCGAAGGCAGCGACTCCTCGGCGAGGAATCCTTCGAGCAGCACGGGGTCCAACCCGTCGAGCCCGAGCACGAGCAGCGGCCGGCTCATGCCGTCCCCGCTTCGGCTTCCGCGAAGCCGTCGCAGCGCCCACGAGCGCGGGCGGCGTCACGCAGGGCCGGGACCCACTTCTCGGGGCCCGCCCACCATCGCACCTTGCGCCAGCGCCGCCGACGGCGCCGCTGGGACCGCCGAAGCAGGTCGGCTTCGGCGGGTGCACCCACCGCGCGACCGCGTGCGGTCAGCACGCCTTCGGCCCAGCCCACGGCGTACCAGTAGTCGTCGAGGTAGCGTCGCGTGCAGCGGCTGCGTGGCATGTGATGCAGGACGCGCGCTTCCGGCAACCAGCGCCCGCGCGCGCCGTCACGAAGCAACGCATCCACGAGGAGGACCTCCTCGTAGCCGAGCAGACGTGGGCGATTCGGCTGTCGACCCCACGCCACATCGAACGGGGCCCGCGACAGGGCGTCGAAGCGCAGCGCAAAATTGGCGCCGAACGGCTGGATGCCCCCTTCGCCGAGCGGCGACAGCACCACGGACGCGTCGGCCTCGAGCCACGCGTAGGACGACGGCGCGTGGCGGCGCACCGCCTCGACCCAGCGCGGCGAGGCACGCTCGAACACGGGCACGATCGGACCACCGAACACGGAGACGTCAGGCGAGGCCTCGAACGCGGCTTCGTAGGCCCGCAGCCAGCCGGCGTCGACCGTGACGTCATCGTCGGCGAACACGATGTACCGACCACGGGCCTCGCCGATGGCCCGGTTGCGGGCCCGCGCCAGCCCGGCCCTGGGCTCAGCCGCGACGCGCAGGGGCAGCCGTCGTCCGTGCGCTGCCACGACCGCGTCGACCTGGCCGTGCGCGGGCAGGTTGTCGACGACGAGCACCTCCCAGGAGCACCGCGGCGCATCGGCCGTGGCCAGGGAAGCCAACATGCGCGCAAGCGCGGCCGGGCGCCCTGCCGTGCAGATGACGACGCTCATGTCGATCGTGCCGCACGCCGTCCCGCTGGACGGCGCGTCGTCGAGGCACGGGTCCAGGCGGGGGCCGGCGGACATCGGCGCGATGGTAGAAGGACACGCCCTCACGGCGCACCTGCCCAAGGAGTCCCGATGAAGTTCCCGCTCCACGTCGTGCTCGCCTGCGCTGCATGCCTCCTCGGCCCGGCCGTCCTGGTGCACGCGGGCCCCGATGCGGCCCCCTACACGCCGCACCTGGATCGCTATCTGGCGGGCACGGGCCCGAGCATCACGCCGGAGGGCGTGATCCGGCTCCTCGACGACGAGCGCACGCCGGGGCAGTCCAACACAGCGGGCTGGCCGCGCCATGCCGAGGGGGCTCGGCAAACCACGACGTTCCGCGCCGAGCTGCGCGTGGAGAAGGGCGGCGACGGCGGTGCGTTCGTGCTGCTACCGACGGCCTCGTATGGCACCCAGGGCGCAGCGCCCTTCCGGATGGACTGGACCCACCCGGACCTGGCGGGCGCCTTCGCCGTGGGCGTGGATGTGTACGACCCGCCCACGGAGGAGCCCTTCGGCCCCGACGGCAACGTGGTCGGCGCGCCCGAGCGCGAGCTCTCGCTCCACTTCGATGGGCGTGAGCTGGTCAAGCGCGTCGTGGACACCGAGCTCCGCGATGTCTGGACGAGCATCGAGGTCCAGGTGCAGCACGTCGCCGGCGGGGCCGAGGTCACCGTCCGCGTAGGTGACGAAGCGGTCTACGACCGCTGGTTCGTGGCCGGCCTCATGGCGTACGAATCACGCCTCGCGATCGGCGCCAGCACGACAGGTGGGGCGAGCACGCGCTTCGACGTGCGCGATGTGGTCATCGCCGAAGGACCACTTGCCAGCCCGACGCGTCCGCCGCTGGACGTCGAGGTGTTCCACTACGTCCGGACGGACAACACGACGACCTCGTACCAGGCAACCGTCGACCTTCCGCCGCTGGAGTGGTCGTTCGGACGCATCCTGCTGACGTTGGACCTGCATGACGCCGGCCGCATGTGGGACGAGTGGGATCGCAACGGCGAGATCTCGATCCTCGATGACGACGGCACGAAGCTGGGACTGGTGCCGTTCATCACGTCGTATCGCACGCCCTGCCATTGGGTCGTGGACGTCACGGCGTTTCGCCCGTGGCTGCACGGCCGACGCACCTTCGAGATCGCGGCGGGCACGACCTTCTACAAGAACCGCGGCTACCTCATGAGCGTGTCCCTGGCCTACCACCACGGCACGCCGGACCTGGTTGCGACGAAGGTCATCCCCCTCTGGCATGGGACGGCCCACTACAGGAGCGACGAGAACGCGTTCCGCGACTTCTACACGCCGCAGGAGGTGGCGATCGACGACGACACGACCGGCGCACGCCTCGTCGTCTTCACGACGGGCCACAGCCAGGTCGGCGAGTTCACGCCCTCCAAGCGGGCCATCGCGTTCACGCCCGACGTCGCGGCGGCGGACGCCGAGCCTCGTCGCTTCGAGAACGTGCTGTGGAAGACGGACTGCTACCTCAACCCGAACCGTCCGCAGTACGGCACGTGGAAGTACCCGCGCGCGGGCTGGGCGCCCGGCGACGTCGTCCGACCGTGGACGGTGGACCTCACGCCAGACCTCGCGCCGGGCGCCACGGCGCGGTTCGTCTACGAGCCGCGTCCCTACGAGTTCCCCGAAGGCGAGCGCCCCTCTGCGGAGCAGATCGCCCAAGCCACGCACGTGGTCCGCGCCTACCTGATCCTGTTCGGCAAGCCTGCCGACCTCGCCGAAGCACCGACCATCCGCATCCTCGGCGTCAGCGATGGCGGCAATGCAGCGCGAGCCGGCGTGAAGGCGGGCGACTGGCTTGCGTTCTACGACGGCGTGCGCATCGACTCGGCGGATGCGCTGCGCGGCGCGATCGGCAAGGCGAAGGACGATACGTCGCGGCGCATCCCCGTGGTCCTGTTCCGCGGTACGGAGCGCGTCGAAGTCACCGTCGAGCCGGGCCTCCTGGGCGTGCAGGTGGGCGGCGCCTGATGAGCCGCCGCGACCGAGGTGCCGTTGCCTGGGGCGAGATCGTCCGCTGGCTCATCGTTGCCCTGGCGGCCGCCGCCATCGTGATCTGGTGGCGAAACCGCCAAGGCGGATGAGGCTGAAGCAACCAGGGCGCGCGGTCGCGCGCCCCCCTCGTGCTGGAGCGCAGCACACGTGCCTAATGCGCCAAGCGCGGCGGGTGCCTGATCCCGCGCAGCGGAGGTGCAACGCACCGACGCGGGGCGCGGGGTCTGGCTCCGCCAAGCGGTGGCCCCACCAGCTCGTTCCGCGCTCGCGCGCGGAGTTGGCGCTCGGGCTTCGCCCTCGCGGCAGAGGGGCTATTCCGTACCCCCTCTGCACTCCTCACGGTGCTGCGCCGGATCAGACACCTCCGTGCGACAAGCTCGCGCGCTACTCGCAGGCCAAGCGCACGCGGTCACCGAGCGCTTCGAGAATGACCTTCCTCGTGGCCTCGGGCACCTCGAGCCGCGCAAGCTCGGCCTGGATCTCCTCGGGCGTGCCGTAGCCCGAGAGCCAGCCGTTCAGTCGCGCGGCCAGCGTGCTGTTCATGATCGTCTCGTCGGACGCATCGAGGCCGAACACCTTCACCATCAACGCGCCACGACTGCGAAGCGCGTACTTCTGGTGGTACGCCTCGGCCAGCCAGAACGTGCCCGCGGCCTTCACCTCGGTGCGCGGACGGACGCCGTCACGCCGGGCCGCGAGCTTCGCCACGCTGGCCTCCGCCTGGCGGGCCTGCTCGTCGCCATGGGTCCACAGCACGGACTTGTACTGCGTGGACCAGCTGCGCTGCCACGGGTCGTGGTCTTGCCAGAACAGCTCGAGGATCTTCTCGTAGGAGATCACCCGCGGATCGAACTCGACCTGCAGCGCTTCCGTGTGGTCACCGAGATCGCGGTACGTCGGCTTGTCCTTGACACCGCCCGCGTAGCCAACGCGCGTGCGAAGCACACCGGGGAGACTCCCGAACCGGGCGTCCGGTCCCCAGAATCAGCCCAGCGCGAAGGTGGCAACCTGCACGTTCTTCGCCAGGGGTGCATCGGGCGCGACGGGAACCGGAACGTGTTCCTTCGCCCGCGCGCTTGCGACAACCAGCGCGCCAGCGCCCAGGACACCGGCCACGGCCGGCAGGAGACGTCGAAGCAGGGAGTGTCGAACGGACATGCGCCCCACCCTATGCGCACGTCGGGCCCCCCGCTTGGCCCGGACGTCCCATGTCCAAGATCTCCCGCTCGACGCCCCATCGCCCGGACCTCTACACTGGATCGATGCCCCCGCTCCTCTCCTTCCGGGCTCTCTCGTTCGACTGCTATGGGACGTTGATCGACTGGGAGAGGGGACTGCGGCTGGCGCTGGCGCCACTGGCCGCTCGTGCCGAGACCTCGATCCACCCCGACGAGGTGCTCGCGCGATTCGCCGTCGAAGAACACGGCATCCAGCGGATGCACCCGACGATGCCGTACGACCGCGTGTTGGCTGCGACCCACGGCGCACTGGCCCGCGTGTGGAACGCTCCCGCCACGAACGAGGAGCACGAGGCCTTTGCGGATTCGCTCGGGACGTGGCCACCCTTCCCCGACAGCCACGAGGCCTTGGCACGCCTCGGCCATCGCTTCCACGTGGCCATCCTCTCGAACGTCACCCGTCACGGGATCCAGCAATCGGCCGAGCTGCTCGGCACACGTTTCGACACGATCCTCACGGCGGAGGACATCGGCTCGTACAAGCCCGATCCGCGCAACTTCCAAGCCCTCTTGGCCCACCTCGACCGCGAGCACGGCATCCAGCCGGGTGAGCTGCTCCACGTAGCCCAGAGCCAGTTCCACGACATCGTCCCCGCCACCCAGCTTGGCCTGGCTACGGCTTGGATCGACCGACAGGACCTCGACCGTGGTGGATCGTTTAGCGCGACGAAGGCGCCCGAGCATCTCGCGCGACCCACGTGGCTGTTCCGCAGCCTCGCGGAGCTCGCCGACGCCGTGGACGCCGAAGCCCTGCAAGCTTGCGCCCCGACCGTGGGATCCCCGGACAGCGAGGAGCCGGCGTGAGCATCAAGGGTAGTCGCGTCCTGCTGGCCTGCGGACTCGTGGCGAGTCTGGTCTTGACCTTCTCCGGGACAGCCCGTGCGGCCGAGGGGGTCTCGACACCCGGCTTCGGCACGGCTCCTCCCAACGTCGTTCGCGCTGTCGAGATGGGCGTGGCCGGGAATGCGCCGATGACCGTCTTCCAGCCGGGCGACCCCGATCCCCCCGATGGCATCAAGGAGTGGTGGACGTCGCTCGGGCGTCGGGCCCTTCCGGCTCTCTTGGCCGAGCTCTCCCCGGGCGCGCGCGGTGCAAGCCTCGCCCGCCGCGGGCGCACGTTGCGCGCCCTGTCCTACCTGGTTCAGCCGTTCGACCGAAGGCGGCTCCGCGACCTCTACGCGCGCGGCTACCGCGACGTGCTCTTCCTCCTGCTCCTGCTCGAGGACCCGAACGTGCCGCGCTACGTGGCCGAGGCCCTGGATCGCGGCGAGCGCTACGCTGCACTCGCGACGGCAGCCTTCGAGAGACCCCATGCCGTCGTGGACCGGGCCGTCGTTCGCGCGATCGAACAAGGGCCCGCGCGGATGGGGCCGGCCCTCGGGTGGATGCTCCACTACGCGCAGGCTCGAGGCGTCACGGCAGCCTTGCCTGCCCTCGACCAGTGGGCTCGCCGCCTCGAGGAGCCGGCCGCACCGGGAACCTCGATCCAGCGCGAGATGCTGATGGCTCGCCTCCCCCCGCCCGCGTGGGATCGCGACCCCCTGGAGCACACCTGGAAGCGCGACCGCCCGCCCGTTTGGAGAACGGCACGCCAGCGTGCGTGGGACGCGTCCTGGCGCCTCGACGCAACGCTGTTGACGTGTGGGGCTCTGGACCCCGCGATGGCCATCCAAGGCGTGCGGGCAGCGCTCGGTTCCAGCGAGGCCCTGCAGGCCATCATGGAACGCGGACGGCAGCTGCGTGCCGAGGCGGAGGAGGGCCGCAAGGAGGAAGTCTGCTACGAGGTGTGTTGGGCCCTCGATAGCCTCGTGGATGCTCCGATGCCGTCAGGCGAGTCGGGTTGGACGGA
Source organism: Planctomycetota bacterium (assembly GCA_020631815.1). Lineage (GTDB taxonomy): Bacteria > Planctomycetota > PLA2 > PLA2 > JAEUHO01 > JACKGW01. Next base: position 81,394 of record JACKGW010000001.1, on the reverse strand, counting down.
GCTCGCGAACTGGTGGCAGGCCGAAGCGCACAAGCTGCGCTACGACCCGGATCGACGCGCATGGGTCATCCCCTAAGACGGCGGCATGCGCAGCCCAGCTCGGGCAAGCTGCCGGTTGCGCACGCCGCAAGGCGCCGCGGGCGCGCGTGGATCGTCCTCCTGGCACTCCTCGCGCTCGTAGCCACGTCTGCCCGCACCGCTCGTCCGGAAGAGCCGGATGACCCGCTGAACATGGGATCGAGCCCGCCGAATGTCGTGCGGGTCGTCGAGCAACAGCTCGCGGTGGGCTGGTACGAGAGCGAGCAGAAGTGGCTCCGTGTCGTCGGTCGACGCGCCTTGCCCGCATTGCTCCAAGCTCTTGCCCCCGCGCCGCGGCCGGGTCCGTGGAAGGATGCAGAGCGGCGTGGCCGCGCCATGAAGGCTCTGTCCGTGCTCGTCCGCGGCCGGGACCTACCGCTCTTGCGCGCGCTGCATGAGCGGGGCTGGGACGAGACCTTCTGGCTGCTCTTCCTGCTCCGGGATCCCCAGCTCCCTCTGCACACCCGTCGGGCGCTGGAGCGCGGAGAGCGCCGGGGGCTGGTCGAGCTGGCCGCGTTCACACGCCCTGGTCGCGTCGTGGATGAAGCCGTGCTCGCCATCGTGAAGAAGGGTCGCAAGGCCATTGGCGTGGCCGCGCGCTGGATGCCCATCTACATCGATCGACGTCGCCTGACGACTGCACTCCCCGACTTGGAGGCGTGGATCGCGGCAAGTCGCGGAGGCGAGCTCGCCAGTCGCGGTGGGCAGGAGCAGATGCCTGTTCCCATCCACTGGCCCCCGCCACGCAATCGCATGCAGTTCGGCCAGCCCACGTACTGGTACGAGGAGGCTTGCACCCCGCCCGGCCCTTGGCGACCAAGAGCCCTTGCTTGGTTCATCCCCTTTCGGCGCGATGCGGAGAGCGACTGGGTCGAGCAGATCACGGACCTCTCCGTCCGTCTCGATGTGGTGTGCGCCCGCTTGGGGTCGCGTCAGGCGATGAACCGCCTGCACGAGCTGGCACGACGCGAGCGGACTCCGAGCGAGCCCCCGCCCGCCACATCGGAGCCATCCGACGTCGAAGAACACTTGGAGAACCTCATCCAGCCGTTCGCCTCAGGTGGTCGGGACGGCGAGGAGGATGCGGTCGCTTGGTGGTCCAAGCACGGTCCGGTCGCCCACTTCGACGAAGCGTCGCGCACCTGGTTTGCCGAGTAGCGAAGGGCCCTTGTCGCCCGGAGCGCGGGCGCGCCGGGCCTCCTCACGGGCTCGTGGATCTCACGGACCGGTTGGGCCCGCGCACGGGCCCGGCGAGGCAGGCGCTGGTGGCACGACGCGCCGTAGGTCAGTCGCTCGACGACCCGCCGTCGCCCTCGCCATCCCGCTTCTTCTTGCGCTTCTCCTTGCGCTCTTCGCGCTGGGCCTCGCGCTTGTCGGCCTTCTCCTCGGCGGCGCGGCGGCGTTCGGCGGCGGCCTCGAAGTCGAAGTCCTTCTTGTGGTCCTTCCACCAGATGCGCCACGCATCGGTGTCGCCACCGAGGTCTTGGCCGATGGCCGAGGTCAGCGCCTTGCGCAGGAGCGTGGCGCTGTGGTTGGCTCCGTTGGCAGCGTGGCGACCCGCGCGTGAGCGCAAGTCGATCAGCAGCTCGATGGCCTTGGCGTCGGGCACATTGGCGATGGCCATGGTGCGGGCCCCAAGCTCCTCGGCATCCATCTTGATGTCGATGGCGTCGGCCAGTGCCTTGAGCGTGCTTACCTGGGCCAAGCGACGGAGACCGTCGATCACCAAGAGGCGCTCTTCCTGCCGGTCGCTTCCCGGCAGCTTGGCGAGCCGCGCGCCAAGGCCCAGCGCCGCTGCGCGCTTGCAGGCTTCGGCTTCACGCGCGGCCAGGATCTCGATGGCCGTCTCGCGAAGCTCGAAGTACTCGTCGCCAAGGCGCTTGACCACGGCCGCGGTCACGAGCGCATGCTGATTGGCCTTCGCGGCTTCCAGTGCCTCTTCGCGGACGGTCCGCTCCTTGTCGCCCAGCCGCTCGGCCAGGGCCTTGGCCTCCGCCTTGGCGGCTTCCTCGGCGGCCTTGTCCGCGGCGGCATCGGCCAGCGCGCCCCGCGTCCCGGACAGAGCCAGCAAGGCCACGAAGACCGCGGCGAAGGAGAAGCGGGTGCGAGTCATGGGAGCCTCCCTGGTGTCCGCCCTGAAACCCGGTGACCCGGAACCGGTCGCGGGGCATCCGAGCCACACCACCCGGTACGCTCAGGGGACGAACGGGGAGATCGGGGATGGCGGCGCGAGACCGTAGAGGACTGCTGGTTCTCTTCGCGGCCGTAGCTCTGCTCGCGATCCTGCTGACCGTCTTCCTGGATAGAGACAGCCATCCTGTCGAGGTCGGCCACGACACACCGGTCCCCTCCCCGCGGGTGACGGCCCCTGGCCTCGAAGGCGGCGCGTCCGCTCCCGAGGCCGATCGGTCCGTGGAGGGCAGCGCGGCGTCGGAGCCCCAGATCTTCGCCCTCGACGACTTCGCGATCCGGGGCCGCGTCGTGGAACGGAGGGACGGGCGCCTCTTCGGGGTAGGCGGGGTCCATGTGCGTCTGTTCCGCTCCGATGCCGAGCCGGGTGCCGCGGATCTTGGGAGGACGACGACGTCGGCGAGCGGCGCGTTCGTGCTGACGGCACCGTGGGAGTCGGTCCCCGTCTCGGCCCTCGGCCTGCGCTCCTTCGGCAGCCTGACTGCCCACGCCCCCGACGGGCGTGTGGCCCGAAGTCCGCGGGCCATCCTGCGCGATCAGAACGCAACGGCCTTCGGCCGCCATCGCGGAATGACGGTTGGTGATCTGGAGCTCCTCGCCGCCCAGGAAGTCAGCGTGATCGTCCGTGGCGCCAGCCCGGGCCAACCCGTAGAGCTCCACGTGCAGTCCAACGCAGCGTGGGAGACGATGCCGCCGTGTCCGCCGCAGCGCGTCGTCGACGAGCTGCCGCATGTGCTCCGTCTCCCGTCCCCTGGGAACTGGCGCATCGGGACGAGATCGCCGGGATGTGCACGCGCCCTGGCCGAGATCAAGCTGCCGCTCCAAGAGGCGACACCTGTCGTGTTGAACCTCGTTCCCGAGCGACGTGTCACGATCCGCGTAGTCGATCGCGAGTCCGGTGCGGGCATTGAGGGTGCGACAGTGCATGCGACGTGGTGGCCCCCGGAGCCCGACTTGGTCACGGGCGCTGACGGGACCGTCCGGCTGCCCGCCCAGCCCGATCCCGGCGTGGACCTCTTGGCCCATGCCGTTGCCCCCGGCTACCCGATCGAGATCGACGACAACGGCATCCTGGTTCGCACGCCTATCGATGCAGCGGCCACCGAGGCCACGATCACGCTGCGGGCCGGACACACGTTGCGATGGCCGATCAGCGCAGACAGCCCGCACATCCCGGCAGATGGATCGAGGCTCGAGCTCCTCGGCGATCCGACGCCATTCGGGCGAGCACCGGCCGGCGAGGCGCACGTCGAAGGCCGTGAGGTCGTCCTTGAAGGTGCCGGATTGAACCAGTTCGTGGGCTTCGGGGCCTGGGCCGTCACCACGGACGGATTCGTGGCCGCCCTGCGTGCACCGCCGAGTGGGAGGGACCTGCCCGCCGTCACGTTCGACCGCCCACAGACGATCCGCGTGCATGTCCGCACACCCACCGGTGCGCCCGTCGCAGGTGTAGGCGTGCACCTCCAGGCCCCGTCCGGCCGTGTCGCGGCAGGGGCCACCCCCACGGACGAGAACGGCACCGTTGCCTTCGACAGACTGTTGCCGACACAAGCGGAGGGCTTCCTCGTCTATGTCGGGCCGCGGGAATCCACACGCGAGGGTCAGCTCGTGGGCGAAGTCGCGGCGGCTCCGACGGACAGCGACCTCGAGGTGATCCTCCAGCCACCAGTTCACGTCGTAGCCGACGTCACGATCGATGGCGTTCCGGGCACGCCGCCCGGCCTGCAGATTCGGCCTGGCTGGGGCGAGGGAATCCTCGTGTCGCCCTTCCGCGCCGTGGACGGAGTCGAGGGGCGCTTCGAAGCGACGTGGTTCGGGCTGCCCGGGACGTCGCGCCTTGCCCTCCATGCGGAGGCCCAGGGGTTTCCGCCGGCCGACGCCGAGACGCCCGTGGAGGAGGGGACGCAGCGTGTCGTCTTGCCCTTGGCACTCATGCGCGGTGGACAGCTCATCGTGCAAGCGGAACCTGCTCGGAGCCCCGGCAACGTCGTGGTGGAGCAGGTGGATCCTGCCTCGGGGACCTTCCGGCAGCTCCACGACCTACCCCAGCTTCGACGTGGCATCTCGTTCTCCAAGACGGGCCGCCTGGAGCTGAAGGATCTACCCGCCGGCACCTACCGCCTCCGCTCCCCGGAGCTCGGCCTCGTGAGCCCGAGGACACGGATCGAACCCGGGGCCGTGGAGGAGATCACGTGGAAGGTGGCGCCGCTCTGGAGCGTGACGGGTCATGTGGAGCTTCCGCCTGGCGTTGATCCATCGCGTGTCTTCGTCGTGGCCGAGCTGCCCAAGCGCGACGGCCAGCCCACCGAGGTGGATCCGACGGCACGCGACATGGACCGTGTCCTCCTCGGCCATCGGGCTGCACGCCTTGGGCAGGGGGGCTTCTTCCGGATCGCCTTGGCTGGCGGCGCTCCCGTGCCTTTGCGCGTGGCAGGCCACGGTGTGCGACCTGCAGATGTGGCAGGTGAAGTGGTCATCGAGGGCAGCCGCATCGGCGTGGTGCTGCGCGCGGAAGCCGCTCCCGTGTCCACGCTGCGGTTGACCCGGCCGGTCACGCAACCTACGTGGGGTCGTAGCTACAGCTGGGTGGGCATCGTGTGGGAGCACGGTGCTGGCGACGGACCCGTGCAAGCGATCCTCGGCCCAGATCGCGACACGATCGAGGTCAGCGGACTGGCGTCGGGAAGCGGTTGGCTCTGGATCGACCCTCCCCACGCGGCACCCATCCGCCTTGAGGGAGTGGTCGTTCGCGAGGGCCAGGGAACCGACCTCGGCGTTGTCAACGCAGGATCAGGCTGCCGCCTCCTGCTGCGCGTCGTGCGGGGCGATCGTCAGGTCGTGCATCTCATCCAGGCCACGCTCGAACGTGACGGAGTAACCCCGTATCAGCGGCACGCGGTCTTCCGGGAGACCGGCCTTGCGGAGGGACCGCTCGTCATGGACTGCCTCGAGGGTGGTCCCCATCGGCTCACGACCCATGCCGCCACGCGGAGCGGAGCGACCATCTCCAGGGAGTCGCGCGAGGTCGTGATTCCGCCGCAAGGAGACGTGGAGATCGTCCTCGACTACTCCGATCGTTGACGGCCGATCCCGGCGCGCGGTACCGGCGTGTGAAGGAAGTCCCCCCGCCGCCCGGGAGGGCGGCAGGGGGGTGGTCAGGCCTCGAGGACGGGGCCTCGGTCGATCAGCGAGCGGACCTGCGTGGCCAGGTCGCCGCCGCCGAACACGAAGGCCGCACGCGTACCCGCCAGGATCTCCTGGAGGGCCTCGAGCTCCTTGATGCGGGCGAGCATCGGGTTCTCGGCCAGCAGCTTGGCCGTGTGCGCCTGGCTACGAGCCGCAGCCGTCTCCTCGCGCCGCTTGATGACGTTGGCCTCGGCCTGCTTCTGCGCCGTGATGACCTGGTTCAGGATCGTCTTCATGTCGCCCGGCAGGATCAGGTCCCGCAGACCGACACCGAGGACGTCCACACCGAAGGCCTTCGCGCGTTCGGCAATCGCCTCGCGCACTTCCTGGCCCACGGCCTCCTTGTCCACCAGCAGCGCGTCCAGCGTCCGGGCGCCGACTGCCGCACGCAGCGCAAGCTGCGCCTCGCGGTAGAGCGCCTGGCTGGAGTCGTTCACCACCGTCACGGCCGCCAGCGCGTCCACGACGCGCGACGTCACGACGAGGTTGACGCGCAGCGTGACCTTGTCACGGGTCATGATCTCCTGACCCGCCACGTCGGCCGTCTGCTCGCGCAGGTCCACCGTTCGCGAGGTCGTCTTGGAACCCGCGAGCCAGTAGATGTAGCGACCCTCGCGGAAGCGCGCGATGGGAGCACCCTGACGGAAGAGGATGACCTCTTCCTGCGCGCCCACTTCCGTGCCGGCCAGGTACTTCGACGCCCCGGGGAAGCCGACGATCACGTCGAGCTTCTCGTGCTCGAGGCGCGCCCCGTTGCCGATGTCAAAGACCTCGAACTCGAGCGCGTAGGGCTCGCGCCAGAACGCGTGACGACCCGGACCGAGGATCCCGTCGAGACGCCCGTCCTTCCAGACGAGCGCCCGCTGGTCGTCGCGGAGGTCCACGACATGGAGCGCCCGGACGAAGTCGGGGACCCGGACCAGGACGTCGAGCAGCGGGTGACGGAACGCGCTCTCGAGCGTGTTCGCGATCTCCGTGCGGAGGCCCCGCAGGCTGGCGAACAAGGGCTTGCGGTAGCTGCCGGGAGCCAGGAGGCGCACGAAGTCGCCCCGCTGGAACCGCAGCCCGCGCTGATGACGCTGGATGTGGATGCGACGGAACATGGCTGTTCCTCCTTTGAGAACGTGAACCACCCGCCAGCCGACGCAGCCGACGGGAAAGGAAAGGTGCGAGTCGGAGCCTGGTGGGCTCCCCGTTCCCCGCGGCGAGCTCGTCGGCCAGGTGTCGCACGCACCAACCTGAGCGACGTGGTGCGCGCCGGACGTCACCTCGGGAGATGACGCTGGGCGATCAACAGGTCGCACGTGGATGCACGCGAGATCCCGGACGAGGGAGTCGTCGCGGTGCCGCTACCGCCGCCGGTACCGACGCTCACGCGTGGGCAACCGAGCCTCGGAAGCAACAGGTCCGGGGACCAAGCCCCGACCCGCGGAGCGCGGGCTCCCCAAGCCCGCATGTTGGTGGGGAAGGAGTGATGGGAGTCGAACCCATGACTGCCAGATCCAACGTCTGGTGCTCTACCTCTGAGCTACACGTGGTGCCACCCGGCGGAGTCGAACCGCCTCTCCCGGCTAGCTGCCGGTGCTCACCGCGAGCTCGAGTGGCGTGGGGGTATTCACGCAGGTGGCAAGCCCGCCTCGGAACGCCCCGCTCTGACCGGTAACCGGAGAGCGGGCACGCCAGCGGCCCACGTGAAAGTCCTTGTTGGTGGTGGGGCCCAAGCGACGCGGGCCCAAAACGACACAAGGGTGTGTCTGAAAACTCTCCGTCGCGAGGGCGCCGGGGCCGAAGCGAGCCACAGGCACGGCGAGAATCCGGGCCGGAGGCGGTCTCCTGACCGTCGAGGACCCGGATTCGAGCTGGGCCGTGGCGCAGCGAGAGACCCGGTGGCCGCAGCAGGAGGAGTTTTCAGACGGACCCTAGCCCCGGAGGCATCACCCCCGAGGCCTGCGTCCTCCCGCATCGGGAAGAGACCTAGGCGGGAGCGAGACCCTGGGACGCACGACGATTCCGCCGCGACACACCTTGTCCAAGGAGGTGGCACGGATTGCCGTCATGCAAGTCGCATGGCTTGATCGGTTTGCTCGTGCGTCCGTCCATGACGGCTCCTCCTCGCGAGTCTCGTCCTCCCTGCGCACCTCGCGCAGCGGCCGAGGGGAGGTGGACGGAGCACGTCCACATCAGGTTCGGAGAAAAACCGCGACGCATCGCGAATCGCAAGCGAACAAGATGGGCGGATGGCCCAGGGACTGACGACAAGCGACAACCAACCGCAGGCCTGGCCGCTCCGGCTCGGCCGGCTGGCGCTGCGTGGCCTTGCTCGCATGGCGTGGCTCCTCGCGTGGCTCTGGGTGATCGGGGCCGCTTGGTACAGCGAGCTGGGCCCGACGTTCGTGCCGATTCTGATGGCGACCGCCGTGGCCATCGGCTTCCCGCTGGCTTGGTACCGCTGGAAGAACACGCGGCGACGCACGGCCTTGGTGTTCTTGGCGACGTTCCTGCTGGCGCTGGGCCTCTGGACGCTCAAGCGCCCGAAGACCGATGCGTACTGGGTGGCCGAGCTGGCCCAGGCCCCCACGATCTCGCTCGAGGGTGACCAGCTCACGATCGAGGGTCTGCGCGACTGCGTCTATCGGACGAAGGGGGACTTCGACCTCCGCTACCGCATCGAGACGTACGACCTTGCCCAGCTGGAGACGCTGGACCTGCTCGTGGAGCGCTTCCATCCCTGGAACGCGCTGGCCCACACATTGCTCACCTTCGGGTTCTCCGACGGACGCCACGTCGTCATCAGCGTGGAGGTGCGCCGCGAGATCGGAGAGTCGTTCGACCCGATCGCAGGCCTGTTCCGGCAGCTCGAGCTCATGTACGTGCTGGGCACCGAGAGCGACCTCATCGGGCTGCGCACGAACTTCCGCAAGTCGCACGCATGGCTGTACCCGATCCGCACGACGAAGGAGCGGATCCGGAAGCTGTTCCGCTCGATGCTGGCCCGCGCGAAGCACCTGCAGACCTCGCCCGAGTTCTACAACACGCTCACGAGCACCTGCACCACCAACATCGTGGACCACGTGCTCGACCTCGCGCCCGACCGCTTCGACCCGGACTGGCGCGTCCTCCTTCCCGGATACGTGGCGACGCTGGCCTACGAGGCAGGCTTGATCGACACCGACCTCTCGTTCGACGCCATGCAGGAGGCATTCCGCATCGACGACATCGCGCAAGCGGGCCCGGTCGACACCGTGTACTCGCAGCGCATCCGCTCGGGGCGTCCCGCGCGGGTCACGGGCGAGCCGCCACGGTAGAACGCGGGGCCACGAGGAGATGGCACCGTGAAGCACTTCGACTTGGCAGGCGGCGGCACGATTCCCGGCTTGGGCCTGGGCACCTGGAAGTCGGCGCCCGGCGAAGTCGGCCCCGTCATCCGCGAAGCCATCCGCCTGGGCTACCGCCACATCGACTGCGCTCGTGCCTACGGCAACGAGAAGGAGATCGGGGCGGCGATCGAAGGTGCGATCCACGACGGTGACGTCACGCGCGACGATCTCTTCATCACGTCCAAGCTGTGGAACGACAGCCATGCGAAGGACGCGGTGCGCCCGGCCCTCGAGAAGACGCTCGCCGACCTGCGCCTCGATCACCTGGACCTCTACCTCATGCACTGGCCGGTTTCGCTGAAGCCCAAGGTGGGCTTCCCGCGCTCCGCGGACGACCTGATCAGCGAGGCCGACCTGCCACTGACCGAGACCTGGGCGGCCATGGAGGCCTGCCACGACGCCGGGCTCTCCCGCCATCTGGGCGTCAGCAACTGCAACGCGCGACGCATCGACCTGCTGGTGGACGCCGCTCGTGTCCCGGTGGCCGTCAACCAAGTCGAGCTGCATCCGTACCTGGCCCAGGACGGCCTTCGCGCCCACGCCGCCAAGCGCGGCGTCCACCTCACGGCCTACTCCCCGCTGGGCTCACCGGACCGACCCGACGTGATGCGGCGCGCCGAGGACCCGGACCTCCTCGCGCACCCGACCATCGCGGGCGTCGCGGCCAAGCACGACGCCACGCCTGCGCAGGTCCTGCTCGCGTGGGCCCTCGCCCGCGACACCAGCGTGATCCCCAAGTCGACCAACCCCGGCCGACTGGCCCAGAACCTCGCCGCCGCGGACCTGGTGCTCGACGCCGACGACATGGCGACGATCGCGGGCATGGACGCGGGCTACCGCTTCGTCGAGGGCACGTTCTGGTGCCCGCCGGGCTCGCCGTACTCCGTCGCCGACCTCTGGGCCGAGTAGCCCGATCCATCCTCCTGGCGGTCCTCCAAGCCCTGATTTCCGGGCCAGCAGGGCAGGTGCGTCCTCTGTAAAGATTCGGGACGTAGGTCGCTACCTTTACGCGCGGGAGGGTTGCATGTTCCGGAAGCTCCTGCCTCGCAAGGACATCTTCTTCACGTACATGGAGACGTCGGCCGCGATGGTCGTCCAGATCCTGGACGCCTACCGCGAGCTCGTGATGGACCCCTCCAACTCCAAGGAGCGGGTCGAGCGCGTCAGCCAGCTCGAGAACGACGCGGACGAGCACCTGCACAAGCTGCTACTCGACCTCGAGCGCACGTTCATCACGCCGCTGGACCGCAACGAGATCAGCACGATCAGCCGGCGGCTGGACGACATCATCGACCTGATCGAGGGGGCCGCCCAGCGCCTCTATTACTACGAGCTGAGCGAGAGCCCCCCGCCGCTGCTCCAGCTGGTCGAGATCCTCACGGAGCTCGCCGGCATCGTGCAGAAGGCCATCGGCGGCCTGGCCAACCTCAAACGTGCCGATGAGCTGCGCGGCTACCTGGTCGAGATCCACACGCTCGAGAACAAGGCGGACGGCATCCTGCGGCCCGCCATTGGCGAGCTGTTCCGCAAGTACACCGACGCCCGCGACATCATCAAGTGGAAGGAGGTGTACGAGCACCTCGAGGAAGCCACGGACCGCTGCGAGGACGTGGCCGACCAGATCGAGAACATCCTCCTCGAATACGCCTGACCGGCATCCGGCCCCGGGACAGCACCGATGCTCACCCTCGTCATCGTCATCGTAGCCCTTGCGCTGCTCTTCGACTTCATCAACGGGATGAACGACGCGGCGAACTCCATCGCCACCATCGTCTCGACCCGTGTGTTGACGCCCAAGCAGGCCGTGGCCTGGGCCGCGTTCTGGAACGCCGCCGCCATGGCCCTCGTCGGCACGGCCGTGGCCAAGACGGTCTCCAGCGTCGTGCCCCCCGCGCAGCAGGATCTGATGATCGTGCTCGGCGGCCTGTGCGGCGCCATCGTGTGGGCCCACGGCTGCACCAAGTTCGGTCTCCCGATCAGCGTCAGCCACTCGCTGATTGGCGGTCTCGTCGGCGCGGGGTACGCCGCCCAGGGCATGGGCGCGATCAACTTCACCAAGCTCGAGCCCACCCTGTGGTTCATCATCTTGGCACCCGTCATCGGCATGACGGCGGGCGCCATCCTGATGACGGGCATCTACTGGCTGTTCCGCAACGCGACGCGCTCGGGTGCCGAGCGCTTCTTCCGGGCCGGCCAGCTGGTGTCGTCGGCCATGTTCAGCGTCGGGCATGGCAGCAACGACGCCCAGAAGATCATGGGCATCATCACGGCGGCCCTCGTGGCGGGCGGCGTCCAGGCAGCCCCGGCCGCGGGATCGTCCCCGCACGTCCAGCTGTGGGTCATCGTGGCGGCGCACACGGCGATCGGTCTGGGCACGCTGCTCGGCGGTTGGCGTGTCATCCGCACCATGGGCAGCAAGCTGACCAAGCTCAAGCCCGAGCAGGGCTTCTGCGCCGAGACCGCAGGCAGCGTCGTGCTCCTCTTCACGGCCAAGATGGGCATCCCCGTGAGCACGACGCACTGCATCGCGGGTTCGATCATGGGCACCGGTGTGGTGAAGCGCGCCCGCTCCGTGCGCTGGGCCACGGCCAAGCGCATCCTCTACGCGTGGATTCTCACCATTCCCGCCGCCGCCCTCATGGGCGCCGCCTTCTACTGGCTGACGCAGGTCACGGGCCTGGGGGCTGCTGTCCACTAGGCGCCGCCCGCGGCCCGGACTCGCGTGCGAGCAGCGCCTTCTTGCGCTCGAGTCCCCAGCGGTAGTCGGCGAGCGATCCGTCGCTGCGCACGACACGGTGGCAGGGCACGAGCAAGGCGATGTGGTTGCGCGCACAGGCTGACGCGACGGCGCGCACGGCCTCGGGCCGACCGATGCGGCGCGCCAGCTCGGCGTAGGTGACCGTGGTTCCCGGCGGGATCTTGCGCAGCGCCTGCCAGACCTGCATCTGGAACACGGTCCCGCGCAGGTCGAGGGGCAGCTCCCGCGACGCGCGGCGGCCTTCGACGAGGCGCAGTACCTCTGCGAGCAAGGCCGCGCCATCCACATCCGCGTTTCGAATGCGTGCCAGGCCGAAGTCCTTGTCCAAGGCGCTACGCAACGCGGCCTCGTCGTCCCCGAGAGCGAGGGCACAGATCCCGCGCGTGGTCCAGGCGACGAGCACGCGACCGAGGCCGGAGCTGCCGATCGTCACTTCGATCTCGACGCCCTTCCCGCCTTGCCGACGCCGCGTCGGCGTCATGCCCAGGATGGTGTCGGCCTCTTCGTAGAAGCGGCCCGACGAGCCGTAGCCGGCCGCATGCATCGCCGCCGTGACGGTGCGCCCGTCGGTCAAGGCGTCGCGCACACGTCGGGCCCGCGCCTCCCGTGCGTAGGCCGCCGGCGTGAGGCCCGTGACGCGTCGGAACGCACGCTGCAGGGCGCTCACACCGAGCCCGACTTCGTCGGCCAGCGTGGCGAGCGTGGGCGTTGGCTCCGCCTCATCGAGCCGACGGCAGATGCGAGCCACGAGGGCTGCATCCCCCGTCTCGCGCGGCGCCGACTCGGGCCGGCAGCGAAGACACGCCCGGTAACCGGCGCGGCGCGCTGCCGCGGGGTCGTCGAAGAACTCGACGTTCTCTGTCCGTGCCGCACGCGACGGGCACGACGGACGACAGAACACGCCGGTGGTACGCACGGCGTACACGAACGTGCCGTCGGCCTCGCGTGCACGCGAGCGGACCAGCGCGTGGCGCGGATCTTCGCCGGCTACGGGTTCGACGGAAGAGGGGGCGTTGCGGCAGATGACGAGCCTCCGGTCCAGGTTGACCACGCGGAGGGTAGACCTTGGGCGACAGGCGCGCACTCCGGATCACGTCGTCGAATCCGGATTCGTCGCTCAGGCCGCGCGCGGGTGCACGCAGCAGGCGACCAGCTCCACGTCCGGGCTCAAGTACCCGGGCTTCAGCGGCTCGGTTCGGCAGAGGTCCGTGCTCAGGTACTTCTTGTTCGAGTCCGGGAACACGGTGGCCACGACGGCGTCCGGCCCCATGAGCCGGGCGATCTGGAGAGCTCCGAGCAGGTTGGCTCCCGAGCTGATGCCCAGGCCCATGCCGAACTGCGCCGCAAGTCGCTGGGCCATCAGGATGGCGTCGCCATCGTGGACGTCGACGATGTCGTCCAGCCTCGAGAGATCCAGGATCGAAGGCACGAACTCGTCGCTGATGCCTTGGATGCGGTGATGGCCGACGCGCTTGCCCGTGCGCAGCGTGGGCGAGCTGGCGGGCTCGAGCGGATGCACGTGAACCTCGGGGTTGGCCTCGCGAAGCCGACGTCCGACGCCCATCACCGTGCCGCCGGTTCCCACCCCCGCCACGAAGGCGTCGGCCACCTTGCCCAGCTTCGCCAGCTGCTGCACAAGCTCCTCGCCCGTGCCGCAGGCATGCGCCGCCACGTTGGCCGGTGTGTCGAACTGCTGGGGTCGGAAGGCATTCGGGTGCTCTTCGGCGTACGCATCGGCCAACGCGATGGACCCCAGGAAGCCACCCTCTGCCTTGCTGACCGGGACGATCGTGGCACCGAGCGACTGGATCAGGAGCACGCGCTCGCGACTCATCCAGTCGGGCATGTAGATCCGCACCGGGTGGTGCAACGCCCGACCCAGCGCGGCGAAGGCGATGCCGGTGTTGCCACTGGTGGCTTCGACGATCTCGCCGCCTGGTGCCAGGCGACCGGTCCGCCATGCCTCTTCCAGGATGTAGAGGGCCATGCGGTCCTTGATGCTGCCCGTGAAGTTGGGCACCTCGTACTTGGCGTACACGGTTCGTTCGTCGTCACCGATGCGACAGCGCAGCTCCATCAAGGGCGTGTTGCCGACGAGCGCGTGCAACGAAGAGAAGATCGACTCGTAGGTGCTGGCCATGGCACCTCCTCCTGACGCACATGCATGATGACGCCGGGACGCGAAGGCGGCTCAGGGATCCCGGGCCGTCGGTAGCATGGCGGCTCGTGAACCGGGGCGCCCTCGATCTGATTCTCTATGCCGGCGGCTACGTGATGTGGCTGGCCGGCGACGCCTTGTTCCGCACGAAGCCGCGCGAGCGCTTGGCCGCCGCGGCACGACGGCGGCGCAAGCTCGTGGCCCAAGCCGAGCAGGAGCGGCGGGAGAACGGGCCGCCCGAGCTGCCCCCCGGCACGCCACGCCGCAAGCCTAGACCCGAGCTCTTCGAGCCGAATCCCAAGGCGCCGCCGCCCCCTACCCGGGAGCGACTCCGAGCCAGCGCGGCCATCATGGGGCTGTGGATCGCAAGTGTTACGGGCCTGCGCGTGCTTGGGACGTGGGATCCCCTGCCGCGATGGAGTCTCGCGCTCGCGGCGGGCGCCGCCGCGAGCGCGCTGGCCTGGCTCCATCTGCGGCGTGTCTACGCTCGCGAGCTTGCCCGTGAAGACCGGCCTGCGAGGGACTGGAGCCAGCCCTTCTGACGCGGACGCCCCCGCGGCGTAGGCTGGCGCGATGCCGCTGACCACGCTCTCCGGCCAGCCCTCCTCACGCCTCGCACTGGGCGCCCATCCCCAGACGCCCGGTGCCTGCGTGGACGTGGCGCTTGCCGGAGGCATCCACTCGTTCTTCTTCTACGACCGCCACGCCGCGGCCGTGCTCGAGGCCCTGGCAACGGCGCTTCCCTCGCGACGGGACGACACGCTCCTGATCACGGGCACGGAGGAACGCGATATCAAAGGCGTACAGAACGACCTCGACGCCATCCGCAAGCGCCTCGGCGTCGACACCGTGGACGCGTTCCTGCTGCTCTACGTGGCGCCGGGCGAGGACATCGGCGACGTAGACCGACTCCTGGACCACCTCCACGAGCAACGCGAGGCCGGCGCACTTCGCTACGTCGGCGCCTCCGCGCATGACCGCAAGCAGGCCGAGCGTCTAGCCCGCGACCCGCGCGTCGACGTGCAGATGCACCGCTACAACATGGCGCACCGCGGCGCAGAGAAGGCCGTGTTCCCGGCGGCCCTCGAGAGCGACACCCCGGTGATCGCCTTCACGTGCACGCGCTGGGGCACCTTGCTCGCTGGCCATGAGGAGTGGGAAGGGCCCGCGCCTTCGGCGCCGGACTGCTACCGCTTCGCCCTCGCCCATCCCGCCGTCGAGCTGGCGCTCACGGCGCCGCACTCCGTGGGCGAGCTGCAGCAGAACTTGGCCGTCCTCGATGCCCCTGCACCCACCCCCGACGAGATGGCCGCGTGGCGCGCCTACGGCGACATCGTCTACGGCGGGGTGCCTGGCGAGTTCGAAACGAGCTGGCCGTGACGTGGTTGCTTGCCCATGCCGCGGTGACGCTTCTGCTGACCGGTCTGATCTGGACCGTCCAGATCGTGCACTACCCGTTGATGGACGGGATCGGGACCGAGGCGTTCGTGGCGTGGCATCGGCGCCACACGCGGGCCATCACGTGGCTCGTGGGTCCGCTGATGCTGGCCGAGCTCGGCTTGGCCATCGCGCTCCCGTTCCTGAAGCCGGCGGGCGTCCCCGAACCCTGGACGTGGCTCGGGTTGGCCCTCCTGCTCCAGATCCACGCCGTGACGGTGCTGGTCTCCGTGCCGTGCCACGAGCGCTTGGCGGAGGGCTTCGATGCCACGGCGCACAGGCGCCTCGTGCGCTCGAACTGGCTCCGGACGCTGGCGTGGACGGCACGCGCCGGGCTCGCCATCGCCATGGTGGTTGCTGCCTCTCGCTAGCGGCGGGGCGCTACTTGGCGACGGCCGGCTCGAGGAGGGCGTCGAGCTCGGCAACCAGCTCCGTCTCGCCGACTTGCCGCAGCAGCGAGCGTGCATGGACCAGGAGGGCACGACCCTCCTCCTCACGCCCGAGCTCGCGCGTAGCGACCCCGCGAGCCCAAAGGGCGGCGGCGCGGGAGCTCGGGTTCTCCAGCTTCTCGTAGAGCCGTTCACCACGGCCGGCGAAGTCGATCACTCGCTTCCAGTCTCCGTCGGATGACCGCTCGGGAGAGATGGCAGCGCTGGCGCGCAGGAGGGCACGTGCTTGAAGCGCTTCGTTGCCCGCTTGGCCGGCGAGCTGGTCCGCGCGCTCGTACCACGTGACGGCTTCGCCCAGGCGCGTGCTGTCGTCTCCATCCTGCTCCACGCAGAGCCCGAGCTGGAACGCAATCGTCGCGCGCAGATCGACCAAGTTGGCGACTTGGCGCTCGGAGAGCTTGGCCGCGAACGCGTTGGCGCGGAGGTAGGCCTCTTCGCACTGGGACCACGTGCTGTCAGGGACGTGGCCCGGGATCAGACACCACCCCTCGTCCATGAGGGCGGACAAGTGCAGGGCGGCAAGGCGTTCTTCGCGGGCGGCAGACGTCTGTGCCGAACGGCAGCAGTCCACAGCGCGGAACCAGGCGTCGGGTGTGTCCTTGCGCATGAACACATTGGCCATGCCGAGGGAAGCCGACGCGCGGGCATGAGCATCCGACGGACCCTCTCGCCGCCAGGTGAACATCCGCTCCTGCGAGGCCTGTCGGAACGCCGATTCGGCGCTGCGCAGCGTGATGGCGTCTTCAGCTGCATCAAGCCACGCCCACCCCGCCGAGGCCCAGGCCTCCTGGGCCTCGACATGGGCTCCACACCGGCCCCAGGCGTGCGCGGCCCGCTCGTAGGCTTCCGCGGCTTCGCGCTCCCGTCCCGGCTGCTTGCGCAGCTCGCTAGCGCGGAGGGTCGCATCGATTCCCGACTGACACGTCGCCGCCGATCCGCCCAGCAGACTGCGCGGGCCATCGCTCGATCCCGTGTCCGGGAAGGCTCCGAGCATCTTCGCGATGAGATAGGCCGCAACGAAGATCCCGCCGACGCCGATGGGCAGGGCCTGCTTCGCTGGCTTCGATCGGTCCCGCGTCGCTCGCAGCGCCGATCGTCGGGAGCTGACGGGAGACGGCGCACGCTGGGCCTTTCCGCGTGACGGGCGGCGTGAGGGGCGAGGGGCGTCCGGTGACATGCGCGGTCTTGGCCTGACCCGCGTCAAACGTCCGGCGGCCTGGGCCGCTTCGAACGGCGAGGAGCCTGTGACGTGTCGGGAGGATCGGCCTTGACGCGCGCGCGCTCTTCGATGCGACGCAAGGTCGCCGAAGCCACGCCCGCGTGGGTGAGCAACGGGACGTCGGAGGAGCTCTCCCCCTTCTTGGACGGAGGTCCGACCGTGGAGATGTCGAGCCAAGCGGGACAGGACTTCGCGCAAACATGCGCCTGGACGTTCAACGGGGGCGCCCGTCGATCGGTCGACGGCAGCGCCAGGAGGTCATCGATCGTTCCGTTGCGGATCGCGTCGCGCGCATCGCGTGGCGGGACGTGGCGGATCGTTGCCACATCCACGACGTCGCAGAACCTGCGACACTCTTCGCAGTACACGCGATCCAGGCGCTTCTCGGCCATGAAGTACGCGCCGCCCGCCAAGATGCCCAGCTCGGCCAGCCAAACGAGCCACACCATCACGCCGCTCAGGTCCAGCCCACCGCGGGGTCTTCCCACCGTCCAGCCGTTTTCCTGGCGCATCTTGATGTAGTCGCCGATGCCGAAGCTGGACACGAACTGCTCGAACGCGTCCTCGTCCAGCTCGTACTCACCTTCCAACGCAAGTCGCGCCTTCAAGGCCTCGCTCTCGCCACGGATGTCGGGCCGCGTGAACACGGCCGCTGCCTGGAAGGAGACGGCAAAGGCCACGACCGCGGCACCTGCAGCAAAGCCGGCGCCCATCTTGGCAGCACGTCCGTGGGTCTTGAGAAACGCCTCGGCCATCACCCAGCCGATGCCTGCAGCGAAGCCTCCGGCAATGAGGAAGTTGACATAGATGAGCGGCATCCACATCGTGATGCGCTGATACACGAAGGCGGCTGCACCGGCGAGAGCCGCAACGGCGAGGGCGGTCGGGATGGTGGTGGATCCCACCCGGTTCGTGGGCTCATAGAAGTCCCAGCCCGCCCAAGGGCGACGCGAAGCGGTCGATGCGCTCACCTTGGTTCTCCTCGCTCCCGTGCGGTGGCGAGTCTACGAGGTGAGGCCCGTGCGGGGCCAGCGCCCGGATTCCCCGCATCCTGGGTCGTGCGGGCACTCTCGACGGCCGCAGGGGAGCTCCTCGCGGGCCCCTACCTTGGTCCTGGGCCAAGCGCGCTCTGCGGACTCGGGACGCGGATCACGCATCACTTGGCGGAGCCTTCATGAAGTACCTCGCCCCCCTCCTGCTCTCGACCCTGCTCCTCCTGCCCTCGTGCGGGGACGACGAGCCCACGACACCGCCCCCGCCTGCCTCGCCCGGCCCACTGGCCACGCTGCTCGGCGCGCCGCCCCAGGTGGCCGACGAGCTGCGTCTCACGTTCGCGCTGGGCCTCAAGCGCGCGATCGACGACCAGGGCGGACCGGGCACCTTCCAGCGTGCCGTCGACGCGGCCGTCAGGTCCTTCGCCGCGGAGCACGCCGGAGAGGGCCACGACCTGGACCAACGCGAGGTCGAGGCCTTCCGTCGCGTGTTCGGGCATGCGCCCGCCGACAACAACCCCACCTTCCTCGCCTTCCGCCAAGACGTCGAAGGGGTGCCCGGCGCGCGTACGCCCGGCCGCTTCCTGACCGCTGAGCAGCGCGCTGCAGCGGGCAGCGTGCGTCGCGTCGCCATGCTCGGCGCGGCCGAGCTCGTGCGTCTGCGTGCCGACGCGGCCAAGCTGCGCGCCGCAGGCGACGACGCCGCCGCGGATCGCGTCGACAAGCAGATCACCGACCTCGACTCCCGGCTCGATGCCCTGGCCGCGCATCTCCAAGCTCAGGTGGCGACGGCCGAACAGGGGTACGGCGAGCTGACACGCGTCGTGAGGGAGGCGACGGCGGCACCCGCGGGCTCCTCGCTCGAGTCCCTCGCCGCGCGCACGCAGCTGCTCGACGAGACGCTCCACGACCCGCGCCCGGTCGCCGAGCGCATCGAGGCCTTGAAGACGAATCCCCATGGCGCGTACCACTACGTGCCCAAGGCTGAGCACGCCGAGCTCATCACGTCGATGGAGCGCATCGAGGAGCACCGGCGCGCCCTGGCCAAGCAGGATGACGCCGCCACGCCCGGTGCGGGAGGCGAAGGCGAGCGGCCGACGCGCCGCGAGCGGATCTACCTCGAGGCGCACCAGTCGATCGACGCGGCCTCGTCCGTCGTTCACATGCTGGGTTCGATCGGCGCCATCGACGACTCCACGCGCGACTCGTTGAACACGGGCCTCGAGGTGGCGAGCAACGTGGTGGGGTTGGGCGCCGCGTACATGACAGGCGACATCACCGGCGTCATCTCGCACGGTGCCGCGCTGATCACCATGATGTTCGGCATCGAGCCGCCTCCGGACCCGGCCGAGGTCCGCCACGAACAGGTGATGGATGCCCTGATCGCGCTGGGCCAGGGCCAGCAGCAGATCATGGACATGATCGTGTCGCTGTCGGAGCAGTCCGCCGCCCAGCACGCCCAGGTCATGGAGAAGCTGGGCCTGCTGGACGACATCCACGCCATCGTCACGTCGACGCACCGCATGGTGGCCGAGAAGCACCTGGAGGGCATGCGCGACTTGCGCCAGCTGCTGGACCAGCGCAAGTACCACGCCGTGGCCGTGCGCGATCCCGTCACGGGCGAGCAGGTGCGCCGCCCCGAGCTGGGCTTCGAGAGCTACGACGCCATGCGCCGCCACTTCGAGCGCAACGCCAAGCGCTACGCGCGCGCCATGCGCTTCCTCAACGACGTGACGCGCAGCGAGGAGCTCGAGATCCTGCGCGTGGTCACGGACCCGAAGGCCCTCGAAGAGATGTCGCGTAGTCTCGGACTCCCCGTCGAGGAGGTGAAGCGGCCGCTGACCAGTACGCTGGCGCGCCGCAACGCCACGCTCCAGTTCGTACGACGCTACGTGGACCGCTCGTGGCAGCCCGTGCTGCTGGGCGCCCTGGCCAAGCCCTCACGGACGTTCGACGAGCTCGTCGAGCGCTTTGAAGCCCTGGCCGACCCTGCCGTCCAGGCCGAGCACCGCGCCACGTACGAGCGGCTGGGCCTCGAGAAGGCGCTCGAGAGCTACTACAACCCCCTGCTCGTGAGCGAGGTGGTGGAGGGGCACCTCCAGCTGCGGGCCTACGAGCTGCTCGTCGCGCGCGACGGCACCACGCTCAGGCCCGAGAGCGAGCTGCTGGCACCCGGTCACGTCTTGCTGCGCGATCTGGGTGAGGACCCGGCGACGCGCTTGGCCAACTTCCTCGAGCCGCTGCACGGCGCCGGCGAGCTGCTGCAGAAGAGCGCGGCGCAGAACGCCTTGTTCTCCGGCGACATCCTCATCCCACTCCTCGCCACGATGGGCTTGAGCCGCGTGTACGGGCCGGGCAACCCGAGCCCGTGGGCCAAGCGGCGCCCGGATCGGAGCGTCGGCTTCGAGGCGCTGCGCGTGCTCGCCCAGAGCCCCGTCGTTCGCGACAACGCGGTGCGGTTCCAGGTCCATGCCCTCTTCCATCTCGACGCCGCGCGCCAGCGCCGCTTGCAGGAGCTCGCGGGGTCGATGATGCAGGTCAACCCGGAGCTGCGCTGGGGTCCGCCGCAGGCGACGGACGCCGAGCTCGCCATCGTGACACCCGAGACGCGCGCGCTCGCTCGCGAGCGCTACGCCCACCTCCTGGGCGAGGTGAACCAGTGGCCGGACCTGCACCCGTCCGATCAGGCCTCCAACGTGGAAGCCGACATGCGAGGCCTGGACCTGCTCATGGGATTGGAGGCACCGCGGCCCCCAGAGCGTCCGCGGCCCGGCATCATCCTCGATCCGCGCCAAGCCAACGCCTGGGTCGTGGAGTTCCGCGATCCGGGCGACAAGAGCGACGGCTACCGCCCGGAGCGGATGCCCCTACCCACACGCGCCGAGATCGCCGAAGGACGCATCCGCTTTTCGCCCTATGGCGAACAGCTGGCCGAGCGCCAGGGCGAGCTCGACCGCCGCATCCTGGCCTACACGCTGGCCTTCGCGGATCCCGGTGAAGGTGCCGATACGCATGCGCACCTCTGGCTGCGTTCCCTGCTCTACGCCGCCGCAATGGACGCCACCCCGTAGCGCGGCTGCTTCGCACGGCTGCCTGCCCGCGCGCCTACCCTCTCGGCCATGGGAAGCACCTGGGTCGAACGCTTGGACCGTCTGCGTGATCGCTTCACGCTGCGGGCGCTCGTCGTCGCGGCAGTAGGCCTGCTCGCGCTCCTCCTCGTGATGGTGCACGGGTTGGCGCTCCTGGGCACGCGGTCGCTGGTTCCTACGCTTGCCTATCTGGTCCCCTGGGTCGGCGTCATGGCCTTGGTGCTCTTCGTGCCCTGGGAGTGGGGTGGCGTGGAGCCGCGTGAACCGCTCGCTCGGTGGTGGGGCTACTGGGAGGGATGGCTGGTCGGGGGTGCGGTCCTCAACGTGGCGCGGATGCACGATGACGCGCTCCGCGCTGTCGACGAGCTGCGGACGAAGCTGCAGCTACCCGACGCCTTGAGCAGCCTGCGGATCGAGCCCGAGCAGCTGCGCGCACTGCGTGCCGACACATGGGGCGCAGAGCTGGTCGGCCATCTGAGCGGTTGGTTTTGGGTCCCCTGGGGCGCCTGCCTGGCCACGCTTGCGTTCGCTTGGTGGCTACTGCGCTGACGAACGCGCTCCCCAACGAAGCGCCATCCAGCCCAGCAGCACGAGCAGCGGCATGGTTACGAGCATCCCGCGCGCGTCGTTGGACAGGCCCAAACGGACTGGCTCGCGCGGCGTGGACAAGCGCCACGACCACGCCTGCTTCGACACATGGTCACCCTCGTGTAGCGCACCCGCCACGTCGGCATCCAACTGCAAGGTCCGCCCACCGATCGTGACCAGGTGCACGTCGTCCAGCCCAGGGTGCTTCTCGCGGCGCACCTCGATCCGCTCGACGGTGCCCTCCAGCGCGAAGGGCACCCCCGACCGCATGAAGGTCCATGCGACGTTTCCCGCCGCCAGGAGCACGGCCAGGATCAGGAGATGGGCCCTAGGCGAACGCAAGGCGCGCTCCGAGCGAGAGGAACGCGAGCGCAAGCACGAACGCGGCAGCCGCTGGCAGCACCGCCCGCGGGCGGCCCAGCACCGCGATGCCGGCCAGAGCCGCGCCGAGACTCTGGTTGAAGAAGTCCACCGGATCGAACTGGGCAAGCCGGAAGATGGTGGCCTCGAGCCCGGCCCCGATCGCGATCGCCGCGATCACGAGCACGAGCGGTTCACGACGCAGCGGCGCTCCCAACATGGCCAGGGGCAAGGCGAACAGCCCCAGGGTGCCGCCGTAGCCCGCGATGAAGTGCCCCGCGTAGTCGCTGCGCTCGCCGAGAAGCGCGACGAACACGAGGACGCCGATGCCGCCGAGGGCTGCCATCCGCAGCACCGTCACGACGTGCTGGCGCAGGGTCGCGGTCTCGCTCACGCGCCCTGGGCAGCGTCATCGACCGGGAGGTCCCGCATCGGGAAGTCCAGACCCGGCGGCACGGGATGGCCGAAGGCGCGGAGCATCGCGGTGACCTGCCCGATGTGGTGGAACGCGTGCGTCTGCGTGCGCAGCACGGCGTACGCCGGGGCGAAGGTGGCCTCCCGCCCGCCGTACTGCTTGAACAGGGCCGGCGTGGCCAGCCTGGCGTCGGGCATGCCCTCGAGCCAGGAGCGTGTGCGTGCCGCGACGCGCTGACGGAAGGCCTCGAGCGCGTCTACGGAGGCCGCGTCGGCCTCGTCCTCGTCCACGAGCATCTGGCCGTTGACCACGCCAATCCAGTAGCGCTCGGCACCGATGACGTGTTGCTGCTTCTCGGCAATCGTGCCGGGCCCGATGGCGTCGAGCGTGCGGTGGATCACCTCGGGTGGAACCGTTCGGGCGTGATCCAGCACACCCTTCAGGCTGTGGTGCGTGCGGCGGTGCAAGTCGAGCAGGCTCGCCGATGTGTGCATGGGTCCCCCGATGGCGCGACGTGCCAGGGCGCAGCATAGACTCGCCGTCAAGGAGCTCCGGCTTGGGAAGGCGTGTAGCCATCTTCGCCGCCCTGGCCACGGTCGCGCTCGCGCTCTGGCTCGCGACCGCCACCCGGGACGAAGGCGACGCCAGGTTGTCGGGCGCAGATCGTGTCGAACGCCCGCACGTGGCTCGGGCCTTGCACGGGAGTCCGGTCGCAGACGCACGCGAGGCCCACCCTGATGCGACGGCCACGGTAGTCGCCGTGCGCGCCGAGGGGGAGGTGCTCATTTCCGCGTCGCGCGACGACCTGCCGCGCATCTCCCTCGTGCGGGCGTTCTGGCGTCCGGCCGGCACGGACGGCCCCTGGGAGAGTCCGGGGAATCCCGTCGCGCGCGTCGAGCAGGGGGTCGCGCGCATCGGGGGCATCCCCCTCGGCCACGACCTGATGGTCCGTTTCGGCGGAGACTGGTGGCACGCCCATCAGGACGTCGTGCTTGCCGCCCTCACGGCGGAGGCCCCCACCGTGCGCGTCGACACCCCGCGCCTCCGCCCTCATCCGGTGGTCACGTGCACGGTCCTCGACGAAGGTGGATCGCCGCTGGTGTCCACGGCGGCCGTGGCAGGCATCCTCCGCGTGCGCGGCGAAGCGGTCCCGGACCTGTTCGGCGACCTTCGACCGATCCAGGCGCTGAACGTGACGACGGACGATCGGGGTCGGCTCCGGCACCCCGTTGGCCCACCCCACCACGACGAGTTCACTCGCTGGCTGTGGATCGAGCGCGTCCACCGCGGAAGCGATGGACGCGACATCGTGTCGCGCGCCGTCGCCGCCCTCGAGGGTCGCCTGGCCGCGGAGGGCGAGACGGAGCTCGGCCGTGTGGTCCTCGTGCCCGTCTCCGGGCACGAGCCGGAAGCACGCTGGGTCGAGGGGACGATCGTTGCCGACGATCCATCGGCCGTGAAGCGCGCCCACTTCCTGGTGCTCCAGCCCGACGATCGGCCCCGTGGCGGGGGCTGGTCAAGATCCCCGAAGGCTCGCGGGCGCATGACGCAGGGAGGTCGCTTCGAAGTCCTCGGCGTGGGTCCGCCTCCGCCGCGTCTCCAGGTTCACGTGACGGCGCGAGGCTACGCGCCGCAGGACGTGGAGGTCATCCCGCCTGCCACGGGCGTGGAGATCCAGCTGGGGCCCGGCGGCCGCCTCGTGGCGCACTACCTGGCGCCTACGGATGTTCCCGGGGACCGCCTCGCCGGATACCTCCAGCGGCAGGGCCAGGGAGCGTCGTCTCCCAATCAGCTGCCCGGATCGTTCGGGCGCGACGGCCTCGTGCCCGGTCGGTACGACGTCTTCATCAAGATCCGCGGCTCGACGTGGGAGCTGGTGCGCCTGTCCGGCATCGACGTGCCAGCCGGTGGTGTCGCCCAAGACCCGCGCCTCGAGCAGATCGACCTCCGCCCGCATGTCCGCCTGCTCAAGCTGCGGCTCGTCGATGGGCGGGGGGCGACGCTCCCCGAGGGTGCCACGATTCGCGTCGAGGACGACGCGGGCCGTGGTCTCCACGTGCGCGTGGGTGCAGAAGGGCGCGTGGCGGCGCCGGTGCCAACCGCCGCCGAGACCCTGCACCTGACATGGCAAGCGGAGGACTCCGAACAGCGACTGCGGGCCGATGTCACGTGGCAGCTGGAAGAACAGGAGATATCGCTGTTCTAGGAACGCATCGTCCCCATGTGTCCCCGCCCCGGCGGTGGGACTAGGGTGGATGTCCTTCCCGGAGGAGACCTGCCATGCGCCCCCGCCACCTCGTCTTTGCGATGACTGCCACCCTGCTGCTCCCCGCGTGCGGCGAGAAGGCCCAAGAGAAGGCGAAGGAAGTCGGCCACACGATCGGTGAGAAGGCCGGCGCCACGTGGGCTTCCCTGAAGGAGTTCACGGCGGCGCAGAAGGACAAGGCCGTGGCCTTCTTCTCGCGCAGCAAGGACTCCCTGGCCGAGCAGTTCGATAAGGCCAAGGCGAAGAGCGCCGACTGGTCCGAGGACGCCAAGGAGTCCCTCGACGGCAAGTGGGAGAAGGTCCAGGAGACCTACGCCAAGGCCAAGGACGCCACGGGCGAGGGGTGGGACACGGCGCGGGATGCCTTCAAGGAGGCAGTCGACGCGTTCAAGAGCGAGCTCGAGAAGCACGACAAGTAGTCGCGCTTCGCGCGTCGTTCTCGCAGCCGCTTCACACCGCAAGCCGCCGCGGCCCAGACATCAGGGCTGCCACGGCGCCGGATTTCCGGCGCGTCGCGGGTCCGCCGGAGCTCCGGCGCACCCCCCAAGGACGATCCGTACCTGCACCTTCGAGGAGACGAGCCATGGACCTGCTGCCTGCCGACCTTCGCGAGTGCCTGCGCGGCATTCCGTCGATCGGCGTCATCACCGGCGCCGGTGTGTCCGTGGAGAGCGGCATCCGCTCCTACCGCGGCCAGGGCGGGATCTACGACGACCCCGAGGAGGGTGAGCGAAACGCGGAGGCCCTGAGCGGCCCCATCCTCAGGAGCGACCCGGATCGCACGTGGCGCGTGGTGGCCGAGATGGCGCGCGCGTCTGCCGGCGCCAAGCCCAACGCCGGCCACGAAGCCCTCGTGCGCCTCGAGCAGGGCGTCGAGCGCTTCGTCCTGCTCACGCAGAACGTCGACGGCCTGCACGCGGCCGCTGGCTCGAAGAACATCATCGACATCCACGGCGACATCCGCACGACGCGCTGCATGTCCTGCGATGCGCTGGCCCGTCTGACCCCCGAGATGCTGCGCGAGCTCGAGGCGGCGCCGCGCTGCGCGCACTGCGGCGGCGTGCTGCGGCCGGACATCATCCTGTTCGGCGAGTACCTCCCGCCGGAGAAGTACGCGCGCATCCAGGCCGAGATGGTGGAGGACCCGCCGGATCTCGTGCTGGCGGCCGGGACCACGGCGCTCTTCCCCTACATCTGCCATCCGGTGATCGCAGCCGCCGAGACCGACCACGTCACCGTCGAGGTGAACCCCGAGCCGACCGTGCTCAGCGACGTCGTCACGTGGAGCCTGCGCGGGACGGCTGGTCAGCTGCTGCCCGCGATCGCCGACGCGATCCTCGGCGTCTCCTGACCGCACGCTTCAGGGGGCGAAGGTCCTGACCTCCACGAAGCAGGTCACGAACCTTGGCCGTGGGGTGGAGATAGGGAGTAACGGGCTGACCGATCCTCGAAGCGTCGACGTGCGCTTTCGGCGATCATGCCCGCCCTACCGCGCGGCCCGGGAGGCCCCGCGGTCCCCCTTGGAGCCCTCCCCCATGTCACGTGCCGCCCTCTGCGGCCTCCTCCTCCTCGTTGCCGGGACCTCAGGTCTCGCCCGCGCCGAGGACGAAGCGAAGCCGCTCGACTTCGAGCTGAAGGACCCCGCGGGGACCACCTGGAAGCTCTCCGACCAGCGAGGCAAGTGGGTCGTCCTGGAGTGGATGAACTACGACTGCCCCTTCATCAAGAAGCACTACGACGCCAGCCACAAGAACATGCAGACGCTGCAGTCCACCTACACCGGCAAGGGTGTGGTGTGGTTCAGCATCTGCTCGTCGGGCGAAGGCAAGCAGGGCTTCATGACGCCCGAGAAGGCCGCCGAGCGCCTCAAGGCGCAGGAAGCCTCGCCGACCGCACTGCTGCTCGACCCCACGGGTGAGATCGGGCGTCGCTTCGGCGCCAAGGTCACGCCCGACATGCGCATCATCGACCCCGAGGGCAAGGTCGCCTACGCGGGTGCGATCGACAGCTTGCGCGGCAAGGACCCCGCCGAGGTCAAGGACGCGACCAACTACATCGCCGCGTTCCTGGACTCGGTGTTGGCCGAGCAGGGTCGTCCGTTTTCGTTCCATCCGCCGTACGGCTGAAGCGTGAAGTACGCGCCCCGTGAGGGCGAAGAGCTGAAGGCGGCTCCGCAGTTCACGCTGACCGACTCCAA
This sequence comes from Planctomycetota bacterium, assembly GCA_020631815.1. Lineage (GTDB taxonomy): Bacteria > Planctomycetota > PLA2 > PLA2 > JAEUHO01 > JACKGW01. The sequence goes on along the minus strand of JACKGW010000001.1, from coordinate 54,635 downwards.
CGGTGCCGAGCACTGCCTCGAAGACTTCAAGGGCAAGTGGGTCGTCCTCGAGTGGATGAACTACGACTGCCCCTTCATCAAGAAGCACTACGACCCCAGCCACAAGAACATGCAGACGCTGCAGAGCACCTACACGGCCAAGGGCGTGGTGTGGCTCTCGATCTGCTCCTCGGGCGAAGGCAAGCAGGGCTTCATGACGCAGGAGGACGCCGCGCGTCGCCTCGGCGAACAGGAGGCGCACCCCACGGCGCTCTTGCTCGACCCCACGGGTGACGTCGGACGTGCCTACGGCGCCAAGACCACGCCGGACATGCGGATCATCGACCCGCAGGGGCGCATCGTGTACGCGGGCGCCATCGACAGCCTGCGTGGCAAGGACCCCGCCGAAGTGACCGAGGCCACGAACCACGTGGCCGCGGTGCTCGACGCGGTGCTGGCCGGCAAGCCCGTGCCGTACGCGGTCCAGCCTCCCTACGGCTGAGGCGTCAAGTACGCGTCCCGTGAGGACGCGACCGTCGGCGCCAAGTAGCTTCCGCTACCGGCTCGATGCTGCGGGGAGGCCCATCGCGGGCCTCCCCGCTTTCGTTTCCGCCCGATCCCAGGTGCTGCAGACCAGGCCTCGGGCCGGTATCACGAAGCTCGGAGGCCTTGATGTCGACCGACCAGCCTGCGCCCACGCTGCGTCTGCGCGAGCTGCTGGCCATGGGCGTCGGCGGCATGATCGGTGGGGGCATCTTCTCGGTGCTCGGCTTGGCCGTGCGGGAGAGCGGCAACGCTGCTCCGCTCGCGTTCCTGAGCGGCGCGCTCATCGCGCTGATCGCCGGCCGGGCGTACGTGCACCTGGCTCTCGCCTACCGCGAGGACGGCGCCAGCTTCACGTACCTGGAGCGCGCCTTCCCCAAGCACCTCGCCGTCGCGGGGGTGGCCGGCTGGGTGGTCGTGGTCGGCTACATCGGCACGCTGGCGCTCTACGCGTACACGTTCGGTGCCTACGGCTCGCACCTGCTGGGCCACCCGGACGCGCACCTGCTTCGCATGGGCCTCTCGGTCGGCGTGCTGCTCGCGTTCCTGGGCATCAACGCGCTGGGCGCTGGCGCCATGGGCCGTCTCGAGGACGTCCTCGTCGGCGTGAAGGTGGTGTTCCTGGGTGCGCTCGCCGCAGCGGGCTTTGCCGCCTACGACCCCACCAAGGCGCTGCCGCTCGTGGACCGTGGGGTCTCCTCGATCTTCCTCGGCGGCGCGCTCATCTTCGTCGCGTTCGAGGGCTTCCAGCTGATCACCAACGCCGTGGCCGAGACGAAGGAGCCCGACCGCAACATCCCTCGCGGGATCTACGGCTCGATCGTCATCACGACGGTGATCTACGTGCTCGTCGCCACGGTGGCGGTGGGCACGCTGGGTGCCCAGGAACTGCAGGACGCCGGGGAGTACGCCTTGGCCGTGGTCGCCAAGCCGGTCCTCGGACCGTGGGGCGTGATCGTGGTCGACATCGCCGCCATGCTGGCTACGGCCTCGGCGATCAATGCCACGCTCTTCGGCTCCGCGCGCCTGGCGCGTGCGATGGCCAAGGACCGGCTCGCGCCCAAGCTGTTCTCGTTCCGTGCGCGCGGGGATGTGCCGCTCGCGGGCATCGTCGTGATCGCGGCGCTGGCTGCACTGCTGACCAGCCTGGGCAACCTCGAGATGATCGCCTCGTTCTCGAGCATGACGTTCCTGCTCGTGTCGATGGGCGTGTGCATCGCCAGCTGGCGCCTGCGACGTGAAACCGGCGCCGCGCCGCTCGGCGTGGGCACCGCGCTCCTGCTCTTGGGCGTCGCCCTCGTCCTGCTCGTCGTGTTCCTGGCCGAGAAGGACCGGACGGCGCTCGTGTTCTGCGGCACCGTCTACGCCGGCGTCGTGGTCGCCCACTTGCTGTTCGAGCGGTTCGGTCGCGCGCCTGCTTCCCGCTAGACGTGCTGGTCGAGCAGGATCGGATTGCCGTCCGGATCTTCGAGCACGAGATGTCCGGGACCCGAGGCGCTGTCCCCCACACCCTTCACCAGCGGGATGCCGCGCTCCTGCAGCTGGCGCTCGATGTCGCGCACGTCTTGGAAGCCCTCGACCGTGTTGGCGTCGGGGTCCCAGCCCGGGTTGAAGGTGAGCAGGTTCTTCTCGAACATGCCCTGGAAGAGCCCGATGCGCGCGTGGCCGTTGCGCAAGATGAGCCAGCCCTGGTCTTGGTCACCACCCATCGTGGTGAAGCCGAGCGCTTCGTAGAACGCACGCGATGCGGCGATGTCCTTGACGGCCAAGCTGACGGAGAATGCGCCCAGGTCCACGGTGACTCCTCTCGTCCTCGGGAAGATGGAGCGCAGGGTACCGGATCCACGTGGAGCGCGACGCCCGGCCGCGCCCGAACCGCTAGACTTCGCCTCCGGAGATCAGCCCATGGACGAACTGGGGTCTGTCTGAGAACACGTCCTGCTGCGGCCGCCGGGTCTCTTGCTGCGCCACGGCCCAACTCGAATCCGGGTCCTCAGCGGTCAGGAGACCGCCTCCGGCCCGGATTCTCGTCGTGCCTGTGGCTCGCTTCGGCCCCGGCGCCCTCGCGACGGAGTGTTCTCAGACACACCCTCCCCCCCCGCCTCAGCCACAAGTGGCCCACGATCGTAGGCTCGGTGCTCTTGCTGCTGGATGACGCACGGCGCCGGACCAGCGACCTCTTCGACTGACGGCGCGCCGCGCTCACGAGATGGGCGCACCCTCGACGAGCCGCCGCAGCTCGGTCAGGACGTACTGGGCGGCGACGAACAAGGCCCGCGTCGGATCCCCGCCGCTTCGCAGGGCGGCCATGCTGCCGCGTACCAAGTGGACGCCGTCGTACGTCAGGAGCCAGTAGCGGACTTCATCGCCTGCCGCGTGCTGTCGATCGGTCGTCGCGACGGCCTGCGGCAGGAAGTCCTCGGCAACCTGGACGTGGCGCACGGCGGCAAGCCGCACGCTCTCGTGCTCACCCCCTCCGAGGATCCCGAACGCGGACGTCGTGTAGAGGCTGGCCGACCCGTCCCGCAGCGACATGACGGTGGCGACGGCCCCGCCCAGGTCCCACTCGGTCAGGACCCCGTACACCTGGGGGAACGCCTCGTCCGGTGCGAAGCCGAGCTCGGACGGGTCCAGTCCCAAGGCTTGGAGGCGTAGCCCGATGCCGGGCAACTCGTCAGGGGTCGTGGGTCGTGCGGACATGGCGCTCCTCCTCATCCCACAGGGAGGAGTGCGAGGAGCGGGCCGGGTGTGACAGGCGTCCACCGGCGTGGGGCGGGATCGCGACGGCGCTACCGCGCGTAGATCTTGCGCAACGAGGCCAACCAGGAGAGCGCGTTCGGATCCTTGCCGCCGAGCTGCTCGTAGACGCACATGGAGCGGTAGGCGTCCTCTTCCTTGCCCAGCTGGGGCCCCAAGACGAGCGCAAGCATGTAGCGGGCGTCGGCGGAGTCCGGGCTCAGCTTGATGAGGCGCTCGTACTCCTTGGCCGCGCGGGAGAACTCCTTCGCGTCGTACAGGACGCGGGCGTAGTCGCTCTGGGCCTGCGCGCTCTCGGGGAACTTGCGCGTGGCCTCACGGAGCACCGAGATGGCGCTCGAGAGCGAGTCCGCCCCTCGGTACGCGCTGGCCAGCGCCAGCCGGTAGGCCAACTCGTCGTCGTTCATCTGGAGGGCGCGCTTGTAGAGGCCGATCGCCTTCCTCGCCCGCCCGGTGCGCTCGTAGCAGAGTCCCAGCAGATAGGGCAGTCGGGCGTCGTGGACGTCCAAGCGCTTGGCCCGCTCCAGCAGGTCAACGGCGCGATCGTAGGCCTCGCGGTCCATGTGCAGCAGCGCGAGGTTGATCAGCAGACCGAAGTGATCCGGATGGCGATCGATGCCAACACGCAGCGCGAGCTCGGCGAGATCCGCGTGCTCGATGCGGCGCAGCGCAGCCGCGATGGCAGCGATGCGGTCGGGCTCGTCGCGCGTGTTCTGCAGCGCACGCTCGTAGGCAGCGCGCGCGTCGTCCGTCCGCCCCACCGCACTGAGCGCCATCCCGTGGTGCAAGTGGGCGATGGGGTTCTCGGCGTCCAGCTTGACGGTGGCCTCGGCCAGTTTCAGGGCTTCAGCCGACTCGGCGCGCTCCAGCAGCAAGGGGAGCAGCGCGTAGCGGCACCCCAGATGCGCGCGATCGAGGCGCATGCCCGAGATGTAGGCCTGCATGGCCACGTCGTCGCGGCCGAGGCGACGTGCGATCCACCCGACGAGCGCCTGCTGGTCTGGCGAGCGGAGCAGCTGGGCGGCGTATTGGGCGGACTCAAGCGCGTCCTCGTTCTCGTCGGCCTCGGCCTGCTGACGCGCCAGCGCATCCCATGCGGCGCCGATCTCGGCGGGCCGCGTCACGGGCAGGCCGAGGCGTGTCTCGAGCAGCCGGCGCATCGTCTTGCGCGCCGCTCGCGTGCCGCGTGCGCGCGCTTGGAGGAACAGCGCCACACCGTTGTCGGGACACGTCGCAACGAAGCCGTCGTACAGCTTGAAGAGGTCGCGTCGAGACTGCTCGGCGATCTGGGTGTCCTGCTCGCGCAGCAGCTGGCGGACGTCTTGGTCCGCCCAGCCCGCATAGGGCGACTCCGCGGCGGCCGGCTCGTCGGCACTCGTCGCGGTGGACTCGTCGGCGCGCGCGGCAGCCGGCGCGAGTCCAAGCACCAAGAGCGCGGCAAGCACGGCCTGATGCCAGCTGACCCTGCGCTCCATGGGGACCTCCTCAAGCGCGCCTGGGGGTCACCCCCCCAGGCGCATGCAGCCTACGGGCTAGGCCTGCTCCTCGTCGCCAGCGGGGGGAGGAGGCAGGTCGTCCGGGTCGAACCCGGGCGGCGGCTCCGGCGGCTCGCAGCCGGGCGGAGGGGGCGGAGGGGGAGGCAGCTCGTCGCCATCAGCCGGCGGCGGGGGGGGAGGCGGAGGCGGGGGAGGCCGGTTGCCGTCGCCGTCGCCACCGTTGCCCTCACCGGGAGGCGGCGGGGGCGGGGGCGGAGGAGGAGGAGGCGGGGGAGGCGGGCACCCGCCCGCACCATTGCCCTGCTGCCCGCCCTGGGCGATCAGCTGCGCGATGAGCTGGGCGATCGGGCCCGGCATCCCGGAGCCGGTGTTGCCGCTGGGGGCCGCACCACCGCCGTTGCCGTTCCCATTGCCGTTGTTGCCATTGCCGTTGCCCGTTCCGGTGTTGCCCGTGCCGCCAGCGTTGGCGCCGCCACCGTTGCCTTGACCGGGAGGCGGTGCACCCGGGGGCGGACCCTGGGGAGGGCCACCCGCGGCGCCACCACCCGCGCCCGGGGGAGGCGGAGGGGGCGGAGGCGGCGCGCCGTTGCCACCGCCGGCGGCACCGCCCCCACCCATGGCGCCGCCGCGCGGAGCAGCGGAGGCCTGGCTGGAGAGCGAGCCGGAGACGGCGGGCAGCACCAAGAGGACAGCGCCGACGACACCCAGCACCAGGCCGGACCTGACCGTGCTGGGGCGTGAGCGCCAGGGGAAGGAGGGGGACGTTCGCATCATGGGCTCCGGGGCCCCGTCGGGGGCTGGCAGGGACATGGCAAGGCCCGTGCCGCCGCGCAGCGGGGGCGATGCGCGCGACGGCAGCCCTGACTTCCGGGCTTGTGGATGAGCCACGGCGCTCCCGGCACCTGGGGCGCGGCAATTCGTTGCCGAAGCGGCGGTCAGTCGTTGCCGCTGCCCCGCAGGCCCAAGCGCTGGATCTTGTGCCGCAAGGTGCGATCCGGGATGCCCAGCCGCTCCGCGGCCGCGGCGGTGACGCCGTCGCAGGCTGCCAGCGCCTGGCGGATGAGCCGGCGCTCCGTCTCCTCCAGGATCTCGACGAGCGTGCCCTCGGGCAGCGCATCCGCGCGAGGCGAGGGCAGCGCCAGGTCCTCGGCCTCGATGCGCGCGCCCGGCGCCATCAGGAGAGCGCTCTCCACGACGTTTCGCAGCTGCCGCACGTTGCCGGGAAACGGGTAGGCGACCAAGCGCTCGAGGGCGGCCTCCGACAGCGCGCGCACGGGCACCCCGTTGCGCTCGGCGCTGTCCTTGAGGAACCGGGCCACCAGCGGACGCACGTCCTCGGGACGCTGCCGCAGCGGCGGCACGTGGAGACGGATGACGGCCAGGCGGTAGTAGAGGTCCTCGCGGAAGCGGCCCGCCGCGACCTCGGCCTCGAGGTCGACGTTGGTGGCGGCCACCAAGCGGAAGTCGACGGGCCGCGGCCGGTTCTCCCCCAAGCGCACGATCTCGCGGGCTTCCAGGGCCCGCAGCAGCTTGGCCTGCACGGCAAGGGGCACTTCACCGATCTCGTCGAGGAACAGCGTGCCCCCGCGCGCTTCTTCGAAGCGGCCCGCGCGTTCCTGATGGGCCCCCGTGAACGCCCCGCGCGCGTGGCCGAACAGCTCGGCCTCCAGCAAGGACTCCGGCAAGGCCGCGCAGTTCACCGCGACGAGCGGCGCGTCAGGCGTGCCGCCCTGTCGATGCAGCAGCGCAGCGATCATCTCCTTGCCCGTGCCGCTCTCACCGGTCACCAGGACCGTGGCGCGGGACGGCGCCACGCGCGCGACCTGCCCCAGCAGGGTGCGCAGCGCGGGACTGGCGGCGACGAACCCCGACCCGTCATCACGGGCCAAGCGCTCACGGAGAACGGCGTTCTCCAGCTCGAGCGCGCGTGTGCGAAGCGCTCGCCGCAAGGTGGCCACGAGCGCCGCCGGGTCGACGGGCTTGACCTGCACGTCCATCGCGCCCTCGCGCATGGCGTCCACGGCAAGCGAGATCGTCCCGTACGCCGTGACGAGCAAGGCGGCGGGCCGTACGGCCAGGGCGCGCGACTCGCGGATCACGTCCAGGCCCGTGCCATCGGGCAGGTGGAAGTCGGTGACCAGGGCATCGGGCTCGGTCTGCAGCGCGCGTGTCGCAGACGCCACGTCCTCCGCGGCAACGACGTCGAACCCGGCATCGCCGAGCACGCCCGCCAAGGCCTCACGCTGGAAGGCGTCGTCCTCGACGACGAGCACACGCGGGCCCTCAGACGCCATCGCCCTCCGATCGCAGCGCACGCAGCGGAACCTCGATCACGGCGAGTGCGCCTCCCAGGTCGTCCGACCGGCCCAAGACGAGCCGGCACCCCTGGTTCTCCACCAAGCGCCGCGCCAGGGCCAGCCCCAGCCCATGTCCGCCTGCGCGTAGCGTCAGCCCGGCCCGCCCGCGGCTGCTCAGCACCTCGTCCGGGAAGCCCGGCCCGGCGTCATGCACCTCCAACCGCATGTCGCCAGACGGGGTCGTGGCCCATCGGACAAGCACGTCGGCCGTGCCCGCAGCCTGTCGCGCGTTGCGTACCAGGTTGCGCACGGCCAGGTCGAAGCCGTAGGCATCGGCCACGTCCAGCGACTCGGGGCTCGACGGCGAGGCCTCGAAGCGTGCGCCCAGCTCGAGGGCGCCCGCGCGACACGCTTCGCGGGTGTACGCCACACGCCGGCCCTGCGGTGCGGGTACGGCCATGCGCAAGTACGCCTCGACCGACTCGCGCACGCTGCCGAGGCGATCGCGCATGCGGGCCGCGGCCTGCTCCGTGCTCTCGTCACCGCGCACGCGCGACAGCTCGAGCGCGATGGCATTCAGCGGGTTGCTGACCTCATGGGCAAAGAGGCCGGCGAGAGCTCCCATTTCGGAGAGCCGCCGCGCCGCATCCAGCTCCTGCTCGCGCCGCCGCTCGGCCACGACGCGCTCCTGGGCCGCGATGCGCCGCGCACGCGCCATGCGCGCGTAGACGAAGAGCCCAAGCAGCGCGGCGGCCGTGGCCAGCGCCGACCACAGCAGCACGCGTCGGCGCTGCTCGGCGACCGAGGCCTCGAGCCCATCGCGCGACAGCTCCACGATCACGCGTCCCGCGCCGGGGTCGGGATCGGACGACGTTCCGGCGAAGACCTCGACGTGCTCCGCGGGCTGGGGCGAAGGCACGCGAAGGGTGTCGCCATCGCGCCGCACGAACGAGATCGCGTGGACGTCGGGCACGTCGGCGAGGCGCTTCAAGACCGACGTCAGCCCCAGCTCCGTCTGGACCCGCTGCGTGACGGCCTCCTCGGCCCGGACGAGTACCGCGCTGCCGTCAGCGAGTCGAAGCGCCAGGCCCAAGCGCCCGCGAACGCCGAAGGCATTCGGCCGGATGCCCTCGGCCACGCTGCTCCCGGGATCGAGCCCCAGCCCTTCGAAGGTGGGCGTCGCGTGGTTCCACTCCTGGCGCTCGAGGTTGCCCAGGTCCGTCTCGGAGCCCATGGCCAGCGGCGGTGGGTTGACGACGCGCGCGACCTGCCGCCCCTGCGCGTCCACGAAGAAGATGCGGCCGACGTGCTCCTCGCGGGCGATCGTCGCAAGGCGCATGGCAAGTGGCTCGCGAAGCGTCGGCATCTCGCTTCCGATGCGTCGGGCCACGGCCAGGAGTCGCGCTGCCTCGCCCTCTTCGACCAACCGGATCTGCCGCGCACCCTCGCCCACGGCGGACTCGGCGACGGCCAAGAGCGCCTGCCCGCGACGCTGGAGCTCGCTCTCCGACGCGCCCGCGGCGTCGTTCCACGAGCGCCACGCCAGGGCCCCCACCGCCAACAGCGGCAGGGCCAGCAGCCAGACCTCCGGCGCGGGTCGCCTTCCCATGGCCGCTCTCTATAGCACCAGCGCTGCCGTGCAGTTGCGTACCAGGTTCTCGATGATCGGTACCAGTCGCGCAGGCGAGTCGGCGTCGGGCTCACGGAAGCGGACGACACCGCCCATCATGATGACTTGGACGTCCGCAGCCTGCCGGGCCAGCTCGTCGGGGTCGACGCGGAGGCCCGCCGCTTCCAACGTCGAGCGGTAGCGCCCCCACATCTCGGCCTCGATCTCCCGCCGCGTCTCGACGGTGATGCCCTCCACGAGGATGCGGCCGACATCTACGGCGCCGGGGCCACGCGCCGCATCCGGCCAGTCGATGATGACGGGTGTGCCGTCGGCACGGAACATGACGTTGTCCAAGTGCAGGTCGGAGTGAAGCAGCGTGTGAGGTGCGCGTGCCAGGCGCTCGTGGGCCTGCAGGATGGCCTTCGGCAAGTGCTCCAGCGGCCCATGCAGCCCTGCCGGAACCAAGTGGCCGAAGAGCTCGAAGAAACGAGGGAGCCGCTTGGCCGTGCGCTCCGCCTGGCCGGTGGGGTCGGCTCCCCACACGCGGAAGCCCTCCAGGGCGTCCGGCGCGAGGTCGGCATGGAACGCGACCTGGATGCGTGCGACGTGCTCCGCCAGCTGCAGCGCCTCGGACGCCGTGGCACCTTCGATGGCATCGCCCTGGCGCGCTGGAGCGAGGTCCTCGAGTAGCAGCAGGGCCGCGTCGTCGTCCGCGAACGCTGCGAGCAGACGGCTGGTGGGGACGGAGGTTCGCTCGGCCAGGCATTGCAGTGCATGGGCCTCGCGGCGGGACCCTGCGGGCGATGACCACTTCGCGATCAGCGTCGCCGCATCGCCGGCCTCGTCCCACGTCGTGACCCGTGCGACGACGCCGTCCAGGCCGAACCCCACACCGATGCGCTCGGCCTCGGCACGGACGATCCGTGAAGTCCCCGGCACCTCGCCGGCCACCCGACGAGCCTCGAGCCAATCGGCGGTGAGCTGGTCCGGAGCGCGAGGGAAGGACGACGTCACGCGGGGACCGTACCCGCTCGCGCCCGGCGGTGCGATGCCCCACCGCAGATCCGTACGGGGGTTCCAGAGGCGCACGCGCGCCCGAAAGGAGTTCCCATGAGTGCTGCTTGGTTCCCTGGCGATGCCCAGGTCATCGAGGTCGCGAAGCTGATCGCCGAGAAGGGCCTCTCCCTGGTCGAGGCCATGGCCGAAGTCGGCGTCCAGTGGAGCGAGAAGACGTTCGCGGCCAACATCCGCCGCGTCGCTGCCCGCAAGGGCCTTGGCTCGGGCATGCGCGGCATGCTCTCTCGCGCACTGCAACGTGGCGTCGGCCAGTCGCTGATGACCAGCGGCGTTGCGGCTGGCGGCATCGGAGCCTGGATCGCAGCGCATCCGCTGCTCGCGCTCGCCCTGCTGGCTGCGGCGGGCTTCGCGACAGCCGGCATCGCACAGGCCGCAGGCACGTACATGGCCGATGGCCCGTCGGCCATCGCGGGGCCCGGCTCCGGTCGCACCCCCCACACAGGTGATCCCGCGAAGTCCGGCGGGGGCTGGCTGCCCGTGGCCGTCGTCGTCAACGGCCGTGATCGCATCGTTTCGGTGCGCAGCGTCGACGCGATCCGCCAAGGCATCCATGCGGCCAACTTCCGCCACGGTGGCATTGCCCGCCGGCCCGCGCAGCTCCGCGTCTTGGCCGGGTCTCTTGACAGGCCGTTCCGCGATGCGGGCACGGCGACGGCTGCCCTCGCCGACATGCTCACCGGCCCCCTGCGCAAGCCGCCGCTCGCCGACGGACTGACGGCCTCCATGGGCGGCGCCAACGTGACCGTCGACGACTGGGGCCGCGTCGACTTCATCGTGCTGCGCGACCGGTTGCGCTGACGACCCGGACCTGCACCCCGTGAGCAAAGGGCGAGGCGCCTTGGGCGCCTCGCCCCTTGCCGTCTCAAAGCCGCGGATCGACCGGCTCCGACTCCAGCGCCAGCACCCCGAAGACGCACTCGTGGACCCGGTACAGCGGCTCGCGATCGACAAAGCGGTGAAGGGCTTCCAGTCCCAAGGCAAGCTCGCGCAGCGCCAGCGACCTCTTGCGGTGGAGAGACCGACCGCGCAGCCGCTCCAGGTTCTCGGGTGCCGTGTACTCGGGACCGTAGATGATCCGCAGGTACTCGCGCCCGCGGCACTTGACCGCAGGTTGCACCAACCCACGGCGGCCGCGCGTGAGGGGCTCACGGCACTTCACGACCATGCCTTCACCGCCTGCGGCGGTCCGCTCCTCCCACCACCTCACGGCAGCCGCCTCCTGGACGGGATCCGTCAGGTCCACCGGGAGCCACGTCGTGGCGACAAGCCACTCCGGATCGTGGGCCGCAAGCTCGGCCAGCGTCTCCATGTGCCACGCGTGGTCGCGCTCCGCATGGACCTTGCCCTCGCCCGCCAGGATCTGGAACGGAGCCACTCGCAGGTCGTCCATCCCGTCGACGGGCCAGCAGTAGCGTCGGTAGGCCGCCACAAAGTCTTCGAGCATGGCCTGTCGCGCCGCCGTTCGATCCCTGAGCGCCGCGCACTCCGGCGAGCGTTGGACAGCCTGGTCCAAGAGCTCCACGGCCCGCGCCAAGCCCGTCGTTCCGGCAACGCCGACGGCCGCGTACTGGGTCTCCAAGAGGGCTTGGGCCTTGGCCGACCAGGGAAGCAGCTCGGCATCGAGGCAAAGCCACGATGTGTCCAGCCGCTCCCACAGGCCCATCTTCCCGATGGCCCGGGCCACGCGAGAGATGACGGCAGCCTCGAGGTCCTGGTCCGTGAAGAAGGGCCGTCCGGTTCGCGTGTAGACGACACCCTGCTTGCCGTCGCGCACACCGAAGCGCTCGGCCGCGGTCGCGGCGTCGCGTGCCAGCACGAAGACGCTGCGCGAGCCCATGTGCTTCTCTTCGCAGACGACGTGCGGCACACCGGCTTCGCGGTAGTAGGCAAACGCCTCCCGCGGGTGCTCGAGGCTCGGCCCTTCGCGACAGGTCTCCGAAGGAGACATCGTGGGCGGCAGGTAGACGAGCCAGCGCGGATCCACCGCGAACCGGCTCATGACCTCGAGCGCGCCCGCGGCGTTCTCCTCCCGCAGGGTGACGGTGCCGCGGATGCGCGTGGAGACGATGCGCTTGCCAATGACGTCCTTGAGATCCAGCAAGTCGTCGTAGGGACGGGCTGGTGCCGCCGGGGCGCCCGTGGTCGTCCCGAGGGGCTTCACGGACTCGTACCACGTCTTGTGCGCGGGAACGTCCACGAGCTCGCGCTCCGGGTAGCGAAGCGCGGTCAAGTGCCCGCCGAACACGCAGCCCGTGTCGATGCAGATCGTGCCGTTCACCCACTGCGCCTCGGGGACCGGCGTGTGGCCGTAGACGACCGTCGCGCGGCCGCGGTACTCCGACGCCCAGTCGAAGCGCACCGGCAAGCCGAACTCGTCGGTTTCTCCCGTGGTCTCCCCGTAGAGGGCGAAGTCCCTCACGCGGGCCGACGCGCGCCCCTGGTACGCCTCCTTCATCCCGGCGTGGGCCACGACGAGCTGCCCACCGTCCAGCAAGACGTGGCTCACCAAGCCGCGGACGAACTCCTCGACCTCGGCACGGAACGACTCGGGTTCCTGCGCAAGCTGCTCCAACGTCTCGGCCAGCCCGTGCGTGATCCGGACGTCCTTGCCGGCCAGCTTGCGCTGCAGCTTCACGTCGTGGTTGCCGGGCACCCAGATCGCGCCGCTTTCGCGCACGGCGGCCATCGCCAGGCGCATGACCTCGGGCGATCGCGGACCGCGGTCCACCAAGTCGCCCACGAACACGAGCGACCGGCCCTCCGGATGGTGGACCCGCGGCGCCGTCGCATCGCCCTCGACGACATGGCCCAGCTTGCCCAGCAGCTCGACGAGCTCGTCGTAGCAGCCGTGCACGTCGCCGATGATGTCGAAGGGCCCCGTCCGCTCGCGATGGTCGGTCCACAGCTTGGTCCGCTCGATCGTGGCCGCTTCGATGGCCTCCACACCGTCCAACACGTGGATGCTGCGGAAGCCTTCGCGGCGCAAGCCTCGGAGGTTGCGACGCAGCTGCGCCAGCTGTTGCCGGACAACGTGCGGCCCGAACGAGCGGTCGTCACGGGATGCGTTGCGCTCTCGGCACACCTGGGCCGGCACGTTCAACACGATGGCGACGGGAAGGCAGTCGTGCTCGCGCGCCAGCTGGACGAGCGGCTTGCGCGACTCGGGCTGAACGTTGGTGGCGTCGACGACCGTGAGACGGCCGAGCGCCAGCCGGAGTCCCGCAATGTGCTGTAGCACCTGGAACGCCTGCTTGGTGACGGCCTGGTTGTTCGGATCGTCCGAGACGAGGCCTCGGCACACGTCGGAGGAGAGGACCTCCGTCGGGAGGAAGTGCTTGGCGGCAAAGGTGGACTTGCCGCTTCCGCTCGGGCCGATCAACACGACCAGGGAAAGCTCGGGGATGGTGAGGTTCATCGGACGAACACCGCCATCTGGGTGGGTGTACCCAGCTCGGGATGCGCGGGGCCCACGGGCAGGAACCGAGCTTGGTAGCCGTGCTTGTCGGCGACGGCCTGCGCCCATCGCTGGAGCTCGTCGCGGGTCCACTCGAAGCGGTGGTCGGCATGTCGGAACGAGCCCGCGGGCAGCGTCTCGAAGAGCGCGTTGTACTCGCTGTTGGGGGTGGTCACGATCACGGTGGCAGGTCGCGCGAACTCGAACACGACGCGCTCCAGCGCCTGCAGGCGAGACACGTCCAGGTGCTCGATGACCTCGACAAGGCATGCAGCGTCGAACCCGGCGAGGCGCTCGTCCCGGTAGGTCAGCGACCCATGCAGCAGCTGCAGGCGCTCGCGCTTGCGCGGAGGCATCTGCTCGACGCGCAGCCGCTTGGCAGCCATCTCCAAGACGCGCGGCGAGACGTCCATGCCTACGACGTGCTCGAACTGCTTGTCGTCCAGCAGGGCCCGCAGCAGCTTGCCCTCGCCGCATCCCAGATCGATGACACGTCGCGCGCCGGCCTCCTTCAGGACGGCCAGGACCGCCCCGCGGCGCTGGTCGTCGAGGCGAATCCGCTCTTCCAGGACGTCCTCGCGACGGGCGCCGGCCTCGGTCTTCTCGTCGGGGTCGACGCCGTCCTCCTCGACGAGTTGGGCCATGGCCTGCCGTGCGAGCCGCGGCTGGCGGTAGAGGTAGCGCCGCGCGATGAGCTCGCGTTCGGGATGGCCCTGCAGCCAGCTCTCACCCTTGGCAAGCAGCTTGGCCAGCTCGGCCTCGTCGACCCAGTAGTGCTTCTCGTGGTCGAGGACGGGAACCAGCACGTACAGGTGCGTCAGCAGATCGCGCATGCGCTGCTGGCCCTTGAGCTCGACGCGGTAGTACGGGCTCTCGCCCCACGAAGGGAAGGCCGCATCGAGGGCATGACGCGTGACGTCGACTTCGTAGCCGAGCGGCTCGAACAGGCGTCGGATGAGCACCTCGCCTCCGCGGGCAGGCACGGGCTCCACGACGACGTCCAGGGGAATCGCCTGCTCGGCCAGCTCGGGCCGTCCCTTGCAGCGGCCGCCCATGGCGGACCCGAGCACTTGGGAGATCGCCACGGCCAAGAACGACGACGCCACGTAGGGTCGGTCGTTCACGTACTGCCCGAGCGTGGCCGCACCAGGCGCCTTGCGCCCGCGCACGAGTCCGACAGGATCGAGGTCGAGCAGCAGCGCCGCCGTGCAGCGCTCGTCGCCGCACTCGGGATAGAAGACGTGCGCCTTGCCGAAGGCCAAGTCGAACGTCTGGCAACGGTCCGGGTGCTTGACCAGCAGGTAGCCCAGATCGCTTGCCGGGTGATGGGTGGTCGAGATGGTGAGGAGCACGTTCGCTCTCCGAGGTCTCCGTCGGGGGAGCGCCCGTCCTTGATGCAGAACCCGGGAGGGTAGGTCGCCGCGGAGCGCCGATGCAAGTGCCTGGGTCTGGACGGAAGCCCTACAGAGGGCGCCTGAACACGACCCGATGGACGCCGGGGCCGCCGTAGTCGGCGACGACCGGCAGGCCCTTCTCTTCCGCGTCACCTTCCAGGCTGAACCCCAGGGCGCGGTGGAAGGCAATGGAGTCCGTGTTCGTCGGCGAGGTGATGGCACGCAGGTACGTGCAGCCCCGCCCCGCGGCCCAGCGCGCGAAGTGCTCGTAGAGCGCGCGGGCCACGCCGCGGCCACGGGCCGCTCGGCGGACCCCGACCAGGTGGATGTAGCCCGCCGGGCGCGACTGCGATGAGAAGCCGACCAAGTAGCCGAGAACGCGGTCGCCCTCGACCGCGGCCAAGCACGACTCGCCAAACTCGTGCAGGTACATCGTCTGGTGCATGGCCTGCGTGCGATCGCTGTCCCAGAAGTCCACGATCTCCTCGCGGACGCGGTCGTACTCGGGAACCGTGATCGGCCGGATCTCCATGCGGCCGCCAGGGTACGCTCGGCGTGAGGAAACGCGCCCATGAGCGATGACGCGACGTCCCGCCCCTACGACTGGCGTTGTCCGGTCTGCGACCTTCCTTTCGAGTACGGCTGGGTGCAGGCCTTGGGCGGCGGCGAACCCGGCGGCGGTCTGTACTGGTGGTGGTCGGATGCTCGCAAGGGGATGTCGGGGTGGCACCTGCCGTACCACGAAGCCGTGCTTGCGCCGTGGAGTCGCACCGCGGGCATCTGCCTCGCCGCCCGCTGCTCGGGCTGCCACGGGCTCTTCCTGCGTCCCGATCTCACGCCACATGAGCTGCAGGGACTTGCGCCCGATCCGGTGGCCTGCCTGGCCTGCAGAGCCGAGATCCCCGAGGGCAGCACGAGCTGTGCAGCCTGCGGCTGGAGCTACGTGGACTCCGGCGCAGACACGCCAGCCGATGACGCCGACAGCGGGGACACCACGGCATGAGCCTGCGCTGCCTGCTCTGGGACTTCGGCGACACGCTGTACGACGAGCGCTCGATCTGGGACGCAACGCCAGCATGGGGGGCTCTGTACGAGACGTTTGACGTGGCCGGTGGACTTGGCGAGCTCTGGTGCCGTGGAGAGATCTCCGACGCGATCGCGCTGGAGCGCATCGCAGCGTCCGTCGGTTGGTCCCGGCACGCCGTGCACGCTCGCTTCCTCGACCCGTCCGTGTATCGCCCCTTCCATGCATCGCTGGCCTTCTTCCACGCCAGGAATCTCCCCCAAGCCATCGTGACCGTGAACCCACCGCTCTTTCGCGACATCGCCCAAGCGCTTGGCCTGACCAAGAGTGCGCCCACACTCGTGATCTCAGGGGAGGAGGGAACGAGCGACAAGGGTGTGCTGTGTGCGACGGCACTGGAGCGTCTCGGGCTGGATCTCCTCCCTGGCGAGACGGTGCTCATCGACAACCGCGATGACAATCTCGAAGCGTGGAAGCGTCGAGGTGGAGTCGGATACCTGCACCGTGGAGACTGTGCGTTCGCCCAAGACCTCGTGGCTGGCGTGCACACGCTCGGAAGGCAGGAGATTCCCCCCCCCGAAGAGGCGTAGACTCTCCTGATGAGTGAGACGACGCCCTTCTGGGAACGGGGCTACGCAGATCCGGACGCCGAGGTCTTCGGCAGCGCCCCGAGCGAGGACGTCGTGGCTTGCGCCGCCCGGCTGCCACGAGGCTCCCGCGTGCTGGACGCCGGGTGCGGCGAGGGACGCAACGCCCTCTGGCTCGCGAGCCAAGGCCACCACGTGGAAGCTGTAGACCTCTCCGCTCGCGGCATCGCCAAGCTGCTGGACCGTGCCGCCGCGGCCCGCCTCGAGGTCGACGCCCGCGTCGATGATCTCGCGACGCTAGAGCTGGAGGGTGAGTACGACCTGATCGTCTGCCACGGGGTCTTGCATCTGCTCCATCACGAGCCGGCTCTCCGAGCCCTGCAAGGCTTCCAAGCCCACACGCGTCCCGACGGCGCCAACGTCATCTGCGTCTTCACGGATCGCGTCCCGTGCCCGCCCGACCTCGTTGCCGTCACGCCGGCCCTCTGGACCGAGGGAGAGCTGCACGAGCTGTACTCGAGCTGGCGGGTGACTGCCCGTCGCGCCTACGTGTTCGATGACGAGCATCCCGGCGGCGTCCGTCACACCCATGCGGCCGAGCGACTTACGGCATGGCGTAGCTGACCGGCACTTCCCGAGACCCACCGACGCGCACCCCGGCGTACGACGCGAGAACCGCAATCGCTGTAGAGTGGCCTCGGGAGGTTGGCATGCGCCGCTTGATGGCCACCGTGATCGCGGGGTTGATCTGGGTTGGGGGTACCGCTCCGGCCCTCTCCGACGTCACGGCATCGGAGCGATCGAGAATCGAGAAGGCGTTTCACGCCTACTTGCGCGCCGAAGACGACGCCGCGCGAGAGAAGGTCTGGGCCGGGATCAAGAAGCTGGCCGACAAGCTCTCGATCGAAGAGACCGAAGAGCTGGTGCGGACCTCGGCGCTCGGGGACGACTGGGACCGCGGCTACACGGACGAGATCGAAGTCGAGTCCGCAGGTGAGACTTGGAGCTACTCGATCATCCTGCCCCGCCGGCGACCCAAGGCACTCATCCCCCTGGTGGTGGACGTGGGCCATGGCTCTTGGAAGGACGCAGACGCCAAGAAGCGCGAGGAGGGAATGCGGACTTGGCTTCGAGCTGCGCACGCCGACCAGGACATCGCGTACCTGCGCACGCGCGTCATCGACAAGCTCTCACTCGACGGCCGGTACGATGCATGGACCATCCCGCCGCGCAGGGCCTTCGACAGGCCCAACCTCGACACGTTGGGAAGAATCGTGCTCGACGTCATCGGGCACGCATGCCGCCGCTATCCAATTGACCCTGACCGGGTCCACATCCAGGGCATCTCGCAAACGGGATACTGGACTTGGTGGTTGGCGCAGATGGCCCCGGACCGCTGGGCCTCGGCGGCACCTGTCGGCTCCGTGACCATGCACGTACGCAAGATGGTGCCCAACGTACTGGGCGTGCCGCTCTTCGTCCTGCACGGCACGGACGACCCCACATGTCCGTTTGGCCAGGCCAGGGGGATGGTCGACGACGTGCAGGCCGCAGGAGGCAGCGTCGATTTCCGTCCGACGGAGGGCGGCGGACACATGGACGGCGTGTTCGTGCGCTTCGGCGAGATCTGGCCGGAAATGGCCAAGCTCACACGCACGGCCTATCCCAAGCGCGTGGAGCGCAAGATCACGAGTGCCCTGAGACCCGGTGCCTACTGGCTTCAAGCGGACGGCATCGAGGCTGCGGAGTTCAATCCGTGGGGACCGCCGTGCCATGTGAAGGCGAACATCGAGGGCCAGGAGATCCGGGTATCAGCGGAGGGCTGCAAGCGCGTCATCGTCTTCCTCTCTCCCAAGCTCGTCGACGTCACGAAGCCCGTGAGCATTCACCTGAACGGCAAGTCCGCGTGGTCGGGGATCCCCACACCCGAGCCCCGTCAAGCCCTGGACCTGGCACGAACACGTGGTGACGCCGTTACGTACGGCGCGTGCGTGTCGCTCGAGCTCTAGCCTCATCGTGCGCAGCTCCCTATCCGGCGCACCTCGCGTGACGGTCGTAGTGCCCACCTTCAACCGTCGGGCGCTGGTTTGCGAGGCCGTCGACTCGGTCCTTGCGCAAACGGAGCGTCACTTCGAGCTGCTCGTCGTGGACGACGGATCCACGGACGGCACCGCCGACGAGCTCGAGCTTCGCTACGCCGACGAGTCCCGCCTGCACGTCCTCCGCAAGTCGAACGGCGGCAGCGCGTCGGCCCGCAACCTCGCCTTCGACCAGGCACGGAGCCCCTGGATCGCCCTCCTGGACAGCGACGACGTGTGGGACCCGACCTACCTCGCGAGCCAGCTGACCTTCGTGGAGCAGCATCCCGACGCGGATGCCGTCGTGGCCGACCTGCGCTTGGAGGGACCCTGGCAACGAGCTGGCGACTCGGTCTTCGCCGACCCCGCATGGCAGCCCCCCACCTCGATGGCGGCCATGATGGACGGCGCCTGGGCACTGCCCACCGCAACGCTTCTCCGCGCGAGCGTGGCTCGTCAGCTTCGCTATGACGAGGACTACCGAAGCGGAGAGGACACGGAGCTGCTCTTCCGCTTCCACGCAGCGGGCCATCGATTGGTCGTGAACCGCGCCGTGATCGGTGCGTGGCGCCGCCACGCCCTGCCCGGCACGGACCCGCAGAAGACCGGCGCAGCCGACAGCATGAGCTTGGAGCACGAGCTGCTGCTCGAGATGTACCGCCATCCCGAGCCGCGCTCGCGCGACGTGCGCCGCCGCATCGCCCGCATGCACGCCAAGCGCATGATCCGCGACAGACGTTGGCGCGAAGCGCGGCCCTACCTTTGGCAGTGGTGGCGCCTGCGGCCCGGATCCACAAGAGCCCTTCGGCTGCTCGTACGCAGCTATGTAGCAGGGAAGGCCCGACGCCCCTCGTGGCCAGCCATCCGCGCTAGCGCAGGGAGCGGATGACCTGGTAGGCCTCGATGCGGGGCTCGCCGTCGGCCTGGTAGGCCTTGGCGATGGATGCGCGCAGCTCGGACTTGCTGTAGGCCGCCAGCGCATCCGCCGACTCCCACAGGTAGAAGCCGGCGACCTCGTTGGTCTGCGGGTCGTGCAGGTAGTACTTCTGGATCAGGCCGTCCAGCGCCGCGAAGTCAGGTGCGCGCGCTTCGAGCACGCGCACCATCTCCTCGAAGGGCAGCTTGGAGCGGAAGCGGACGTGGAGGGCCATGGCGGGCTGCTTCATGAGGGGCCTTGTCGCAGATTCGTGCGCCGATGTCCCGCAGATTGTGACTTGCACTCACTCGGCGGCCACGGCACCGTCGAAGGACTCGCGAGATGGAGAGTCCATGACGACCTTCGACAAGATGTGCGCGTGCTTGGCGATCCCGATCGGGGCGGTCTTCCTCGTCCTGGGCGCTGTCGGACTCTTCGCCGGATGCAGCGCGCACTTCACCCTGCCGCCGGGCATGGGCGTGCTGCCATTCTTCCTGGGCTGGGCCATGACCGTACCCCTCATCCGCGCATGGCGACGCTCGCCACGCTGACTCGGTGGGGCGGCTACGTGATGCCCACGATGAGGTCCTTGCGCCCGTCAAGCTCGCCGATCCTCGAGCCCTCCACGACCCGGTAGTCAACCGTGACCAGGCGCTGGCCTGCCGCCCCCAGCGAGCGGTAGATTCCGTCGCGCGCGTTCTGCGCAACACCTGCCGTGTAGAGCTGCGTCGTGAGGACGTGTCGGCGGGCATGGCTGACGGCCACATGGATGTGCGGTGTGCGGCCCGGGTAGGCCACCGGCAGGATCGTGCGGAAGCGGTACTCGCCCTTGGCGTTGGTGACGAACTGACCGTACCCCTGGAAGCCCGGGTCGCGTCGACTGCGATGGAAGCTGCGCGAGTGGATGTAGGCCCCGTTGTTGTCGACTTGCCAGATCTCGACCAGTGCGCTGCGGACAGGACTGCCCGCCGGCGTGAGGACGCGCCCCGACAGATGCACGATGCGCCCGACGGCAGGCGTCACGCGGTCACCCACGATCACGAGGTCGTTGTCACGATCCAGCGGGAGTCGATCCGGATAGAAGGGCCCCTCCGTCTGCCGGGGCGTGAGAGGAAGGCGCTCTTCCAGGGCTTCAGCGAACGCCCCGGGAACAAGCCACGCGGCGGCACCAAGCGCGAACCCCTTCAGCAGGCGTCGGCGTGCCACGAGCCGCTCGATGTCGTCCGCACGACCAATCCGAGTGACGGGGTCTCCAGGCTGCATGTTGGTCTCCGAGACTGGCGTTCGCCCAGCACTGGGCGCGACGACGCAGCGAGTGTGCAGAGGATCCAGGCGCACACGCGGAGAATCGTCAGGGCACCTTGCGTGGACCTTTCGCTCCTTCGCCTCGGTCGATGGACGCAAGAGCCTCCTTCTCTCGCCTTCCCCTCGTAGCGTGGAGGTCACATGGACACGCCCGACGCTCGCCAGCTCATCGAACAGCTCGGACTCGCCCCGCTCCCCCAGGAGGGCGGCTGGTACCGCGAGACCTACCGCTCCACAACGACCTGCCCCACGCCACGTGGCGAGCGGAGTCTTGCCACGGCCATCTACTACCTGCTCACGCCCGACACCTTCTCGGCGTGGCATCGCCTACCCGGCGATGAGCTGTACCACGCCTACGCCGGAGACCCGGTCGAGCTGTTCACGATCGACAGCGATGGCTCGCTGCAGCGAACCCTCTTGGGAACCCGTATCGATCGGGACGAGCGTCCTCAGCACCTCGTGGCGGGAGGCTTGTGGCAAGCCTCGCGCCTCGTCACGGGGGGGAGTGTGGCGCTCCTCGGCACCACGATGTCCCCCGGCTTCGACTTCGCCGACTACGAGCATGGCGAACGCGCCGACCTGTTCGCGCACTACCCAAGCCACGTATCGCTGATTGGCGAGTTGACGCGGAGCTAGAGAACGCTGCCTGCCGCCTCTGCGTGATGGGCTCGCCATCCAACGGCCCGAGTGACTCGGGTCTAGCGCCGGAATCGTACGGCCACCTTGATCTGCCAAGCGTGCTGCTGCGGACGCTCGCTTTGCATGGCATCGCGCCGCATGATCTCGGTGACCAACAACCCGGCGGCCTTCGATTCCAGCTCTGCCAAGTACGCAAGCATGTTCGCGCGATCGGTGAACCGGAAGGTGAACTCGCGGCCCAGGATGGAGCCTTCGGCCTGGCTTCGTGCCTCGAGGCGCTCCGCCGAGGCCCGCTCGAGCTGGAGACCATGGGCGGACGCCAGGGTGTGCACCATCTCGAACGCCTTGCGCGCCTCCGCCATGGAGCCGAGGGGCGGCGAGACCTGGGACGAGCCTGCGACCGGCAAGGACGCCGTGAGACTCGACCGCACCCACTCACCCTGCGTCGAAAGCCCACCCATCTCGACGGTTGCCCCATGCTCCGTGGCAAGCGCCATCTCGACGGACTCACGAAGCTCCTGCAGCACCTGCGTGTTGGTGGCCATGAGGGTCAGGTCGATGCGCGCTTGTCCGATGCGCACCATGCCCAGAGACCACTGATCGGCGGCCGCTCCGGAGCTCGCCAGCGCTGACAACACGCCCTGATACGTCGCCACGGCGCTGCGGAACGGACGCGGGGACGACTCACCTTGGATCGCATCGGCCAAGTCAGCGACCACGGGCTCGAGCGTGTCGAGGTCGACCAAGCGCCCTCCGCGAGCCCCCACCCACGCGGCCAGCGCTTGGACGTGCTCCTCGTCGAGTCGGACGAGGAGCCGGCGCGCCCCATGAGATTCGTCCGCGCGAACGCCCGAGACGCTCACCCCGACGACGAGCAGGGCCAGAACGGCGATCACGGTTGCGGGTACGTGAGCAGCAAGGGCGCGAATCCAGCGCATGAGGCCTCCCATTCAGCAGAGCTACCTCCTACGACGCCCTGGAGGACCGACACCTTCCACGGGGCGTGGGCAGTCGGGAGGCCCTGCTCGTAGGGCGGGGCCCACCTGGCGTCAGCGCGTGACGATCACCAGCTGCTTGACGCCGCGCACCACGGGCCCCTCGGCGGGTGATCCGTCCGCCGTGGCCCACGACAGCTTGAACACGCCGCGGCGATTGAGTCGAAGAACGGGGACGCGAGCAGCGTCGGACCACACCTCGGCCGGCACATCAGCCACGGCATCGTCCTGATCGCGGAGCTTGACGAGTCGCGCGGACTCGCCGGCGACAGCCTTCACGACGTCGCGGAGATTCCATCCGTCGCGAGGACCGCGCGCTGGATCGTCGGTTACGCCGACGGCGGCAAGCTTGGCGAACGCATCCGCGTCCATCGTGCGCGCTTCCCCATCGACGTCGAAGGCGAGCTGGGCGACGGCCTCGCGCGGCGCGTCCTTGGCGGATCGCTCCGGGCGCTCGGGAGGGCCCTTCTCCGCGTCCTCGGAGGCCGGGGGCCGAGCCGAAGCAGGCCCTGGCTCCCCGGCGACCTGGGAAGCTCCGGCCACCTGCTCTTCCCCGGCGCCGGGCGCCGCGGGCTCGTCCGAACCGCACCCTGCCAAGAAGACGACGACGCAAGGAGCGGCCAGCGATCGGCGGATCCAGATCCAGGTGTCGCGCATCAATGTCCTCTGTCGAGTGAGCTGCGGCCTTCCCGTCGAGAGAGGCCACTCCGCACGCAATTGGAGCACACGAGCCTCGAGCCCGGCAAGGCCGTGCGTGACGACGAGGAGGTGCGCTAGGCCCGCCCTCCTACACTCTCCCGCCATGCGAATCGGCTTGGTCACCTGCGCGAAGCTGCCCGAGCCGGATCCCGACGCACCGCTCCTCCACGACGCCCTCGTGGCCCGCGGCCATCAGCCCGTCCTGCTTGCGTGGGACCGCGACGCTGGCGAGATCGAGCCGTTCGACCGCGTCCTGCTTCGCAGCCCCTGGAACTACTACCGCGCACCGAGGCGATTCCTCGAGTGGCTGGAACGCGTCGACCGCGAGACCCACCTTCTCAACCCGCTCGACGTCGTGCGCTGGAACGTGCACAAGCGCTACCTCCTCGAGCTCGAGGCCCGCGGTGTGTCCATCGTGCCGAGCTGCATCGTGGAGCGCGGAGCGACAAGCGACGTGCGGGACGTCGTGGACAAGCGGGGGTGGGAGGACGTCGTCGTGAAGCCGTGCATCTCGGCGGCCTCGTGGCGCACACGTCGCTTCCCTCGCGGTCATACCGAGGAGGCGGCGCAGTACATCGGCCATCTCGCACGGGACGGTGATGTGCTCGTCCAGCCCTTCCTCCCCGGCGCCGTCGAACCAGGCGAGCGGTCCCTCGTGTGGGTCGATGGCGTACTGACGCACGCCATCCGCAAGCGACCGCACTTTGACGGCCAAGACGAGTCCGTCACCGCAGATGGCCCCCCCACCGCGGGGGAGCGGGCCATGGCCGGCCGAATCCTCGGGCCCATCGCTGACCGCATCGCGTACGCCAGGATCGACGTCTTCCCGGATCGGCGCGGCCGCCCGCTCGTCTCGGAGGTCGAGCTGATCGAGCCCTCGCTCTTCTTCCGGCACGGGCCAGAGGCCCTGACGCGCCTTGTCGCGCGCTTGGAACAGGGCTCTGACGCGCGCGTGTGAGGCACGTCCCGGCCCGCGATCCGGGCTCGTGTCCTGACTGCTGCGCCGATCGCACTTGTGGAGAGCAGAGGCACTCTGCCACGAAGTAGGCTGGGTGCTGGAGGCGCGGGGACCCGATGGCAGCCCCGCCCACGCGGAGGCTCCCCATGCGCCGACTCCTCGCCCTGACGATCTCCCTCCTGCTCGCGGCCTGCGGCGGAGGCTCCAAGAGCGGAGGCGGGGGATCGGCGAGCGTCGCCACGCTCTCGGGCTTCTACTGGGCCGTCGCGATCACGGCCACGACAGTGACCACGGACTCCGAGACGACGTGGGGGTCGATGATTGCTGATGGTGCGGGCTCGATCATGCCGAACACCACATCGAACGACGACGGCGTCGTCTCGATGCCCCTCATCTTCAACAACTTCGACTACGAGGTTGACCCGAACGGCGAGATCCGCTTCCTGTTGGGCCCGACGCCCGTCTACCGAGGTCGGATCTCCGATGATGGCCGCTACGCCGTTCTCTCCAGCCTGACCGCGCCCCGGATCATCGTCATATCGCGGCGCGAGGGAACGCACAGCGCGGCGAGCGTCGTGGGCAGCTACCAGTTTGCGGGTGCAGGCTTTCGAACGGGACCCGCGGCCTACTTCATGTCGGCGGCCTTCGATGGCGTGGGCATGTACTCGGGCCAGGGCACCGTCAACGAGGCGGGATCGTTCGATGGCGGGATCATCCTTGGAACCTACGCGGTGACCTCGGGTGGCGGGGTGGATGCGAGCGTGCTGGGCCTTGCGTTCGAGGGCGGCATCACCGGCGACGGCAACCTCATGCTGCTGGGCGGTGGCACGGGGGGCGGCACCAATCCGCAAGCCTGGTTCCTTACCCGGCGTCCCGACGCAGGCGGCACGAACAGCCTCTTCTCCGGCAGCTACTACGCGTGCGGTGTCGAGACGGTTCTCGGCACCACGGACGAAGCCCAGGGGTTCTGGAGCGTCGTGCGAGCGGACGGCTCGGGCACCTTCACGATGCAAGGCCAGACGACGGGAGCGGGCGGCGTGGCCCCGCTGTCGCTTTCCGGCACCTACAGCGTGGCCGGCAACGGCGTGCTCACGATGGACCGCGCGGGCCTCGGCGAGAACTTGTCGGGGGCCGTCTCCCCCGATGGCCGCATCGCCATTGCCTCGGGCGGTACGACGGCCAACAGCAACCCGGTCATGATCGTGATGTTCCGACGCTAGCGCGCGCGAAAGGCGTGCGCACCCACTTCGGCGGCCGGACTTCCGGGGCGCACGCCATCCTCGCCGTACTGCGGGTCCAGCAGCTGCGGATCCTCTCCGAAGTGAGCGGCGGGGTCCTTCGTGGGCGTGCGCACGAACAAGTGCGTGCCTCGCGGCGCGTCGTGGGCGAACCAGTGGTTGCGAGAGAACGTGAACGTGGCGGGCTCGGTGCCTGCTCCCACATTCACCCCTCCCTCGCTCCAGACCTGCGAGTCGAACACGATCAGGTTGTCGGCGATCTGCACGCCGCGGCACGGCAAGAAGCCCTCGGCGGTGTTCTCCTGGAGGATCCGGAATGCCCAGCGCGCGGGATGAAGAACCGTGTTGAACGCGAAGCGGGCCCCATCCACGCCTACGAAGGCCGCGGCCGCCTGGCTGCCCACGATCACGTTCCCCACGATCGTCAGGTCTTTGGCTTCGAAGCGATCGCCCGCCCACGTCGAGAGCGGCGGCCTGAAGTAGTCGAGGCCCGTGCTGCCTCCCGCGTTGATCGCGCGTGCTCCCGCATGCACGAACCGGTTGCGCACTACCTGCGTGTCCCGCGTGCCACCCTTCATCTGCACGCCCGACGCGCGCTCGAGGCCCGGCTCGTGCTGGAAGACACACGACGTGATCACGCCGCGGCGGCACCCGACCATGTCGATCGCCGAGCCGGACCGTCCCCACCGCTCCACGGTGCAGTGCTCTACGCGGAAGTCGTCGACGCCGCTCAGCTTGATGCCGTCGCAGTTGCCGTCTGAGCCGATGTCCCGTACGACGAGACCGCGGAGCAACACATCCCGCGCCGGCGTCTTCGGCGTGCCGCCGTCGTCGACGTTGATGCCGTTGCCACGAGCACCGCGGATGTGCAGTCCCTGCACGACGACATGGACGGGTCCGACCAGATGAAGACCCGAGGTGCCGCCCGCGAAGACGGGCGGGTCGTACGGGTCCGCGGCGTAGATCTCGATGGGCTGCTCCGCGGTCCCAGCGAGCCCGGTCAGCGTGACGCCTCCGCCGTAGTACCCAGCGCGCAGCGCGATCCGGGTGCCAGGCTTGGCGCTCGCCGCGGCCGCGAGGAGCCCAGCGCGATCGTGGACCTCGATGGAGGACGAAGGATCCGCCGCGCATGGCCCGGCGGAGCTCGCCAGCATCGCGACCGTAGGCAGCCACAGCGCCAGCCGAGCGGCCCACCGCGGCACGCGTGGCGTCTCCGCCGAGGCGATCGTCCGGCCTGCGTCCATGAGGGGCACTCTCCTTACCTGTCCGGGCGCAGCACCACGTCGGTGCTCCCGGACGAGATGTTCGTGGCGGCGAAGCGAACGGTGCCCTGCTCGGCCTCGAGCCACGCTTCGACGGTGTAGGTACCTGGCGGCAAGCCTCGGATGCGGAACGTCCCGTCGACCTGGACCTCACCCCGCGCTTGGATGCCGCGCGAGTCCGAGGCGCCAAGGTGGGCCCCGGGACGGATGCGCGTCGCCCCCTCCACGCGGCCGGTGATCTCGAGCCCTGGCTTGGGGACCAAGCGATGCGTGCCCGATCCGGGCCGCACGTTCTCGAGCAGGGCGTACTCGCCCGTTGCCTCGACGCTGAGCCACAGCGTGCCGGGCGACTCGGTAGGAACCCACAGCAGGAACGGCTCTGAGCCCGAGGACCCATGCCCCATGGACTTCCGCTCGCCTCCCTCGACGTACAGGAAGTAGAGCGTGTAGCGGACGCTACTGTCGGACGCGACGTGGCCCTCGATCGGCCAGGTGCGGCCCAGCTGCAAGCGCACGTCGGTCGCAGGAACTTGCACGGTGACTTCTTGGGCCACCGCACCGCGCTCACCCCCCATGGCTTGCAGCACGTACGAGCCGGGCTCGAGCTCGCTCGCCATGAAGCGTCCCTCGGGATCGCAACGGAGGAGCGAGGTTCCGGCGCCGCCTCGCGGGCCGGAACCGCGAACCCACACGCTGGCCCGACTTGCAGGCGTGCCGTCGGCCTTCACGACGACGCCCGAGAGGGCGATGCTTGATTCGAGTCGCAGCACGAGCTCCGCGCTACCCGGCTGGACGCCGGTCATCGTCAACAGCTTGTACGGCCAGGGCCCTGACTGGGAGGCCTTCACCTGGACCTGCAGCGGGCCGCCGCCCACCGCAGCCAGCGAGAACGTTCCGTCCGAGGCCGTGCTGGTGCCCGCCTGCCCGCTCTGGAAGGAGGCAGTCGTCCACGTCACGGTCACGCCCGCTTGCGCGACGCCCTCGCCCTGCGCGTCCACGACGCGGCCCGTCAGCTCGTGAGAGCGCTCCATGAGCATCTCGAGGGGCGCGTCACCGGGTCGTGCGTTCTGCGGTGCAGGGCGCAGCCAACCGCCAGGTGCATCAACGGCCACCGCGTGCGCGAGCTTGGCGAGTCCCGCGATCTGGAACCGACCTTCTGCGTCCGTGATTGCCATCGGGGAACCGTAGTGCCCTACATAGCGCGTCCACCACACCTCGTCGGCTCTCACGACGGTGGCCTTGACGGCCACGCCGCCCAGCCCGACTCCGTCTTGGTCGATGACGCGGCCTGCGATGGAGCCGCCCGGCGACAGTCGAATCTCGTGCGGCCCCCTCGCGAGCACCACGTTCGTGACGCCCCCGGGAGCGAGGTCCAAGGGGCGTCCCCCGGCGTCGGCGGCATGGCTGACGACCAGATCGCCTTGCGCGGACGTGGCGGGGACGGAGGTTCGAAACGTCCCGCCCAGGCACGACGCATGGGATCCACTGCGTCCGCCCGTCTCGCTCGTGACCCACACGGTCACCTGGGCGCGAGGCACGGGTCGCCCGCGATCGTCGACGACCGTGCCGAACACCTCGACTCGAGGAACACGCTGGCCGTGCAGGACGATGTCGTCGCGTCCGGCTTCGACGTCGTGGACGGGCTCCCCGCCTTCAGCCCACAGCGAGTAGCGACCAGGCCCGACCCGCTCGTGGAAGCGACCGTTCTCGTCCGTGGTCGTGCCCATGGGGAACCTGTCGATGCTGCGCTCACCGTCGACAGTCGCAGCGCGGTAGCGCACCTGCACCCCGGCGAGAGGCGCGTTCTCGTCATCGAACACGGAGCCGGAGATCGCAAGGGGCGGTCGGCGCACGACGACAACGCCTTCCACGGCTTGTCCCCAGTCGAGCTCGAACGTCTGAGCGGCCTCGCCTTCGAGATCCCCTGCGAACGCACCACGCGGCAGCTCGTACGTGCCAGCGGCCAGCTGGTCGAACACGAAGGCCCCATCATCGTTGGTCTGCGTGAAGACGGCGCCTGGCGATCCGCGTCCTCGGCGCAGCGGCTTCATCCAGAGGTGGTAGCTCGCTAGCGACCTCCCATCGGGATCGCTGACGCGACCCGAGACCTTCGCGGCGGGAAGCAGGACGAGGCGTACCTCCTCCAAGGTCCCTACCGAAGCGGGCACCCGCACCGTGAGTGGCGCCTCCATGCGCATGCTCTCGCTCTTCGCGTCGACCGACCACGTCTCGCCTTCGAGCACGCCCTTCAGCTCGAACTGCCCCCCTGCATCGGTCGTGGTCGAGGGCCGAGGCAAGCCCGCTGCATGACGCCAATGGACCTCGTAGCTGGTCGCTTCGACGCGAACACCCTCGACAGGCATGCCCTCTCTGTCCACGGCCACGCCCCGCAGGACGGGCGCCACTTGAAGCGCGAGATCATGCTCCAAGACACGCGCCTCGCCCGCGAGAGACAGCGGGGGGCCGTCACGTCCGCTTGCGGCATCCGAGGTGTAGGCGCGCAGTCGGACGTGCCCGACGGGGGGCAGTCGCTCGAAGAGGTACTGCCCCTCGCCGTCCGACGTCGTGCTTCGCCGCTCCGGCCGGCCATTGGGGTTGCTGAAGGCCATGTCGTGGTCGAGCATCACGACAGCGCCAGCGACCGGACTGCCGGCAGCGTCTACGACGCGCCCTCGAACGGTGCAGCCTCGGGCCAGCTCGAAGTCCACCTCGACGACGCCGGATGCGCCCAGCAGCAGGTGGCGATGGGCATCGCCAATCGTCAGGAAACCCTCGGCCTCGACCGTGATCCCCTGGACCAAGCCGGGATCGAGGTGTTCGAGGCGGTATCCGCCCTGCGCATCCGTCTGGGCGAGTGCCCACCAGCGACCGCGCGCCTCCGGGCGTGTGCCATCGGCACGTACAAGGACGGAGGCTCCTGCAACAGGACGCCCGGAAACGTCGGTGACCTTGCCCATGAGCGTGGGGCCGTCGGGATATCGGAAGCGGAGCAGCACCTCTCCGTCGTGGGGAAGCACGACCAGCTGACCCGTGCGCCGGCCCCGCCCAGCCACACTCACCGTGAAGGACCACGTGCCCGCGGGCAAGGCCGCCACCGCGAAGCGACCGTCGGCCGCGGCCGTCCACGCTGGCGTTCGGTAGACGTCATCATCGACCGGGTCGCGCGTGGCGATCACCGTGGCCTGCAGCCCTTCGCCGCGCTCGTCCACGACGCGGCCTCGAAGCGCGGCCCCCCGCTCCAGGACGTAGGTCGCTTCGTGGAGCCCGGGCCGATCTGCGCGCAGGGTGCGATCGGTCCAGCCCCACGGAGGCGCGGGACGAAGCATGCAGCGGTACTGCGTCTCGGGCTCCAGCCCGCCCACTCGAAAGCGACCGTCCGCATCGCTGACGGCCGTCGCGACGGGGATGTTGTGCTGTACCTCCCCCGCGCGCACCTCGAGCAGCTCGTGCTCCGCGTCATCGCGATCACGACGTCGCGGCTGCGGCCTTTCGACAGTCACCTCGACGCCGGCCACGGGGGCGCCTCCGTCATCCACGACGCGGGCCAGGAGCGTGACGCCCGCGCCCTCCGCAAGCTGTTGGGATGCACCCGAGGCCGAGCTGCCGATCAGCCCAACCTGTGCGGCCGCGTCCGCGAACTCACGCGCCGTTGGACCCTCCGTGGGCGGCGAGAGGCGTGGACCCTCCTCGCGGAGCGCCAACCAGATGGCCGCGATGCCGGCAAGCACGACGAACAACGCGAGCACTTTGGACAGCGTGTTCATCGGCCTTCTCCTCGATCACCCCATCAACGAGCGTACCGAGTGACGCGAGCGGAGCGCAAGTGAGCCGGGCCTCCGCCCTCGGCCCCGAGCGCCCCTCGCCCCCTGGTACAAGCACTCCCCCGAGGAGGACATGCCATGAACTGGACCGAGCTGCTGCACAGCGAGATCGAGGACACCTACCGGGCCACGGAAGGCCTGATGAACCTTGTCGACGACGACAAGCTCGACTGGGCTCCCGAGTCCGGCGTGGAGTGGATGAGCACGCGGAAGCTGCTGCGACACCTGAGCGACGCCTGCGGCTGGTGCGCGGCCAACTTCGTCCACGACCGCTGGCCGCAGGTGATGAAGGGCGAGGCGAAGGACCAGCCCCCCACCTCCGTCGAGAGCGTGGCCGAAGCCAAGGCCGAGCTGGCCAAGGACAAGCAGCGCGTACTCGACGCCATCTCTGCCGCTGGCGAAGAGGCGCTCGCCTCGCGCATGGTGCAGGCGCCGTGGGAGCCCGTGGCTCGCCCGCTCGGCCAGCAGGTGCTGCAGATGGTCAACCACCTCAACCTGCACAAGTCGCAGCTCTTCTACTACTTGAAGCTGCAAGGCAAGCCCGTGAACACGTGGACGCTCTACGGGTTGCCGCAGCCCGAGTAAGCGAAGGGCCCGTTCAGGTAGCGAGCTCGACCAGCTTCCGCACCGTCTTCCAGTTGCGCATGGTGCTCGTGGTCGCAAGACCGCTGTCGAACCACGCGTTGGTCAGCTTGCTGCGCGCGACGCCCTTGGGGCAGTGCAGGTAGATCTCGCGACCCACGACCTCGAACGTGTCCGGCGGCGAGCGCTCCGGATCGAGCTTCGCGATGCGCGACTGCGCCGGCCGGGCTGAGAGGAAGGCCACGTGGAGGTGGGCCTCGTCCGTGTCGCCGGCGAGGTACGGGTTGTCGACGAGCACGCGCTCCAGCTCGGCGGCCGTGCGCGTGATCACGGGCACCTCGAGGCCATGCTCCCCGTCGAGCCGGGAGGCCACCTCCGCGGCCACCCGACGGGCCAGCGACTTGTCCGCCACGAAGATCACGTTCCCGCTCTGGATGTAGGTGCGCACCTCTGTGCACCCCACCTCCTCGAACACGTCCACCAGGTCCGCCATCCGCAGGCGGTTCTTCCCCCCCACGTTGATGCCCCGCAGCAGCGCCACATGGGTCTCTGCCATCCCTGCTCCTGTCGCCGGACCTTCCCGCCCGCTCTCCCCAAGCATCGGTCCGTCGCCCGTGCGTGTCGCCCCGGGACCGGCGCGGCGCCGGATTCTGGCGCTCGGCAGCTGACGGGTCCACGGCCGTGCTCGTATCGCCAGGGCGACAGGCGCCGAATTCCGGCATAGAGGGGCACCTGCAGAGCCCAGGAAACAGGGGGCCGCCGCGGCGGGGGCGGCGGGACTCCGCCGCTTTTCGTATCGCTGGAGATACGGTTCGGCGGCGGGCGACCAGCAGGCTGGCCGTCGCCCCTCGCTTGCCACTCCACGGCCAGCAGCTATGACTTTGCGAGTCTCTCTCAAAAGAGACGCCCGCGGAGTCGCGATGTCAAAGAAGAAGCTGAAGAAGCACTGCTGCGACAAGCCCAAGCACAAGCGGTGCGGGCGCTGCCCGCGAGGGCGCTAGCGGCTCGGGGCTTGCGGCGGCCTGCGTCCTGCGCGGCATCATTCCTTCGTCGTGCGTCGCGTCTTCCCCTCGACCCTTGCCGCCCTCTTGCTCGCCCTGGTCGGGTGCGGCGAGCCAGCCGACGTACCGCCCGTGGCCCCCGCCTGGGCCAAGCTCGCGACCGAGCAGGTGCAGGCCGCCAAGACGCACGGCGTGCCTCCTGCCTTCGAAAACGAGCTGGGGATGCGCTTCGTCCTGATCCCGGGCGGCACCTTCGTCATGGGCTCCCCCGCTGACGAAGCCGGGCGCGACGAGCTCGAGACGCCACATCGCGTGACGCTCACGCACCCGTACTACGTCCAGACGACCGAAGTCACCAATCGGCAGTACCGCCGCTTCCGTCCGCAGCACGACAGCCACGCAGTCCGTGGCCAGTCCCTAAACGGCGATGAACAACCCGTCGTCCACGTCTCGTGGAGCGACGCCGTCGCCTTCGCCGCGTGGCTGAGCGAGCGCGACGGCGTACGCACCTACCGGCTGCCCACCGAAGCCGAGTGGGAACGTGCCTGCCGTGCCGGGACGCAAACGGCCTACTGGTGGGGCGCGACGGCCTCGCCGGAGATGGCCTGCTACGACGACGGGCCGTCTACGGACGGACGCCCGGCGGGGGACAAGCTCCGCGTTCCCGTCGACGTCGGCTCGCTGCCCGCAAGCCCGTGGGGCTTGCACGAGGTGCACGGCAACGTTCGCGAGTGGTGCCTCGACGCCTACGCCGACGATCCCTACGGCTCCGAGCCTGTGCAGGACCCTCTCGGCCGCGACGGCGACTCGCGCGGCACGCGTGGTGGCGCCTTTGGTGAGCACCCCGACATGCTCAGGGCCGCGTGGCGGATCGGCGTGCAGGGAAACGACGAACGCCGCTCCTACGTGGGCTTCCGTCTCGTCGTCCCCCTGGCGCAGACGAACGGCGATGCGCGCAACAAGCGACGCTAGTCGATGCTCACGAAGAAGAAGCGGCCAGAGGGCATCTCCGTGCCGGCCTGATTGAAGATCCGCCACTTCGATCCGTCGTACCAGACGCCGATGTTGCGCTCGTTGGCACCCCCGCCCCAGTAGTGAGACACCTGGAAGACGGCGTCGGGATTCCCATCGAGAAGCGGATGGGTGAGAGTCGTTGAGTTCCCATTGACGTTGGCGGCCGCGGTCAGGTGAACGTAGTCATCCGCGGCCACGGGGCGCACGGTCACGTTGTACGCCGTGCTGGGTGGGAAGGGCGTCGTGAAGTCGAGATTCACCAGCCGCCAACCGCCCCCAGCAGCGGCGGAACCTACGATGTTGAGGTTTCACACACCCGGCCCACCAGCCGGGTTCCAGTTGTGCGTGAAGAGCAAGATGTGCGAGGCATTCGTTGTCGCAGCAGGATGGCTGATCGTGCTGGCGTACGTCGTGATGTTCGCCGGGGATGCAATCCAAGCGAACGAGTCGGAGTCTCCCGTGACGATGCGGTATGCAAATCGACTCTGCAGGGGAAGTGTTG
This sequence comes from Planctomycetota bacterium, assembly GCA_020631815.1. GTDB lineage: Bacteria > Planctomycetota > PLA2 > PLA2 > JAEUHO01 > JACKGW01. The sequence continues at coordinate 21,405 of JACKGW010000001.1, read as the reverse complement.
CGCCGTCGCGGTTGTAGATCTTCCACCGACCGGCAGCGATGTCGTAGCCCACGCCTACGGGGTGGTTGTTGTAGACCCCCGTCTCGTTGCCGTAGTTCCACACTTGCGTGATGAGCAGCAAGGCACTGGAGTTGCCATCGAGCGCGGGGTGCTGCAGGGTGCTGGCCCCCGACGCATCGCGGTTGGCCGACGTGACGATGTGGATGCCAAATCGCGCCGGGCCCGACGAGCCCGAGCCGCCCCCGCCGCAGCCAGCCAAGGCTACGGACGCCGCGAGTGCCAACATCACGAACGCATGGCGAAGGTGCATCCCAGAGCCTCCACGTGGCTGGTCCCCCAGGCTACCGAATGAGGATGGGCGCCGCATGGCGCCCCGAGACGCCGGTTTCATGCACTTCGGCAAGCCAGCTTGCGCCCTTCCGGGGCGTGACCGACCCCGGCGGTCAGGCGATATCCTGGTGTGACCATGACCGTGCTTTTCACACGAAACGACTACGAGGCGATGCCCGAGGGCGTGCCCGTAGAGCTGCTGGACGGACTTCTCGTCAAGCAGCCCTCGCCTCGTTGGGGACACCAACGAATCCAGAATCGGATCCTTGCGGCACTGGGAGCGCTGCTCGGACCTGACGCCTTCGGCCCTCGTCCCCTGGACGTGCTCGTCGACGAGGTCAACGTCTTCGTCCCCGACATCGTCGTCCACGACAAGCCGCCCGACGACGAAGCCCAGTACGTCGGCGTGCCGGCGGTCGTGTTCGAGATTCTCTCGCCCTCCACGGAGCCGCGCGACCGCGAGTACAAGGCGCGTCGCTACTTGGGCCTCGGTGTACGGGAAGTCTGGCTGGTGGATCGCGTCCGACAGCGCATCGACATCGTCGATTTGGACGGGATCACGTCGCAAGTCGAGGACCAGAGCGCACGCTCTCGGGTCATCCCGGGCTTCGAGCTGACGCCTTCCGTGTTGTTCGCCTCGCCCTGGCTGACCTCCCGAGGAGGGGGGGGCCACGCGCCGTCCTCGGGCCTCTCTCCAGCGCGAGCGCTCACGCGCCGCTAGACTCCGGCACGCCGCGAAGCCCGCGCGACCGCCGCCAAGGGGACCTCATGCCGACTCGCTGGACGATCGCCCTTGGGCTTGTGCTTCTGGTGGTACTCGTGGCCTGGCGCACCCCGCTCGCAGGGCGTGGAGATCGCGACGGCGAAGGACGCCGCGACACCACGGAGGCTCCGACGCGTGAGGGGGAAGCCCCGCCCTCGGGCCTGACCATGACGATTCGCGGTTCCGACGGCAACCCGCTCGCAGGAGCCACCGTGAGCTCGTTCTGGATGCACGCCGGTGCCCTGCAAGGCCAAGCCCGAGCGACCGCTGATGCGCATGGGCTCGCCACACTGGTGGGGCTGAGTGCCGGGCGGTCCCGCATCGTCGCCAGCGGGTGGGATCCGTCGGGTCGGCACCTTGCCGTGATGTCCACCGTCGCGAGCGGATCGGAGCTTGGACTCGTCGACTTGGGCGACCTCGTGCCGACGGGCCACGCCATCGAGGTGGAGCTGGGCACGACCGCCGAGGACGCGGGAACGCGAACGGCACACTGCTTCCTCTTTGCGACGGGTGAGGGACCGGCCGGTCAGGAGCCCGCCGAAGGTGGAGAGCCCACGTGGGAGCTCCTTCTTCCCCTCGGCAGGCCGTTCACGATCCACGGTCTCAAGCCCGGGACCTGGACGCTGATGGGCAGCCTCTGGCTCCCTGGCCGCCGCGAGCCCGATCTATCGTTCCTGTCGGGATCCACGAGCTTCAACGTGCCTGCCGACCGCGCCGTACGACTCGAGTTTGCCGCGCGCGTGCAGGTGGCGACGGCTCCCGCGGAAGGGGCTCGTCAGCGGGTTCGGTAGTCGCCGTGTGACTGCGGCCCGCGGAGGTACGGAGTGCGGGCAAGTCTCATGAGCTATTCCCCATGATCCATGGGACTTGCCGGGACTCCGCGTGCACTCCGCTGGCCGAAGAGCCTGCGGGACCTGGCTCGAACCTACTTCCCCGGTGCGTCCCCCCGACGCAGTGCCCACCACCACACCGCGCCGGTGGCCAGCACGGCGGCGCCGACCCACCACGGCACGGTGACCACGGACCCGAGGCGGCGCATGCGGTCCACGACATGCGGGACGCGGAGCAGCGCCGGTTCGACGACGAGCGCGTAGTACAGGACCAGCACACCGATCGCAGCCAGCAGGAGCGGCATCCACGTGCTCGCCTGGAGTTGCCGCGGAGCACGTCGAGCCAGCGCCCAGGCCAACGCGGTCGTCAGCAGCGCGCCACCCAGCAGCTCGGGCCACAGCACATCCAGGGCGTCGTACGCCACGACCAGGAACCCGATCAGCCATCCAAAACAGCCGATCCAAATGCCAACGCCGCTGCCGAGGCGGCCAGCGCCGCTCTCGTGGGACCCGGTTGCCTTCGTGTCTTGGGTTCCGCTCGCCATGGCGACCCGCATCGTACGCGGCTACCGGGGCGGCGGGTCAACCAGGATGCGTCGCGCCGCCTCTTCCGGCGTCTCGAGCGCGGGGTCGTCCTCGGTCGGCTCGATCGGGTCGTGCGTGGGCACCCAGACGAAGTTCGGGTCGTAGCGTTGGGCGAGCGCACGGAACGGTTGCTCATCGTAGAGGTCGAGCTCGGGATCGACGTACTCGCCCTGGTCGGCATACGGGCCGTAGGTCTGGCGATTGGCGAAGTCGTCCGCCGCCCAGTCGGGGTTGCGCGGATCGGTTCCGTTGAACACGATGCCTTCAGGCCCCGGCGGCACGTATGGGTTGCGCAGGAACGCCTCCACCTGGTTGGCCACGGCGTTGCGGTCGAAGTAGCGCGCGTTGGACATCAAGACGATGCCGAGCTTCCCCACGCTCGGATCCAGCCCATCGGGGTAGATCACCAAGCGGGTCGCCGCGTCTTGCTGGCCACCGTTGTGCGCGCCAATCCGCTCACCGCTCTTGACGCCGACCCCGATCCCGAACGCATACCCCTCGGTGGGCGTGCCTGGCAGACCCTGTGCCGCGTTGGCCTGGGGCGTCAGGTACAGGTCCATGCCCGACGCGTCGAGGAAGCGGTTGTTGAGGAGGCCCTCGGCGAACAGCGCCATGTCCGCCACCGTCGAGATGAAGCCGCCGGAGGGGAGCTTCCAGCTGACGTCGTCGGGCGTGGTGTTCAGGAAGATCTCGCCCGTGGTCTCGTCCTGGCTGTAGCCGTGGGCCCGATCCTGGGCCGTGAACCATGGGGCCGCTGCGTACGCCGGGTCGTTCGTGTCGTCGGGGTGGAGGTACAGCATCGGCGATGGCTGCGTCATGTCGGCGATGCGCGACTTGACGTAGCTCCAGTACGTGCCCGGAACGGCCCAGTCGAGCGCCGCTCCCGCCATGTTGTAGCCGTACGACGAGTAGGTGCCGTCGGTCCCCGGCAGGTGCACGAGCGGCAAGCCTGTCCACTGGTCCACGGCCCACACGAACCCGACGTTCGCGGCCCGCTCCGCGGCCGACGGCGATCCGCTTGGGTCGGCCGGGTCGCCGTCACCGTAGTGCATGACGCCGCAACGATGGGCGAGCAAGCGTCGCGGCGTGAACGCGTACGTGTCGTCCGTCGAAGGCACGGGATCGATCGTCAGAGGCCAGGGCACCGGGTTGTCGTCCGTGGGATCGAACCAGTCCGGGTAGTACGAGTTTGGGATCTGGTACGCGCAGACCTCGCTGGTGCATCGGTAGCTACCCTGCAAGTCGGCGTCCAAGTCGAAGTAGGGGATGCCCTGTCCGTCCTCCTCCAGACTCGCGATGACGGACGCGAGGCCGGTGATGCACTTGGACACGGACGCCCAGCGGAACCTCGTGCGCTGTCCACGCACCGGCACGTCGTCGCCCGTACCGGGCGTGCCCCATCCGCGGGCCAGGCCGTAGCCCTTGACGTAGACGAGGTTCCCCTGCCAGACGATGCCCAAGCCCACGCCCGGGATGTCGTTCTCGCACATGTACTCGCGGATGTACGTGTCGATCTTGGTGGTCATCTTGACGGGCGGATTGCCAGGGCCCTCGTCATGACGCAGCTGGTCGAAGGCGCCGCCGATCTGCAGGTACGCCTGCTCGTCGGTCTCCTGCACGATGCCAAGGCCGCCCTGGCACCCCGCCGTGAGCGGCGGGGGCCCGCCGGGCGGATCGAACTGCACGCCGCCCCCGCCGCAGCCCGTGAAGACCAAGGGAAGGACGGCAGCAAGAAGCCCTGTCGATCGACGCATGGCGGCTCCCTTGTCCAGCGCGGCTGCCTACGACCAGGCCCGGAGCGACTGGCGGGTGCCACGGGGCCAGCTCGTGGCCCTCAGGGGGAGAGACGCGTGCGGGGGCAGGAATTGCCCGCACTCCTACCTTCGGCATCGAAGGGCGCCCGCGTGGCGGTCATCATGCGCAGGTGATGTCGCGATCGAGCCGTTCCGTGTTGCAAGGGCTGACCCTGGGCGTCTGCCTGCTGCTGGCGGGCGGATCCGTCTACGCCGAGGGCGACGCCGAGATCCGCGCGCTTGGCGAGCAGCTCCTGGATCCGGACCTCGAAGTGGCCTGCAAGGCCGTCCACGAGCTCGAGGCGCTGGGCGAACGAGCAGCACCCGCACTGGAACAGTTGGTCAAGGCGTTGGACCGCCAGCTTCCCGAGGGGGTTGCGCAGCAGCACTACCACCCGTGGATGGGGATGCTGCCGGCGTACCGGCGTGGGGTCGTAGCCACGTTGGAGGCCATCGGCCCGAGCGCCAAGGCAGCCGTCCCGGGCCTCGTGCGCATGCTCGAGCGACGACCTGGCGGTGCGCGGGACTGGCTGATACGCCCCTTGTTCACGTACTGGCGAGAGGACGAGGTCGCGCGCTCGGCCCTGAAGACCTGGGCCACCAACCCTCGCCTGCGCGTCGACGGCGAGCTGGCCAACCAGATCAAGTCGTGGCTTGCGTCTCTCGGTCCCGAGGCGCACGACGTGTGGGATGCCTGGCTCACGGACGGGGTCGGTGACTCCGGGTTCGCCATGCACACCCTGCATGAGGCCGGGGCCCCCGGCAGGGCGATTCTCCGCAAGCACTTCGAGAAGTCGCCGCACCACGCCAAGGCGATGCTCGACATGTGGATCGACGCGGGCGAGCTGCCCACGTTCGCCCGCACCGAAGCGATCACGCGGCTGGGGCGCGACGTGCTTGGATCACGAACAGCTGCACTGGCCGAGCTGCTTGCGGGCACGGAGCCGGACACGGCGCACGAGGTCGCCGCGGCGCTAGGCGACTCCCCGATGTACTGGGACTCGTGGCGGCAGATCAGCGCGCGTGCGGACGCCTGGTCACGGCGTGTAGGCCGCGACTGGTTCGAAGCCCAGCGCCCCAAGGCCTCGCTGACGGGATTCGAAGCGGCGGGACTCCGCCGCACGACGGCATACGGCGGACCGGGCGGAACCTCGTTCGAGGAGCCCCCCGGCGGCCTCCTCGTGGGCCTTCGCTACACGCGCGGGACCGTGCAATGGCGACCCGCGATCCGCAGCATCCAGGGCGTCTACCTGAAGGAGGGCGCCCTGCGTGACGGTCCGCGCCACGGCCAACCTGGAGCGCAGGGGGGCGTCGTGATGGCCCAACCCGGCTACGCCATCGGTGGCCTGTACGTCCAACACGGCGTGCGCTTCGAGTCGTTCGCCGTCGTGTTCATGCGGGTCGCGTCCGACGACAGCCTGGACCCCGCGGATGCCTACATCGACACATGGCACGGTGGCTGGATCGCTGGTCACGCCACACCCCTGCTCGGAGGCGAGGGCCACGCCATCGTCGCACTTCACGGACGTGCGGGCGACGACGTGGACGCCCTGGGCTTGGTCGAGCTTCAGCGTCCGCCGCCATCTGGCCAGGCCGAAGCCGGCAAGTAGCACGGCCTCGGATACGGAGTGCGGGCAGGTCTCATGAGTTGTCCGCGATGGTCCATGGGATTTGCCCGCACTCCGTACACTCGCGATTTGCTAGCCTCGCGTGGTCGAGGCGGAGGGTCGCAGCATGCGAGGCCTGGGGTGTGTGTTGGCGATATGGCTCTTGGCGGTCCTGCCTGGCTGCGGTGAACCCGAGGTCGAGCCCTGGCTCTCGCTACCGGTCAATCTCGAGCCCCGCGCCGTGGTCACGTACCAGTTCGACTGGCAGCAGGAGACGCATCGTGGGCCGCGCAACCACGGCAAGCTCAGTTGGAGCGCCGAGGTGTCCGTTGAAGCAGGCGAGCGCGGCAGCTCCCCGCGCCCCATGGAGTGGCGCTTCGCAGCGCGTCCCGACGCCGAGGCGAAGCCGGGCTTCGCGTTCTCCCTAGATGCCCAGGGTGTCGTGCGAGCTGTCCAGCGATTCCAGGATCCGGCCGGCTATCGCGTCACGCGTGGTGGCGTAGGCGCCGAGCAGCTCGGCTCGGCCGAGGACCGCGTGCAGACGTACGTGCGGCCGTTCCCCGCGGGCTCACTGGCCGAGCCCAGCGCCACGTGGACCGTGCACGATGTCAGTGACGGTCTCCCGATGCCGGTGGGACTGACGTGGACGATGCACGTCGACTCGGTAACCGACAGCGAGGTCGTGCTGCTGGGCACGGGTGTCGTGGTCGTCCCCTCGGTCGAGAGCGAGGCCGCCAGTGTGGCCTCCTGGTTGGAGGCTGCGGAGAAGAAGGCGACCGCGCGTGTCGTCCTTTCACGCGCGGACGGCTTGGTAGCCAGCGCCGAATGGTCGCTCTCCTTCGAAGCCGAACGCCCGTGGGATGCAGACGCCGACGCACCCCCGCAGCACCTGTCCACCCGCCGGCTGCTTACCATCACGAGGCGCTAGGCAGGCTCCAGCCACGGAGTGCGGGCAGTTCTCATGAGGTGTCCGCGATGGTCCATGGGATTTGCCCGCACTCCGTACACTCTCCGTACACTCCGCTCGCACTCTGCACGCGCTCGGCCACCTCTGCACCTTCCACGCGGAAGGAGCTCCACGGCGGGTTGGCGTAGCCTCGCCGGACGACTTCCCGTACCGTTGCGCCCGATCGAGGAGAGCACGTGAGCCGCGAGGAGCCCCCGTCGGTCGACCGCGCCGGCGAGACCCAACGGGACGACGAGGGTCGCGCGAGCCCCGAGTCGACCCCCGTGCCGCCGCCCCCTCACTCCGATGGTCACCTGCGTACGCTTCCCGGCGACCGCTACCGGGAGTTCAAGCCCGTCGGTCAGGGCGGCATGGGCATCGTCTACTGGGCGATCGACTCGGACCTCAACCGCGAGGTCGCCTTCAAGGTCATCCGCCCCACCGGAGGCACGAAGGCAACGCCCGCGCAGCCGACCGAGCTGCAGACGCCCGGCCCCGACACACCGGAGAGCGGCGTCTTCGAGAGCTTGCGGCAGCGGTTTCTCCAAGAGGCCTGGATCACCTCCGGGATGGCGCATCCGGGCATCGTTCCCGTGTATGAGCTCGGCCAGACGCCCGAGGGCATCCCCTACTACACGATGCGCTTCATCCGCGGGGAAACGACCCTGCTCGCCGCCATCGAAGCGGCACGCGGCAAGGGCATGGAGGAGCGCCTCGCCCTGCTCGAGCCCTTCCTCAAGGTCTGCGACGCCGTGCGCTACGCGCACGCGCGAGGCGTTGTCCACCGCGACCTCAAGCCGGAGAACGTGGCGCTTGGCGAGTTCGGCGAAGCCGTCGTGCTCGATTGGGGTCTCGCCACGCTGCCAGGCCAAGAGGAAGCCGCCGCCGATCCCCTCGCGGCCCACATCCAGGCATTCCGCGACGCGAGCGACTTCCAGACGATCGCGGGCGCCTTGGGCACACCGGGCTACATGTCGCCCGAAGCGGCCTTGGGTGACACCGAGGCTACGGGGACGCGCAGCGACGTCTACAGCCTCGGCGCCATCCTGTTCCAGATCTTGACGGGTCGCCTGCCGCACACGTTCGAGACCTTCCCCGAGCTGGCCATGAAGCTGCTCAAGGAGGACGCCCCGGCTGCAGCGGAGATCGATGGCGACGTCCCCGAGGCGCTCTCCGATCTCTGCGCTGCGTGCCTGGCGCGGGACCCGGACGCGCGCCCGGCCACCGCAAACGCCGTTGCCGAGGCCATCCGCACCTGGCAGGTCGAGCGCGAACGAGACCGCGAGGTGCAGGGCTACTTGCGCGAAGCCCGCTCGGCGCTGGAGAACGGGGAGGGACTGCACGGCGCCGAGCTGCTGCGGGAAGCAGATCGCGCCAGCGCGGCCGTGGCGCGCGTGTTGGTGCGGCGGCCCGCCAGCGAGCGTGCGCTGCAGTACCAGGCCCGCATCGATACGCTTCGCGAGGCGGGCATGCAGGAGCGCGAGCGCGCCGCGCGCAAGCGGGCGATCCTGCGCAGCGCGGTGGCCGCCCTGGTGCTGTTGGTCGTCGGTGCGGCCGTCGCCGTGGCGCTCGTCGAGGATGCGCGCCGCGAGGAGTCGCGGCAACGCGCGCGGGCCAGCGAGCAGCTTCTTCGCGCCCGCGCCCTGGGACTGGCGAACGCGTCCGCGGCCGTGGGGACGTCGAATCCCGAGCTTGCCCTGCTGCTCGCCTGCGAGGCGGGCCGCGCGCAGCTGCTTCCGGAGGTGGTGACGCGACTGCACGCGGCCATCGTCGGCCAGCACGACTCCATCCGGTTCGAGGGCCACGAGGGTGACATCAGGGCGCTGGCGGTGTCGCCCGCCGGGGATCGCATCGTGTCCGGTGGCGAAGATCGCTTCGCCCGGGTGTGGGACCTCGAGGGCCACCAGCTCCATGCTCTCGAGCACGACTGGCCGGTGGTGGCCGTCGCGTTCGCACCGGACGGGAAGACCCTCCTCACGACCTCCCGCGACACGCGCGTGCCCGCGCCGAGAGGCCGGGGCGAGGTGCGGCTGTGGTCGGCGGCAGGCGCGCTCCTCCAGCGCATCGACGGGCACGAGCCCTCCGCCTGGAATGCGCTCTATTCCCCGTCGGGGGATCGGATCCTCACGCTGGGCTACGACCACGTCGCACGGGTGTGGGACCTCGAGGGCAACCGTCTCTTCGCCCTCGAAGGCCACGAGCATTCGCGGGTGACCGCGGCCTTCTCGCCGTCGGGGGATCGCATCGTGACCTCGTCCGCGGCGTCGATCCGCGAAAGCAGGTCGGTACCGTGCGATGTCCGCATGTGGTCAGCGGACGGGGAGCTCCTCAAGACGTTGGCCACGCACGGCGGCGGTGTGCGTTGCGTGCGCTGGTCGCCAGACGGCGAGCGGATCCTCTCGTGCTCGTACGACTCGACGGCGCGGCTCTACGACGGGCAGGGAGACCCCATCGCGGTCATCGAGGAAGCGGACGCGATCTTCATGGACGGCTACTTCTCGCCGACGAGCACCCACGTGGTCCTTGCCGACTGGGTGAACATCCGCATCTGGGACCGCGACGGTCGGCTCGTGAGCCATCTGCGCGGCCACGCTGGCGCCCAGCGCTGCGCGATCGACTTCTCGCGTACGGGCGATCGAGTCGTCACGAGTGCCCTCGACCGCACCGTCCGCGTCTGGAACCTCGACGGCCAGCCCGAGGCCGTGCTCCACCTTGGCGACGGACCCGCGGCGAGCGTGGCCTTCGCTCCTTCGGGGCGCGAGGTCGTGGCCGGCGGCGCCTCGCTTCGCCTTTGGGATCTCGTCCCCAGGGAGCTCCCGTCTCTGGAGAGCGACGGCTACATCACGAACATTCGGTGGTCTCCGGACGGGACCCACATGCTCCTCCAGTGCGTCGCGGAGGACTTCGGCGGCTGGGTCGAGCTCTGGAGCGCGAAGGGGAAGCGGGTCTTCCGCTCGGAGCAGCAGGGCAAGGTGATGTACATGCCCCTCGCGTGGTCAGCAGACGGAACGCGCTTCACCGCGTCGATCGGTGAGGGTGTCGCGCGCGTCTGGGACATCGAGGGGCGGGAGGTGGCTACGCTCCGCCATCCCCACAACCTCGAGGAGCTGCGGTTCCTGCCCGAGGGACACCATGTCCTCGGCAAGGTGATCCCCCTCGCTGGGCAGGCAGAGGATCCCGAGCCCGAGTGGATCCGCTGGGACGACCGCGGCACGGTGGTCGACCTCGGGCCTGAACAACACCGACCCTATGCGACGGTGGCCTTCGCTCCGGACGGCGACGAGCTCCTCGTCGCCGGGGCCAAGGAGCATGCCGCCCGCCTTTGCACCATGGATGGCACGGTGCGCCACGTGCTCGCACTCGAAGGTGCATGCACCCAAGCCTGGTTCTCGCGTCGAGGCGACGTGCTCGTCACGATCGAGTCCCCGGATACCGGGCGACAGGTCGTGCCGAGCCGCGTACGCGTATGGGACCGGTCAGGCCGTCTCCTTCACAGCTGGGACCCCGAGGGACGGCACGTCATCGAGCTCGCTCCAAGCGGGGACTTGCTGCTCGGCCTGGAGCGAGGGGGGCAGGCGCCCGTGCTCTGGGAGCTTGATGGCCGCGTCCGGGCCGAGTTGCAAGGCCACGGCAACACCGTGTTCGGGGCCATGTTCTCCGAGCAGGGCGGCCGCGTATTGACGTGCTCCATGGACAGCACGGCCCGCCTTTGGGATCTCGACGGCAATGAGCTCGCCGTGCTGCCCGAACACGAGCGGGCCCTGTGGGTGGCCGCGATCGATCCGACGGGCACGAAGGTGCTGACCTCCGATGACTCCAAACGGGGCCTGATGTGGCTCGTCGAGGCGGACGACGTGCTGGCCCTGGCCGAGCGACGCGTGGCGCGGCCCCTCACGCCGGCAGAGCGTGCTCGCTACGCCGACTTGCTCGGGGACTGAAGCGCGAAGGTCGTTCCTCCGAGGCACCGAGTGCGGGCAGCTCTCATGAGTCATCCCCAACAATGCATGCGCCTTGCCCGCACTCCGTACCCCCGCAGGAGTCTCCATCGCGTGGCAACATCATCGGGTCAGCCAAGCGATCGCCGCGTCAGTCGCGGAAGCCGAAGCTCGTGCGCAGCCTCTTCCGACCGCTCACCCAGCCCCTTCTGGTCCAAGTGCGCGTGGAGCAGTGACTCAGGGTACTCATCGTCCATCCGCTGGTCCTTGGGCCAAATCGCCTCATCATCGATCACGAGGAAGACGAGGTTGGCACAAGACAGCGTGCACGGCGGCCTGCGCCGCCGTGCACGCAGCATCGAACCGTGGGTGTCAGCTCCCGCAGTAGCGGGCGACGAGCCAGTCGGCGGAGGTTGAGTCCTGGCGAGCGCCGCAGAGGACGATATCGCCGTTCGGGTCGATGAGCCCAGGGGCGAAGAGCCCGTAGAACTCGCCGCTCCCCTCCAGGACGTCACCGAAACCGCCCGTGCCGAAGCCCGAGTCCAGCACGCCGTCGCTGTCGACGCGGATAGGCTGCGCGCGCCACTCCCCGTTCGTGCCGATGATGTTGAGCCCGGCCACGATGTCGCCGTCACTCTCGATGAGCACGGGACCGCCCTCCGAGTTCTCCGACAGCGCCAGCGACACGGTGCCGCCCGATCCAAAGCCCGTGTCGGTGGCGCCGTCGCTCGTGAAGCGCGTGAGCACGAACCCGTAGTCCCCGGCCGAAGCTACCGCGTAGCCGCATCCCAGGATGCGGTCACTCGCGTCAATCGCGAACCCGCGGAGGTAGGCATGGGCCACGACCACGCGGCCGAAGGTCTCGTCAACCGTGCCATCGCTGTCGTAGGCGGTGAGCACCCACTGCTCGTCGATGTCTCGCGCGACGCTCCCGACTACAATGCGACCGGTGCTCTGTACGCCCAGCGCGCCGGGCCAAGGCTCGTCGTCGCCGGTAGACGCGTCGTGGATCGTGATCCCTCCGGCGCCGAAGCTCGTGTCGAGCGCCCCGGACGCAGTGAGCTTCACGAGGGCGATGGCGTCACTCGAGGTGCTGCTGCCGCCGCCCTTCTTGCCCTTGCCTCCCCCGGACGACTGGCCGGCGACGTCGAAGGCGCGCCCCGCAACGAGGATGTCGCCACTCGGGAGAACGTGTACCGACTCCCCGCGGCCGCTACCGCCCGTCACGTCCGAGAGGTCGATCACGACGACACCGCCATTCCCGAACGAAGAGTCGAGCGCTCCCCCCGAGGTGAGGCGAACAACCGTGAACCGACGGACGAGCGAGGTCGTCTGCCGCTTTCCCTTGCCCGTCGTGACCTCGAACGAGCCGCTGCCCACCGCCAGGATCCGGTCGCTCCCATCGACCGCCAGCGCCCGAAGACTGTCGGTGGCCCTGAGCTCCGCGGTCGGACCGAACAGCCGCACCTCGCCCGACGATCCGAATCCGGTGTCGAGCGAGCCGTCGGTGTCGAGCCGCTGCACGAGCCATCCCGTTCCAGAGCCGCCGTCCGAGGTGGGCACCTGCTCGGTGCCGCCCACAACGATCTTTCCGCTGGACTGCAGGGCCGCGGCCGGCCAGCCGGATCCGTCGTTCGTCACGACGACGCCGCCGCTGCCGAACCCGGAGTCCAGCGCACCCGCCGTTCCGGCGGCGATCGCAGTCGCCGGGGTGAGACCCAGGCTCACCGTCAGCACGGCGGCAAGGCGCCACCCACGTCCACGTCCACTCCTCATCCGCATCACAGGTCCTTTCCGTTCTCGATGGCATCGAGCACCGAGACTCCGGCGCCCCACACCCAGCAAGACGCGTCCCGACTCGGGAACTTGCGTGAGGAACCGCCTGGGTCCGGAGCGTCGACTGCCGTTGCGAATCCGCATGGGATCGCCGTACGCTCGGAGGCCGGATCGCGTATGGAGAGCTCGAACCACCCGAACACGGACCATCGAACCGCGGCCTGGTCCGGGCTCCGCTCGCCGGCGGTGCGACGCGCTCTGGAGGCGGCGTTCGTCGCGGCGTCCGACGCGTACAGGACACCGCGCCTCGATCGCGCCGACTTCGAACGCGAGGTGCTGATTCGCGTCACGCGGCGCCTCGACCGCTCGTACCTCGCGGTCGGTCCCGACACCGTGTTGCGAGCCCTGGAGCTGACGTCGACGTCCGATCTCTATCTCACGATCTCGTGCGAGCTCGGCCTGCCAGACGCCTGGGAGCGCGTGATCGAGGTGCACGCGGCGCGCCTCGACGGCCTGGCGCGACAGCTCGGCATTGTCGGTGACGCGGGCTCCATCGGTCGGGACGTGCTTGCAGACCTGTCACGGCCGCCCGCTAGCCCCCCGCCCCGCACGCGCATCGGGACCTACGACGGTTCCGGGACCCTGTTCGCGTGGCTCGCCGTCGTCCTTCGCCGGGGAGGCGCGACGCAGGCACGACGTAAGACGCCGCGTCCTCAATCCGTCGAGCCAAGGGCCCTCGACGCGCGCCCTGGCCCCGACCACGGCGACCCCGTGGCCGCGCTCCTCGACGCCGAGGACGGCATGACGGTCGTTCGTGCGCTACAAGCCGCGTGGCGCGCGCTCAGCACGAGGGAGCAGCTCGCGCTCCACTTCCGGTTCGGCGAGTCGCTCACCCTCAAGGAGGTCGGGAGCCTCCTGCAGCTCAGCGAATCGGGCACGAGTCGCGTCGTTTCCGGCGCGCTCGATCGCCTGAGGGAAAAGGTGCGCCCGCTGCTGAAGAAGGACTTGCTCCCGCCCGATCGCCTGCGGCTCTGGATGGCGCTCTGGCAGGCCGTCGGCCCCGAGTCTCACCAGGGTGACATCCGATGACGGCCCACGACCCACGTCCGGACGACGGGATGGAAGACGCGCTCCGCGCCTGGATGTCGGAGCGCGACGATCGCTCGAGCGATGCGTGCATCGACGTCAACGACCTCGCGGCCTTCGCGATCGGCCGGATGCTGGACGAAGAACGCGAACGGATCGAGGCGCACGTCGTCACGTGCTCATTGTGCCGAGCTGCGGTCACGGCCGCCGTCCGCGCCGAGGCCCATCTGGATGCCGAGGCGCCGCGCCTGCGCCGGTCGTCGCGAGGACCGTGGTTCGCTGTGGCCGCGGCGGTCGTCCTCCTCGCTGTCGGCCTCGCCTTCCTGGCATCGCGGCCCGGTGCCCCGGAGAGCAAGCCGACGCTCGACACCGCCTGGGCGTCCCTCGCGAACGCGCATCCGGACCTGTTCGGCGACATCGACCCACTGTCTGCCGTGGAACGTCGCCGTCCGGGAGCGGCGCTCCAGCGAGGGAGCCTGCGCGTCGAGGCACCGCGCGGCGTGGTCCTCGAGGCGCGTCCGACAGTCCAGTGGGCCGGCGAAGGCGCTGCCCGGATCCGGGTCTCGACCGCGGACGGTCGGCCCCTGGAGTCCGTGGCTGGCACCTCGTCGCCGTGGGCGTGGCCCGACGCCTCTCCGCCCTTGCCGCGCGGGGAGACGTACCTGGTGGAGATCGAGGCCGAGGGCGTGCTCGGTCTCGAGCAGGCGAGCACGACGTTCGCAGTGGCCAGCGACGCGCTCGTCCTGCTCTACATGCGCCGGTCGGATGCGGTCCGCGACTCGATCGATGCACCGCTCCGGGAGCTTGTGCTCTCCCATCTTGCCTTGCGGGCGGACCTGCTCGCGGAGGCACGGCGACACGCCGAGGCGTACCTAGAGGCCCGCCCCGAGGACGAGATCGGGCGAGAGACACTGTTCCAGGTCCTGACGCGCGAGGGTCGTAGCGACATCGATCACCTGCTGGAGTCCCCGAAATGAACGCTCGCACTCCGTGGATCCTGCTGGCGCTCGTACTGTTCGCGGTCTCGGACCGCGTCAGCGCCGGCGACGAGTCGTTCGAGGAAGAGGTCGACCGTGTGGCCGACCAAGTGCACGGCGCGTTTCTCGAGCGGGGTGCAGAGGGGATCGCGGCCTTCGCCACGAAGGAGAAACTGGCCACGACGGATCCCTTCCGCGTCGCCGAGCGCCTGCTGCTTCGCCACGCGAACGCGATCAGGACCAACCCGGAGGGTGATCCCCAGGCCCTGGACGCCGCGGCCGCGTATGCGAAGGCCACCTCGTTCCGGCCGGCGGCAAGGGCGCTCCCCGAGCTGGTCGAGCGGTGGCGGGCGCTCGAGCGCCAAGATCTCGATCGGCTCCTTCGACTGCGCGCGACCTGGGTCGCGCAGCAGCGCGCGTGGAACGCCCCCGACTACGAGAGCGTCATCGCGCTCGCCGACGCGTCGGCCCCGGACGGTGAGGCCGCACCCTGGAGTCCGACCTCGATCGACGTGGCAACGCTGCGCTCGAAGGCACTCGCGGAGACCGGGCGGGCCCTGGACGCCGCCCGGCACGACCTCACGCTCGTTCCCCGGTGCTCGGCGATCGGATGGGTGCGATTGGCCGCCGCGCTCCTGCGCCGCGCGGGGGGCACCTACCAGCGTGCGGGGAAGGCCGAGGAGGCCAGTCGCCTGCTCGCCGACGCACTCCGGCGCTTCGAGGCGCTCGATCGCAGCGGAGACGTCGCAGCGACGCTCCTCGCCGAGTCGCGCGTAGACCAGTGGAAGGGCGACTTCGACGCGGCCCTTGGGAGGCTCTCGCGCGCTCGAGAGGTGCTCGAGGCGCTTGGCGATAGGGAGCCGCTCCCGGAGGTCTACACCGGACTGGGTAACGTGTCCCGCAGGCTGGGACGCCCCGACGAGGCACTCGCCTGGCAGCAAAGGTCGCTGGACCTGAGCCGCGAGCTCGGGAACGCCGAGGGGGTCATCGTCGCCCTCACGAACGTCGGCACGCTGCTCTGGGACCAACAGGACTTCGATGCGGCGATCGCGCGCTACGAGGAAGCCCTCGAGCTGGCAGCGACAACGCCCGGGAGGCCCGCGCACCGGAACGACCTCCTCCGGCTCAACCTCGCCGGGCTCCTCTCGATCCAGGGCCACCTGGATCGTGCCGTGGCGCTCTGCCGGGAGGCCGTCGCCAACCAGCGGCAGACGCCGTCGAAGGAGCAGCTGGCGTACGCGCTGACGCGGCTCGGACTCGCGACGAAGCTGCTGGGCAACTTCGCCGAGGCGCTAGACGTGCTGGAGGAAGCGCTGTCGATCTACCGGGCGCAGGGAAACGCCCCGAAGGTCTTCGAGACGCTCCGCGGCATCGCGAGCATCCTCGCTCCGGCCGGCCGCCTCGACGAGGCCCTCCGCGTCGGCAGAGAGGCGCTCGAGGTCGCGCGCGCGCTGAAGCACGACGGCGCCATCGCCCAGGCCACCGTGGAGCTGGCGTCGATCCATCTGCACCGGCAGGAGAACGAGGAAGCGTACGAGATGCTGCAAGGAGCGAGGGAGCTCGTCACGGCGACGAAGGACCCGGCTCTCCGACAGCTCTGGGTGCTGCTCTCCGCGAGCGCGCTCTCCAACCTCGGCAAGAGGGAGGAGGCGCTCCCGCTCTTCCGGGAGGCACTCGAGTTTGCACGCGAGCGCAGGCACGCCGCACAGACGATCGCTGCGCTCAAGAACATCGGGACCACACTCGAGGCCATGGGAGACCTCGAGGCGGCCAACGACCACTTCGCAATGGCCGAGGCCGAAGCGGAGCAGATCCCACCGCTCCTCGCCGAGGTCCTCGTGGCCCGGTGCAGGAACCACTTCCAGCGAACGACCTACGCGGAGGCCGTCGCGTGCGCAGCGCGCGCCGTCGAGCTGTACCTCGGCCTGGCCCGCGGGCTCGGCGCGGGCGAGGCGGTCGCCGTACGCGGCAACGCGCGGCTCGCCGCCGACTACGGCCTCGACGCCATGCTCCTGCTGTTCGAGACAGAGACGGCGACGACGGCACGCGTCGCCCAGGCGTTCTGGTTCGCCGAGGCCGGGCGCGCCCTCGCGCTGCTCGAGCAGCTCGAGAACGGGGATCGACTGTGGGCCGGAGAGATCCCAGCGGGGCTCCAGCAGGCGGAGTCCAACGCCCGGGCCTGCGTGCGGGAAACCCAGGGGCGCCTCCAGGAGGAAGCGCAGCGCGAGAAGCCCGACTCCGACCGCGTCGCCGCCCTCCGCAGCGAGCTCGAAGAGGCCTACGTCCGGCTCGACGGAGCGATCGCGAGCGTCGAGCGCGCGCGAAGGCGCGAGACCAGGGTCATCGACCCGGCGCCCGCGACCCTCGACGAGGTGACGGCGTCGCTGCCGGAGAAGACTGCGCTCCTGAGCTATCACCTGATGCAGGGCGGCCAGACGGTCGTGTTCCTGGTCGAGAAGGGCAAGATCCGCATGCACCGGCTCGGCAACACCGTGTCGGTGGTCGAGCCGGTCCTTCGATGGCGTCGCCTGCTCAAGACGCCGGGCACCGACGATCGCACAGCGGCCCGCGAGGTCCACGATCGCATTCTCGGCAGCCTGGCCGAGGCGGAGGCGCTCGACCGCTTCGAGCGCCTGGTGATCGCGACGGACGACGTGTTGGCGCTGGTGCCGCTGGACGCCCTGGTCCACGGGGACGGTGAGGGCAGACGCCTGGTCGAGACCCACGAGGTCGTCTGCGTGCCGTCCGCCTCCGTGTTCGCGGCCCTCCCCAAGGCGACGACGGGCCGCGGCTTGGTCGCACTAGGCGACCCGGTCTATCCCGAGGAATCGAAGACGGAGGCGCCGAAGACGCTTGCGGTCCGAGGTCTCGAGAACCTCGGGCGGCTCCCCGCGACGGGCGACGAGGTCCGCGCGATCGGGGCGTTCTTCGCGGACGAGGGCACGGTCCTCGTCCGAGAGAGGGCCACGCGCTCGATGCTGGAGGACGCCATCAACGCGAGGGAGGACCGCCTCGCCGTGGTCCACATCGCCTGTCACGGCGTGCTCGACACCGAGCGCCCGATGCTCTCGGGCCTCGCGCTGGGCGGCGGCGACGTGCTCAGCGTCGCCGATGTCTACCGCCTTCGGGTGCCCGCAGACCTCGTGGTCCTCTCCGCTTGCGAGACCGGGCTAGGCCCGATCAGCGACGCCGAAGGCGTGCTGGGACTTCCACGGGCCTTCTTCTTCGCCGGCGCGCCGCGCGTCGTGGTCTCCGCCTGGAAGGTCTCGGACCAGGACTCGAAGGACCTGATGCTCTCCTTCTATCGTTCGATGCGAGAGGGAGGCCGCCCCGCGGGCGCGGCCCTGCGCGAGGCGAAGCTGCAGCAGATCGCCGCCGGCCGCAACCACCCCTACCACTGGGCCGGCTTCACGCTCTGGGGCAGCCCCTGACGTAGCTGCGTTCGACGGGACTTCTCCGGTCCTACCGCACTAGATGTCGCGCGCCCTTCCCCAGGGGAGAGAGTGATCAGCGCGACGGGGCGCTCGTCGCGTGGGGACGCCCCCTTGGGGGGTGGGCGTGAATCGGAGAGGCCGGTCGCGCTCAGTGCGGGGGTACGGAGATGGGAATAGCCCGCGGACGCCCTACGCGACTTGCCTGCGTATCGACTCCACCACGACAGCGGCATCGCATTCGTAGAGGTCGGCTCCACCGAACGGGTTCAACTCGATCAGCTTCAGCTCATGGCCTACTCCTGACTGCTCTCGGCCGTGCTGTCATCCCCCGAGTCGTGCATGAGCTCGAAGATGCCCTGGGCGGCGAAGATCATGTTCCTGGCCTGGCCGGTGATCTCCGTGAGCACCCCGGCCTCTTGCAGCTTCCGCACGTTTGCGTTTGCGGCCGCAGGCGTCACATCAAGCAACTCGGCGGCCTCGCCGAACGTGATCGAAGGGCGGTGAAACAGCTCGTCGATGAGCTTGACCAGCAGGGCGGACGACCTCGCGGACTGGACCTTGCTCACGTACTCCTGGCGCAAGGCCAGTAGCCGCTTGGCTCGATTCGCGCCGTCCACTGCCGAGGCCCCGACGGCATCGAGGAAGAACTCGATCCACTCAAGCCACGCCCCCTCCTTGCTCACCTTGAGCAGCAGGTCCATGTAGCGCCGCTTGTGCTGCTCCAAGTAGCCGCTGACGAACAGGAGGGGCGTGGCGAGCCGCCCGTGTTGACTGAGGATGAGAGGGACCATCAGGCGCCCGATGCGACCGTTCCCGTCCCGGAAGGGGTGGAGGGTCTCGAACTGGTAGTGCACGAGCGCGAGGTCGATCAGCAGCGGCAGCGACTCGTCGGTCTGCGGCCGATGCATGTACTTCTCCAGGTCGTCCAGCCCCTGCTCCATCTCCGCCACGGGAGGAGGAACGAAACGGGCCTTCTGGATCGTGTCGCCTTCCTTGGCGATGTAGTTCTGTCGGTCGCGGAACTGGCCAGGCCGCTCGCGCCCTCCGCGCACCCCCTTCATCAAGATCTCGTGCAGCTCCCGCATGAGGCGCTTCGACATGGGGAGCGTGTCCAGCCGCGTGAAGCCGTACTCGACTGCTCGAACGTAGTTGAGGACCTCTCGCGCCTCGTCCTCGGCGGCGATGCGCCGCCCCTTCCCGCCCTCCTTCTCGGGCTCGGCTTCGATCAGCGCCAACTGCCTGGGGGTCGTGTAGGTGCCTTCGATGCGACTGGAGATGATCGCCTCACGCCGGATCAACGGAGCCGCGACGAGGTGCGGGTTCAGTAGATCGTGGCGGGCCGTCCCCACGAGCTGCCCCAGTGCGTTCTCGGCCTTGGCCAGCGCCCTCATGGTGGCGACGCTTGACCACGCCTCCTCCTGCGGCGGAAGGGGATTCGGCACGTAGGCGTCAACGCCGCCCTCCGTCGGGACGAGCCGACCCGGGCTCTGGGAGCCGAAGTCCTCGCTGCGCATCTGGCCTCCTTATTTTAGGCTTTGTCGTCTATCCTATATTTATGTGCGGGCAATGCTAGGTTCCTAGCCCTGAGTCATCTGAGGTTTAGCTTTTTGGCCCCAACCTAAAATTACGGACTGGTAAGCCTAGCTGCCTAAACCACCGCCGCCGCTATTTGAGGATGGGCCTGGAAACCCAAATCAGTGACCCTTCACCGCCGCACGTTGGCGGTGCGCGAGTTACACACTTCGCACCTCGCCAGGGGGTACGAGTGACTCCGAATCGGCAAACGATCGGACGTCGCGTCCGAGAGCCCCAAAGCCCATCCATCAGCCTCTGGGCGCAGAACAATGGCGGAGGGAGAGGGATTCGAACCCCCGGTAGGTTTGACCCTACGCCGGTTTTCAAAACCGATCGCGCCAGCGCCCCAAGTGACTACCTAGGAAGCAGTTGCGCACAAGGCCGGGAGCCGCGGGTACGCCAGGGGTACGCCGCCGGTGCTCGCAAGGGGCCACTGGATGATCGCCGCTTCCTGGACACGCGAGCTCCCGTGATCACCGAATCGATCCTCGAGTCGGGCGATGGCGTCGCGTCCCGCCTCGGGGGCGAGGTGAGCGTAGCGAGCCGTGACGTACGTCGAGCTGTGGCCGAGCAGGTGAGCGATCTCGTGAAACGGGACGCCCTGTTGAGCAAGGTGGCTCGCAAACGTGTGCCGGAGCACGTGCAGGCTGACTTGGCTGCGTCGGTACTCGGGGATTTCCTCCTCCGCGGCTTCGAGGGTCTTGTCGAGCCAATGTCGCAGGGCACCAGCGCTCCAAGGGATTCCACCCGACCTGCGGAAGACCGGCGTGTGTCCGCCCACGGGCGAGGTTGCTGCCAGCCCCTGGAGCTCCGCCGCCAGGACGGACGTCAGCGGGATGTCCCGGGCGACACCCGACTTGGCGGACTCGGGCTCGATCACGACGACACCGCGATCGAGGTCCACGGACCGCCACTCCAGGGCCAGTAGCTCGCCACGACGAAGGCCCGCATGCAGAAAGCAGATCAGCAGCGGACGGAACGCCTCTGAGGCTGCTGCCAGTAGAGCGGAGCACTCGCTCACTGTCAGCCACATCGTTCGAGCACGCCCCTTCTCGGAGGCCCTGACGACCGAGCGGGCCGGGTTGGACTCGACGTAGCCCATCCCAATGGCCCACCGGTAGAGAGCCGACACGAGGTTCAGGTCACGGTTGACTGTGGCTCCCGACACGCGACGCTTGCCCGTCATGCGACGACTGGCCCACGCCGTGAGGTCCGCGACACTGACGACAGCCAGAGGCTTCGTCGCCCAGGGTGCCCGCAGGAGCCCTCGGAGGCGGCTGACGTCGTTGCGGAAGGTCGACGTGCGCTTCCGAGCCTCCGCGTACTCCAGATACAGAGGAGCGGCGTCCCGGAACGTGAGTTGGTGGCCGGTCACATCGCCGAAGACCTCGTTCAAAAGAGCAGAAAGCGAACTTCCGAGCTGGACGCGCCTACGCACGTCCTGCATCACGCGCTCCGCCTCGACGCGGGAATCGCCGATGAGCCGCTGGATGCGACGACCCTCGTGCGTGAACATCACGTAGAAGGCCTGACGATCGTTCCGCCAGACCACGGACCCGAAACTCCTTCTCGTCATGACCCTCCTTTCGTGTTGGCTGCGACGCCACGTTGCATCGACGTCCGACGGCTTGTGCCGCTCCGCACGACGCCTGCTACATCCCGAGCATTCCGCGGAGGCGACGCTGTGTAGGAGTTGTTCTGCTTGTGGCGCCGCGGTCCTCCGGGGACCCTGCGGCCCTCTCAAGGTGCGTGACCGCCGCTGCTTCCC